>DASZEK010000101.1:0-20469 GCA_035941045.1 Pyrinomonadaceae bacterium | reverse complement strand
GGCTCCTCGCCCGCGGCGCGGTAGACGAGGTTGGAGGCCCACGTGTAGGAGATGACGACGCCGGAGAGTACGACGACGAAGAGCGGCGCGGCGGACCAGAAGCCGATGACGTTGTGCCAGTTGAAGTGTCTCGCCTTCGTGCTCTGGCCGCGCCTGAACCACGCGACGGCGCGCACGGCCTTGCGCGTCCAGTTGCGCGGGAACCAGAGGTAAAAGCCGCTCGCCACGAGGAAAAGGAAGCCGAGGTTGCAGGCGCCCGTGATGGCGCGCGCCGCGGCGCGGTTCTCGCCCTGCGCGCCGAGCCAGCGGTGCCAGTCGGTCATGACGCGGAAGAACGAGCGGACACCCTGCGCGCCGGGGCCGAGGGCTTCGCCCGTGTAGGGGTTGACGAAGAGGGTGCGTCCGCCGCTGAAGTTGAAGGCGGCGGGGGCGCTCGGGTCGGAGCGGAAGGCGACGGATGAAGGCGCCGCCTTTTCGACTTCGCGCAGTTTGGCGAGCAGGGCTTCGGGCGGGAGGCGCGTCGCGCCGGGCGCGGGCGCCGACACCTCGTAGCCGCGCGTGTCGGCCCAGTACTGAATCTGCCGCTGGTAGGCGAGCAGGACGCCCGTCACGGACATCAGCAGAATGATGAGGCCCGCGACGACGCCCGTCACAAGGTGGCACCAAAAAATAACTTTCCTGAGCAGTATCATGCCCGACGAAAACCCCCGTGCGTCAGTCTGGATAGGGATTAAAGAAAGAAGAGATTCGCCCCGCGGTCGCCGAGTTCGCCGCGGGGCGCTTCCGTGAATTTAATTCTCCGCGCTCAGCCGACGTGGATGAGCGTGCGAAGGGTGCCGTCGAAGCTCACGTCAATCTTCCCGGCGCGGACGGCCTTGACGCTGCCGACGCCGTAGAGCTTGTGCTCTATCCACTCGCCCTCCTTGAAAGACCCCGAGGGCGAGTAGGGCCGCCCCGTGGCCGGCGCGGGCTCGGCCGCCGCCCGCCTCGTGCGCGCCTTCGAGTCGGAGGCGCCGCCCTCGCGCGGGGCGCGGGCCTTGGGCGCGTCGCCTGCGGCGCGGCGGAAGCGGTGTTTGGAGTTGCAGGTGCGGCAGATGACTTCGGCGGGCTCGGTGTCCGTTTTCATTGCTGCCGTGATGTGTGTGCGTTCGGCTTTGCACTTCCCGCAGTAAGTCATTACGTCGTCGCCGACGCGCGTTCTCTTAAACCTTATGGCCTGTGTCATCAGTCCTCATGTCCCTTCTTGCTCTGCGGCAGGCTAGCGCCGTGCCGTTTTATGAATACTGGCAACCGTTTGTCGCGGAATCTTAAAAAAGCAGTTGACGTTTGGTTCGCCCGCCCCTTTTCGCGTTCGCCGCGCTGGCGCGTCCGGGGGTGGTTGGGTAATCATCATCATCAGGCCAGAGGGGAGGAAGGTCAAACGTGCCGAGAGAAGTTACGGGCGGGGACGGGACGGTCTGGTCGTGCGCGCAGGCTTACGCGGGGCTCGGAGAGGGCGAGGCGGCCGAGCGCGCCGAAGCGCAGGGCGGGAGCGTCGAGGTGGTCTGCACGCCGAGCGGCGGGGCGAAGACCGTGAGGCTTGAGCTGGCGGCGGGCTGGGAAGAGTCGTTGGGCGACGAGGAACTGGTGCGCGAGATAGAGTCGCGCCGGGAGACTTGACGGGGGGAGTGCTTTTGCGCGAGTTATACGTGATGGCACTCTACGCCACGCGGCCGTTAGGGGGGGAGGGCGCGGACGACCACGAGGTGGCGTTGCGCGTCGCGCTGGCCGTCGCGGGCGGGCCG
Source organism: Pyrinomonadaceae bacterium (assembly GCA_035941045.1). Lineage (GTDB taxonomy): Bacteria > Acidobacteriota > Blastocatellia > Pyrinomonadales > Pyrinomonadaceae > QHXN01. The sequence goes on along the minus strand of DASZEK010000101.1, from coordinate 18,685 downwards.
GAGGAGGCGCGTGCGCGCGGGATGGCGCTGCTCATCGAAGCGTGCCCGCGCGCGGAGAGCTGGACGAACCACCACGTCTCGGCCAGCCCCGTCGGACGCGAGCAGTTGCGCGCCCTCTTCGACGCCCTGTCGGGCGACTCTACGGAAGAGGGCGGGGCGGATTTCCCGGAGTTGATAATGTGAGCGCGGAAACTTTAACGAAGAAGCAGCGGGCGCACCTGCGCTCGCTCGCGCACCACCTGCGGCCCGTGCTCCACGTCGGCAAGGAGGGCGTCACGGAGACGGCCGCCCGCGCCGTCGAGGACGCCTTCAACACGCGCGAGCTGTTGAAGATTAAAGTCCTCGAAGGCGCGCCCGAGAGCGCGAAGGAGAGCGGCGCGGCGCTCGCCGCGAAGGTCGCCGGCTCGCACCTCGTCCAAGTCATCGGCCGGACCGTCGTCCTCTACCGACGGCACCCGACGAAGCCGGAGATAAAACTCCCGAAGGCGGTAGACAGTAGACAGTAGAAGAAAACGGGGGCGACGCGACTGGCGTCAGCCCCCGAATCTTTTTCCTGTTGACTACTGTCTACTGCTTTTACGCCGTCGCGGTCTTCTCGGCGGGCCGCCAGCGGAGGACGGGCTTGCGGGCGGCGGCGGCTTCGTCGAGGCGGCCGATGCGGGTGGTGTGGGGGGCGGCGAGCACCGTCTCGGGGTCTTCGACGGCCTCGCGGGCTATCTCCTTCATGGCGTCGATGAACTGTTGCAGCTCGGCGCGGCCGACCGACTCGGTCGGCTCGATGAGCATCGCCCCGTTGACGATGAGCGGGAAGTAGATGGTCATCGGGTGGAAGCCGTAGTCGATGAGGCGCTTGGCGATGTCGAGCGTGTGGGCGCCCTTGCGCGACTGCCGCTTGTCGGTGAAGAGGACTTCGTGCATGGGCGGCGGCGTGAAGGGCTTGTCGAAGGTGTCGGCCAAGCCCTGAGCGATGTAGCGGGCGTTGAGGACCGCCGCCTCCGTGGCCTCGCGTAAGCCCTCGTTGCCGTGCGTCAGGATGTAGGCGAGCGCGCGCAGGTGCATCCCGAAGTTGCCGTAGAAGGCTTTGACGCGGCCGATTGATTGCGGGCGGTCGTAGTCGAGATTGAAGCGGGCGTCGCCTTCGTCGGTCCCCGCCCTGACGACGCGCGGCACGGGGAGGAAGGGCTCCAGCTCCGGCGTGCAGCAGCAGGGGCCGGAGCCGGGGCCGCCGCCGCCGTGCGGGGTCGAGAAGGTCTTGTGCAGGTTCAGGTGAATCACGTCCACGCCCATGTCGCCGGGGCGCGCGACGCCGACCAGCGCGTTCATGTTCGCGCCGTCCATGTAGACGAGCCCGCCCGCGTCGTGGACGACCTGGCAAATCTCGCGGATGTCGCGCTCGAAGATGCCGCAGGTGTTCGGGTTCGTCAGCATCAGGCCGGCCACGTCGCCCGCCGCGCAAAGCTCGCGAAGATGGTCTAAGTCGGTCAGCCCCTCGGCCGTCGTGCGCACGGCGCGGACGGTGAAGCCGGAGAGGTGGGCCGAAGCCGGGTTGGTCCCGTGCGCCGAGTCGGGGATGAGCATGATGTGGCGGCGGCCCTCTTCGCCCGCGCCGTCGCGCGCGTCGAGGAAGGCGCGAATCATCATGACGCCGGTCAGTTCGCCGTGCGCGCCCGCCGCGGGCTGCAAAGAGACGCCGGGCAGCCCCGTTATCTCGGCGAGGTGCTGCTGAAGCTCGTACATCACTTCGAGCGCGCCCTGCGAATCCTCCTCGGGCGCGAGCGGGTGGAGGTTGGCGAAGCCGGGGATGCGCGCGACCTTTTCGTTGAGCCGCGAGTTGTACTTCATCGTGCAGGAGCCGAGCGGGTACATGCCGAGGTCGATGTTGTAGTTCCACGTCGAGATGCGCGTGAAGTGGCGCACCACGTCGACCTCCGACAGCTCGGGCACGCCTTCCAGGTCGTCGTCGCGCCGAAGCTCGGCGGGCAGAAGCTCGTCGAGCGGCGTCTCGTCAACGTCGAGGGCGGGCAGCCTGTAGCCGCGCCTTCCGGTCTGCGAACGCTCGAAGACGAGCGCCTCGTTCTGCGTGATGTGGGTTGAAGCTTTCTGTGTCATTTCCGAAAGACTAACGAAGGTAATTCCCGTAAGGCGCCGCGGGGTCTTTCAAGGAGACGTGCGACTCGAACACGCCGCCCCTCTTGACCCACAGGCGCTCACACACCTGACAGCGGAACAGGTCGCGCACCGTCCGGCTGCGCACCTTATGCATCATCCCCTGGCAATCGGGGCACACGCTGTCGCGCACGATCAGCCAGATAAAGAGGCGGAATGCACCGTCGAAGAGGAAATTGCCCAAAAAAGGTAAAGGCATCTCAGACCCTCCGAAGCGGTGCCCCGACGCGGGGCGTCACGCGGCTGCTTCGCGCAAGCCGGCCGCCAGCGCCTCGATCTCGCTGCGCTTGTTGACCTCGGTGACGCAGACGAGGAAGTCGTTCGGGCGGTCGGGGAAGAAGCGCGAGAGCGCGAGGCCGCCCGTCAGGTTATGCTCGTCGGCGAGACGGCGCAGCAGCCCCGCGGCCTCTACGGGGGCGCGGACGACGAACTCGTTGAAGACGGGCGCGGAGTAGGGGACCGAGAAGCCTTCGAGCGCGGCTATCCGGCGGCGCGCGTAGGCGGTCTTGCGCGCGCAGTGCTCGGCCACTTCCTGCAAGCCGCGCCGCCCCATCGTCGTCATGTAGATGGTCGCGGCCAAGGCAATCAGGCCCTCGTTGGTGCAGATGTTCGAGGTCGCCTTCTCGCGCCGGATGTGCTGCTCGCGCGTGGCGAGCGTCAGGACGAAGCCGCGGCGCCCCTCCTTGTCGTACGCGACGCCGGCCAGCCTGCCCGGCATCTGCCGCGCGTACTTCTCGCGCGTGGCAAAGAGCCCCACGTAAGGGCCGCCGTAAGAGAGCGGAACGCCCAACGACTGCCCTTCGGCCACGACGATGTCGGCGCCGCACGCGCCCGGCGAGCGCAGCAGGCCGAACGACGCGCTCTCCGTGACGACGACGACGAGCAGCGCTCCCGCCGCGTGGACCGCGTCGGCGAAAGCCTTCACGTCCTCGACGCACCCGTAGAAGTTCGGCGACTGGACGACGACGGCCGCGACCGTCTGGTCGAGCGCCGCGCCGCCGAGCGTCGTCCGCCCCGTCTCGTCGTCGAACCTGACGCTCTCAAGCTCGATGCCGGCGTGCGCGACGTAAGTCTGCGCGACGTGCAAATACTCGGGGTGGACGGCCGACGAGACGAGGACGCGGCTGCGGCGCGTGACGCGCTCGGCCATCAGGACGGCCTCGGCCATCGCCGTCGAGCCGTCGTACATCGAGGCGTTCGCCACGTCCATGCCCGTCAGTTGGCAGACGAGCGTCTGGAACTCGAAGATGGCTTGCAGCGTGCCCTGCGAGATTTCCGGCTGGTAGGGCGTGTAGGCCGTGAAGAACTCGCTGCGCTGGATGAGGCTGTCGATGATGGTCGGCGCGTAGTGCAGGTAGGCGCCCGCGCCGAGGAAGCTCGGGCGGCGCGCGGCCGCGTTGCGCGACGCCAGCGCCTCGAAGCGTTCGAGCAGCTCTATCTCGGAGAGCGCGGCCGGCGTCTTCAGCGGCTCGCGCAGGAGCACGTCGGAAGGGATGGAGTCGAAAAGCTCTTCGGCCGAGGAGAGGCCGACGGCCTTCAGCATCTCCTGCCGCTCCTCGGGCGAGTTGGGGATGTAACGCACTGTGGTCTGTTACTCCTCTAAGGTGCCGAGGAAGTCCTCGTACTCGGCCGCCGTCAGCAGGCCGTCCACCTGACTCTTGTCGCTCAGGCGGAGGCGGATGAGCCACGCCTCGCCGTAGGTGTCGGTCTTGAACTTCTCGGTGTCGTCGGGCAGAGGGTCGTTGACCTCGATGACCTCGCCGGAGACGGGCGTGAACACGTCCGAGGTGGCCTTGACGGACTCGACGGTGCCGAACGACTGGTGGGCCTCGAAGTTCTCGCCGACGCGGGGCAGCTCGACGTAGACGATGTCGACGAGCTTCTGCTGGGCGTAGTCGGTGATGCCGATGGTCGCCACGTCGCCGTCGAGCCTGACCCACTCGTGGTCCCTGCTGTAGTGAAGGTCTTCGGGAATATTGGACATGAAATCTCCTTGATAAAACGTTGTCAGTTATCAGTTGTCAGTCCTCAGTTTTTGTCTCTACTGATAACTGATAACTGATCACTTCTTCTCCCTCTTGTAGAAGGGCGTGGGGACGACCTCGGCGGCTACCTGTCGGCCGCGGATGTCTATTTGAAGTTGCTGCCCCGGCGCCGCGTGCTCGGCGGGGACGTAGGCGAGGCCGATGTTCTTCTTGAGATAAGGCGCGGGGCTCCCCGAGGTGACGCGGCCGACCCGTTGGCCCTCGACGAAGATTTCGAAGTCGTCGCGGACGATGCCGCGGCCCGTGACCTCGAAGCCGACGAGCTTGCGCTTCGGGCCTTCCTCCTTCTGCCGCGCCAGCGCCTCGCGGCCGATGAAGTCGCCCTTGCCCAGTTTGGTTATCCAGCCGAGGCCGGCTTCGAGGAGCGTCGTCTCGTCCGTTATCTCGTGGCCGTAGAGGGCCATCGCGGCTTCGAGCCGGAGTGTGTTGCGCGCGGCCAGCCCGCACGGGAGGACGCCTTCGGGCGTGCCGTGGCGGCCCGCGTCCATGAGACGGTCCCAGAGGCGTTCGGCGTGCTCGGGCGCGGCGTAGACCTCGAAGCCGTCCTCGCCCGTGTAGCCCGTGCGCGAGATGATGGCGGCGACGCCGTCAACCTCGCCCTCGCGGAAGTGGTAATACTTAATCTCTTCGAGCGGGGCGTCGGTCAGTTGGCGGAGGATGCCGACGGCGTCGGGGCCTTGGATGGCGAGCTGGCAGAAGTCGGCGCTGCGATTCGTGAGTCGGACGCTCTCGTCCCGCTTGTGCGAGGTAATCCAGTCCCAGTCCTTGTCGGTGGTCGAGGCGTTGACGACGAGGAGGAGGTGTTCGGGGCCGAAGCGGTAGACGAGCAGGTCGTCAACGACCGTGCCCTGCGGCGTGGTCAATGCGGAGTATTGGGCCTGCCCGTCAACGAGCTTGGAGGCGTCGTTCGAGCAGAGGCGGTTGACGAACGGGATGGCGTCGGGGCCTTTGACTTCGATTTCGCCCATGTGCGACACGTCGAAGAGGCCGGCGTGCGTGCGCGTGCGCAGGTGCTCTTCGACGGTGCCGGCCGGGTACTGGACGGGCATGTCCCAGCCGCCGAACTCGACCATCCGGCCGCCCGCGCGCCTGTGCGCCGCGTTCAGTGGCGTCTGCTTCAATTCGGTCGCGCTCACACTCTTCTCCCGCCTCGGCGCCGCCCGCGCGCCGCTTGCTCCGATGGATTTCTTAACTTGGCACGAAACCTATCACGCCCCGCGAGAGGGCGTCAAGAAGGGTGTCGGGTGTCGGGTGCCGGGCGCCAGTTGCCGGGAAAGACGGCGGTTTTTAACCGACACCCGGCGCCCGACACCCGGCACCCTTTTCACATCCCGATGTTCTTCAAGTGATACCTGTCGGTGTCGTAGTAACGCTCCACGTCAACGGTCGAAATCTTGCCGAGCACGGTCGAGATGTCCACGAGCGAGAGGTCGCAGGCCGGGGCGATGCCGCGGGCCGAGACCATCTTGCCGAAGTCGCCCGAGGCGACGGCGTCGGCGGCGCGGGCGCCGAAGATGGCGCCCATGATGCGGTCCACGGGCGAGGGCGCGCCGCCGCGCTGCGGGTGGCCGAGCATGGCGGCGCGGGCCTCGAACTCCGTCTCGGCGGCGATGCGGCGCGCGAGCACTTCGCCGATGCCGCCGAGGCGGGCGTGGCCGAAGGCGTCGTGGCGGTCGTCAATCGTCACCAATTCGCCGTCCTCGGCGTAGGCTCCTTCGGCGACGACGACGACGGAGTAGCGCGGCTTGGCCGTGTCGCGGTGGAGCACGGCCGGGTCGGCGAGGCGTTCGCGCAGGTGGTGGAAGACGCGCTCGTAGCGGAAGGGGTGTTCGGGGATGAGAATCATGTGGGCGCCGCCCGCGACGCCCGCCCACAGCGCGAGGTGGCCGGCGTGGCGGCCCATCACCTCGACGACCTGCACCCAGCCGTGAGAGCCGGCGGGCGTGCGCGAACGCTCGATGACTTCGGTGACGTTGCGCAGGGCCGTGTCGAAGCCGAGAGTGTAGTCGGTGCCGGCCAGGTCCTTGTCGATGGTCTTCGGGATGCCGACGACGTTGACGCCCTTCTCGGCGAGGCGGGCGGCGACGCCGAGCGTGTCCTCGCCGCCGCAGGCGACGACGGCGTCGAGGCCGAGCCGCTCGATGTTCTCTAAAACTTCGTTCGAGCGGTCAACGCGCTCGCCCTCCGGCGTCGTGGTGCGGAAGGGGTTGGTGCGCGACGAGCCGAGGTTGGTGCCGCCGTCGCGGTCCCAGCGGCGGACGCGCCCGCGGTCGAGCGGCAGTATGTCCTGGTGCGGGTTGATGAGGCCACGCCAGCCGTCGTAGATGCCGACGACTGAGATGCCGTGGTCCTCCGAGCGGTAGACGAGCGACTTGATGGCCGGGTTGAGGCCGGGCGCGTCGCCGCCGCCGGTCAGCACGCCGATGCGTTTGACTTGAGCCATGACTCTTAAAAGAACTCCCCTCCGGGCTTCGGTTTTATAATGACCGCGCGATAGTATTATCCGCGCCTCGGGGCGGTCAAACACGACGGGGAGGTGAAAACTTGGGACGCAAGGCCGCGACTCTTTTACTGCTGACAGCCGTGTCTTTATCGCTGGCGGGCGGCGCGCGGGCGCAGGACGATTTGAAGGGCAGCGTCGGCGTCTTCGTAGACCCCGGCGTGGCGAGAAAGCGCGCGAGCAAACCCGAGAGGGAACTGCCGCGCAAGAGCTTCGCCTCGCGCCGCACCCGCCCCGCGGCGAGGACGGCGCCCAGCCCGCAGCCCACACCGCCGCCGCGCAACACGGGCGGGCGGAAACCGCCGACTCCCGCGGTCACGGCCGAGTCGCTGAACGCGAAGGGCGCCGCGGAGATTGAAGCCGGTCGTTTCGCGGCGGCCCTCGAACCGCTGCGGCAGGCCGTCAAGCTCAAGCCCGACTACGCCGAAGCGCAATACAACCTCGGCTTCGCGCTCATCTCCTCGGGGAATTACTCGGAGGCGGTGGCGCCGCTTGAGACGGCCGCCCGCCTCGACGCGCAGGACGCGGACGCCTTCGGCCAACTCGGCGCGGCACTCACCAAGCTCGGCCGCCACGCCGAGGCCGCCAAAGCCTACGAGCAGGCGTCGCGCCTCGCCCCGAAGGACGTTGAGACTCTGTACGCGCTCGGCGCCGCGCACGAGGCGGCGGGCGACACCGACCTCGCCGTCGCCGCCTACAAGCGAGTCGTCGCGCTCAAGCCCGACCACGCCGACGCGCTGCTCGACCTCGCCGACGCGCTCTACGCCAAGGGCAAGTACGCCGAGGCGGGCGACGCTTACCGGCAGGTGACGCGGCTCGTGCCTCTGAGCGTCGAGGCGCACACCGGGGCGGGCGACTCGGCGCGCGCCGCGGGGCGCTTCGCGGAGGCGGCGGCGGCCTACGCCGAGGCCGCGCGCCTGAAGCCCGAAGACGCGGAGCTTCAACAGAATCTCGGCTACTCGCTCGGCCGCGAGCGGCGCTGGCAGGAGGCGGCCGTCGCGCTGCGCAAGGCCGTCGCCGCCCGGCCCGACTACACGGACGCGCAAGTGAACCTCGCGTGGGTCTATAACAACTCCGGTCTGTTCCGCGAGTCGGCCGAGGTGTCGCGCCGAATCATCTCGCGCAGCCCCGAGAACGCGTCCGCGCACTTCAACCTCGGCATCGCCTACAGCCGCCTCGCGCAGTCGCGCGGCGTGAAGGACACCGAGCTGAAGGCCCTCTTCTCGCAGGCGGTCGATGCCTTCACGCAGGCCGTCCGCCTTAAGCCCGACTGGGCCGAGGCGCACAACAACCTCGGCTTCGCCCTCGGCACCACCGGCCGCTTCAAGGAGGCCATCGCCGAGCACGCCGAGGCGCTGCGCCTCAAGCCCGACTACACGGGCGCCCTCTTCAACCTCGCCGTCGCCTACCGCAAGAGCGGCGACAAGAAGAAGGCCCTCGAAATGCACAAGCAGCTTCAGGCCCTCAACCCGGCCCTCGCCGAAAAGCTCTACCCGCTGGTGAAGTGAAAGGATTCCTCAGGGCGCGGCGTAGCGCCAGACGGTGTTCTCGCAGCCGACCAGAAACTCTTCGGCGCCCGACGCGCCCGGCGGCAGCGCGGCGGCCGACTCGCAAGTCTCGGGCAGGATTTCGTGATAGACGAGACGGCCCTGCTCGTCGTAGACGTACAGCAGCGACCTGTCCAACGCGGCGAACTGGCCCACGACCGCGAGATACTTCGGCCGCCCGCTCTTCAACCTCACCCACGCGCCCCGAGCCCTGTAGACCTGCTCGGTGTCGCGTGCGAACGGCGACTCCGCGCCGGGCGTCGATTCCTCACGCGACTTGTCGGGCTCGATGTGGCTGAGCGGGGCGTCGAACTTCTTCCAGTTCTTCCCGTCGAAGTCTATCAGCCACGTGCTGCCTTCCCTGACGGCGAGGTTCTGCGGCGGCCCGTCCCTTTCGGGCCGCGGCAAGACCCCGACGTGCCAGAGGAAAACCGGAGACTCCGACTGACTCGTGACCTCGCCGCTCGCGTCGCGGATGGTGAGCGTCGTCATGTCCTCTAAAATAATCTCGGCCTTGCCGTCGCCGTTCACGTCGGCCAGCGCGAAGTCCTTGTTGACGTGCCTCTCCTCACGACGCCACTTGCTCTGGCCGTGGCGGTCGAACAGCTCCAGCCCCTCCCAGGGCTCGTCGCCCCACAAGGCGACGAACTCCTGCGTCCCGTCCCCGTCCACGTCGCCCGCCGCGACGCCGCGAATGGAAGACTTGCCCTCCGCACGTTCCCCGCGGCTGAAGACGACGCGGCCCGCGTGGTCGAACAGCGCCACGCCGTCCAGCCCGCCGTAGCCGAGGACTTCGCACACGCCGTCGCCCTCCACGTCGAGCGCGCGCATGTTGAAGAGGCTGTCCTTTTCATTCTCCGTCTTCAGGGGGCCGACCTCTACGCCCTTCTTCTGGTATTTAAAGTTGGCGCGCTCCCTGAACTTGCCGGTCGTGTCGAAGACGGTTAGCCCGAATCGGCCGACGACGACTACGTCCGTGCCCTCCTTCCCGTCGAACTGGCCGACGGAGACATCCATGATGTCTTCAAAATTCTTCTTCGCCTTCTCGGGGTCGAGCAGGTCGAGCCACGAAGAGCCCCCGCCGACGCGGTAGAACTCTGACCTCTTCAGGAAGTCCGCGCCGGCTACGACCTTCGCTTCACGGAGTTCGGGGGGCGGCTCCCCGCCCGCCAAGACCGGCGAGATGAAGAGCTTGTAGAAGAGCGCGCCGGCCACGACGAGCAGAAGGATTAAGCCCGAGAAGGTGGCGGCGAGAATGATGAGGGTTCTTCTGAGGGTCATGCTTTCCTCTCCCGTGAGGGGTGGAATTTAGCACGACGGGGCGGGCGCGAACAGAGGGCGCGGGGAGACGATTCCCACGCGCCCTCTCGTTCTTGAAACTTCCGACGTTTTTAGTAGCTGCTGTCCTCGACGCTGACTTTTTGGAGGGCGAAGACGACGCGCATGGTCTGCGGTCGCTGGTCGAGCGAGGCGGGGACGAAGGCCGGGTTCTTGCGGAGCGCGGCCTGCAAGGCGTCAACCATGTGGCGGTTGCGCGGCGGCTCGACGACCGCCGCGAGCGAGGCGCTGCCGTTGCTGTACACGTCCGCGACCACGATCATGTCGTCGTCGTCGGGCCGCTCGCCGCTGCTCGGCGGCGTCAGGGTCAGGGCGGCGAGCGCGCCGCGCGGGTTCAGCGTCGGCGACTCGATGGCGAAGGGCGCGCGGGCCGCCGCGGCGAGCGAGGGCGAGAGCGGGCGCGTCACGTCGTAGCCGCCGGGCGGAATGTTGGTCGTGTCAACCCACGTCACGGCGTAGGGCACGCCGGCTTCGAGCCTTTGCGCGTCGGCGAGGTTGCGGAGCACCTGCATCTGATGGCGCAGGGCGCCGAAGACGGCGATGAAGAGGACGGCCGAGTAGAAGGCGCCGACGGCGTAGGGCATCAGTCGCGGCTCGACCCATTGGAACAGGCGCTCGCCGACGGAGCGGTAGGGGCGCGCGCGGCGGGCGGCGCGCTCGACCGTGACGGCGTAGCTGATTGAGGCGGCGAGGTCGGCGGGCGGGGCGGGGCGCGGGGCGAGCGACAATTGGCGGACGAGGGCGCGCGTGCGGTTGAGGTCGTCGCGGCAGAGGGGGCAGATTTCGAGGTGCTCGTCGAGGGCGGAGCACGCCTCGCGCGTCAGCGCCCCGTCGAGGTAGGGCGAGAAGGCGTTTCTGGATTCGTCACAAGTAATCATAATTCAGGTGTCGGGTGTCGGGTGTCGGGTGCCGGGTCGGACCGAAGCCGACACCCGACACCTGACACCCGACACCCGCTTCCCGGTCCGAATGTCTGGCCGACCCCGGCTGCTCCCTTTAGCAGGGAAGCAGCTTCGGAGGGCCTGACGCTCGGGGCGACCGGGCCGGCCGTCCCCCGGCGCGGGCGGGTTCGTTTGAATAACGGGTGTTGCTGGCCTCGTTTTTCAAACCGCCGCACGCCTGGGACTCGACACGGCCGAGGCCCCCTCGCGCCGGACCGCCGCCTGCCGCTTCCTGACCCACCTGGCACCGGGGTTATGGTGAAGCCGGGGCAGGGCAGCCATCCGGACCGAAACGAATGTGGATTGCTTGAACTCCGGCAATCCGACAATTACAAAGAGCTTTCGAGCCTCCGCCGAAGCTCGGTCCGACCGCGGGAGAGTCGTGACTTTACCGTCCCGATGCTGATGCCGAGCGCGACGGCCACCTCTTCGTAGCTCAGGCCCTCGATGTCGCGCAGGACGATGACCTCGCGGTAGGGGCGCGTCAGCGCGCGCAGGGCGCCTTGCAATGCCTGCTCGCGCTCCTTCCTGAGTGCGCGCTCCTCCGGGTCTAAATCCGACTCGTCGCGCAGCGTCGAGCCGAGCGGCGTCTCGCGGCCTTCGCCGACGGGCGCGTCGAGCGAGACGGTGCGGTCGCGGCGGCGCCGCTTCCACCAGCGCCAGCGGTTGCGCGCCTGGTTGACGGCGATGCGGTAGAGCCACGTCCGCAGGTCGGCATCGCCGCGGAAGCCCGGCAGGTGGCGGAACGCTTGCAGGAACGTCTCCTGCGTCAAGTCGCGCGCCTCCTCCGGGTCTTCGGTCAGGCGGTAGAGCAGGGCGTACACGTCGGGGCTGCGCTCCTCTATCAGCCGGTTGAAGGCGGAAGAGTCGCCCGCCTTGAGCCTTTCAAGGAACTGCTCCTCGGCCGGCGGGTGGAAACGTGCTTCGGCCGAGACCGCCGCGTCGGCAGCCCTCTCCAACTCGACCTGCCCCTGGAGGGCGATTGGCTCCCCGAAGCTCACTGGCCTCCTCCGGCACGCCGGGTGGGTCTTGTTAAGGCCGCCGACCCCCTTGCCTGCACACTTCGACACCGCCGCGCGCCGTCAGGTTCCGTGAAAAATTCCCGCGCCAAACTTTTTCTCCCCGTTCCGCCCCCGGCGGCAGCGTAGCACCCCCGCCGGGGCCGGTCAACGCGCGCGCCGGGGCTGCTTGACAACCCCTCACGCCCGCCCTTAGAGTGAGTCCTTTGCCTCCGAACTCCGAAATCAGAACGCACCCATCTGTGCGCTCTTGCACCTGGAAAAAGACGTGGCCCGAACGACCAAGAAACGCGCGAAGCAGCTCAAGCACGACAAGTTCCGCGACACGACGCTCAACTACTACGACCGCCTCTCGCACCGCGCCGAGGGGCGCGGCCGCACCATCCTCTACGCCGTCGGCGGCGTGGCGGCGCTCGTCGTGCTCCTCCTCGTCTTTAACTGGTGGCGCGACAGCCGCGCCGACGCCGCGCGCAACGCCCTCGGCAAAGCCATCGAGATTGCCGAGGCGCCCGTCACGACCGGCACCCCGCCGCCGAACCAGACCGGTCCGACCTTCCCGAACGAGCAGGAGCGCGCGAAGAAGGCCGTCGAGGAGTTCCAGAAGGTGCAGCGCGACCACGGCTCGCCCTACAGCGACCTCGCGCGCTACTTCGCCGCCGTCAACCTCGTGACCGTCGAGCGCGAGCGCGGGCTGAAGGAGCTTGAGGATTTGACGCGCGGCGGCAACGACGAGGTCGCCTCGCGCGCCCGCTTCGCGCTCGCACAGGCGCGCGAGGCCGACAAGCAGTACGACGCCGCGGCCGCGCTCTACCAGGAGCTTCTGAAGGAGAAGGGCCGGACCGTCTCCGAGAACATCATCAACCTCCGCCTCGCCTCGGTCTACGAGAAGCAGGGCAAGAAGGACGAGGCCGCCGGCCTCCTCTTCCAGATGGTCAAGGCCGCGCGCGAGGCCAAGGACAAGGACGGCAAGCCCGTCCCCGAGTCCAGCGGCGTCCGCAACGCCGCCGCCAAGCTTCAGGAGTTGAGCCCCGAACGCTACGCCCAACTCCCGGCGGCGCCCCCGCCGACAGGCGGCCTGCCGTTCTAAAGACTCGCCGATAGCATGACGAAGATGGGAGCGACGCGGGCCGTCATCTTCGACTTCGACTACACGCTGGCCGACTCCTCTGAGGGAATCGTCGAGTGCATCAACTACGCCCTCGCCGAGATGGGGCTCGCCTGTGCGGAGCGCGACGCCGCCTGCCGGACCATCGGCCTTCACCTCAACGACACTTTCATCAAGCTGGCCGGTCAGGGGCAGGCCGCGCGCTGCGACGAGTTCAGGCGCCTCTTCGGGCGGCGGGCCGACGAGGTGATGACGCCGCGCACCGTCGTCTACGAAACGGCCCCGCCCGTCTTGAAAGAGCTTCGCGAGCGCGGCCTGAAGCTCGGCATCGTCTCGACCAAGTTTCGCTTCCGCATCGAGGAGATACTCCGGCGGGACGAACTACTCGACTCCTTCGATGTCATCCTCGGGGGCGAGGATGTCGAAAGGCACAAGCCGCACCCGGAAGGTCTGTACAAGGCGCTTGAGAGAATCGCCTGCCCGCCCGCGTCGGTCCTCTACGTCGGCGACAGTCTGGCCGACGCGGAGGTGGCGCAGAGGGCCGCGGTCCCTTTCGCCGCCGTGCTCTCGGGCGTCACGCCGCGCGAGGAGTTCGACGGCTACGGCGCGGTCGCCGTCCTCGACGACCTTTCACAACTGCCCCGTCTCGTCGGCCGCTAAATACAATTCCCTTGAACTTTAACCGCCCAGCCTTTATTGTGTTCGTCGCCACGCGATAAGGCACTTAAGCTCTCCCTCTTTCCGGAAAGGAAGCTCAGTTTAAAATGAGAAGGACAACCCCGACCAAGCTTTTCGGGTCGCTCGCGCTGCTCGTCGTCGCGCTCCCGTGCCTCGTCTCGGCGCAGGCGGTCGTTGACGCGCGCTCGGCGCTCACCTCGTTCCCGGAGTCCCAGGCCGTACTCTTCATCAACGCCCGCCGCATCATCCACGAGGCGCTGCCGCGCACCATGCCGCCGGCCGAGTACGACAAGCTGCTGGCCGAGCCGCAGAAGGCAGGCTTCGACGTGCGCTCGCTCGACTACGCCGTGGCCGGCATCCGCTTCGCCGACCCGGCCAAGCCCGCGGGGCTGCCCGAAGTCATCGTCGTCATCAAAGGCAGCTTCAACGCCGACGCGCTGCTCGCGCTCGGCCGCGTCGCCCTCGGCACTCAGAAGGAGATCAAGAGCCGCCGCGAGACTTACGGCTCGAAGACCATCGAGATCATCGACACCTCCTTCATCAACGACCCGCCGAAGCCGACAGCCGACGGCTCGGCGGCGCCGCCGCCCAAGCCCTCTCCCTACCCCGAGGTCGCCGTCATGGCGCTCGACGCGAACACGCTGGTCGCGGGCGTGCCGGCTTACGTCAGGTCGTTCGTGGACTCGGCCGGAGGTCAGGGGCGCCTCAAGGCCACGACCGTCGAGCTGGCCTCGAAGGACCCGAACTCGCTCTGGAGCCTGACGGCCGACATCCCGGCGTCGCTGCCCGAGTACGTCAAGGGGCTCGGGATGCCTTCGAACTCGGAGGCCGAGCAGATGTTGACGTGGCTCCGTCAAATCAGCGTCTCGCAGGGCATGGACGCCGTCAACTTCTCGCTCCAGGCGGCCCTCATGCTCGACAGCCCCGAGCACGCCAGCGCCCTGAGCGGCATCGTTCGCATGGGCGTGACGGCGGCGCAGGCGGCGCTGAACGCCGAGGTCGCCAAGAAGACCGGCAAGGACGGCGACGAGGCGCGGACGGCGCTCGGCGTCGTCAAGACGTTGGTCAACCGGACCGAGGGCAGCACCCTCATCCTCTCCGCCTCCGTCCCGCAGGCGACTATCGCCGCGATGGTCAAGAAGGAGATGGAGGAGAAGGCCGCCAAGCAGAGCCCCGCCACCAAGCCGACGCCGCGCCCCCGCGCACGCCGCCGGGCCCGTAGAAGGTAAGGCACTAAAACTTTGCGCCTTCGCGCCTTTGCGTGAGCCACTCTCGCAAAGGCGCGAAGGTTTTTAGAAAGGTTCGAAGTTGGAAGCTGTTGATGAGAAGAAGCGCGTCGGCGTGATAATCCGCACGCTGAAGAAGGAGTATCCGGACGCGCGTTGCAGCCTCGATTACACCTCGCCGCTCGAACTCCTCGTCGCCACCATCCTCTCGGCTCAGTGCACGGACGAGCGCGTCAACAAGGTCACGCCCGGCCTTTTCCGCAAGTACCCGACCGCCGCCGACTACGCCGCCGCGCCCCCCGAAGAGCTTGAGCGCGACATCCACTCGACCGGCTTCTTCCGCAACAAAGCCAAGTCCATCCGGGGCGCCTGTCGCCAACTCCGCGACGAACACGACGGCCGCGTGCCCGAGACGATGGACGAGCTGTTGAAGCTGCCCGGCGTTGCGCGCAAGACGGCGAACGTCGTCCTCGGCAACGCCTACGGCCAAGCCTCGGGCGTCGTCGTGGACACGCACGTCGCCCGCCTCTCCGAGCGGCTCGGGCTCTCGGCCGAGAAGGCGCCCGAGAAGATAGAGCAGGACTTGATGCGCCTCGTCCCGCGCAAGGACTGGGTGCTCTTCCCGCACCTGCTCATCGCCCACGGCCGCAAAATCTGCAAGGCCCGCGCCCCCCTCTGCTGCGACTGCCCGCTCCAACACCTCTGCCCCTCGAACGCCTGCGAACGCTAGCCGTCTGACTCCACGTCGAACCAGTCGCGCGTCATGTCGCACCAGAGCGCGAGACCGCGCCACGCGCCGAAGCGCGAGTAGAAGCGGGCGACCTTCGAGTCCTCGCACCGGCGCCCGCGGTTGCGCACGCGCGCGAACTTGCCGCGCACCCACGAGTCGAGCGCCAGCACGTCGTAGCGGCCGACGAGCTTCAGAAGGTTCTCCGCCGCGTAGTCGCCGACGCCCTTCACGCGCTTCATCTCCTTCTTCAGCTCCGCCGTCGAAAGCTCGCTCCCGAGCCACGACTCCGGCAGCAGCTCGCCCGACACAACGCGCCCCGCCAGCTCCTTCAAATACGGCGCGCGGTAGCCGGCCCGCACCACGTCCCTGTAAAACTCCTCCGGCTCGGCCGCCATCGCCTGCGGGGTCGGGAAGGCACGACGCCCGCCGCCGGCCTCCCTCCCGAGGTTGTTGACGAGCGCCGTCACCATCTTCTTCGTCAGCGCCCACGAGCAGTTCGTCGTGCAGAGCGACTTGACCAAGTCCTCGAAGACCGTCGGCGACCGCAGCAGCCGGCCCGCGCCGTCGCGCGCTATCCACTCGAACCCCTCGTGGCCCGCGACGGCCGCGTAGAACTCGCCCATCTCGTCGTCGAGCCGCAGGACGTGGCGCACGTCGCGCACGGCCCGCGCCCTCTCGCCCTTCGACAGTCGCCGCGAGGCGCGGACTCGAACGAAGCCGCCCCCGCCTTTCAGCGTGACCGTGTAGGGCGGCCCCTCCTCCGAGTCGAGCACGCGCAGGAGCGCGCCCCCGGCGGCCGGCTCGAAGGGCAGGAGGTCGTACCAGCCGTGGCTGTTAATCGTGCGTCTGAAGTCGAAGCCCTCGGGGGCGGGGATTCTGATGTCCATAGTCTAAAGTTGCAAGGTGCGCGAGATGCGTTATGATTCAGGGCGAACACCGGCGCGCTCGTCCATGCCAAACTCAGGAGGGGAAGTCCCTTGTCAGAGAACCGCCCGCTCACCTTCATGTGCATCTCGACCTTCGAGAAGGGGCAGGACTTCATGCGCGAGGCGAAGCGGCTCGGCTGCCGCGTCCTGCTCGTCACCGTCGAGAAGCTGCGAGACGCCGACTGGCCGCGCGAGTCCATCGACGAAACCTTCTACATGCCCGACGAGTTCGCGCCCGAAGACCTCGTCAAAGGCGTGAGCTGGATTGCGCGCTCGCAGCCGATTGACCGCATCGTGGCCCTCGACGACTTCGACGTGGAGCGGGCCGCCGCCCTCCGCGAGCACCTGAGGGTGCCCGGCATGGGCGACACCACGGCGCGCTACTTCCGCGACAAGCTCGCCATGCGCGTCAAGGCCCGCGACCACGGCATCCTCGTCCCCGAGTTCATACACGCCCTCAACCACGAGCAGGTCGCGCGCTTCTGCGAGCGCGTCGCGCCGCCGTGGGTCTTGAAGCCGCGCTCGGAGGCTTCGGCCGTCGGCATCAGGAAGGTCGCGGGCGCCGACGAGCTTTGGCGGCAGCTCGAAGAGTTGGGCGACCGTCAGTCGTTCTACGTGCTCGAACAGTTCATCCCCGGCGACATCTTCCACGTCGATTCCATCATCTCGAACCGCGAGCCGGTCTTCACGGCCGTCAGCAAGTACGGCCAGCCGCCGATGCAGGTGGCGCACGGCGGCGGCGTCTTCATGACGCGCACGATTCCCGCCGACTCGCCGGACGCCCGCGCGCTCGGGGCGCACAACCGCGAGCTGTTGCAGACGCTCGGCCTCGTCCGCGGCGTCTCGCACACCGAGTTCATCAAGGCGGCCGACGGGCGCTTCTACTTCCTCGAAACGTCGGCGCGCGTCGGCGGCGCCAACATCGCCGAGACGGTCGAGGCCGCGACCGGCGTCAACCTCTGGCGCGAGTGGGCGCGGCTCGAATACGCGGGCGAGCACGGCACCTACGAGCCGCCGCCGCGCCGCGACGACTACGCCGGCATCGTCATCTCGCTCGCGCGCCAGGAGTGGCCCGACACCTCGGCCTACACGGACCCCGAGATCGTCTTCCGACTCCACAAGAACCACCACGTCGGCCTGCTCGTCGCCTCGCACGACCCGGCCAGAGTCGAGGAGCTGTTGCAGCGGTACGCGCGCCGCCTCCTCGAAGACTTCAGCGCCACCATGCCGCCGGCCGCGAGGCCGACGAGCTGACCCGACCCCCATGCCCCGAGACTTAATCCGAGAATACTTACTCTACCTGCAAGTCGAGAAGGGGCTCGCGGCCAACTCGCTGGAGAGCTACCGGCGCGACCTCGGGCGGCTGAAGGCGTGGGCCGAGCGTTGCCGCCGCGCGGCCGAGGAGTTGGATAAGAAGGAGCTGACGCAACTCCTCATGTCCTTCACGCGCGAGGGCCTTGCGCCGCGCTCGTCGGCGCGCGCCCTGAGCGCCGTCCGCGGCTTCTACCACTGGCTCCTGCTCGACGGCCACATCAAGGCGGACCCGACCGCCGAGCTTGCCGCGCCGCGCGGCGAGCAGAAGCTCCCGCGCTTTCTCACGCAGGAGGAGGTGGCCCGGCTGCTCGAAGCGCCGGACACGGCGACGGACGAGGGCCTGCGCGACCGCGCGATGATAGAGCTGCTGTACGCGACGGGCCTGCGCGTCTCGGAGCTGGTCACGCTCCCGAAGGGCAGCGTTGACGTGGACGGCGGCATCCTCAACTGCACGGGCAAGGGGAGCAAGCAGCGGCGCGTCCCCGTCGGCCGCGCGGCCATCGGCTGGCTGCAAAAGTACGAGGCCGCCCGGCGCTCGCTCGTCTCGAACGGCAAGGACCCCAACCGCCTCTTCGTCGGCCAGGGCGGGCGCCCGCTGACGCGCCAAATCTTCTGGGCCTCGCTCAAGCGCCACGCGCACAAGGCGGGCCTCGACGGCGTCACCCCCCACGTGCTGCGCCACAGCTTCGCCACGCACCTCCTCGAACACGGCGCCGACACCCGCTCCGTTCAGGCCATGCTCGGCCACAGCGACCTCGCCACCACCCAAATCTACACCCACGTCACCGGCGACCGCCTCCGCTCCGTCTACCAAAAGCACCACCCCCGCGCCAAACGCGGCCCCGGCACGCCCGAGAGTTAATGAAGCGGAAGTCGCACTCTGTTGTATACTCCCCCGACGCCCACCCAAATCTTCGAGCCGTTTCGTCTCAGGAGGAGAGTGGGATGTCGTTACCCCGTATGATGCCGACCGTGACCACCCGCGAATACTTGGACACCGAACGCCGTAGCGAGGACCGGCACGAGTACCTCGACGGCTTCGTCTACCTGATGGCGGGCGAGAGCCCCGCGCACAGCAGGATTTGTTTCGACTTGGCTCTTATAGTCGGCATGCAGTTACGGGGCACACCCTGCGAAGGTTTCTCTCCGA
>DASZEK010000100.1:0-136452 GCA_035941045.1 Pyrinomonadaceae bacterium | reverse complement strand
GTAGCCGCGCGAGGCGAAGACCTGCGGGTTCCAGCGGTAGCCCCACGCGTCGTTGAAGGCGCCCTGCGGGCCGCCGTGGATGAGGACGAGCAGCGGGTACTTGCGCGCGGGGTCGAAGTCGGCCGGCTTGAAGAGCCACCCCTGCACCTTCGCGCCGAGCGCGCCCGTCCACGTCAACTCCTCGGCCGGCCGCAGCCCGTAAGAGGCCATCAGGTCGTCGTTCGTGTGCGTCAGCGCGGCGGCCTGGTTCTGCGCCGGGCCGAGCGGCACGGTGCCGTCTAGACGCGCCGTGTAAATCTCCACGGGGCGGTCGGCCGTCGAGCGCGAGAAGACGAGGAAGCGCGAGTCGCGCGAGACCTGCACGTCGTCGTTGAAGCCTTCGACGAGCTTGCGAACCTGACCGTCGGCGACGCCCGCGACGTAGATGGGCTGGCGCCCGCGCTCGCCGGAGACGAAGTAAATCGAATTGCCGTCGGGCGTGAAGGTGAAGCCCTCGACGTAGGCGTCGAAGCGCGGCAGAAGCTCGCGCGTCATCTGAGAGCGGCGGTCGTAGAGCATGAGGCGCCAGCGCGCGCTCTCGAAGCCGGCGGTGGCCTGCGAGCGGTAGGCGAGGTAGCGACCGTCGGGCGAGTAGAGCGGCGACTGGTCGGCGCCGCGGTTCGAGCCCGTCAGCCGCCGCGGCTCGCCGCCCGTGACGGGGACGACGAAGATGTCGCTGTTCGTCGAAGTCGCCTCCATCTTGTCGGTGTTGCGCGCGAAGGCCAGCTCTCTGGAGTCGGGCGAGAAGGCGTAGTCGGAGGGGCCGCCCAGCGAGAAGGGCGGGGCGTCGTAGTCGCCGGGCGTGAGGTCGCGCGCCGCGCCGCCGCCCGCGGGGATGACGAAGACGTGGGTGCGCTTGCCGTCCTTCCAAGTCGTCCAGTGGCGGTAGAGAAGGCGGTCGGCCGTGTGCGCCTTGACGGGATTGGCCTCGGCGGCTTCGTCGCGGCGGCGGTTGCAGTCGTCGTCGGCGCAGTCGGGGTACACGTCCGAAGTGAAGGCGACGAGGCGGCCGTCGGGCGACCAGACGGGGGCGTCGGCGCCGGTCGAGAGTTTCGTCAACTGCTTCTTGTCGCTGCCGTCCGGGTCCATCGTCCAGATTTGGCCGCCGGTGACGTAGGCCAGCTTGCGGCCGTCGGGCGACCAGCGCGGCGTCATCGCGTTAGACGCGCCGCTCGTCAGTTGCTTCGGCTCGCCGCCGTTAATCGGAATCACGTAGACCTGCGTGCGGTTGCGGTTGGCGGCCGGGTCGGGCGTCGTGACTTGGTAGGCGACCCAGCGGCCGTCGGGCGAGAGCTGCGGGTCGGCGACTCGGCGGACCTTGAGCAGCTCCTGAATCGAGAAAGGCGCGCGCGACTGCGCGAAGACGGCCGGCGCGCACAGCAGCGCGAGCGCCAGCACGCTCAGGCGTAAACGAAGGCGTCTCATGTTGACCTCCTCAAGAAAAGCTCTCGCGATGAAGCTGTGGTAGGACGGAGAAATGTAGCACAAAGCAGCAGTCAGTAGACAGTAGCCGGAAGACGGTAGGCGCGTTCTTCTACTGACTACCGGCTACCGGATTCTGTGCGAGGGGCGGCCGACGTGGATGTGGGGGCCGGTGGCGGTGCCCGAGATGGCGCCGCGGAAGGCGAGGAAGGGGATGCCCTGCGAGCGGAGGTATTCCAAGAGCGCGCGGCCCTCGGCGCTGTCGGGGTGCAGGGCCACGTCCATCGAGTTGCGGTGGTCGAAGTTCATGCGGTTGTGGAGGTCGGTCTGGCCGAAGGCCGAGACGGGAAGCTGCCGGCCGAAGCGCGACGAGAAGAAGCCCTGGACGCGCCCCGAGTCCGACAGCCGCCAGTCGGCGAAGCCCGCGTAGCGCAGGTAGCCGGAGCGCGACTGCACGGGCGGCGTCCTCTTCGCCGCGACGACCGGCGCGGGCGCTTCCGCCACCTCGGGCTCGGCGAGGGCTTCGGCGAGGAATTCGTCGGCTTCGGTGAGGCGCGTGCGGACTTCCTGAGAGCGGGCGCGCGAGGCCGCCACTTCGCCCTCGCTCTTCTCCACGTCGCGCCGCGAGAGCAGCCCCTCGGCGTTGAGCTTCTTGACCTTCTCAAGCTCGGCCAGCCGGGTCCGCTCGTCCGCCTCGCGCAGCGCCAGCAGCTCGCGCAAACTCTTCTTGTAATCCTCGGTCGCTTCGACCAACTGCGCTTGCAGCTTCTTTAAATCCTCATCGGCCTGCTTCCGCTCCTTCGCCGCGCTCTGCTGCTGTTGCCGGGCGGGCGCGCGCTTCTTCCTCTGCGCCGCCGCCGAAGCGGGAACGAGCAGGAGCGCGAGCGACAGGGCTGCGAATCTGACGGGAAGCATGGCCGTATTCTAAGCCACGTTTTGGAATCCCCGAAGGGGATACAGGCCATAGCCGGGGGCCAGCGAGCGAAGCGAGCGCCGCCCCCGGAAACCACGCGAAAAGAGTTCCGACCCTGAAAGGGTCGCACCGCCGCATCCGGGTGCGACCCTTTCAGGGTCGGTTTATCTTGCCTTGCTGACCGGGGGTGGCGATCGGACGCTAGCGCGTCCTCACTTACCCCCGGCTATGGCCTGTATCCCCTTCGGGGATAGACCAAATAGCCTCTAGTAAAGCTCGCCGCCGCCGCCGCTCTGCTCGCCGGGATTCCAGTCGCCGGGGCGCGAGCCGCCGCCGCCGCTTTCGTGGCCGCCCTGACCGCCCGGCTCGCCGACGCCGCCGCGCCCTTCGCCCAAGCCGGCCGGGTCCGCGCCCGTCACCTCGCCGCCCGCGGCAAAGGCGTCCGCCGCGCCCTCGTCACCGCCGCCGCCGGCCTGCCCGCCGCCGCCCTCGCCGATGCCGGCGTCCGCGTCGTCGTCGTTGGTCCTGTCGCCTTCAGCCATCTCTTGAATCTCCTCTCGAAATTAGAAATGCCTTGCCCCGAGACTATCAGAAACGTGCCCCGGAAGGGGTACGTTACCGAACATTTTCGCCCCGCCTTCTTTGGTAGAATGGGGCATCCCCTGAACGTACTTTTCCGTCGTCCCGTGCGCCGTCCGTGCGGGCGAAGCTTTCATCAGTTTGAAGAATTTTTGGAGGGAGAACCGCAGATGGCTATCGAACAGGGAAGGTCGGGTAGGCCGGGCAGCGAGCAGGGCTTGGGCGTTGACGTGGGCGCGCAGGCCGGGACGGGGCGTCTGTTCCGCGGCGAGGCGGAGGCGGCCCTGACGAGTGACAACGTCGGCGCCTCTGCCGTTGAAGGAGGGAAGCCTTTGAAGCCTCTGCCGCACGCCGTCGCCGACTACGCGATGGCGGGGATGCTGATGGCGGCGCCGTGGCTCTTCGGCTTCAGCCGTAATAAGAAGGCGACCTCCTGCGCCGTCGCCACGGGCGCGTCCGTGCTGGCCTTGAGTTTGATGACGAGGTACCCGCTCGGCGTCTGGAAGCTCATCCCGTTTAAGGTCCACGGCTACATCGAGGCGGCGGCGGGCGCGATGACGGCGGCGGCGCCGTGGACGGCGGGCTTCTCGCGCGACCGGGCGGCGACCATCACGCACGTCGCCAGCGGCCTCGCCACGCTCGCCGTCTTCGCCGTCACCGACTACGACTCGGCCGAGCAGTACCGCCCCTTGGGCGAGCAGGCGCGCGAGTACCTGCCCGAAGGCTCGGGCGCGGAGTGACGCGGGCCGTGAGCCGGGTTATCATGCACGGCACGATTTAACTTTTCAGAAGGATAAGGTCAGGGGCCTTCGGGGCGGCGCCGTGTGCGGCCGTTTCGGAGGCTCCGGCCTGCGCCGCCCGCGCGCCGCGCGTGGAAGATAAGAGGACTCTTGCAGGCACGCATCCCCGACTCGACTTACAGGCTCCAGTTCAACCGCCACTTCACCTTCGAGCAGGCCGCCGCGCTCGTCGAATACTTCGCGGAGCTGGGCGTCACCGACTGTTACTCGTCGCCCGTCCTGCGCGCGCGGCCCGGAAGCCTCCACGGCTACGACGTGGTGGACCACACCCAACTTAACCCCGAGGTCGGCACCGAGGAGCAGTTCGCGCAGTTCGCCCGCGACCTGAAGGAGCGCGGGATGGGACTCCTGATGGACGTGGTGCCCAACCACATGTCCATCGCCGGCTCCGACAACCGCTGGTGGATGGACCTGCTTGAGAACGGGCCGGGGTCGGCCTACGCGCGCCACTTCGACGTGGACTGGAACCCGCCGAACCCGCACCTCAAAGACCGCGTCCTGCTCCCCATCCTCGGCGACCAGTTCGGCCGCGTCCTCGAAAAGCAGGAGCTTCGCGTCACCTACCGCGAGGGTGCCTTCCACCTCCACTACTGGGAGAACTCCTTCCCCGTCGCCGCGCGCACCTCGGCGCTCGTCCTCGACCGCGCCGTCGTCCACCTCAAGCGCACGCGCGACGAGTCCGACCCCGGCGTGCTCGAACTCGAAAGCATCATCACGGCCCTGCGGAACCTCCCGCCGCGCACCGAGACCGACCCCGTCCTCGTCCGCGAACGTCGGCGCGAGAAGGCGGTCGTCCGCCGCCGCCTCTCGACGCTCATGAAGGAGAGCAACAAGGCGCGCGCCTCGGTCCACGCCGCGCTCGAAGAGGTCAACGGCCGCAAGGGCGACCCCGCGAGCTTCGACCTCCTCGACGAGTTGATTAACGCGCAGGCTTACCGCCTGAGCTACTGGAGAGTCGCCGCCGACGAGATTAACTACCGCCGCTTCTTCGACGTGAACGAGCTGGCGGCGGTGCGCGTCGAGGAGCGCCCCGTCTTCACGGCCGTCCACGAAGTCGTCTTCCGCCTCGCCCGCCGGGGCCTCGTCACGGGCCTGCGCATCGACCACGTTGACGGCCTGCTCGACCCCTACAAGTACCTCAAGGACTTGCAGCGCGAGGTGACGGGCGGCCGTCGCGGCGGGAAAGATGACGGGGGCGAGCCCGACGGGCGGGGCCTGCCGTTCTACGTCGTCGTCGAGAAGATTCTCGGTCACGACGAATTGCTGCGCCGCGACTGGCCCGTCCACGGCACGACCGGCTACGAGTTCATGAACCTCCTCAACGGCGTCTTCGTGGACCACTCGAACGCTCAGGCTTTCCGCGAGCTGTACGCCGGGTTCACGGGCTTCGCCTCGCGCTTCACCGACCTGCTCTACAAGTGCAAGCGGCTCATCCTGAAGGCGGCGATGTCTTCCGAGCTTCACGTCCTCGCCCGAAAGCTCGACCGCATCGCCAAGCGCCACCGCTACTCGCGCGACTTCACTTTGAACAGCCTGCATCACGCGCTCACGGAGACAATCGCCTGCTTCCCCGTCTACCGCAGCTACCTCCGCCGCTCGCAGGGCGCGCAGGTGAGCGCCGACGACCGCCTCCACATCTCCTCGGCCGTGCGCGCGGCCAAGCGCCGCAACCCCGCGCAGGACACCTCCGTCTTCGACTTCGTCTCCGCCATCCTCCTGCTTGAGATGCCCGCCGGGCTCTCGCAGGCCGACCGCGCCGAGTGGCGCGACTTCGTGCTGCGCTTCCAACAACTGACCAGCCCCGTCACCGCCAAGGGCCTCGAAGACACGGCCTTCTACCGCTTCTACCCGCTCTCTTCCTTGAACGAGGTGGGCGGCGAGCCCGCCATCTTCGGCACGCCCGTCACGCGCTTCCACGAGCGCAACCAAGACCGGCAGGAGAACTGGCCCCACTCGCTCTCGGCCACCTCCACGCACGACACCAAGCGCGGCGAGGACACGCGCTCGCGCATCAACGTCCTCTCAGAGATGCCCGAGGAGTGGAACCGCGCCGTCCACCGCTGGCGCGAGATGAACCGCCCGCGCAAGAGCACAATTGACGGCGCCGAGGCGCCCGACGCCAACGAAGAGTATCTGCTTTATCAAACGATGGTCGGCACCTGGCCCTTCGGCGGCCGGGCCGAGGCCGGCGAGGAGTACGTCGCGCGCCTTCAGGAGTACACCGGGAAGGCTCTGAAGGAGGCGAAGATTCACACGAGCTGGATTAACCAGAACGAGGCTTACGAGCGCGCCGTCTCGGAGTTCATCGCAGACATCCTGAGGCCGGGCGACGACAACCCCTTCCCCGCCGACCTCGAAGAGTTTCAGCGCGTGCCCGCGCGCGCCGGGATGCTCAACTCGCTCTCGCAGACGCTCCTCAAAGTCGCCTCGCCCGGCGTGCCCGACTTCTATCAGGGGACCGAGCTTTGGAGCCTGACGCTCGTTGACCCGGACAACCGCCGGCCGGTGGATTACGAAGTCCGGCGGGCGATGCTCTCATCATTCGCCGACGCGGGCGAGGGCGACTCGACCGAGTTCGTCGAGGGCCTTCTCGAAAGGCCGGAGGACGGCCGCGTCAAGCTCTACGTGACGGCGCGCTCGCTGCGCTTCCGGCGCGAACGCGGCGAGCTTTTCAAGCGCGGCGACTACCTCCCGCTCAAGGCCGAGGGCCGCCGCTCGCAGAACGTCGTCGCCTTCGCGCGCCGGCATGAGGATGACGAAGTCTTGGTCGTCGCCGCGCGCTTCTTCACGCGCCTCGGCGTCGGCAAGGAAGGGCCCCTCCGCCTCTCGCCGGAAGCGTGGGACGACACGGTGCTGCCGCTCGCCGACGGCCTCGGCGGCGGCGGGCGCTACCGCGACATCTTCACGGGCCGCGAGTTCGACGCGGGCGCGGGCACGTTAAGGATTGCAGAAGTCCTCTCGCCGCTGCCGGTCGCGCTGCTGGCGCGCGTGAGGGATTGAACAAGGGGAGTTTGAATATGACTGAGGTGCTGTCGGCCGTCGGAGCGGCGGCCGTGAGGGAGTTGAAGGAGAGCGAGCGGGGCTGGCGTCTGGAGCTCGGCGCGAGGCCGCAGGCGGACGGGAGCACGGTGTTCCGCGTGTGGGCGCCGCTCGCGGAGTCGGTCGCGGTGAAAATCCTGGGCGACGAGCCGCAGACCGTCTCGATGGAGCGCGGCGAGGACGACGTGTTCGAGCTTCGCCTGCCCGACACGCCGGCAGGCACCGACTACTTCTACCTCGTAGGCGGCGAGCGCGAGCGGCCCGACCCCGTCTCGCGCTTCCAGCCCGCGGGCGTCCACGGCCCTTCGCGCGTCGTGGACCCGGAGGCGTTCGCGTGGACGGACGAAGGCTGGCGTGGTTTGCCTTTGAAGGACTACGTCATCTACGAGCTGCACGTCGGCACCTTCACGCCCGAGGGCACGTTCGACGCCGCAATAGAGAAGCTGCCTTACCTGCGCGAGCTGGGCGTCACGGCCGTCGAAATCATGCCCGTCGCCGAGTTCCCCGGCGGGCGCAACTGGGGCTACGACGGCGCGCACCTCTACGCGCCGCAGTCCACCTACGGCGGCCCCGACGCCTTGAAGCGCCTCGTAGACGCCTGCCACCGCGAGGGCCTGGCGTTCGTCCTCGATGTCGTCTACAACCACCTCGGCCCCGAGGGCAACTACCTCGGCGAGTACATGCCCGTCTTCAGCGGCAGCTACAAGACGCCGTGGGGCGACGCCCTCAACTTCGACGGCGAGGAGTCGGACGGCGTCCGCCGCCACTTCGTCTCCAACGCCCTCTACTGGCTCAACGAGTTCCACGTCGACGCGCTGCGCCTCGACGCCGTCCACCGCATCTTCGACCAGAGCCCGCGCCACCTCCTCGAAGAGATAGCCACCGAGTTCCGCGAAGGCGCGCGCCGCCTCGGGCGCCTCGGCCACACCATCGCCGAGAGCGACCTGAACGACGTGCGCCTGCTGCGCCCGACGGAGGTCGGCGGCTACGGCCTCGACGCCCAGTGGAGCGACGACTTCCACCACTCGCTCCACGCCCTGTTGACTAAAACCGAGCGCGGCTACTTCGCCGACTTCGGCCGGGTCGCCGACTTGGCGAAGGCGATTGAGGAGGGCTTCGTCTACGACGGCCGCCGCTCGCGCTTCCGCCGCAGGCGGCACGGCACGCCGTCGCTCGACGTGCCGGGCGAGCAGTTAGTCGTCTGCGTCCAGAACCACGACCAGATAGCTAACGGCTACTGGGGCGACCGCCTCTCGCGCCTCCTCAACCCACGGCAACAGATGCTCGCCGCCGCCGTCCTGCTCGCGGGCGCGCCCAACGTGCCGATGCTTTTCATGGGGCAGGAGTGGTCCGCGCGCGCGCCCTTCCTCTACTTCACGAGCCACACGGACAAGGGTTTGGGGCAGGCCGTGCGCGAGGGGCGCAAGGAGGAGTATTCGTCCTTCGTCCGCGACGAGGGCGAGACGGAGTCAACCATCGGCGGCTTCGCCGACCCGCAGTCCGAGATAACCTTCGTCCGCTCCAAGCTCTCGTGGGAAGAGCTTTCACAGTCGCCGCATGCCGAGATGCTTCGCCTCTACCGCGACCTGCTCGCGCTCCGCAGGCGACACGCCTGCCTCTCGAACTGCGACAAGTCGCGCACGCGCGCCCGCTTCGACGAGGCGCGCGCCTGGCTCGCAATCGAGCGCGGCGACGAAGGGGGTTCGCGCGCCCTCCTCCTCTGCAACCTCTCAGACGAGGCGCAGGACGTGCCCGTCGAATTTGAAGACGGCGCCGCACTCAAGCTCGCCCTCTGGACCGGCTCGCCCGAGTACGGCGGCGCGGCCGACGCCGAACGCCCCGCGGACTCGCCCGGCGAGACGGTCGGGCTCGAAGCGTGGGGCGCGGCGCTCTACGTCGGCAATCGAACCGAGGATAACGGATGAAGGTCTGGCCTGGGCGGTCGTACCCGCTGGGGGCGACGTGGGATGGCGCGGGCGTCAACTTCGCGCTCTTCTCCGACAACGCGACCGCCGTCGAGCTGTGCCTGTTCGACTCGGCCGACGCGCCCACGGAGTCGCGCCGCGTCGTGCTGACCGAGCGGACCAATCAGGTCTGGCACGCTTATCTTCCCGAGGCGCGGCCCGGCCAGCTCTACGGCTACCGCGTCCACGGCCCCTACGAGCCGCAGCATGGCCACCGCTTCAACCCGCACAAGCTCCTCCTGGACCCCTACGCCAAGGCCGTCACCGGCGACGTGCGCTGGGACGAGGCCGCCTTCGGCTACCAAATCGGCCACGCCGCGGCCGACCTCTCCTACGACGAGCGCGACAGCGCCCCCTTCATGCCCCGCTCGGTCGTCGTGGACCCGGCCTTCAGTTGGGGCGGCGACGAGCGGCCCCGCACGCCCTGGCACAAGACGCTCATCTACGAGATGCACGTGCGCGGCTTCACCAAGCTCCACCCCGAGGTGCCCGAAGAGCTGCGCGGCACCTACGCGGGCCTGACGCACCCCGCGGTCGTCGAATACCTGCTCTCGCTCGGCGTCACGGCCGTCGAGCTTCTGCCCATCCACCAGTTCGTCTCCGACAAGTTCATCGAGGACCGGGGACTGACGAACTACTGGGGCTACAACTCCATCGGCTTCTTCGCACCCGACGCGCGCTACTCCTCGACCGGCCACCTGGGCGAGCAGGTCGCCGAGTTCAAGACCGTCGTCAAGACCTTCCACCGCGAGGGGCTCGAAGTCATCCTCGACGTGGTCTACAACCACACGGGCGAGGGCAGCCACCTCGGCCCGACGCTCTCGTTCCGCGGCATCGACAACGCGGCCTACTACCGCCTCGTGCCCGGACAGGGGCGCTACTACATGGACTACACCGGCTGCGGCAACACGCTCAACATGGTCCACCCGCGCTCGCTCCAGCTCATCATGGACAGCCTGCGCTACTGGGTCGAGGAGATGCACGTTGACGGCTTCCGCTTCGACCTCGCCTCGGCGCTCGCGCGCGAGCTGCACGAGGTTGACCGCCTCGGCTCCTTCTTCGACATCATCCACCAGGACCCCGTGCTCTCTCAGGTCAAGCTCATCGCCGAGCCGTGGGACTTGGGCGAAGGCGGCTATCAGGTCGGCAACTTCCCGCCGGGCTGGGCCGAGTGGAACGGCATCTACCGCGACAACGTCCGCTCGTTCTGGCGCGGCGACCCCGGCCAGATCGACGACCTCGCCTTTCGGCTGACGGGCAGCAGCGACCTCTACGAGCGCAGCGGGCGACGCCCGCACGCCAGCGTCAACTTCGTCACCGCGCACGACGGCTTCACCCTGCGCGACCTCGTCAGCTACAACGAGAAGCACAACGCCGAGAACGGCGAAGGCAACCGCGACGGACACGACCACAACATCAGTTGGAACTGCGGCGTCGAGGGCGAGACGGACGACGCCGAGATAAACCACTTGCGCGCGCGTCAGGTGCGAAACTTCCTCGCCACGCTCCTGCTCTCGCAGGGCGTGCCGATGCTCGTCGCCGGGGACGAGACCGGCCGCACGCAGCGCGGCAACAACAACGCGTGGTGTCAGGACAACGAGCTTTCGTGGCTCGACTGGAATCTGGACGAGCATCGCCGCGGCCTGCTCGAATTCACGCGCGAGCTGATTCAAATCTTCCACCGCCACCCGGTCTTAAGGCGCCGGAAGTTTTTCCAGGGCCGTCAGATTCGCGGCGGCGAGATTAAAGACATCTCGTGGTTCCGCCCCGACGGCCGCGAGATGGCCGAGGCCGATTGGAAGAACGAGTCGGCGCGCGCCCTCGGCGTGCGACTGGCGGGCGACGCCATCGACGAGGTTGACGAGCGCGGCCGACACATCACCGGCGACACGCTCTTCGTCATCCTCAACGCCCACGCCCGCTCCGTCTCCTTCCACCTGCCCGCCCACCGCCCCGGCATCCTCTGGGAGCAGATGATAGACACGCGCGAGGGCCACGGCCGGCGCCGCACGCGCCGCTCCGTGCGCGGCGGCACGAGCTACCGGATGGAGGCCCGCTCGCTCGCCCTCTTCCGCCTCCTCCGGACGGGCGCGGCCGTGACCGCGCAGGAGCCCGCGCCCCTCGAAGAGCTGGAAATGCCGACCGCCGCCGAGGTGGAAACGGCGCCCGCGCCGACTCCGCCCGAGCCGCCCGTCGAGTCGGTCTACTGCGAGCGCGCCGGCACCATCGTCCCGCTCGACGGCGACTTCTGCCGCGCGTGCAGCGAGACGGTCAGGGAAGGCGACGGCGTCCACCACCCCGTCACGCCCGAACTGCTCAAGCGCCTCGACTACGCCACGACCGAAGTGCCCGAGACGGAGGCGCAGGGCGAAACGCCGCCTTCGGACGACGCACCCGGCGGGGGCGAAGATGAAGGCGGCGGTTAAGGGCGGTCGATGAGTGCGGCTTAGTTCTTCTTCACCCAGTAGGTGTCGCGCATCGTGTATTGCGAGGTCGAGCGCGAGGTGGTGTCCACGAGGCGCGGGGAGATGAAGTCCGTGTGCGGCTCGGTGTTCAGGGCGTTGCGCGGGTGGCGTTGAAGCTGTCCGCCGCGGACCTCGGCCCGGTAACTCTTGAAGGGCTTGCCGCCGACCTTCGCCACGACGGTGTACTCGCCGTCCTTCTTCGTCAAATCGGCCAGCGTCATCCACCGCACCTGCTTCTCAGCCGGGAAGTGAAACTCCTGATAGAAGAACTGCCAGTCGGTCTGCGAGATGACGACCGGGCTGCGCGTCGCCGCCACCTCCTGCGCGCCCTGCATGATGTGGAGCGTGACGAGCGGCCGGCCCGTGCCCGTGCCGGGCGGCAGCTCTCTCAGGCTCGTCCACCAGTTGAATTCGAGGTGGCTGCCGGGCTCGTCCGTGCGCGATGAGAAGTACGCGAGGTCGCGCCAAGGCCCTTCGCGCACGAAGGTGTTTTTGGGGTTGAAGGGGTCGCTGCTCGTCTCGCGCTTCATCGTGAAGGGCAGCGTCGTGACGGGCCGCCCGTCTATCTGGACGGAGATGACGTAGTCGCCCGGCTCGCCGATGTCGGCGTTGCCCGGCACGCCGTCGGGCTTGTACATGCCGAACATGTTGAAGCTGGCGAGCGGGGCCTCAAGGCGCAGCGGGACGCTGGCGACGGTGCCGCCGCCCGCCTTCGAGACGACGAAGGTCGCCTTCTTCGACGTGGCGGGCGGGAAGACGACTTCGAGGTCTTCGACGAGGAAGTTGCCCTGATTCTCGTAGAAGCGAAGCTGCATGAGCGACTGGTATTCGATGGCCGGCGGGTACGTCTGGGCGGGGGCGGCGAGGCTCGCGGCGACGAGGGTGCAGACGACAAGGAAGGTTCTCTTCATGCGCGTCCTCCGGTCTGAAAAGGTGTCGGCGGCGAGGGGCGTGCGTTCGGGCGGGAAGTATCTTACACGCCGCCCCGGCAGGCAAGGGCGGCGCGGGGCGGGGTTAAGCGCGGAGAGTTCTTACGGCAGGCGGCCGTAGAGCAACGTCGTCTCGCGGAGGCGATCGCGCAGCTCGTCGGTGAGGGCGCCTTGCCGGTAGCGCCAGGCCCAGTTGCCTTCGGTGCTGGCGGGCATGTTCATGCGGGCCTCGGCGCCGAGGCCGAGCACGTCCTGGAGTTGGGCGACGGCGATGACGGCCACCGACATCCAGGCGGCGCGGATGAAGTCCCAGTGGATTTCGTCGCCGCCGGTGGCGAGGTACCGCTTGCAGTTCTCGCGCTCGCGGGCGAGCCCTTCGTCGCCGCCCGCGCGCGCGGGCTGTCGGGCCTGCCACCAGCCGGCGACCGTGTCGTTGTCGTGCGTGCCGGTGTAGACGACCGAGGCGTGCGTGTACTCGTGCGGGAGGTGCGTGTCGTGCGGGTCGCCGCCGAAGGCGAACTGGAGGACGCGCATGCCGGGGAAGCCGAACTCGTCGCGCAGCTCGTGCACGTCGGGCGTGATGGTGCCGAGGTCTTCGGCGATGACGGGAACGTCGCCGCCGAGGGCTTCCTTGACGCGCCGGAAGATGTCGCGGCCCGGCGCGGGCACCCAGCGGCCGTGCTCGGCCGTCTCGTGCCCGGCAGGCACCTCCCAGTAGGCCGCGAAGCCGCGGAAGTGGTCAACGCGCACCACGTCCACCAGCTTCAAAGTCTCGCGCACGCGCGCGACCCACCACGAGAAGTCGTCCGCGCGCATCCGGTCCCAGTCGTAGATGGGGTTGCCCCAGAGCTGGCCCGTCTCGCTGAAGGCGTCGGGCGGCACGCCGGCCACGACCGCCGGCGTGCCGTCCTCGTTCAGCTTGAAGAGGTGGGGCTTGGCCCACACGTCGGCCGAGTTGTGGGCGACGAAGATGGGCATGTCGCCGACGACGCGCACCCCGCGCTCGTTGGCGTAACGCTTGAGCCGGAGCCACTGGACGAAGAAGGCGTACTGGTAAAACTTGTGCGCCTCGACGCGCTCGGCGAAGGAGACGCGCGCGCCCGCCAGCGCCGCCCCCTCGCGCCGCGCGAGACCCGGAGTCCAGGTGTGCCACGACTCGCCGCGGTGCTCGTCCTTCAGCGCCGCGAAGAGCGCCCAGTCGTCGAGCCACGCGGAGGCGAAGTCGAGGAAGCCCTCGTAGTCGCCGCGCAGGTCGTGGTCGGAGTCCTTCTTGCTCTTAAAATTCCTGAAAGCCTTCTCCAGCAGGCCGCGCTTGTAGTCGATGACGCGGCCGAACTCGACGCGGTCGTCGCGCAGCCCCGCCGCTTCGCCCAGGTCGTCGTGCGAGAGCAGGCCCGATTCGGCGAGACGTTCGGGGCTGACGAGCAGGGTGTTGCCGGCGAAGGCGGAGAAGCACTGGTAGGGCGAGTCGCCGTAGCCGGTCGGCCCGAGCGGCATGATCTGCCAGTAGGTCTGCCCGGCCGCGGCCAGCCAGTCCACGAACTTGTAAGCCTCGCCGCCGAGGTCGCCGATGCCGTAGCGCCCCGGCAGGGAAGTCGGATGCAGGAGAATGCCGCTCGACCTTTTGAAGTTCATGTCAGCCCCGCTTCCTTAAATGATGAATGCGGAACGATGAATGATGAATATCACGAGGCTGTCGCGACTAATTCATCATTCTGCACTCCGCACTCATCATTCGCCGTGTTCGGAAGTGAGCACCCAGCAGCGCAGGACTTCGGCGACGCTCCAGGCTTGGGCGACGCAGCCGCGGGCGGTGTAGGGTGGGACGGCGTCGAAGACTTCGCTGATGGAGCCGACGCAGGCTTCGTCGAGGTGCGGGAGGAAGCCTTCGAGGAAGCGGCGCGCGCCCGCGCGGTCTCGGGGGTGGACCTTGAGCCAGGCGTCAACGAAGGGGCCGATGAGCCAGCCCCAGACCGTGCCCTGATGGTAGGCGGCGTCGCGCGTCTTCAAGTCGCCGTGGTAGGTCGGCTTAAACTCCGGGTGGTCGGGGGATAAGGAGCGGAGGCCGACGGGCGTCAGCAGCTTTTCGCGCGCGACGTTTAAGACCGACTCCCAGCGGGCCGGGTCGAGGACGGGGTGTTCGAGCGAGATGGCGAGCAGTTGGTTGGGGCGGCAGGCGGGGTCGTCTTCGCCGCCCGCCTCCTCGCAATCGATAACGTCGTAGAGGTGGCCGCCCTCCTCGTACCAGAAACGCTCGTTGAAGGAGCGGCGGGCGCGCTCGGCGTGCGCGGCGTAAGGGCGCGCGGCCTCCTCGCCTTCGGCCTCGCGCGTCCAGCCTTCGACGAGGCGCAGGGCGTTGTACCAGAGCGCGTTTATCTCGACCGCCTTGCCGCGCCGCGGCGTGACGACCCAGCCGTCGCACTTGGCGTCCATCCACGTCAGTTGGTAGCCCTCTTCGCCCTGACGGAGAAGGCCGTCGCGCTCGTCCACGCGGATGCCGAAGCGTGTGCCGCGCAGGTGGTGTTCGATCACGTCGCGCAGCTTGGGCAGGAGGATTTCGAGGGTGACGCGGTCGTCCGTCGTCTTCAAATAGCGGTGGGCGGCCTGGAAGAACCAGAGCGTGGCGTCGGCCGTGTGGTAGAGCCCTTCGGTGCTGCCGTCGGGGAACATGTTGGGGATGAGTCCGTCGCGGATGTACTGGCCGAAGGTGCGCAGTATCCAGCCCGCCTCGCGGTGTCGCCCCGTGGTGCAGGTCAAGCCTTCGAGCGAAATCATCGTGTCGCGGCCCCAGTCGGTGAACCAGTGGTAGCCTGCGATGACGGAGCGCACCTCCTCGCCCGCGGCGTGGGCACGCGCGGCGTCCTCCTGACGGCCCGAGGGCGTGATGACGAACTGGTCGGAGGCGAGGACGAGTTCGGCCGCCACGCCTTCGCGCGCCGCCGGGTGGGCGGCGGCGAGGAGACGTTGGCGGCGCTCGTGCTCGGCGGCCTGCGCGTCCTCGGGGCCGAGCGCGCGCAGCGTCTCCCAAGACTCGGTCGAGGCGACGAGCGTCGCGGGAGTCTCCTCAGACACGTCAACGCTGAAGTAGCCGGGGCTCCAAAGCTCGCCCGTGTGGTCGTAGCCGCGGCGCTCTTCGACGCGGTAGAAGATGTCGCCGAACTTGCGCCCGTCGAGCGAGAAGGTGGCGCGCAGGCCGTAAATCTTCAGACGCATCGGCGGGTAGACGTGCCCCGTGGAAAGCTCAAGGCGGTCTTCGATGGAGGTCACGGTGTAAGGCTCGGTGCTGGACGCGTGGACGGCCTCTTCGAGCGGGCGGAACTGGACGGCCGGACGGAGCTTCAGGCGCAGAGGGCCTTCGCCCGAGACGACGCGGTAGTTGACGTGGACGGTGTTCTGCTTGTGCAGCATGAGGACGCGCTTCTCGACGATTGTGCCTTCGAGGTCGTAGCGCCAGACGGGCAGGCCCTCTTCGAGTCGGAACTCGGTGAGGTGGCGCGCGCCGGGAAGCTCTAAAGTTCCGCCCGCGCGCTCCTGCCCGCCGACGTGGAAGCGGCGTCCGTCGGGCAGGCGCAGCCACTCGGCGAGGTGGTTGAGCATGACCGTGCGCCCCAGCGGCGTCGGCAGCGCCGAGATGAGCAGGCCGTGATAGCGGCGCGTCGGCACGCCGGCCACCGTGCTTGAGGCGAAGCCGCCGAGCCCGTTCGCCACCAGCCACTCGCGGCCGAGCAGCGCGTCGGGGTCATGCCCGCCCTCGCCCTCGAAGCTCAGCCGGCGGACGAGTCCTTCGTTCCCGTCTCCCAAAGCTTCAATCCCTCCTTGCGCGTCTCCTCTTCCTCACTCACTTCGCCGCCGGGGTCGGCGAGGTCAATCACTTCGTCGGCCTTCGCCGGCCGCAGCGCGACGGCCGCGTGGCTGGGGATGAGCCAGTTCATCTTCGTCTCAAGCGGCGGCGTGCCCGAGCCTTCGTAGCGGCAGTCTTCGCTCGACCAGAGCAAGGCCCAGCGTCTCCCTTCGGGCGGCGCGAGCAGGGGCTCCGGCGCGGGGTTGAGGTTGAGGTCGCGGCCGAAGTTGACGAGAAGTAATCTGTCGTCGCCTTCGTCGCCGAAGAAGCGGAGGACGAAAGCCTCGGGGCCGAGGACGGCGCCGTCGAGGCCGCGCGGAGCCTGACGGCCGAAGACGGCGTCCTCGCGCCTGAGCCGGAGCAGGTCGCGGTGCATCTCGTAGACCGGCGCGTTCTTCTCCCGCTCCGAGAAGTCGAGCTTGCACAGCTCGAACGTCTTCTTAGACTCGGGCGCGGCGAGGCATTCGCGCCCCTCGCGCGTGGCGATGCTGCGGAACTGCGCGAGGAAGTCGGCGCGGCCACGACTCACGAGCCCGGCCAGCTCGCCTTTGAAGTCGGCGAAGTAATAGAAGGGCGTGCTCGCCGCGAACTCCTGACCCTGAAAGAGCATCGGCGTGGCGGGGCCGAGCAGGAGGAGCGCCGTCAGCGCGCGGAAGCGGCCGGGGCTCGTCAGTCGGTGGAGGCGGAAGCCGCGCGCGGAGTTGGCGACCTGGTCGTGGTTCTGTATGAAGTTGACGAACCGCTCGGGCGCGAGGTCGAGCGAGGGCGTGCCGCGGCGGCGGCGCTGCCAGCGGTAACGTTGGCCTTGATAGAGGAAGCCGTACTTGGCCGACGAGACGAACTCCTGCGGCGAGCCCTGATAGTCGGTGTAGTAAGCCTCTTTGCGGCCGGTGACGGCGACGACGGCCGTGTGATGAAAGTCGTCGTTCCAGAGGGCGTCGAGGCCGTAGCCGCCCGCGGCGGCCGGGCGGATGAGGCGCGCGTGCTGCGGCTCGTTCTCGCCGACGACGACGGTCGCGCGCCCCCTCGCCTCTTCGCGGACGCGGCGCGTGACGGCCGCGAGGATGTGTTCCTCGGAGTCGTCGAAGACGCTCTGCGTGGCGTCGATGCGCAGGCCGTCGAAGTGGAACTCGCGGACCCAGTAGGCGGCGTTCGAGAGGAAGAACTCGCGGACCGCCTCGGAGCCGGCGCCGTCGAAGTTGAGCGCGTCGCCCCACTCCGTGTGGTGCCGTTCGGAGAAGTATTCCTCGGCGAACTGGCGGAGGTAGTTGCCGTCGGGGCCGAGGTGGTTGTAGACGACATCGAGGATGACGGCGACGCCGCATCGGTGTGCTTCGTTGACGAAGCGGCGCAGGTCGTCGGGCCCGCCGTAGAGGTGCGACGGCGCGAAGAGGTTCACGCCGTCGTAGCCCCAGCCGAAGTCTCCGGGGAACTCCGTGACCGGCATCATCTCGACGCAGGTGACGCCGAGCCCCGCCAGCTCCTCAAGCTCGCGCCCGGCCGCCGCCCACGTCCCCTCGGGCGTGAAGGTGCCGACGTGCAGCTCGTAGATGACCTGTCCCTTGAGCGACGCGCCGCGCCAGTCGCCATCGGTCCACTCGAAAGCCGTCGGGTCTACGACGCACGAGTGCCGGTGCGGCCCCTTCGGCTGAAAGCGCGAGGCGGGGTCGGGGAAGATTTGACCTGCGTCGCCGTCGAGGCGGTAGCGGTAGAGCGAGCCCGCCGACGCTTGCGGAGCGTGCGCCGAGAAGTAGCCGCCGCCCTCCGGCTCAAGCTCGGTCGCCTCATGCGAGCCGCCTTCAAAGACGACTTCCACCTTGCGGCGGCGCGGCGCCCAGACGCGGAAGTGCACGCCGCCCGCAGGCAAGACCTCGGCCCCGACCGGCAGCCCCCTCGACAGGGGCGCCCCTTCCGAAAGCGAAACAGGTTTCATAGTGTCGGTCTTTAAAAACTTGAAACCGATTCTAGGCGCCGCGCCGGGCGTCCGCAAGCGGACGGTCTACGCCCCCCGTTTCTGCTACCGTGACGGGCAGTCTCACGAACCCGCGGAGGGTGGGCGATGTTGTCTTTAACGAGCATGAGGGAGGGCGGCGTTTACGTGCTGCCCGACGGGGAAGAAGTCATCGCGAGGGCCGACCGGCAGGGCGGCTACTTCCTCTACCGGCCGAAGGTCTGGGTCAGGTTTCAAGGCTGGGGTCCGGCCGAGTACGACGTGGAGCCCGAAGGCCGCATCGTCTCCTGCGACCGCGAACGGCTCCTGCCCTGGTGCATTCAAGACCTCGTGGACACGGGCGAGACGAAGAGCGCCCGCCCGCTCGACTTGCGGCACGCGCGCGACGAGTTTTTCTACTA
The DNA here is from genome assembly GCA_035941045.1 of Pyrinomonadaceae bacterium. Lineage (GTDB taxonomy): Bacteria > Acidobacteriota > Blastocatellia > Pyrinomonadales > Pyrinomonadaceae > QHXN01. The sequence continues at coordinate 118,109 of DASZEK010000100.1, read as the reverse complement.
GCGCGAGGCGGAGAGCTTTGGGCAGTCTTTCATCAACGGCCTCCGGGCCGAAACGTTTTCAGGGCGGCGACGCCGGGCGTAGCGCCGCGCGCCCCTTCGTGCTCACGGGCACATGACAGTCACCTCGTCGGGTGTGTTTCTCTTCGCCGCGCCGTCACCTCGCGCGGCGAATTTTTTTTAGGGTGTCGGGTGTCAGGTGTCGGGTGCCGGGGAAAAGCAAATGTCTTTACCCGTCACCCGACACCTGACACCCGACACCCGCTTTACAAACCCCACGCGCTTCGGTTACGAAGTCGGGCATGCAGCAGTTGCCGATTGACGTGCTCCTGCCCGCGGTGTCGGAGTCCGTGGGTCGCGGGGGCGCGGTCGTCATCGAGGCGCCGCCGGGCGCGGGGAAGACGACGCGCGTGCCGTGGGCGCTCTTGGAGGCGGGCACGGCGGGCGAGGTGCTGGTGCTTGAGCCGCGGAGAATTGCCGCGCGGATGGCGGCGCGTCGCGTGGCCGAGGAGCGCGGCGGGCGCGTCGGCGAGGAGGTCGGCTATCAGGTCAGGTTCGAGGACGTGTCTTCGCCGCGCACGCGCCTGCGGTTCATGACGGAGGGCGTGCTGACGCGGAGGATGCTGTCGGACCCGAGGCTCGAAGGCGTCGGCGCCGTCGTCCTCGACGAGTTCCACGAGCGTCACCTGCAAGCCGACATCGCCCTCGCGCTCCTCAAACGACTCCGACGCACGTCGCGCCCCGACCTCAAAATCGTCGCCATGTCGGCGACGCTCGACGCCGCTCCGCTCGCCGCTTATCTCGACGACTGCAAAGTGCTGCGCTCGGAAGGGCGCCGCTTCGACGTGGCAATCGAACACCTCGCGCGGCACGACGACCGGCCGCTCGAAGCGCAGGTCGAGTCGGCCGTGCGCCGCCTCGCGTCGGAAGGCCCGGAAGGCGACGTTCTCGTCTTCCTCCCCGGCGCGGCGGCGATACGCCGGGCGCAGGAGGCGTGCGCCGCCGTCGCGGAGGAAGAAGGCTTGCTCGTCCTCCCGCTTCACGGCGAGTTGCCGGCCGAGGAGCAGGACCGCGCGGTGCGGCCCGCCTCGCGGCGCAGGCTGATTCTTTCGACGAACGTGGCCGAGACTTCGGTGACGATTGAAGGCGTCGCGGCCGTCATCGACTCGGGGCTGGCGCGCGTCGCCGGCCACTCGCCCTGGTCGGGCCTGCCCGTGTTGAAGGTGGCGCGCGTCAGCCGCGCGAGCGCCGCGCAGCGCGCGGGCCGCGCCGGGCGCACGCGCGAGGGGCGCTGCCTGCGTCTCTACACGGCGCAGGACTTCGCCGCGCGGCCCGAGCACGAGACGCCGGAGGTGAGGCGGCTCGATTTGGCCGAGACGGTGCTTGAGCTGCGCGCTGCGGGCGTCGGCGACTTGAGAGAGTTCGACTGGTACGAGGCGCCTTCGGCCGACGCGCTCGAAGCCGCGGATGAGTTGTTGCGACGACTCGGCGCGATAGATGAAGGCGGCGCGTTGACCGACCTCGGCCGTCGAATGTTGCGGCTGCCGGTCCACCCGCGGCTGGCGCGGTTGATAACGGAGGCCGAGTCGCGCGGGGTCGGCCGCGCGGGCTGCGTCGCCGCCGCGCTCATCGGCGAGCGCGACATCCGCGCGGGCCGCGTGCAGTTGGGCGAGGGCGCGCGCCGACACGGAGCCAGACACGCGACGACGCACGGCGACTCGGACCTGCTCGAACTCCTCGACCTCTTCGACGAAGCCGAGGGCGTGGGCTTCGCGCCGGAGCGCGTGCGGAGGCTCGGCCTCGAACCGACGGCCGTCCGCGCCGTCGAGCGCGTGAGCAGGCAGCTCCGCCGCGCGCTTAAAACTTCTCGCCCCGGCGAAGCAAGCTCGGAAGTGAGCGAGGAGGCGTTGCTCATTTCCATCCTCGCTGGCTACCCGGACCGCGTCGCGCGGCGGCGGGCGGCGGCGGGGAAGACGGAGGGGCCTGAGCTGCTTCTGTCGGGCGGCGGGACGGCCGTGCTCGCGCCGGAGAGCGTGGTGCGCAAGGCGGAGTTTCTGGTCGCCGTTGACGCCGAGGAGCGTGACGAGGCGGCGCGCTCGCGCGCGGGCGCGTCGAGGGCCGCGCGGACGGCCGTGCGCTTGGCGAGCGCCGTCGAGCCCGAGTGGCTGCTCGACCTCTTCGCCGAGCGCATACGGGAGACGACCGAGGCGCGTTGGAACGCGCAAGGAGAGCGCGTCGAAGTCGTCGGGCGAATGCTCTACGACCAGCTCGTGATTGACGAGTGGCGGGCCGAGCGCGCGGGCGGCGAAGAGGTGACGCGCGCGCTGGCGGAGGCGGCGCTGGCGGCGGGGCCGCAGGCGTTCGCCGAGCGCGACGAGGTGGAGCGTTTCCTCGCGCGCGCGGAGTTCGTCGCGGGCGCGTTCCCAGAGGCGGGCTTGCCCGCGCTCGGCGACGAGGACGTGCGCGCCGCGCTGGCCGAGATGTGCGAGGGGCGGCGGAGTTTTGCGGAGCTTCGGGAGGCGGCGCGGGCGGGCGGGTTCGTCGAAGTCCTGCGGCGGAGGCTCACGCCCGAGCAGTCGCGGCTGCTGGCGCAGATGGCGCCCGAGCGCGTGACGCTGGCGGCGGGCCGCGCCGTCAAAGTTCACTACGAGAGGGGCGCCGCGCCTTACGTCGCCTCGCGCCTTCAGGACTTCTTCGGGATGCGCGAGGGGCCGAAGATAGCGGCGGGCCGCGCCTCGCTCGTCCTCCGCCTGCTCGCGCCCAACCAAAGACCCGTTCAGGTCACGACCGACCTTCAGGGCTTCTGGTCGCGCCACTACCCGAGCGTCCGCCGCGAACTCTCGCGCCGCTACCCCCGCCACGCGTGGCCCGAAGACCCGACGCAGAAATAGCCGTCGGCCGCCGGTTTTCGGTCAACAGTTTTTCGCCTTTACCGATAACTGGTAGGAGACTGGCGACGGATAACTGATAACTGATGACTATCGTTCTAATAAATAATGACTATTGTTGACCACTTGTGGAAGAAGTGAGAAGGCGTGCATTATAATTCCCATGATAGAGATTCCCCATCCTTCAGAAGAAGGAAGTGCAAAGTCAGATGCCTGAGTTACGCGGTAAGCAAGCCACACCCGACGTGAAAGAAGAGTGGAAGCGCGCCTACGCCATCTACCAGACGGCGCCCGGCGTCCCACACAACAAGAAGCTCGACCGCACGGAGCGCATCAACTTCGTCGCCCAGTCGTTGAACCTGACGCGCAAGCAGGCCAAGCGCCGGGTCAAGAACTACGAAGCCTGGCAGCGCAACATCAAGAAGGGGCTCGTCGAGGGCTGACCGGCCCGCGCGGCTCGCCGGAAGCAAGGCCCGCGCAGCCTGTGAAGGGCAGGCGGACGCGGGTCCCCCAGAGTAATCCCTTAGACGAGGCACAACGAGGAGCGTTCGGCCGGGCACTTGCCACACCGGACGGGGAAGGGGGGTTCGCAGCAGCGAGCCCCCGCGTCGCCGTGCTCTGAGTCTTCCGACATGCAAAGTCTTACGCAGACAGCGGCGGCGAGAGAGGCGGACCCGGCGGCCGAGGCCGAGCGGGTCGCGCGCGAGCTTGCCGGGCGCAACGCCGAGCTGACGGCGCTCCAAGACGAGCTGCGCGCCTTCAAGGCCCGCTACGCGCAGGTGGTCGGCGCGCTGCTGTCTGAGCTGTCCGAGGTCGAGGCCGAGATACGCCGGGCCGAGGCGAGGCTCGCCGGCTCCGGGGAGGATGAGGAGGAGGCTGAAGGGCCTTCGGACTTCTACGCGCAGCCATCTTCTCAAGGCGGCAAGGCGGGCCTCAGGAAACTCTTCTGGTCGGTCGCGCGCCTCTTCCACCCCGACCACGCCTCGGACGACGCCGAGGCACGCCGCCGCCACTCCATCATGGCCGAGGCCAGCCGCGCCTACCGCGAGGGCGACGTTGACAGCCTGCACACCTTGCTCGGCGACGAGCAGTTGCAGTTCTACTGCGCCAGCGCCTCGCGCGAGGACGAGCCCGAAGACCCGGCCGCGCGCCTCCTGAATTTAAAAGAGGAGCTTCGCACCACGGAGTTCGGCATCAAGCGCGCCCGGCAGGACCGCCTCTATCAACTCATGCTCCGCGCCGCCGAAGAGTCGGGCCACGGCCGCGACGTGCTCGCGCAGATGGCCGACGAAATCAGGCGGAAGATAAAGAAGGCACGCAACCGCCTCGCGCACCTCTCTTGATATGCGTTCCGGAAGAAGTCGAGCCAAGGGTGAGGCGGGCGAGGGTCGTTTGACGGCGCGGCCGGGCGCCGACGTTTCCGGCGCCGCGGCGCCCGGCGTGCGAAAGGTCGGCGAAGGCGCGTTGCTCTACGTGCCGGCCGCGTGCGAGCCATCGAAGCCTGCGCCGCTCGTCCTGATGCTGCACGGCGCCGGGGGCGAGGCGCGGCAGGGCATCTCGCTGCTGCGCGACTTCGCCGACGAGGCCGGGTTCCTGCTGCTCGCGCCTGCGTCGAGCGCCTCGACGTGGGACGCGATACGCGGCGAGTTCGGCGAGGACGTGGAGGCGATTGACGGCGCGCTCGCCGAAGTCTTCTCGCGCCACCGCGTGGACCCGGCGCGCGTCGCCGCCGCGGGCTTCTCCGACGGCGCCTCTTACGCGCTCTCGCTCGGGCTCACGAACGGCGACCTCTTCACGCACGTCTTCGCCTTCTCGCCCGGCTTCGCGCGGCCCGGCGAGGTGCGCGGCCGTCCCCGTTTGTTCGTCTCGCACGGCACGCGCGACGCGGTGCTGCCCGTCAGCCGTTGCAGCCGCCCGCTCGTCCGGCAGTTGAAGGAGGCGGGCTACGAAGTCTTCTACCGCGAGTTCGACGGGCCGCACGTCGTGCCGCCCGAGGTGGCGCGCGAGGCCGTCGAGAGGTTCAACGCTTAAGCCCCAATCGGGGGGAGGCTTCGGGATGGAGTGCCGCGCGGGGTGCGGCGCCTGCTGCGTCGCGCCTTCGATTTCGTCGCCGATACCGGGGATGCCGCGGGGCAAGCCGGCCGGCGTCCGCTGCGTGCAGTTGACGGAGGACAACCGCTGCCTCCTCTTCGGCCGCCCCGAGCGCCCCGCCGTCTGCCGGAGCCTCCGCCCCTCGGAAGAGATGTGCGGCGCCACGTCCGAAGAAGCCCACGCGAACCTCACCCGACTCGAACGAGAGACGAAATGAAAATCATCATCACGGGCGCGCGCGGGCTGGTCGGCGGCGAGTTGGCGCGGCGCTTTTCCGTCGAGCATGAAGTGCTCGCCCTGGGGCGTGCGGAGCTGGATGTGACGGACGCGGGGGCGGTCGGGCGTTTGATGGAGGTCGAGCGGCCGGGGCTCGTCGTCAACTGCGCGGTGCTCGGCGTGGACGAGTGCGAGCGCGAGCCGGAGAAGGCGCGGGCCGTGAACGTCGAGGCCGTGGCCGCGCTCGCCGCGGCGTCGGGGCAGGCGGGCGCGGAGTTCATGCACTTCAGCACGAATTACGTCTTCGACGGACGCACGCGCGGGCGCGCGCCTTACACGCAAGGCGACGAGGCGCGGCCCGTCAACGTCTACGGGCGGACGAAGCTCGAAGGCGAGCGGGCCGCGCTCTCGAACTGCCCGCGCGCCTACGTCGTCCGCACCTCGTGGGTCTTCGGCGCGGGCAAGGAGAGCTTTCTCGGCTCGGCTCACCGCGAGCTTCTGGCGGGCCGGCAGGTGCGCGCGATAAAGGACACGTGGGCGAGCGCGACTTACGTCGCAGACCTCGCGGCGCGCGTCGCGGAGATTGTCGGGCGCGGGCGCCGCGGCACCTATCACGTCGTCAACGAGGGCGTCTGCTCTTATTACGAGTTCGCTTTGGAGGCCGCGCGCCTCGCGGGACTGGATAAAGAGACGACCGAGAGGCTGGTCGTGCCGGTCAGCGAGGACGACAAGCGGCGCGAGGCCGAGCGCCCGCGCTACACGCCGATGAGATGCGTGCTGTCGGAACAGGTCGGCCTCGGGCCTTTGCAGGAGTGGCGCGCGGCGCTCGCCCGTTACGTCGGGGCTTGACAGCGGCTCGCCGCTTCGCCGATTGTTAACGCCTGCCACGAAGTCGCCCGTGCCTGCTCTCCGAGGGTGAACGAATGAGAAAACGTTTCGCGCTCCTACTCGCGCTCTTCTGTGCGTGCTCGCTCGCTCGCGCGCAGGAGCGCCCCGTCGCCTTCCGCGGCGCCACCATCATCACCGTCTCCGGCCCGCCCGTGCAGAACGGCGTGCTCGTCGTCCACCGAGGCAAGATTGTGTCGGTCGGCGCGTCGGCGAGCATCCCCGAGGGCGCCGAAGTCGTGGACGCGACCGGCAAGGTCATCATGCCGGGCCTCGTGGACACGCACAGCCACATCGGCGGCGGCTCGGGCGGCGACAACTCGGTGCCCATCCAGCCGGACGTGCGCGTGCTCGATTCCATCAACGTCCGCGACGCGAGCCTGATGCGCGCGCGGGCCGGCGGCATCACGACCGTCAACGTGATGCCCGGCTCGTCGCTGCTGTCGAGCGGGCAGACCGTCTACCTGAAGCTCAGGCGCGGCGGCGTGATAGACGAGTTGCTTTTGCGCGACGCGCGCGGCGAGATTGCCGGGGGCCTCAAGATGGCGAACGGCACGAACCCTTTGAGGCCGAACTCGTCGGGGCCGTTTCCGGGGACGCGCTCGAAGTCGGCGGCGCTCGTGCGCGAGCAGTTCACGCGCGCGCAGGAGTACCGCGAGAAGGTCCGGCGCGCGGGGAGTGATAAATCTAAGCTGCCGCCGCGCGACCTCGCGCTCGAAGCCCTCTCGGAAGTACTCGACGGCCGCCGCGTCGTCCACTTCCACACGCACCGCCACGACGACATCCTGACGGCCGTCCGGCTCTCGAAGGAGTTCGGCTTCCGCGTCGTGCTCCACCACGTCTCGGAGGCTTGGAAGGTGGCAGAAGAGTTGGGGCGCGCGCGCGTCCCAGCCTCCATCATCATGATTGAGGCGCCGGGCGGGAAGCTCGAAGCGATGGACGTGAGCCTGACGAACGGCGCGGCCTTAGAGCGCGCGGGCGTGCTGACGGCCATCCACACCGACGACTACATCACGGACTCGCGGTACCTCTTGCGGCAGGCCGCGCTAGCCGTGCGCGCCGGCATGTCGCGCGAGGCGGCGCTGCGCTCGCTGACGATTGCCGGCGCCGAGATGCTCGACATGAAGGACCGCGTCGGCACGCTCGAAGCGGGCAAGGACGCCGACTTCGTCGTCCTCTCGGGCGACCCGTTGAGCGTCTACGCGAAGGTGCTTGAGACGTGGGTCGAGGGCGTCCGCGTCTTCGACCGCGCGAACCCGGCGGATAAACTTTTCGCGACGGGCGGCTACGGCGCGGGCCGCGACCAGAAGCTCGACTACGAGTGCTACGAAGAGGCCGAAGGGGGAAGCAACAGATGAGGATTTCAAATTTGAGATTTGAGATTTCAAATCTTCTGCTCCTCCTCTTCGTCTTCGCGCTTCTGCCGTCGCCCGCCGAGGCGCAGTTGGCCGTGCGCGGCGAGACGGTGCACACGATGGCGGGCGCGGCGGTGCGCGACGGCGTGGTGCTGATTAGCGGCGGGAAGATTGAGCGCGTCGGGCCGGCTGCGTCCGTGCAGATACCCGCGGGCTACAGGGTCGTGACGGCGCGCGTGGTGACGCCGGGGTTGATTGACGCGCACACGGTCGTCGGGCTGGCGGGGTATCTGAACCAGCCGCACGACCAGATGCAGGTCGAGCGGTCGGCGGCCATCCAGCCGGAGCTGAGGGCCGTTGACACTTACAACGCGCGCGAGCGGCTGGTCGAGTGGCTGCGCGGCTTCGGCGTGACGACCATCCACACGGGCCACGGGCCGGGCGCGCTCGTCTCGGGGCAGACGATGATCGTGAAGACCTTCGGCGACGAAGTCGAGGACGCCGTCGTCGTGCCCGTCGCGATGGTGGCGGCCACGCTCGGCGACGGCGGGCTGATGGAGGGCAGCCGCGCCCCCGGAACGCACGCCAAGATGATAGCGATGCTGCGCGCCGAGTTCTTACGGGCGCAGGAGTACGACCGCAAGCAGCAGGCGGCGAAGGAGGGCGAGCGGCCCGCGCGCGACCTGCGCGCGGAGATGCTGGCGCGCGTACTTCGCCGCGAACTGCCCCTGCTCGTGACGGCCCACCGCGCGCACAACATCGTCGCGGCGCTCAGGCTGGCGAAGGAGTTCAACCTGCGCATGGTGCTCGACGGCGCGGCCGAAGGCTACCTCGTCGTCGAGCAGATTAAGGCGGCGGGCGTGCCCGTCGTCGTCCACCCGACGATGTACCGCGCGGCGGGCGAGACGGAGAATCTGAGCATGGAGACGGCCTCGGTGCTGCGCAGGGCGGGCGTGCGCGTCGCGCTCCAGAGCGGTTCGGAGGCTTACGTGCCGAAGACGCGCATCGTGCTGTTCGAGGCCGCGACGGCCGCCGCCAACGGGCTCAGTTTTGACGAGGCGCTGGCGGCCGTGACCATCGAGGCGGCGCGGTTGTTAGGTGTCGAGAACCGCGTCGGCTCCGTCGAGGCCGGCAAGGACGCCGACCTCGCGCTCTTCGACGGCGACCCCTTCGAGTACACGACGCACGTCACCGGCGTTATCGTCAACGGCCGCCTCGCCAGCGAGGAGCGGCGCTGAAACTTTCAACGAGGAGAATTTGAGATGACTCGCTTCACGAAGCTCTTGACCGCCGCGCTGTTTCTCCTGCTCATCCCGTCGGCCGCCGCGCACGCGCAGGGCGAGGGGTGGACGCCGGAGTTGATGATGAAGGTGAGGCCCGTCGGGCCCGTGCGCGTCTCGCCCGACGGGCGGCGCGTCGCCTACGTCGTGACCGACGCGGTGATGACGCCGGAGCGCAGCGAGTACGTCTCGCAAATCTACGTCGCCAATTCGGACGGCACCGGCACCGTGCAGCTCACCTTCGCCGACAAGTCTTCGACCAACCCGCAGTGGTCGCCCGACGGCCGCCTGCTCGCCTTCACCTCGACGCGCAAGGACAACAAGAGCAACCTCTACGTGCTGCGCCTCGACTCGGGCGGCGAGGCCGAGCCGCTGACGGACGTGAAGACGGGCGTGACGAACTTCGCGTGGTCGCCCGACAGCAAGTGGCTGGCCTTCACCATGCGCGACCCGAAGACGGAGGCCGAGGAGAAGTCCGACAAGGGGCGCGACGACTGGCGCTGGGTGGACGAGAACGCGAAGCTCAGCCGCCTCTACCTTCTCCCCGTCGAGAAGGAGCCGGGCGCGACCAAGCGCGAGCCGCGCAAGCTGACCGACGGCGCCTTCAGCGTTGACGCCGACTTCGACTGGTCGCCCGACGGCCGCTCCATCGTCTTCGCGCACACGCGCACGGGCAAGGTCAACGACTGGCCCACGTCCGACGTGTCGGTGGTCGAAGTCTCCTCGGGGCGCGTCACGCCTCTGGCCGCCACGCCGTCCGCCGAACTCTCGCCGCGCTTCTCGCCCGACGGCAAACAGGTCGCCCTCGTCGTCAGCGACAACCCGCCGCGCTGGGCGCAGAGCGGCGTCATCAACGTCATCGGCGTCGGCGGGGGCGCCGCCGCGCCGCGCGCCTTCGCCGCCTCGCACGACGCGCAACCCAACATCGCGGGCTGGTCCCCGGACGGCCGCCGCATCTACTTCACCGAGGCCCGCGGCACGGGGACGCGCCTCTACGCGCTCGACACCGCCGCCGACAAGATTGCCGAGCTGAACACGACCGACGAAGTCTTGCAGGGCGTCACACTCAACCGCGCCGGCACGGTCTTCGGCTTCGCGGCGCAGGCGTCCGACCGCGCGCCCGAAGCCTTCACCAGCCGCGCCGACTCTTACGCGCCCGTGCAGGTCAGCCGCGCCAACGCCGACATCCCGAAACTCCCTTTGGGAAAAACTGAAGTCGTCCGCTGGAAGAGTCCCGACGGCAAGAACGTCGAAGGTCTGCTCACCTACCCGGTCGGCTACCGCGCCGGCACGCGCGTCCCGCTCATCCTGAACGTTCACGGCGGGCCGGCCGGCGTCTTCCAGCAGACCTTCACCGCCTTCCGCGGCGCCTACCCCATCGCGGCCTTCGCCGCGCGCGGTTACGCCGTGCTTCGGCCCAACCCGCGCGGCTCGTCCGGCTACGGCGCCGAGTTCCGCCGCGCCAACATCAAGGACTGGGGCTTCGGCGATTTTCAGGACTTGATGTCGGGCGTGGACAAGGTCATCGAGATGGGCGTGGCCGACCCCGAAAGGCTCGGCGTCATGGGCTGGAGCTACGGCGGCTACATGACCTCGTGGACCATCACGCAGACGAAGCGTTTCAAGGCCGCCTCGGCCGGCGCCCCCGTCACCAACCTGATGAGCTTCACCGGCACCGCCGACATCCCCGGCTTCATCCCCGACTACTTCGGCGGTCAGCCGTGGGAAGCCCTCGACCTCTACCGCAAGCACTCGCCGATGTTCAACGTCCGCGGCGTCACGACCCCGACCATGATTCAGCACGGCGAGGCCGACGAGCGCGTGCCCGTCTCCCAAGGGTACGAACTCTACAACGCGCTGCGCGCGCAGGGCGTCCCCGCGCGCATGCTCGTGCTGCCGCGCCAGCCGCACGGGCCGAACGAGCCGAAGATGATTCTGAAGGTCATGCAGACCAACCTCGAATGGTTCGACAAGTACCTCGGGCAGAACGGCCCGTCGCAGACTTCCGAGAAGTGAAGCTGCTATAATGCGGCCAAACGTCGAACGCGGAAGGGGGGTTCGGGAGTGAGCACAGAAGACGTGGCGGCCGGCGGCGACTGGCGCGAGAACCTTGTCGAGACGAACGCGGGCCTGAAGCAGTTGCTTCAGGAGACGCGCCGGGTCGCCGTCCTCGGCATCAAGACCGAGGCGCAGAGCTACCAGCCGGCCTTCTACGTCCCGAAGTACCTGCACGGGGCGGGCCTCGAAGTCGTGCCCGTCCCCGTCTACTACCCGGACGTGACGCAGATACTCGGCCAACAGGTCTACCGCAAGCTGGCGGACGTGCCCGGCGACGTTGACATGGTCAACGTCTTCCGCCGCCCCGAAGACATCCCGCCCCACGTCGAAGACATACTCGCCAAGCGTCCGAAGTCGGTCTGGTTCCAGTCCGGCATCCGCAACGACGCTGCCGCCGAGCGCCTCGCCCGCGCCGGCATCAAGGTCGTCCAGGACCGCTGCCTGATGGTCGAGCACCGGCGCTTCATGTAGGCCGGCGTTAAAGTATGACCGTCACGCTCGTAGACATCCTGCTCGTCGCCGTCGTGCTGCTGAGCGCGTGGTCGGGGTGGCACCGCGGCTTCATGCGCGGGACGCTGGACCTCGTGCGGTGGGCGGGCGGGCTGCTGCTGGGGCTGCGGTTCTACCAGCCGGTCGCCCAGTGGATAGGCGCGCGCGTCGATTGGAACGAGGCGTGGGACCGGCCCGTGGCCTTCATCCTGACGACGGCCGCCGCCGGGCTGGCTATACAAGTCGTCGGCGAGCTGCTGCTGCGGCGCGTGCCCGAGGGCGCGCACCGCTCGGCCTTCAACCGCGCTCTCGGCGTGCTGCCCGGCGCGGCGGGCGGGCTCGTCGCGGCCGCCATACTGTCGGCGCTGCTGCTCTCGATGCCGCTGCCCGAGTCGCTGCAAGAGTCCGCGCGCGAGAGCGCCGTCGCCAACCAGTTGGCCGCCCGCGCCGAAGACCTCGAAGCCGCGCTCCGGCCCGTCTTCGAGGAGGCCGTCGGCCAGACCCTCAACCGCCTCACCGTCCGCCCCGAGTCGGACGAGCGCGTCGAGCTGCCCTTTAAGGTTAACGAAGTCCGGCCGCGCCCCGACCTCGAAGCGCAGATGCTTGAGCTGGTGAATCAGGAGCGCGAGGCGGCGGGCCTGAAAGCCCTCGCGCCCGACCCGGAGCTGACCGAAGTCGCGCGGCGCCACTCGACCGACATGTTCGCGCGCGGCTACTTCTCGCACGTCACGCCCGAGGGCCGCAGCCCCTTCGACCGCATGGAGGCCGGCGGCGTCCGCTTCCGCACGGCCGGCGAGAACCTCGCGCTCGCGCCCACGCTCCGCATCGCGCACACCGGCCTCATGAACTCGCCCGGCCACCGCGCCAACATCCTCCGCCCCGCCTTCGGCCGCCTCGGCATCGGCGTCATGGACGGCGGGGCGCGCGGCCTCATGTTCACGCAGAACTTCCGGGACTAATCTTCCACATGGACGCGCCGCGCCGCTTCCTCGTTGACGGGGCCTCGTCGGGCGTGAGGCTCGACGACTTCCTCGCCGCGCGGCTGCCTTCCTTGAGCCGGATGCGCATCCGCGCGCTCGTCGGGCGCGGCGAGTGTTCGGTCAACGGCGGGGCGGCGCAGTCGGGGCGCAGGCTGGCGGAGGGCGACGCGGTCGAGGTGGCCCCCTTCGAGGAGTCGCCGAACGCGATGACGCCCGAGCCCCTGCCGCTCGAAGTCGTTCACGAGGACGAGCACGTCGTCGTCGTCGTCAAGCCCGCCGGGATGCTCGCCCACCCGACGCGCGGCGTGAAGCGCGGCACGCTCGCAAACGCCCTCTCCCATCACCTCAACCGCTCGCTGGCCGGGGGCGAGTGGGTGCGGCCCGGTCTGGTCCACCGCCTCGACCGCGCCACGTCGGGGCTGATGGTGGTGGCGAAGACGCGCGCGGCGCTCGCGCGCCTGTCCGAGCACTTTCACCGGCGGCTCGTCGAGAAGCTTTACCTCGCCGTGCTCGAAGGCGTGGTCGAAGCGGACGCGCTCGTCATCGACGCCCCCATCGGGCGCGTCGCCGAGTCGAGCCCGGCGTGGGGCGTGACCGGAGAAGGGAAGCAGGCCGAGACGCGGCTGCGCGTCGTCGAGAGGGGGAACGGGCGGACGCTCGTCGAGCTGGAGCCCGTGACGGGACGGACCAATCAGTTGAGAGTTCACTGCGCACACGCCGGCCACGCGGTCGTCGGCGACCCGTGGTACGCCCGCGAACCTTACGCGCGCCTGTGCCTGCACGCGGCCCGCCTCGCCTTCCGCCACCCTTCGACGAACGAGCGGCTGGAGTTCTTCTCGCCCCCGCCGCCCGAGGTGTTGAGGGCGCTAGGTGAGAGAATTTGAGCCGCACCATATAAATTTTTCACTAGGTGGTTGCGAAAAGGGCGCGAAAGTTTTATAGTGTGCGCCATACGGGCATGCGGTGAAACCAAATGCCTAGACGGTTGCTGGGGTGAGGACAGTGACCGTTACCTAGAGCGGGCGCGACGGCCCCAAGCCAGTCGCGCCCGCTTACTATTTCCGCCGCCCTTTTCCGCCCCACGAATTACCCGCCGCCTGTGTCGCTTTCCGTACGGACTCTGACGATAAACGTTGTCTATATTGCTATAAACGGTTCAAGGCTCGGAGCAGTCAACCCCGACGGTGTACGGAGGTGAGATGCGACGACTGAGACGGTCGGGCAGATGCGAGGCGCCCGCGGCCCTGTCCCTGCTCCTCCCACTCTTTCTCCTTTCCTTGAACGTCTCATGCTCGCAGGGCGCCCACCCGGAAGCGGGCGCCGAGCCCCGGCCGCCCACAGGTCAAACCACCAAGCTCCCGACCGGCGCGCAGTCGGCCGCCGAAGCCGAGGACGGCCAGTGGCTCATGCCCGCCAAGAACTACGCCTCCACGCGCTTCAGCGGCCTCGACCAGATTAACGCCTCCAACGTCAAAGACCTGAAGGTCGCCTGGACCTTCTCGACCGGCGTCAACCGCGGGCACGAGGCCGCGCCGCTCGTCGTCGGCGACACGATGTACGTCGTCACGCCCTACCCGAACCTCCTCTACGCGCTCGACCTCAAGCGCGACGGCGCCATGAAGTGGAAGTACGACCCCGGCCCGGCCGCCGCCGCGCAGGGCGTCGCCTGCTGCGACCTCGTCAACCGCGGCGCCGCCTTCTTCGACGGGAAGATTTTCTACAACACGCTCGACGCGCAGACGGTCGCCGTGGACGCCGCGACGGGCAAGGAGGTCTGGAAGACCAAGCTCGGCGACATCAACCGCGGCGAGACGATGACGATGGCGCCCATCGTCGTCAACGGCAAGGTGCTTGTGGGCAACTCGGGCGGCGAGTTCGGCGTGCGAGGCTGGATCGCGGGCCTCTCGGCGGCCGACGGCAAAGTGGTCTGGAAGGCTTACAACACCGGCCCCGACAGCGATGTCCTCATCGGCGCCGACTTCAAGGCGTTCTACCCGAAGGACCAGGGCAAAGACCTCGGCGTGTCGAGCTGGCCGCCCGACGCGTGGAAGATAGGCGGCGGCACCGTCTGGGGCTGGATTTCCTACGACCCCGAGCTGAACCTCATCTTCCACGGCACGGCCAACCCCGGCCCCTGGAACCCGGACGCGCGCCCCGGCGACAACAAGTGGACCTGCGCCCTCTTCGCGCGTAACCCCGACACGGGCCAGGCGCGCTGGGCCTACCAGATAGGCCCGCACGACCTCTACGACTGGGACGGCATCAACGAAAGCCTCCTCCTCGACCTCCCCATCGACGGCCAGACGCGCAAGGTGCTCGTCCGCCCCGAGCGCGACGGCTACGTCTACGTCATCGACCGCGCCACGGGCCAAGTCTACTCGGCCGAGCCGTTCGCGCACCTGACGGCGACGAAGGGCGTCGACATCACGAAGGGCGAACTCATCCACGTCGAGGAGAAGAAGACGGGGACGGGCAAGGTCGTGCGCGACATCTGCCCGGCCGCCCCCGGCGCGAAGGACTGGGAGCCCTCAGCCTTCAGCCCCCGCACGGGCCTCGTCTACATCCCGCACCAGAACCTCTGCATGGACTTCGAAGGCGTCGAGGCCAACTACATCGCCGGCACGCCCTACGTCGGCGCCAACGTCAAGATGTACGCCGGCCCGTCGGAGGACGGCCACCGCGGCGAGTTCACGGCGTGGGACCCCGTAGCGCAGCGCGCGGCGTGGAAAATCAACGAGCGTTTCCCGGTCTGGAGCGGCGCCGTCGTGACGGCCGGTGACGTGGTCTTCTACGGCACGATGGAAGGCTACTTCAAGGCCGTTGACGCGCGCAGCGGTCAGGTCTTGTGGCAGTTCAAGACCGGCTCCGGCATCATCGGCCAGCCGATTGTTTACAGGGGGCCGGACGGCAAGCAGTACGTGGCGGTTTTGTCGGGCGTCGGCGGCTGGTCGGGCGCGATTGTCGCGGGCGGCTTGGACCCGCGCGACCCGACGGCCGCGCTCGGCTACGTCGGAGCGATGGGCGACCTGCCCGACTACACGGCGAAGGGAGGGATGCTCTATGTCTTCACCCTCCCTTAAGAATTTCAAACTCACGGTCGTCGCGTGCCTGTTGGCGTTCTGCTCGTGCGGGGCGAAGGAACAGGCGAAGAGTGCTGTCAGGCAGTTAACGCCGCAGCAGGTCAAGTTTGAGAGGCCGGCCGGCGTGCTGAGGGTTTGCGCGGACCCCAACAACCTGCCTTTCTCGAACGAGCGGGGCGAGGGTTTCGAGAACAAGCTGGCGGAGATGCTGGCGGAGGACTTGGGCGGGCGCGTCGAATACACGTGGTGGGCGCAGCGGCGCGGCTTCTTCCGCAACACGCTGCGGGCGGGCGCGTGCGACGTGGTGTTGGGCGTGCCGGCGAGCTTCGAGCTGGCGGCGACCACCTCGCCTTACTACCGCTCAACTTACGTCTTCGTCTACCGCAAGGACAGGGGCCTGAAGGTCGGCTCGTTCGACGACGAGGTGTTGCGGCGCGTGAAAGTCGGCGTGCAACTGGTCGGCGACGACGGCTCGAACACGCCGCCGGCCCACGCCTTGGCGGCGCGCGGCGTCGTTGAGAACGTGCGCGGCTACACGCTCTACGGCGACTACTCGCGCGAGAGCCCGCCGTCGCGCATCGTCGAGGCGGTCGCGCGCGGCGAGGTTGACGTGGCGGTGGTGTGGGGGCCGCTCGCCGGCTACTACGCGCGCCGCCAGCGCGTGCCGCTCGAAGTCGTGCCCGTCTCGCCGCAGATTGATTTGCCGTTCCTCCCCTTCGTCTACGACATCTCGATGGGCGTCCGCCGCGGCGACGAAGACCTGCGCCTCCAACTCGAACAGTTCCTCGAACGCCGCCGCCCCGACATCGAGCGCCTGCTCGACGACTACGGCGTCCCCCGAATCAAGAGCGACGGGTGAGGGTTGAGAAGGATGACAAAGGCTCTCAACAAAGCTGTCCCGGCCCTGTTCGCCCTCCTCGCCTTCGCCGCCTGCGAGCGCGAGGAGCGCGGCTTCCGCGTCGAGCCCCCGTCTTCGGCGCGCGCGACCGGCGTCGCCCTGACCGACTTTCAGCCGGGCAAGGCGCAACCGCTGCCCGTGACGAAGAACGAGTACGAGGCGAACGCCTTCGCCGTCTCCGAGGGCAAGCGGCTCTACGAGCAGATGAACTGCGTCGGCTGCCACTTCCACGGCGGCGGCGGCATCGGCCCGCCCCTCATGGACGAGAAGTGGATTTACGGCGGCGACCCCGCGCAAATCTTCTCGACGGTCGTCGAAGGAAGGCCCAACGGCATGCCCGCCTTCCGCGGCCGGCTCACCGACGAGCAGGTCTGGAAGATTGCCGCCTTCGTCCGCAGCCTCGGCGGCCAGGTCCAGAAGGACGTGGCGCCCGGCCGCGACGACGACATCTCGGGGCCGCCCGCCCCGGCCTCCACCGAGCAGAAGCCGCCGACGAACGCGCCCGGAATCCCGAAGTCCGCGGAGATGCCTAAATGAAAGGCTTCGCCCCCAGCCTCCTCTACTCTCAGTCGGTGCTCGACACGGCCGGGCCGCAGGCGGGGCGCATCGAGAGTCTGTGGTGGCTGATGTTCTGGGTCGAGCTGGGCGTCTTCGTCGTCGTGATGGGATTCCTGCTGGCGGCCGTCCTCCGGCGGCGCAGGCCGCACCGCGGCGAGGCCGTGGACGCGCCCGACTTGAAGCCGGAGCCCGCGCGCGAGCGCCGGATGTCTCACCTCGTCATCGGCGGCGTCGCCGTCTCGATTCTCATCCAGTTCGTCTTCCTCGTCGCGAGTTATTTGACGGGCGACGCCGTCACCTCCGCGATGGCGAAGGAGCACTTGACGGTGAAGGTGACGGGGCGCCAGTGGTGGTGGGAGGCGACCTACGAGAACTCGGTCGCGCAGTACACGCTGACGACGGCCAACGAGATTCACATCCCCGTCGGCGTGCCCGTCCTCTTCAAGCTCGCCTCGACGGATGTCATCCATAGCTTCTGGGTCCCCCAACTGCACGGCAAGACCGACCTCATCCCCGGCCACGAGACCATCCTCTGGCTGCGCGCCGACAAGCCGGGCGCCTACCGCGGCCAGTGCGCAGAGTTCTGCGGCTACCAGCACGCGCACATGGGCCTCGTCGTCGTCGCCGAGCCGCCCGAGCAGTTCAAAGCTTGGTACGACTCCCAGCTCGGCCCGGCGCGCGAGCCCTCGACGGCTTCGGAGGCGCGCGGGCGCGAAATCTTCGTCACCGCGCCGTGCGTCATGTGCCACACGATTCAGGGGACGGAGGCGGGCGGGCGCGTCGGGCCGAACCTGACGCACGTCGCCTCGCGGCAGACGATAGCCGCCGGGACGCTTGAGAACACGCGCGGCCACCTGGCGGGCTGGGTCACGGACTCGCAGAAGATTAAGCCCGGCAACCGCATGCCGCCCGTCCCGCTCGCGCCGGACGACTTGCAGGCGGTGCTCGACTACCTACAGAGCTTGAAATAGCCGCGGGAGGAAACGTGCCGGAGAGAAGCGGAGAGACGAGGGCCGACGAAATTCTCGCCGAGGATTTAGTCGAAGAGCGCGAGCGGGAGGCGCTCGAAAAGACGTGGGGCGACGGGCCGGGCCTGTGGGGCTGGCTGACGACCGTCAACCACAAGTCGGTGGGCCGCCGCTTCATCTTCACCGCCTTCGCCTTCTTCATCTTCGGCGGCATCCTCGCCGTGCTCATGCGCGTGCAGCTCTCGCGCCCCGAGAACAACTTCCTCGGCCCCGACCTCTACGGCCAAATCTTCACCATGCACGGCACCGTCATGATGTTCCTCTTCGCCGTGCCCGTGATGGAGGCGATGGCCGTCTACCTCGTGCCGCTGATGCTGGGCACGCGCAACATCGCCTTCCCGCGCCTGAACGCCTTCGGCTACTGGGTCTACCTCTTCGGCGGCATCATGCTCTTCACCGCCTTCATCCTGAACGTCGGGCCCGACGCCGGCTGGTTCGCCTACGTCCCGCTCTCCGGCCCCGAGTACTCGCCCGGCAAGCGCGTTGACTTCTGGGCGCAGACCATCACCTTCACCGAGCTGTCGGCGCTCGTCGTCGCGACCGAGCTGGTGACGACCATCTTCAAACTCCGCGCGCCGGGCATGAGCCTCAACCGCATCCCCATCTACGTCTGGTCGGTGCTGGTGATGGCCTTCATGGTCATCTTCGCGATGCCGACCGTGGCGCTCGCAAGCACCTGCCTCATCCTCGACCGCCTCGTCGGCACGCACTTCTTCAACCCGGCCGAGGGCGGCGACCCGATACTGTGGCAGCACCTCTTCTGGTTCTTCGGCCACCCCGAGGTCTACATCATCTTCATCCCGGCGACCGGGTTCGTCTCGGCCATCATCCCGACCTTCGTCCGCCGGCCCATGTTCGGCTACACGGCGCTCGTGCTCTCGCTCGTTTCGACCGGCTTCATCGGCTTCGGCCTCTGGGTCCATCACATGTTCGCGGCCGGGCTGCCGCGCCTCGGTCAGAGCTTCTTCACGGGCGCGACGATGATTATCGCCATCCCCTCGGGCATCCAAATCTTCTGCTGGATAGCGACCATCTGGGCGGGCCGCCCGAGGTTTAAGACGCCCTTCATGTTCGTGCTCGGCTTCTTCTTCGTCTTCGTCCTCGGCGGCCTGACGGGCGTGATGCAGGCGAGCGTGCCTCTGGACTTGCAGGTGCACGACACCTTCTTCGTCGTCGCGCACTTCCACTACGTGCTCATCGGCGGCGCCGTCTTCCCGCTCTTCGGCGCCTTCTACTACTGGCTGCCGAAAATCACGGGCCGGATGCTTTCGGAAAGGCTCGGCCACCTCAACTTCTGGCTCATGTTCGTCGGCTTCAACCTCGCCTTCTTCCCGATGCACGTGCTCGGCCTCCGGGGCATGCCGCGGCGCGTCTACACCTACCAGCCGAACCTGGGCTGGGCCGACCTGAACCTGCTGGCGACGGCGGGCGGCGTCGTGATGACGCTGGGCGTGCTCGTCTTCGTCGTCAACTACTTCTTGAGCGTGACGCGGCGGAGGGGCGCGCTCGCGGGCGACAACCCGTGGGGCGCCGGCACGCTCGAATGGGCGACCCCGTCGCCGCCGCCCGCTTACAACTTCCAGCACCTCCCGACCGTCGCCGGGCGCGAGACGCTCTGGCAGCAGTCGCCGGACCAGCCCGTTGTCACTGGGCTGCGCTCGGACGTGCGCGACGTGCTGGTGACGCGGATGCTCGACGCCGAGCCGGACCTCAAGTACGAGTTCCCGGACTCGACCGTCTGGCCGCTTTTGGCCGCGCTCTCGGTGACGGCGATGTTCGTCGGCTCCATCTTCAACCCGTGGGCGGTCGTCGTCGGCGCCGTGCCGGTCTTCGTCACGCTGACGGGCTGGTTCTGGCCGAAGAAGCGGGGGGCCGAGGACAAGCCGCCCGAGGGGCTCAAGACGAAGCACAGGGAACTCGTCAAGGACTTGAAGCTGGAGGGGCAGGAGACGTGAGGGCGCGGGCGACTATAGACGTGTCGGGGCTGCCGACCTTCGCCTTCGGCCACCGGCCGCTGACGTGGTGGTGCACGATGAGCCTCTTTCTCATCGAGGGCTCGATGTTCGTCGTGCTCTGCGCCGTCTACTTCTTCCTGCGAACGCCGGTCGCCTCGTGGCCGCCGGGCTTGCGCCCGCCCGATTTGTTCTGGGGCACCGTCAACCTCGCCGTCGTCCTCGTGAGCTGCGTGCCGAACCAGTTCGCGAAGAAGGCGTCGGAGAAGCTGGACCTGCGCGGGGTGAGAATCTGGCTGGCGGTGATGGTCGGCTTCGCGCTGGTGGTGACGGCCCTGCGCTTCGTCGAGTTTCGGTACCTGAACTGCTCTTGGGACCAGAACGCGTACGGCTCCATCGTGTGGGTGACGATGGGCTTTCACCTGACGCATCTGGTGACGGACCTGCTCGACACGGTGGTGTTGCTGGCGCTGATGCTCTTCGGGCCGGTCGAGGGGAAGCGGTTCGCCGACGTGAGCGAGAACGCGCTCTACTGGTACTTCGTCGTGGCGATGTGGGTGCCGCTCTACTTCGTCATCTACTGGGCGGCGCGGCTGCTTTAGAAGGATGAGTGCCGACACCAAATCCGAGTTCAAGGAGCCGTCGGGCGCGGCGGCGCTCTGGTTCTGCGTGCTGGCGCCGCCGTTCACCGCGCTCTGCCAGCTTCAGGCGAACTACGCGCTCGCGCTCTGGGCTTGCGGCGGGCCGGGCAGGACGTGGGCGCTGCACGCGGTGACAATCGCGGCGCTGCTGGTGGCCTTCGGCGCCGGGTGGACGGCGTGCCGCAAGTGGCGCGCGGCCGGCTCGGTGTGGGAGGACGAGGGCGCGGGCGCGCTCCCGCGCGGGCGCTTCATGGCGGTCGTCGGGATGCTCGTCAGCTCGCTCTCGGCGCTCGTCATGATAGCGATGTGGATTCCCGTCTTCGTCTACGGGCCGTGTCAGAGATGAAAAGCGAAACGCGGGTGTCGGGTGTCGGGCGCCGGGTGCCGGGGGAAAGGTCTTGTCTTTACCGGCGCCTGATACCCGACACCCGTCACCTGCCCTTCGCCCTGTGCCTTCTGCCGTTCGTCTGCGTGAGCGTTTACGGGCACGGGGGGAAGCCGCACCGGCTGGCGGATTTGCCTTACACGTGGGGGCGCGACCCCCTGGTGTGGGCGAGCCTGTTGGTGTCGGGGTGGCTGTACGCGCGGGGCTTGCGGAGGCTGTGGCGTTCGTCGGGCCGGGGGAGAGGGGTGAGGCGTTGGGAGGCTTGGGTGTACGCGGGCGGGTGGGCGGCTTTGTTCGTCGCGCTGGTGTCGCCGCTGCACCCGTGGGGCGAGGTCTTGTTCTCGGCGCACATGACGCAGCACGAGGTGCTGATGGTGATGGCCGCGCCGCTCCTCGTGTTGGGGCGGCCGGTGGTGGCTTTCCTGTGGGCGCTGCCGGTGGGCTGGGCGCGGGGGGTCGGCGGGTGGGGCAAGGCGCGTTGGTTTCAGGGCGTGTGGCGGGCGGCGACGAACCCTTTGGCGGCGTGGGCGATTCACGCCGTCGCGCTGTGGGTGTGGCACGTGCCGGCGCTGTTCGAGGCGACGCTCCGCAGCGACCTCGTCCACACGCTCCAGCACGTCTCCTTCCTCGGCTCGGCCCTGCTCTTCTGGTGGGCGCTCATCCACGGGCCGCGCGGCCTGATGGGTTACGGCGCCGCCGTGCTCTATTTGTTCACGACTTCGATTCACAGCGGCGTGCTCGGCGCCTTCATCACGTTCACGGGCAAGGTGCTGTACCCCGCCTACGCGGAGACGACCGGGTCGTGGGGGCTGACGCCTTTGGAGGACCAGCAGCTCGGCGGCCTCATCATGTGGGTGCCGGCCGGGATGGTCTACGTGGTGGCGGGGCTGGCGCTCCTCGCGGGCTGGATGCGCGAGTCGGAGCGGCGCGTGCTGAAGCGCGAGCGGGCCGCGCTCGAAGGGGTCAGGCTCGGAGATGCTTGAGGGAGGGAAAGCGTTGAAGGTTTTAAGGCTCGCGCTCTTGGCGTGCCTGTGCGCGCCGGCGCCTTCGTGCGGCGGCCGGGAGGCGGAGCGCGCGGCCTCCGAGATGACGGGCGGCGGCGACCCCGCGCGCGGGCGGGCCGCCATCTATCACTACGGCTGCGCTTCGTGCCACACCATTCCCGGCATCCGCGGCGCCGACTCGCTCGTCGGCCCGCCGCTCGAACGCGTCGCCGGACGCACCTACATCGGCGGCGTCCTCACCAACTCGCCCGAGCATATGATTCGCTGGATTAAAGACCCCCGCGGCGTTGACCCGCTCACGGCCATGCCCGCCCTCGGCATCGGCGACGCGGACGCCCGCGACATCGCCAGCTACCTCTACACACTTAAATGAGCCGCCGGGTCGAATCCTTAAAGCTGTCGGGTGGCTTCGTCCTGCTGCTGTGCGCGCTCGCGTGCGGCCCGTCGGGGCCGTTCGCTTACGTGACGAACGAGCGCGACGGGACGGTGACGGTGATTGACACGCGCGAGGACCGCGTCGTCAAAACGTTTGAAGTCGGCGGGAGGGCGCGGGGCGTGCGCGCGCACGGGGGGCTGTTGTACGTCGCGCGGAGCACGCCTTCGGGGAAGGACTACGACCCCGAGGAGAACAAGGTGTTGGCGGTGGACGCTTCCGACGGGGGCGTGGTCGCGGAGTACGAAGTCGGCTCGGACCCGGAGCAGTTGGACTTGAGCCGCGACGGCTCGGCGCTCTACGCGTCGAACGAGGACGCGGGCACGGCTTCAGTCATCGACCTGAAGACGGGAAGGCCGCTGGCGACGCTCGTCGTCGGCATCGAGCCCGAGGGCGTCCGCACGAGCCCCGACGGCCGCTGGGTCTACGTTACTTCGGAGACGAGCAACACCGTCTCCGTCATCGACACGCGGACCAACGCCGTCGCCGCCTCCTTCGCCGTTGACTCGCGGCCTCGGGACGCCGCCTTCTCGCCCGACGGCTCGCGCGCCTACGTCACGACCGAGATGGGCCGCACGCTGCTCGTCGTCGACACGTCCGCGCACAAGGTGGTGCACAGAATCGGGCTGCCGCGCGGCGACGGCAGCGTCAAGCCGATGGGCGTCGTCGTCTCGCCCGACGGGCGGCGCGTCTACGTCTCGACGGGGCGGGGCAACACCGTCGAGGTCGTCAGCGCCGAGACCTACGAGGTCGTCGCCTCCGTCCCCGTCCCCGGCCGCCCGTGGGGCCTCGCCCTGACGCCCGACGGCCGCAAGCTCTACGCCGCCAGCGGACTCTCCGACGAGGTCCACGTCATAGACGCCGAGGCGGGCAAACTTCTCACCAGCATCAAGGCCGGCGCGGGGCCTTGGGGGATAGCCGTCGGCGGTCAATAGCTGAAAGGATTCGATTATGGCGGAGAGGACGGGCGAGGGCGGCGCGGCCGTGCCGGAGTTGACGGGGCGGGAGCAGAAGGAGGTCGAGGAGCGGAGCGGGCCGCGCACGGAGGTCATCTACGAGGCCGTGCGCGAGGAGGGCGAGAGCGAGTTGAAACGCTCGTCCGTGACGCTCGCGTGGGACGGGCTGACGGCCGGGCTCTCGATGGGCTTCTCGATGGTCGCCGAAGGTTTGCTGCGCGCGCACCTGCCGGACGCGCCGTGGCGCCCGGCCGTCTCGAAGCTCGGCTACAGCGTCGGGTTCCTCATCGTCATCCTCGGCAGCCAGCAACTCTTCACGGAGAACACGCTGACGGCCGTCCTCCCGCTGCTGCAACGCTTCAACCTCAAGACGCTCGGCAACGTGCTGCGGCTCTGGGCCGTCGTGCTCGTCGCCAACCTCGTCGGCGCCTTCGTCTTCGCGTGGGTCGCGGGCCACACCGAGCTTTTCCGGCCCGAGGTGCGCGCGGCCTTCACGGAAATCGGGCGCGAGGCTCTGGAGGGCGGCGCCGCGACCGTCTTCCTGCGCGGCCTCTACGCCGGGTGGCTGATAGCGACGATGGTCTGGATGCTGCCGGCGTCCGAGTCGGCGCGCTTCTTCGTGGTCGTCGTCATGACATACCTCGTGGCCTTCGCCGGGTTGGCGCACATCGTCGCGGGCGGCGTCGAGGTCTTCTACGTCGTGCTCCGGGGCGAGGCCGCCTGGGCGGACTTCTTCCGCTGGGTGGCGCCGACCCTGCTGGGCAACATCGTCGGCGGCTCGACGCTGGTCGCCGCGCTCGGCCACGCGCAGGTGGCGGGCGAGACGGGGAAGAAGATTTGACGGGCGTCACCGAAATGTAAATATGTCCGCGGCGGGACGCCCGCGGCCGGCGAGTTGGGTTATAATCCCCGCCAGAACACTCCCCTGCAATTTATTCCCCCTTGAGCCGCGTCGGGCAGACGGCCGGACGTGTGCCGCGCGGGAAAAGCCTTTAACCCACAAGAGGAGGGCAAGCGGTGGCTGAACAAGAGAAGGCGGACGCGCCTGACCGTTTCGCGCACGGAACGGGCAGGACCGAGTTTAAGGAGGCCGAGCGCGACGGGATGAGGCCGGGCGAGACGGCGAGCCGGAACGCGACGGCGCTGCCGGAGACGGGGCGGTCCGGGGCCTCGGGCGCGGACCGCGCCGAGGGGACCGTCGGCGCCGTCGGCGAGGCGGATTTCACGGGCTCGCCGGCCGGGCCGGGCGGCTCTTCCGGGCCTTCGGGCGGCAGCGCCGCGGGCGAGACGCGCGGCGGCGGACCCGGCGGCGGCAGCGCCTCTTCGGGCGGCGCGGGCGCGGGCACGACCGGGCCGGGGCCGCAGAGCGTCGAGGCGACGACGGCCGCGCTAGACGACCGCGAGCCCGCGACCTCTTCGGACGCGGGCGGCGCGGGCACTTCACGAACCGAGAGTTAAAGGCGGTGCGTGCTTCGATGAGAAAAACCAGAACGGACAATCCCGTGAGAAAACTTCTGACGGCGTGTGTGGCCGGATTCGTCTTCGCGTGCGCGTTTGCGGCTCCGGCCTCGGCGCAGCAGCGCGTGGTCGGAGAGGTGACGGCCGTGGACGCCGCGACGGGGCAGGTCACCGTCAAGACCGACGCTGGCGAGAGCGTCACCGTCCCGACCGACGCGCGGACCGAGTATTTCAGGATTCAGCCGGGCCAGACTTCGCTTGAGGGCGCCGAGAAGTTGACGCGCGCCGACCTGCGCGTCGGCGACCGCGTGGTCGCGCGCGGCACGGCGGGTCAGGCGGCGCGGCAGTTAATCGTGACGACGCGCGCCGCCGCGTCGTCGTCGGCGGGCGCGGGCGGGCCGCAGGACGGGCGGCGCCGGCTCGTCGGGAGGATAGTCGCGCTCGACGCGGCGAAGAAGACCCTCAACGTGCAGACGTTCGGGCGCGAGGGCGTCGAGACGGTGGCGCTCGCGGCCGGCGAGGGCGTGCGCGTACTGCGCTTCGCGCCCGACTCGCTGCGCCCGTCGGACGCGCGGCCGGCGACGTTCGCCGACTTGAACGTCGGCGACCAACTCCGCGCCTCGGGTCAGCGGACGGCCGAGGGCGCGGGCTTCGTCCCCGAAGAAATCATCGCCGGCACGTTCACACGCCTCGCGGGTGCGGTCACGGCCGTCGCGCCGGACCGCAACGAGTTCACGCTTAAAGACGAGGCGACGGGGCAGACCTTCACCGTCGCCGCCGGTAAGAACACGATGCTCCGGCGCGCGACGCCAGAGTTCGTCGAGGCGCTTGAGCGTCGCGGCCAGCGTCGCGGAGGCGGGGGCGGACGCCGCGACGACCCCGAGGCGCAGGCCCGCCGCGAAGAGCGTCGGCGCCAGCGCGAGCAACAGGGCGGGGCGCGTCCCGAAGGAGCCGAGCGCGGCGCCGGGCGTGAAGGCGAAGGCGGGAGGCGCGGCGGCATGCGCGGCCCGCAGCAGATGTTCGAGTCGCTGCCCGTCGTCGCGGTCGCCGACTTGAAGAAGGGCGACACCGTGCTCGTCACGGCCACGCCGGGCTCGGACGCGGCGCGCGTCACGGCCGTCGCGCTCGTCGCGGGGGACTCGGAATTCCTGCGCCGCCTGCAAAGGAACAACGCCGACCCGCGCAACATGAGCCCCGGCCTGCCCGGCGACGTGATCGGCGGCGGCGCGGGCGGCGGCCGTCAAGACCCGCCGGGCAACCCGTAAAAGGACGATTGCGAGTTGTCGGTTATCAGTTGTCAGTTTTCAGTAAGACAAAAAACTGAGGGCTGATGACTGATGACTGACAACTTATTTTCCATCTGGGGGGATGATGCGACAGTTCTCAGTCTTGTTGGTTCTCTTCTTGTGTGTGAGCGTCGCCGGGCAGCAGTCGCAGGGGACCCTGCGCGGGCGGGTGACGGATGAGTTGGGCGGGGTCGTCGTCGGCGCGACGGTGACGGCGACGGACGCGGCCGGCGTCGAGCGCACGGCGACGACGGACGAGGAAGGGCGCTACGCCTTCTCGGCGCTGCCGCCGGGACGCTACACGATACGACTCTTGCAGCAGGGCTTCGCGCCGTTCGAGAACACGGCCGTCGAGGTCACGGCCGGGCGCACCGAGCCTCTGGACATCCTCCTCACCGTCGCCATCGAGCAGGAGGAGGTGACGGTCACGGCCGAGGAGCCCATCGGCACCGACCCCGAGTCGAACGTCGGCGCCGTCGTCCTCCGGGGCGCGGACTTGGACGCCCTGCCCGACGACCCCGACGACCTCGCCGAAGCCTTGCAGGCCCTCGCCGGCCCTTCGGCGGGCGCCGGCGGCGAGGCGCAAATCTTCCTCGACGGCTTCACGTCGGGGCGCCTGCCGCCGAAGGAGTCCATCCGCGAGATTCGCATCAACCAGAACCCGTTCTCGGCCGAGTACGACCGCCTCGGCTACGGCCGCGTCGAAATCTTCACCAAGCCCGGCACCGACCGCCTGCGCGGGCAGGCGTTCTTCAACTTCAACGACGAGTCGCTGAACTCGCGCCCCTTCGCCGCGCCGACGCGCGCCGCCTACCAGGCCCGCCGCTACGGCGGCAACCTCTCCGGCCCCATCGTCCAAAGGAAGGCTTCCTACTTCCTCGACTTCGAGCGGCGCGAGACCGACGACAACGAAATCATCAGCGCCGTCGTCCTCGGCCCCGGCCCCGTGTTCGCCGCGCAGCCGTTCTCGCAGAACGTCCTGACGCCCGACCGCCGCACCACCTTCAGCCCGCGCCTCGACTACCAGTTGAACCAGACGAACACGCTCGTCGGCCGCTACACCTTCGAGCGCACCGAGCGCCTGAACGAAGGCGTCGGCGGCTTCAACCTCCCCTCGCGCTCCTACGACGTGACGAACACGCAGCAGACCTTTCAACTGACCGAGACTTCCATCATCAACCAGCGCATCATCAACGAGACGCGCTTCCAGTACGACCGCCGCCGCCGACGACAGGAGGGCGGCACCCTTTCGCCGACCGTGCGCGTCAACGAGGCGTTCACCGCCGGCGGCGCGCAGGCCGGCAACTCCTCGCTGGACGAGGACCGCTACGAGCTACAGAACTACACCTCTTGGACCGTCGGCTCGCACTCCTTGAAGGCCGGCGCGCGCCTGCGTCACAACTCCATCACCGACATCTCGCAGCAGAACTTCGCCGGCACCTTCACCTTCACGACGCTCGAACAGTACCGCAACACGCTGCTCGGCGTCGCGCGCCCCACGCAGTTCTCCATCTCGGGCGGCAACCCCGAGGCCGACGTTTCGCAGACAGACTTCAGCCCCTTCATTCAGGACGACTGGCGCGTGCGCCCCAACCTCACCCTGTCCGCCGGCCTGCGCTACGAGGTGCAGACGAACATCGACAGCTCGCTCGACTTCGCGCCGCGCCTCGCCTTCGCGTGGGCGCCGGGCGCGACGGGCGGCGGGGGCGGCGGGCGCGGCCAGCAGCGCACCGTCATCCGCGGCGGGTTCGGCGTCTTCTTCGAACGCTTCGGCGAGACGTACACGCTCCAGGCCGAGCGCCAGAACGGCGTCAACCAGCGGCAGTTCATCGTCAGCAGCGCGACGCAGCAGGGCATCGACCTGCTCGACGCAATCGAGTTCACGGCCGGCGGCGCGGTCGTCAACCCGCCGACCGTCGCCTCGCTCGCAGGCTTCGAGCGTTCGCAGGCCGTCCGCCGCGTCGCCGCGGACCTTCGCACGCCCTACACCATGCAGACCTCGCTCAGCGTCGAGCGCCAGTTGCCCCTCCGCTTCACCGTCTCTTTGAGCTACATCGGCGCGCGCACGCTCCACGTCCTGCGCTCGCGCAACGTCAACGCGCCGCTGCTCGGGGCCAACGGCGTCCCCTTGCGCGACGCCGCGAACAACCTCCTCCGCCCCTCCCCGACCCTCGGCAACATCTTCCAGTACGAGTCGAGCGGGCGCTTCAACCAGCACCAGTTCGTCGTCAACGTCAACAACCGCTTCAGCCAGAAGTTCACCATCTTCTCCAACTACGTCTACAGCCGCGCGCGCAGCGACACCGACGGCGCCTTCAGCTTCCCCTCGAACCCCTACGACCTCTCGGGCGAGTACGGGCGCTCGACGCAGGACACGCGCCACCGCTTCTTCCTCGGCGGCGCCGTCAACGCGCTGCCGTGGGGCGTGCGCCTCAACCCCTTCCTCGTCGCCAACTCGGGGCGCCCCTTCAACATCATCATCGGCCGCGACATCAACCTCGACACGCAGTTCACCGAGCGGCCCGCCTTCGCCGACTCGCAGACGCCCGCCTCGGACCTGCGCGTCACGCGCTTAGGCAGCTTTGACGTGAACCCGAAGCCCGGCCAGACCATCATCCCGCGCAACTACGGGCAGGGCCCCTCCTTCTTCACCGTCAACCTGCGCGCCAGTAAGACCATCGGCTTCGGCGAGGTCGTCAACGCGGCGGCCGGCCGTCAGGGCAGAGGGGGCGGAGGCGGCGGCCGTGGCGGGGGAGGTGGTCGCGGCGGACGCGGCGGCGGCGGCAGGGGCGGCGGCGGACGTGGTGGCGCCGGCGGGGGCGGCGAGTCGTTCGGCGGCGCCGAGCGCACGGAGCACCGCTACAACCTGACCTTGTCGGTCAACGTCCAGAACCTCCTGAACCACCCGAACGAGGGGACGCCGGTCGGCAACCTCAGCTCACCCTTGTTCGGCGTGCCGACGACCTCGTCCGGCCGCTTCGGCTTCGGCGGCGGGGGCGGCGGCGCGAGCGGCAACCGCCGCGTCGAGCTGCAACTGCGCTTCAGCTTCTGAGCGTTACAATTTATTGAATGTGTAGAACGCCCGTGCGCCGCATCCTCGCGCGCGGGCGTTCTTATGTGTGGCGTCGCACTTTGGGTTCAGTTTCTCACAAAAAAATAATTGACATTTCCACAGGGCGGGTTTATTGTCTGCGGCACTCTTCAGTGGATCGCTCGCTGATGTTGTAGCGGCTTCCACGCGCTGACGCTCTTCACCTTATTTTAAACAGCGGAGTTGATGCCCGCTGCCTTCGGTCCCTGAGAGTTTTGATTCCCGTTTCCCTGTCCGCCTGATTTAGAACAGGAGTTTCGCCGCGGGCGCCTCGCATCCGACCGCGGCCTTCCCGAGTCGTCTCTTGCTCTGTCGCCTCTCGCGCCCGTTTGAGAGTTTGGTCAGTCCCGTGGCCGCTTCGGCCAAAGACTCAACCGACAAGCTTTCAGCCGCGCTAACTTATCCGTCACCCGTTTCTCTGCCGGGGTGTTTTGGATGCCGCTTCCCCCAAAGCGTCTTCGTGGCCTGGCCCCTCTGTCGGCGCGCGTCGCCCTCATGCTGGCGTGCGCCTTCCTCTTCACCGGCTGCCCGAAGAAGCCCAAGGTGCCCGGCGTGCCCGGCCTCTCCGCCAAGGCGCGCGACCTCGAAGTCAGCGTCCACGTCTCGCCCGACGCCAACGGCGGCAACCCCGTCGCCCTCGACCTCCTGCTCGTCTCCGACAAGGACCTCCTTAAAGAGTTGCAGAAGATGACGGCGAGCCAGTGGTTCGAGCGGCGCAATCAAATCGTGCTCGACCACCCGAAGCCGGGCGAGTTGGTCGTCGTCAGCCGCGAGTGGTCGCCCGGTCAGGTCGTCGCGCCGGACAGGGTGAAGGTCGCGCCCGAGATCAGGGCGGCCGTCGTCTTCGCCAACTACTTCAACCCCGGCGAGCACCGCGCCGTCCTCGACCCGCGCCGCGACGTGCTCATCAAGCTCGGCGGCGAGAAGATCGAAGTCGTCGCCGAAAGGAAGTAGCCGCCGGGCCGCACGCGCCGTGAACATGGACGCCTACCAGATACCAGAACCCATCCAGTGGCACGAGGGACTGCTGCTCACGCCGCAGCACTTCCAGCAGGCGGCGCTCCGGCAGGAGGCGCTGCTTCAGTACGTCTCGGCCACCGCCGCCCCCTACCTGCGCGGCGTCCGCCACCTGAAGCTCGACCCGGCGGGGCTCGCCTCGGGGCGCTTCCGCGTCCTCGAAGTCGAGGCCGTGATGCCCGACTGCCTCGTCGTCTCCTGCAACGCCGGGCGCGGCGGCCCGCTCGAAGCCGACCTCACCGCACACGAGAAGGAGTTCGCGCAGGGGCCGCTCACGGTCCACCTCGCCGTCCCGGCGCGCAACACCGACGCGCTGACGCGCGGCGACCTCCAACGCTACGACTCGGTCGAGGGCGACCCGGTCGCCGACGAGACGACGGGCGAGGGCGAGCTGAGGATTCCGCGCCTCAGGCCGCGCCTGTCGCTCATCGTCACGAACGCGCCGCCGAAGAAGTTCGTCGCCCTGCCGCTGGCGCGCGTCGAGTTCAAGGACAACTCCTACGCGCTCGTCTCTGACTACGAGCCGCCGACGCCCGTCGTCAGGCGCAGGACGCCGCTCGGCGAGATGTGCTCGGACCTCGCGCTCGGCATGAGGCGCAAGGCGCTCTACCTGAGCGACAGGCTGCGCGGGCCGGCCGAGGGCGGGCGCGCCTCAGACCTCGGATTGCTCCGCAGCATCGTCGCCCCGCTGCCGCTCCTCGAAGCCGTCCTCGCCACCGACTCGTCACACCCTTATCAGGTCTACCTCACGCTCTGCACCGTCGCCGGCCACGTCTCCGTCATGGGCCGCAACGTCGTGCCGCCGCAGTTCTCGGCCTACGACCACGACGACCCGCGCCGCAGCTTCGCCGAGGTCATCCGCTACATCAACGACAAGATTAACGAGGGCGTCAGCCCCGCCTACGCCGACCACGTCTTCCGCTACGACGGAGCCTTCTACAACCTGATGTTCGAGGGCGAGTGGGCGCGGCGCCGCCTCGTGCTCGGCCTGCGCGGGCAGGCCGGCATGACCGACCAGGAGCTTGTGCGCTGGGGCCGCGAGTGCCTGATAGGCTCGCACCCGAACATGCAGTTGATGAGGGAGACGCGCATCCTCGGCGCCCGCCGCGAGTTGATGGAGCCGGACGAAGAGCTGGTGCCGCCGCGCGGCGTCGTCCTCTTCGCGCTCAAGTACGACCACGACTTCATCGAGCCGAACGAAGTCCTACAGATTTTCAACGCCAGCGAGCGCGGCCAAAGAGTCCGCCCCGCCGAGATTGTCCTCTACGTGAGGGGCGCCGCGCAGTAGAGCGCGCCCGTGAACATTGATGAAGGAGTACGGCGACACATTCCTGCTCGGCCCCTTCCGCGAGTTCTACCGGGAGGTGATACGCCTCAAGGGCCAGGTCAAGGCCGGCCCCGTCGTGGCCGCGCAGACGCCCGCGCTCGGCACCGGCCTTTATGAGCCGGAGGCGGTCGCGCGCGCCTACTTCCCCGACGAGCCGTCCGCGCCCGATTCACGGCGCGCGACCGTGCCCGAGGCGGGCGACGCGTGGTTCGCCCCGCGCGGCGATGTCGTGCCGCCGTGGGCCGCGCCCGGCGAGAGCGCCGACGGCAACGGCGCGGGCGCCCACACGGCCGCCCCGCCGCCGCCCCTGCACCAGATGCACGTCGGCATCTACGCGTGGCAGAGCCTGCTCACGCTCTTCGAGCGGCAGAAGGCGCACGCGTGGCGCTACGGCGGGACTTACGGCGCCGAGTTCTACAAGGAGGCGCAGTACGTGATGGTGGCGCTCGCCGACGAAATCTTCCTCAACGAAGATTGGGAGGGGCGCGAGGTCTGGGTCTCGAACCTTCTGGAGTCGAGAATCTTCGGCACCCACGTCGCGGGCGAGCTCTTCTTCCGGCGGCTCGAACGCCTGCTCGCCGAGCGCAACCCCGTCTTCCGCGACCTCGGGGCCGTCTACCTGATGGCGCTCTCGCTCGGCTTCCGCGGCAAGTGGCGCGGCGCCGACGACCGCGGCCTCCTCGAAGGCTACCGCCGCCAGCTCTTCGCCTTCGTCTTCCAGCGCGAGCCCGACCTCGACGAGCCCGGCCGCCACGTCTTTCCCGAGACTTACTTCCACACGCTGCGCGACGAAACGAGGCGGCTGCTGCCGAACCCCCGCGCGTGGATCATCCTGCTCTGCGCGACCGTGCTCGCCTACGTCGCCCTGACGCACGGCATCTGGGTGCAGCTCACGCAGCCGCTCTTCGACGCCAACGACGAAATCACGCGCCCGGCCGAAAGGGACACGGGCCTGAGATGAAAGTGATTCCCCGAAGTTAACAGACGGGCTGGTCGCAATCGATGCTTTCCCCCTACTGGCCTTACATACTCGCGGCGGTCGTCCTGCTGGTGCTCGGCACCGCCCTCTTCCTCTACCTCGTCCT
Organism: Pyrinomonadaceae bacterium; assembly: GCA_035941045.1. Taxonomy (GTDB): domain Bacteria; phylum Acidobacteriota; class Blastocatellia; order Pyrinomonadales; family Pyrinomonadaceae; genus QHXN01. The sequence goes on along the minus strand of DASZEK010000100.1, from coordinate 85,671 downwards.
GCGACGTGCGAGGAATCGCGCCGTCGCGACGCCCGCCCCGGCCCCGGCCCCCGCCCCGGCCGCAGGCTCGCCCGCCGGCTTCATCCAGCAAACGGCCGTCTCAAGCATCGGGCTCAAGACCTCCTTCTCGCGGGCGATGAGGCTCCTTCGCTCGCACGTCACGCGCCGCGACTACCGCTACCGGCTGCCGTGGTTCCTCCTCGTCGGCGAGGCGCAGTCGGGCAAGACGACGCTGCTCTCGAACTCGGGATTAGACCTCCCTTTGGGCAGCCCGGCCGAGCAGCTTCACGGCGTCCGGCAGGGCGTCAACTGGTTCTTCTTCGACCGCGCCGTCGTCCTCGACGTGGACGGCGACTTCGTGCTCCGTCAGGACGGCGAGACCTCGAACAACAGGGCCTGGGCGACCGTCTCGCGCCTCCTCCAGAAGCACCGCCCCGAGCGCCCGCTCGACGGCGTCATCCTCACCATCCCCTGCGAAGATTTGGGCGACGTGCGCGGGCCGCTCCTGCCCGACCAGCGCGCCCGCATCGAGCAGCGCGCCGCCTGCCTCTACCGCAAGCTCTGGCAGGCGCAGAAGCAGCTCGGCATGAGCTTCCCCGTCTACGTCGTCGTCACCAAGTGCGACCGCGTGCCCGGCTTCAAGAGCTTCTGCCGCGAGCTGCCGCCGCGCCTGCGCGACGAGATGTTCGGCTGGTCTTCGCCCTACACGCTGGAGACGGCCTACCGGCCCGAGTGGGTCGAGGAGGCTTTCCAGAGCGTCTACCGTTATCTCTTCCAGGCGCAGGTCGAAGTCTTCGCCGACCGCGCCGACGTTGAGGAGCGCGACCAGCTCTTCCTGCTCCCCTCGGAGATGCAGGCTCTGCGCGCGCCCCTCCGCCTCTACCTCGACCAGATTTTCAAGGAGAGCTCCTTCCACGAGTCTTTCTTCCTGCGCGGCATCTACTTCTGCGGCGACGGCGGCCCGGCCTTCGGCACCGCGCCGCTCGCCGCCGCGGCGCTGCCCGCCGCCTTCCTCTCCGACGCGCCGGCCCTGCCGCCGGGCTGGGACCCGGACGCGCCCCTGGCCGCCGTCCCGGCTGCCATGTCCGTCGAGGAGCCGGTCGTGCCCGCCTTCGTCCGCGACCTCCTTGAGAAGAAGGTCTTTCTCGAAGACATGCTGGCGCGGCCCGTGACGAAGGCGCGGCTGTCGCGCAACCGCACGGTCTTAGCCGCGCAGGTGCTCTCCATCGCCATCCCCGCCGTCGGCTGCCTCGGCCTGCTCCTCACCTACGGCGGAGTCCGAAGCCGCGCCGCCGAGCTGCAACGCTTCCTCGACGCCGAGGCGCGCGACCTCAAGGAAGTCCGCGAGCTGCGCGTCCGCTGCGGCGCGGGCCGCCGCGTGCCCGACTTCTACCGCGACTTCTACCGCCGCCCCTCCGGCTACACGCCCGCCGCCTTCGACCCCGAGGAGGCGCTGCGGCAGGCGCAAGTCGGCGGCGCCGACGAAGCCGCGCCCGGCGGCGACTGCGACGCGCACGCCACGCGCGACAACGAGAAGAACCTGCTCGCCGCGATGGCCCGGCTCGACGCGCGCAACTTCTACTCGGTCTTCATCCCAAGCTCCTGGTTCAGCGACATCAACGAGCGCACGGGCGAGTCCGTCGTCGTCGCCTTCAACCAAATCATCCTCGAAGGCTTGCGCCTCCAGCTCGACGAGCGCACCAACAGCTTCCTCAACGCCGACCCCATCTTCGACTATACGGGCCGCCGCCTACCCGGCGACGCGCCGGAAGAATCACTCCTGCGCGAAGCCGCCTACGACGGCGGCGCCCGCGTGCCCCCGCGTCTGCGCGACGCGGCGCCCGCGCCGCCCGCGCCCGCCGAGGAGCCGGCCGCGGCCGAAGGCACGCCCGCGTCGCCGGGCGTCGCCCCGGCGCGCGCCGCGCGGCGCCAGCCCGAGCCGCTCTACGACCAGACCTTCGCCGTCGGCGCCGACGCCACGCTTCACGGCTTCATCGAACGCTTCACGGAGCTGAGAGTCAACCGCGCGCGCTACGAGAACCTGAGCCGTCCCGGCAGCGGCTCGCTCGAAGAGCTTGAGGCGCTGGGCGTCTACCTCAACCACGAGCGGCTGCCGAAGGACTTCGACGCGAACAACGACCTCTACCGGCTGGCCCTGCGCGACGCGCGCGGCGCCGACCTCTCGGCGCCCTCGCCCGACGTGCAGCGCCGGGTGGCGGCGAAGGTCGGCGACATCGTCGAAGTCCTTTACTACCGCTCGTTCGAGCGCGCGCCCGGCGCGGTCCATTACGAGTACGTCAGCGACGTGGCGCAGACCGAGGCGTTGCTGGCGCGGCCCGAGTACACGTGGCTCGCCACGCAGGTCTTCGACGCGCGCTCGCCCTTCCACGACACGACCATCTCCTCGGGCCTGCGCGAGCTGCGCGCGGCGCTCGAAGGGCTCTCGCGCGAGAGCTTCATGACGGCCGGCGTCGCGGGCGCCGCGCCCCGGCCCCGCGACCTCAACCGCCGCCAGCTCGTCTGGGACGCGCAGTCGCTCCGGCAGGCGCTCGCGCTCTGCAACGACTACGCGCGCTTCACGGGCGCCGAGGCGGCTTCATCCAAGACACTCGACGACTCGGTGCGGCAGGCCGCCTTCGCGCAGTTGAAGGCGCGCGTGACGGCGCTCGTGGCGCGGGCGCGGACCTACCAGCCGACGGCCGCCGCGCCCGGCGCCGCGGCGCTGCGCGCCTCGCTCGCCGCCGAGGTCGCCAGCTTCCGCGACTCTCAGGAATTGCTCGCCCAACTGCTCGAAGCTACCGACCGGCTCGGCCTCGACGCGGGCCTGCGCACGGCGCTCTCGTCGCAGGTGACTTACCTCGTCTCGGCCGCCGGCCGCCAGTTCGAGGCCGAGCGGTTCTACTCGACGGCCCGCCCGAACTTCGCGTGGTGGGACGGCCGCGCGCCCGTCGCCGCGCCCGCTTACGACGCCGCGAGCACCGAAGAGCTGGCGGCCTACCTCGCGTCCGAGCGGCGCCGCATCGCCTACCTCGCGCGCGAGGTGGTGGCGCCGGTCCTGACCTTCGCCGCCGCGCAGAACCTCGGCCCGCAGCAGTTGCGCGCCGCCGCGCGCGTTGACTGGGAGGAGATGTCGGCGCAGCTCCAGAGCTACGACGACAAGCAGCCCGGCAACTCTCTGGCCTCGCTCGAAACCTTCATCCTCGCCGGGATGGACCGGGCCGCGGACGACGACTGCGCCGGGGTGCTGCGCGACCCCATCGCCGCCACCGCCTCGCGCGACTTCTTCGCGCAGACGCGCGACCACCTGCGCCGCCTGCTCCGGGGCCGCTGCCGCCAGCTCGCCGAAGAGCGCGCCTACCGGGACAGCCTCGCGACGGCCGAAGAGAACCTGCGTTCGCTGGGCGTCTACCGCGAGATAGCCGACGAGTTCAACGAGAAGCTGGCGGGCCGCTTCCCGTTCTCGTCCGGCCCCGCGGCGATGCCCGGCGCCCCGGCCGCGCCCGGCGTTGACGCCGAGTCGCTGCGCGCCTTCTTCGACGACTACGCGAAGAAGGCGCAGGCCGCGCGCGCCTCGCTTGAGCGCAACCCCGAGCTGGGCTCGTCGGGCGCCGAGGCCGCCCACTTCCTCGACCAGCTCGACCGCGCGCGCGACTTCTTCGGCTTCAACGACAAGAAGGCCGCGCCCGCCTTCGACTACAACCTCCAGTTCCGCGTCAATCAGAGGATGGAGACGGGCTGGAACCAGATCATCGACTGGAGCTTCGACGTGGGCCGCAAGAAGTTCCGCCTCACGGACACGGAGCTTTCCGGGCGCTGGGTCTACGGCGAGCCGGTGCGTCTGACGCTTCGGTGGGCCAACAACTCGCCGACCGCGCCTTTCGTCCCCCCGGACTCCGACTCGCCGAAGGTGCGCGACCGCGTCGCCATCTTCGAGTTCCGCGACCGCTGGGCGCTGCTCTCCCTCATGCAGCGCCACGCGGCCGAGCGCACGGACTTCCCCGACGGCGTGGACACGGACGTGTACACCTTGAAGTTCCGCGTGCCGACCCGCCTCGCCGAGAACCTGCCCGACCGCCAGCCGCCCGAACTGCTCGTGGAAGAGGCGACGGTCTTCATGCGCGTCTCGCTCGTCGCGGCCGGCGGCAAGGAGCCGCTGCTGCTCCCCTCGTTCCCCGTCCGCGCGCCGAAGTTCTGAAGGGCCGGCGCGGAGTTTGAAAAACGGTTAGAGAGAGAATGGACACCGAAACCCCCTACGTGTTCGACCTCGAAAGGCTGCTCCAGCCCGTCAGCCCCGCGCAGCCCTCCGGCGAGTCGCTGCGCTACGACGGCACCTACGACCGCGTCCGCGAGGCGCGGCGCGAGGACGACGCGCGGCTCAATCAGGGCATCTACCAGACCGAGCCGAAGCGCGCCGACTGGCCGCTCGTCGAATCCCTCTGCCTCGAAGCCCTTGAGACGCGGACGAAGGACTTGCAGCTCTCGGCGTGGCTGCTGGAGTCGTGGCTCCACCTCTACGGCTTCGCGGGCGTGCGCGAGGGCCTGCGCCTGATGGCGACGCTCTGCGACCTCTTCTGGGAAGACCTCCACCCGCGGCCCGACGGCGACGACTTCGAGATGAGAGTCGCGCCCGTCGTCTGGCTCAACGAAAAGCTCTCCGTCAAGCTCAAGCAGCTCGCCGTCACCGCGCCCCAGTCGGGCGACGTGCCCGCCTACTCCTACGCCGACTGGGAGACGGCCGCGCAGCTCGAAAACCTCGCCAGCCGCGACCCGAAGCTGTTGCAGGCGGCCGAGGCGCGCGGCGCCGTCACGCCCTCGAAGTTCCACACCAGCGTGATGCTCACCCCGCGGCAGTTCTACGCCGAGCTGGACGCCGAGGTGGCCGGCGCGGTCGAAGCCTGCGACGCCTTCGAGCGCCTGCTCGAAGAACGCTGCGGGCGCGCGGCCCCCGGCCTCGGCCGCTTCCGCGGGACGCTGTCCGAGGTCGGCCGGCTCGCGGCCGACGTGCTGATGACGCGCCCCGTCGGCGACTACGAGCTGGAAGCCGGCGAGGCCGCCTACGTCTACGGCGAAGAGGCGCCGGCCGCCGGCTGGCCCGTCGCCCCCATCCGCAGCCGCGCCGAGGCGTACCAGCGTCTGGCCGAGGCCGCCGACTACCTCCTGCGCACCGAGCCGCACAGCCCGACGCCCTACCTCGTCAGGCGCGCCGTCGAGTGGGGCAGCATGAGCCTCCAGGAAGTCTTGCAGCAGATAGTGCGCAACGACGGCGAGATGCAGGAGATAGCGAAGCTGCTCAGGCTCGCGCCCGACGGCCGCAAGTGAGCGGAAAAAGTTTCGGCGAGTCGGAGGAATGACTCACGAATAACGAAGAAGGAACGATTAGGACCAAAGACCCTTAAAACCCTTAACCCCAAAGTCAGCCAGAAAAGGAGGCAGGAATGCCAGAAAGCACACAACACAAGCTCGACCGGGTCCGACCCCCGCGCGTGCAGATCACCTACGACGTGGAGATCGGCGACGCCATCGTGATGAAGGAGCTGCCCTTCGTCGTCGGCATCATGGCCGACCTGACGGGCAACCGGACGGCGGAAATCCCCGAGCGCCCCGACCCGGCCAGCGACAACGGGAAGACGCGCCCCGCGCTGAAGCCCGCCGCCGACGAGCTCAAGCCGCTGCGCGAGCGCAAGTACGTCGAGATTGACCGCGACAACTTCAACGAGATCATGAAGTCCATCCGGCCGCGCCTCTCCTTCACCGTGGACGCCATGACCTCCGAGCGGTACGTGGATGAGAAGGAGGCGGACGAGCGGAAGCGGAACAAGTGGCGCCCGGTCGCGGAGAAGGACGAGGCCGGCAACCCCAAGGCGCTCAAGGTCGAGCTCGACTTCCAGAACCTCGACGACTTCGGCCCCATCCACGTCATCAAGCAGGTGCCGGCGTTGCGCGAAATCTTAGAGGCCCGCAACCGCCTCGACGACCTGCTGACGAAGCTCGACGGCAACGACAAGCTTGAGAAGAAGCTTAAGGCGCTGATCGAAGCCACCGAGGACGAGCGGAAGAAAGTGCGCGAGGCCGTCGGGGCCCCCGCCCCTGAAGGAGGTAAGTAATGCCTAAAGACAAGGACCCCCAGAGCACGCCCGCCGGCGGCGCCGCCCAGACGCAGGAGTTGAGCCTCCTCGACCAGATTCTCGTCGAGGGCAAGATGGTGCACGACGATGAGCAGCGGCCCTACGCCCAGAGCCTCGTCAAGGAATTCCTCACCAAGGTCTACGACAAGCTCCAGCCCAAGGCCAACGACGACAAGGTGAAGCTCATTCAGGAGGTCATCGCGCGGCTCGACGCCGAGCTGACCGGCCACCTCAACGCCATCCTGCACCACCCCGAGTTCCAGAAGCTCGAAGCCTCGTGGCGCGGCCTCCACTACCTCGTCTCGAACACCGAGACCTCGACGACCTTGAAGCTCCGGCTCTTGAACGCCTCGAAGGACGAGGTTCGCAAGGACCTTGAGACGGCCATCGAGTTCGACCAGAGCGTGCAGTTCAAGCAGCTCTACGAGGAGGAGTACGGCACCTTCGGCGGCCACCCCTACAGCGTGCTCGTCGGCGACTACGAGTTCGGGCGCCACCCCGCGCTCGACTTCGAGTTCCTGTCGAACATGTCGGGCGTCGCCGCCGCCGCCCACGCGCCCTTCATCGCCGCCGCCTCGCCGAAGCTCTTCGACATGGACAGCTTCACGGAGCTGGGCACGCCGCGCGACCTGTCGAAGATTTTCGAGAGCGGCGAGCTGGTCAAGTGGCGTAGTTTCCGGGAGAGCGAGGACTCGCGCTACGTGGCTTTGGCGCTCCCGCACATCCTGCTCCGCCTCCCCTACGGCCCCGACAACAAGCCGGTCGAGGAGTTCGACTTCCGCGAGGACGTTGACGGCAAGGACCACAAGAAGTACCTGTGGGGCAACGCCGCCTACGCGCTGGCCGCGCGCATCACCGACGCCTTCTCGAAGTACAAGTGGACGGCGGCGATTCGCGGCGTCGAGGGCGGCGGCATCGTCGAGGGGCTGCCGGCTCACACCTTCCGCACCGACGAGGGCGACGTGGCCTTGAAGTGCCCGACCGAGATTGCCATCACGGACCGGCGCGAGAAGGAGTTGAACGACCTCGGCTTCGTCTCGCTCGTCCACTGCAAGAACACCGACTACGCGGCCTTCTTCGGCGGGCAGACCGTCCAGAAGCCGAAGGTCTACAACACGCCGCAGGCGACCGCCAACGCGCGCGTCTCCTCGCAGCTCCCCTACATCCTCGCCGCCTCGCGCTTCGCCCACTACATCAAGGCGATCATGCGCGACAAGATAGGGAGCTTCATGACGAGGGAGAACGTCGAGAAGTACCTCAACACGTGGGTCGCCAACTACGTGCTCCTGAACGACAACGCCTCGCAGGCGTCCAAAGCCTCCTACCCCTTGCGGGAGGCCCGGGTGGATGTCTACGACATCCCCGGCAAGCCCGGCTGCTACCGCGCGACCGTCTTCCTGCGGCCGCACTTCCAGCTCGAAGAGCTGACGGCCTCGATTCGACTCGTGGCCGAGCTGCCGCCGCCGGCCGCCGCCTAGCGGGCGGGTGTCGGGTGCCGGGTGCCGGTCGGAAGCCTTGTCTTCACCGGCACCCGACACCCGACACCCTCTCATCAACTTTAAGACTCTAGAAAGAAGATTGGAGGAAGTGATGGACGTAATCATTCTGGACATGGGCGCCGACGTGAAGGGCGAGTCGAACCTGACCGACTTCAAAGACAAGATGGAGCTGCTCTCGTTCAGCCACGGCGTCGCCATGCAAATCACGGGCGACATCTCGAACTCGGAGCGCACCTCGGGCAAGCCCAACCACCAGGACTTGACCGTCACCAAGTACCTCGACGCGGCCTCGCCCATCCTGAACCAGAGCTGCTGCGAGGGGAAGGCGTTCCCGCAGGTGGACATCGTCATCGGCCGCAACGACAGCGGCGCGGTCGTCGAGCTGATGCGCTACACGATTAAGGACGCGCTCATCTCGTCGATCTCCATCGGCGGCGGCGGCGGCGACAAGCCGGTCGAGACCGTGACGCTCAACTACAACCAGATCACTTGGAAGTACACGGCCCAGAAGCCCGGCGTCGGGAAGGAAGGGAACGTGGACGGCAAGTGGAACCTCGGGACCAACAAGGCCGAGTAAGGGGCCGTGCGAGACCCGAAGCCCATCGCGGGGGGCCGCGCCCTCCTCTTCGAGCGGCTGGTGGACGACGACCCGCAGTCGCAAGAGGTGGAGGCGCGGCCCTTCCGCGCCCTCGACACGCGCGCCCTCAGAGAGTCGGTCAGGCGAGAGCTGTCCCGGCTCCTGAACACGCGCTGCCACGTCCCCGTGCGCCTGCTCGCGGGGGCCGAGCGCGGCGTCACGAACTACGGCCTGCCGGACTTCTCCTCGCTGTCGTCGCTCTCGGGCGACGACTGCAAGCGGCTGGGCGCGCTGGTGGCCGGGGCGGTCGCGGCCTTCGAGCCGCGCCTCGGCGGCGTGAGGGTCGAAGCCAAGAGGGCCGAAGCCGCGCACGACCGCACGGTCTATCTGCGCATCGAGGCCGTGCTCGAAACGGGGCTTGTGCCGGAGCCGGTGTCGTTCCGCGTCAGGGTGAAGACGAAAACGGGGGAGGCGGAGGTCGATGAAGACGGGACAGAATGAGGAGCTGCTCCGCTACTACAAGAACGAGCTGACCTACCTGCGGCGGATGGGCGGCGAGTTCGCGCGCCAGTACCCGCGCGTCGCCGAGCGCCTTGAGCTGGGCCGCGACGAGTGCGCCGACCCGCAGGTCGAACGCCTCATCGAGTCGTTCGCCTTCCTCACCGCCCGACTCCAGCGCGACCTCGAAGGCGAGCTGCCCGAGATTACGACGGCGCTCTTGGGCGTCCTCTACCCGCAGCTCGTCAACCCCGTCCCGCCGATGGCCGTCGCCCGCTTCGACCCCGACCCCTTGCAGGGCCGGCTCACCACCGGCTTCGCCGTCGGGCGCCACACGCCGCTCTTCGCCTACACGGCCGAGGGGCACGTCTGCCGCTTCCGCACCTGCTACCCCGTCACGCTCTGGCCGCTCGAAGTCTCCTACGCCTCGTTCGAGGACACGGGCCAGTTCGAATTCCTCGACTCCTCGAACGTCGCCGCCGTGCTCCGCCTCACCCTGCGCTCGACGGCGGGGCCGCTCTCCGAGCTTGACCTCGACCGCCTGCGCTTCTACATCAGCGGCGACCCGGCGCTCGTCAGCCTGCTCTACGAAACCATCTTCAGCCACGTCCGCGGCGTGACCGTGTTGCCCGGCGGCGAGGCCCGCCCCGTCAGGCTCCCGCCCGGCTCGCCCCCCGTCTCGGTCCTCCCCGTCGGCTTCGGCAACGACGAGGAGGTGCTGCCCTACCCGGCGCAATCGCACCCCGGCTACAGGCTGTTGCAGGAGTACTTCGCCTTCCCCGAGAAGTACCACTTCTTCGACCTCGCCAACCTCCGGCCGCGCCTCGCCGGCTCCGGCAAATCGCTCGACGTGCTCTTCCTTCTAGACCGCGAGCCGCAGGGGCGCCACCAGGTGGACGCGCACAACTTCCGCCTCGGGTGCACGCCCGTCATCAACCTCTTCCCGAAGACGACCGAGCCCATCCGCCTCGACCACCGCACGCTCGAATACCGCCTCGTCCCCGACAAGCGCCGCGAGCGCACCACCGAGATTCACTCGGTCCTCTCCGTCTCGGCCTCCTCGCACGCCGACGACCGCGCGCGCCGCTTCGAGCCCTTCTACTCCTACAACCACGCCATGGACGGCGCCGAGCACCGCGCCTTCTGGCACGCCCGCCGCGCGCCCTCGCTCAACAAGGACGTGCCCGGCTCCGAGATGTTCCTCTCCTTCCTCGACCTCGACTTCAACCCGGCCCAGCCGCCCGCGCAGACCGTCTACGCGCACACGCTCTGCACGAACCGCGAGTTGGCCGTGCAGCTCCCCGGCGACGAGCAGGCGCGGCTCCAGATAGAAGAACAGGCGCCCGTGCTCGGCATCACCCTGATGGCGAAGCCGACGCGGCCGCAGCAGCCGCCCCTGCGCGGGCAGACGCTCTGGCGGCTCGTCTCGCATCTTTCCCTGAACCACCTCTCGCTCTCCGAGGGGCGCGGCGGGCTCGAAGCCCTGCGCGAGATACTGAAGCTCTACAGCGTCTCGGACCGCCCCTCCACACAGCAGCAGATAGCCGGCCTCGCCTCGCTCTCGTGCCGCAAGGTGATGCGGCGCGCTGGTGCAGACGCGTGGCGCGGCTTCTGCCGCGGCACCGAGATTACTTTGGAGTTCGACGAGGGCCTTTACGTCGGCAGCGGCGCCTTCCTCCTCGGCGCCGTCCTCGAACGCTTCTTCGCCCTCTACGCCTCGATTAATTCGTTCACCCAACTGCGCATCAAGAGCTTGCAGCGCGAAGGAGTCTGGAAACAGTGGCCGCCTACGGCTGGGGAAAAGACGCTCCTCTAGAGGACTGGCTGTACGAGGAGCCCTACCGCTTCGACTTCTTTCAGGCGGTGCGGCTTCTGGAGCTGGCCGACGCGGCGCGCGCTGACGCGGCCGACGAAGAGGGCTGCACGCCGGTCGGCGAGGGGGCCGACCCCTTCAGCGAGCCCGTCCGCTTCAAGTCTTCCGTCGCGCTCTCCTTCCCGGCCAGCGACCTCGACCACCTCGCCGGCCCGCCCGACGGCCGCGCGCGCCCCGCCCGGATGACGGTCAACTTCATGGGCCTCGCAGGACTGTCCGGCCCGCTGCACACGCCCTCGACCGAGCTGATAATCGAGCGCGCGTGGCACAAGGACACGGCGCTCCGCGACTTCCTCGACATCTTCAACCACCGGCTCGTCTCGCTCCTCTACCGCATCCGCAAGCTCCACCGCGTCGGCCTCGACACGCGCCACCCCGGCAAGGACCGCGTCAGCGACTACCTCTACTCGGTCGTCGGCCTCGGCACGCCCGGCCTCCGGCGCCGGATGCAGGTCAAGGACCGCTCGCTCCTCTTCTACTCGGGGCTCCTCGGCCAGCAGCCGCGCTCGATGGCCGGGCTGGAGCGGATTCTGTCCGACTACTTCGGCGTCCCCGTCGAGGGCCGCCCGCTTCAGGGCCGCTGGCGCCCGCTCGAAGAGGACCAGTGGACGCGCATCGGCGAGCGCGGCGGGCAGAACCAGACGCTCGGCTCGGACGCGGTCGTCGGCACGCGCGTCTGGGATCAGCAGGGCGCCTTCGAGCTGGACTTCGGGCCGCTCACGCTCGAACAGTTCGAAGACTTCCTGCCGACGGGCTGGGCCTTCGGCCCCGCCTGCGACCTCGTCCGCCTCTACGCGGGCGACGACCTCGACTTCTCCTTCCGCCTGACGCTCAAGGCCGACGAGATGCGCGGCGCCCGCCTCGGCCCGTCGGTCGGCGCGCGCGTCGGCTGGACTTCATGGCTCGGCTCGCCCGCCGACGAACCGGAAGCGCCCCTGAACATAGTCGGGCCCTTCTGCTCTTTCCCGCGCGTCGTCGGCCCGTTCTGCCGTCTGGAAGCGTCCGGGTTTGAGGAGGACGACTCGCAGGTCGTCGTCTCGCCCGAGTCGCTGCGCGCCTTCGCCGACGCGGTCCACATCCCATACTTCGCGCTGCCGCCCGACAAGCTGATGAAGCTGAAGGCGCGCATGGCCGGGCGCGCGGTGGGCGCCAACCGGGCCGTCGTCCGGCAGGGCGACCCCGGCGACTCGATGTTCGTCATCACGCGCGGCTCGGTGCGCGTCGTCCGCGCCGACGAGGACGGGCGCGAGACGCTGCTCGGCACGCTCCGCGCGGGCGACTGCTTCGGCGAGGTCGCCCTCGTCACCGGCCGCGCCCGCAACGCCTCGGTCCTCACGCTCGAAGACTGCGAGTTTCTCGAACTGAAGCGCGAAGACCTCGACAAGTTCATGGACGAGTACCCGCGCTTCGCCGCCGCGCTGCGCGCCTACGCGGGCGGGAGGATGAAAACGAAGAAAGTGACGACTGACGAATGAGCGCGGCTTACAAGCAAGACACCCTGAGGCTTCAGGTCACGACCCCGCTCGGCGCGGACAAGCTGCTCGTGCGCGGGTTCACGGGCGACGAGCAGATTTCGGGCCTCTTCCGCTACCAGCTTGAGATGGTCTCCGAGGACAAGGGGCTCGACTTCGACTCCGTCGTCGGGCAGGGCGCCACCGTCAAGCTCTCCTTGAACGACGGCACCGACCACTTCTTCCACGGCGTCGTCGCCCGCTTCTCGCAGGAGGACACCAACGAGCGGCTGACGACCTACTACGCCGAGCTTCGCCCGTGGCTCTGGGTGCTCACGCTCGCCTCCGACTGCCGCATCTTCCAGAACCAGTCCACGCCCGACATCGTCAAGGCCGTCTTCTCCGACCTCGGCTTCACGGACTTCCGCGACGCGCTCACCGGCACCTACCAGCCCCGCGAGTACTGCGTCCAGTACAACGAGACGGCCTTCGACTTCGTCTCCCGCTTGATGGAGGACGAGGGCATCTTCTACTTCTTCGAGCACGAGGACGGCAAGCACACTCTCGTCCTCGCCGACGACGCCGACGCCCACGCCGTCTGCCCCGGCCTCTCGGACGGCGCCCGCTACCGCGCCTCGGCCGTCGAGCACACGGACGACCACGCCGTCACCAACTGCCGCATCGAGCGGCAGGTCGTCACGGGCAAGTTCGCCCACGACGACTACAACTTCGAGACGCCCTCGACCGACCTCAAGGTCGAAGTCGAAGGCACCTCCGGCATCATGCGCGTCTACGAGTACCCCGGCGGCTTCCTCAAGTCCGACGCGGGCGAGGCGCGCGCCAACCGCCGCATCGAATCGCTCGAACAGCCGCACAAGACGCTGCGCGGCGAGGGTTACGTCCGCGCCTTCGCCGCCGGCTTCAAGTTCGACCTCAAGGAGCACTACCGCGACGACGCCAACACCACCTACGTCCTCCGCTCCGTCTCCCACGCCGCCACGCAGGAGCGTTACACCAACACCTTCGAGGCCTTCCCCGCGGACGTGCCCTTCCGCCCGCCGCGCACCACCCCGCGTCCCGTCATCTCCGGCATCCAGACGGCCGTCGTGACGGGGAAGAAGGGCGAGGAGATATGGACCGACAAGTACGGCCGCATCAAGGTCCAGTTCTTCTGGGACCAGAAAGGCAAGTTCGACGAGAACACGACCTGCTGGATTCGCTGCGACCAGGGCTGGGCCGGCAAGGCGTGGGGCGGCATCTTCCTCCCGCGCATCGGGCAGGAGGTCATCGTCTCGTTCGAAGAGGGCGACCCCGACCGCCCCGTAGTCACCGGCGCCGTCTACAACGCCGAGCAGGTCGTGCCTTACACGCTCCCGGCCGAGCAGACGAAGAGCACCATCAAGTCGAACTCCTCGAAGGGCGGCGCGGGCTTCAACGAGCTCCGCTTCGAGGATAAGAAGGGAAGCGAGGAAGTCTTCTTCCACGCGCAGAAGGACCACAACCTCACCATCGAGAACGACCGCACGAAGAAGGTCCTGAACAAAGAGACCAACACCATCAAGAGCGACCGCTCGACGACCATCGAGGAGGGCAACGACACCTACGTCGTCGCCAAGGGCAACCGCACCTTCCAGGTCAACACCGGCAACGAGACGTACGAAGTGAAGGGCACGCGCGCCGTCACCGTCACCGGCAACGAGACGCACGACGACAAGGCCGACTTCACCCAGACGGTCGCCGGCAACTACAAGCTCGACGTGACCGGCAACTACGAGGTGAACGTCACCGGCAACGTCACCATCAACGTCACCGGCTCCGCCACCTTCAAGTCGCAGCAGGCCATGACGCACGAGACGCAGATGTCGATGACGAACAAGGCCGGCATGTCGATGACGAACGAGGCCCAGATGTCACTAACGAACAAGGCGCAGATGTCCCTGACGAACGAGGCCGGCATGGCTATCACCTGCAAGGGCAACGCCTCGAACACGGTGGAAAGCTCCGGCATCACGAGCGTCAAAGGCAGCCTCGTCAAAATCAACTGAAGATGAGCGCCGAAGAGAGAGAGCAGACGGCCGCAGCCCCGCCGGGACCGCCCGACGGCGAGGTCGTCGTCTACGGCGAGGGCGGGCAAATCGTCAGCCGCTCGAATTTTAAGAACGGCCTGCTCGAAGGCGAGTCGGCCGTCTACGACGAGGACGGGCAGCCCGCCCAGCGGATGATGTTCAGGGCGGGCCTGATGGAAGGGCCGATGGTCGTCTACTCGAAGGGGCGCGTGCTCATGTTCTCCTTCTACAAGGCGGGCAAGCTCGAAGGCGAGTCGGTGACGTACGACGAGGAGGGCCGCGTCCTTGCGCGCGCCAACTACAAGGCGGGCAAGCTCGACGGCGACTCCACGTGGTACGGCCCCGGCGGCGCGGTCGTCAAGCGCGCGCAGTACCGCGCGGGACTCGCCGAAGGCTTCTCGGTCGAGTATTACCCGTCGGGCAAGGTCTTCACGCGCGCGCAGTTCAAGGCGGACAAGCTCGAAGGCGAGCGCGTCACGTTCGCCGAAGACGGCCGGGTCAAAGAGCGCGTCCTCTACGCCGACGGCAAGCCGCAGGCGGCCGGGGCCGCGCGCTGACCGCAGGGAGGCGGGTCGGGGATGGGCATACAGGTCTGCATGGGCGCCACACTCCAGTGCAGCTTCGGCGCGGCGCCGAGCACGCTCGTCGTGCTGCCCGCCAACCGCACGCTGACGACGACGCCCGCCGCCAACATCATGGACCACGTACCGATGATGAACATCATGCCCTTCGGCATGTGCTCCTCGCTGGCGAACCCGACCGTGGCGGCGGCGACGGCCGCGGCGCTCGGCGTCCTGACGCCGATGCCCTGCGTGCCCGTCACGCCCGCGCCGTGGATTGTGGGCGCGCCGACGGTACTCGTCGGCAACATGCCCGCGCTCAACAACTCGTCGAAGCTGATGTGCGCGTGGGCGGGCGTCATTCAGATAGTGAATCCGGGACAGACTACCGTGATGGTCCCCTGAATCGTTTTCGGAAGAGTTTGAGGAGGACGGTCATGTCTTACGATTATTCCTTCGACGGCAAGTCGCTGGCGGCGCTCTTCGCGGGCTCGGGCCTGCTCTTCGCGCTCGTCTTCGTGGCGGGGCTGCTGGTCGGCGTCGGCTGGGGCGTGCCCCGGAAGGCGGAGGCGACCGCGACCGCCGCCACGACTCAAGCGACCGGAGCCCCGGCGGCGGCACTCCCGCAGCAGCCCGTGCCCGCGCAGCCGGCCGCGGCCCGCGCGTACGCGCCCGCGCAGGAGGCGCCCATCGTCTACGAAGACCCGTCGGCCGCCGCGCCCGTCTACGCCTCGCGCGACTACCGCGAGCCCTCCTACGCCGCGCGCGAATACGACCCCTACGCGCCGCGTGAGGCCCGCCCGCTCTACGACGCGCGGCAGCAGGGCACGGCCGCCTCGCCCGAGTCGGCCCCGCGCGGCCAGCGCACGGCCCCGCCCGCCTTCGACGCGCGGCGCGAGGCGGCGCGGGTAGACTCCGCCGCCATCGACCCCGACCCGCGCCTCGTCTCGGAGGCCGAGTCGGCGCCTGCCGAACCGGCCCGCGCGCGCACGGACCCGGCCGCCTACTCCGTTCAGGTCGGCGCCTACAGCGACGAGCAGGACGCGCGCCGCCTCGCCTCGGACCTCGGCGGCAAGGGTTACGCGACGACCATCTTCGCCGGCCGCGACGCCCAGGCCCGCGTCTGGTACGCCGTCCGCATCGGCGCCTACTCGTCGCAGCGCGAGGCGGCCGAGGCCGCCGGCAACTTCTCCGCGCAGGAGAAGATTAAGGCCGCCGTCCGCCCGTCCGGCTCGCTCTGAAGAAAATTCCTTGGCCCCGCTCGGCTCAGGCGTTGTAGAATTCGTGCGACGACTTCTCAAGCCTCGCCAGCCTTCGAGACACGAAGAGATTCCCTCAAGACGCAGGGAGGATTGGGTGATGAGCAACTCCAACCCGAAGGCACCTCGCCAGACTCCTTCTCCGAAACCGCCCGCGCGCCCGCAGGCTTCCCCGCGCCCGCAGGCCACCGCGCGCCCGCGCCCCGAACCCGCCCGCACCGTGCAGGCCAAAGCCGACCCCGCCGCGCGCGAGGCCGTCGAGCTCATCAAGGGCGCGGGCGCCGCCGCCGGGGGCGTGCTACAGGCCAACCTCATCGGCGGCACCAGCGCCCTGCACGCGCGCCTCACGGCGATGAACGCGGCCGCGCACCGCGAGGCGGCACGCAAGGCCGCCGCCGCGCCGGGCCGCGCCGTGCAGCCGCACGCCTCTCAGCCCGCGGCCGTGCAGCGCAAAAGCTCCGAGGGCGTTGACGCCTTCCGCGTCTCGCTCCAGCCGAAGACGGGCGGGCAGGCGCTCCCCTCCGAGGTGCGCGCCAAGATGGAGGCCGCCTTCGGCGCCGACTTCTCGGACGTGCGCGTCCACGTCGGCCACGAGGCTTCGCGCATCGGCGCCATCGCCTACACGTGGGGCTCGAACATCCACTTCGCGCCCGGCCACTACAACCCGCACACGCTTCAGGGCCAGAAGGTGCTCGGCCACGAACTCTGGCACGTCGTCCAGCAGAAGTCCGGCCGCGTCCAGAACCCCTTCGGCTCCGGCGTCGCCGTCGTGCAGGACCACTCGCTCGAAGCCGAGGCCGACCGCATGGGCCTCAAAGCGGCACTCACCACCCCGGCGCGCAAGCCCGGCGGCGAACGGTAAGAGGGAACCCATGCCCGCGCCTAAAAACCCCCCCGGTCAGAGGCCGAGCGGACCGCCCCGCGCCGCGCAGCCCAAGCCCGCCGCCAAGGTCTTGAAGCCGTCGGCGGCCCCGCCCGCCTACCAGCCGCAACCCGTCCCCAAAGTCTTACAGCGCAGGGAGGCGACGCCCGCGCCCCGGCCGACGCCGACGGCCCCCGCGCCTTACCGCCCGCAGCCGCAGCCGAAAGTCCTGCAACGGAAGAGCGCCGTGCCGACGGCACCGGCGCCCGCACGCGCGCCGCAGCAGGCGCCGCAGCCCTACAGGCCGAACCCCACGCCGCGCGTCTTGCAGAGGAAGGAGCCGCCCGGCGCGCCCCGCCCGGCGCCGCCCGCGCCGCCCGCCCGGCAGACTCCTCCGGCCGCCGCTCAAACTCCTCCGGCCCCGCGCGTCTTGCAGCGGCAGACTCCTCCGGGCCGCCCGTCGCCGACGGCCGCGCGCGGCGTCGTCGTCCAGCGTTTCGCGTGGGCGATACACAATTCGAGCGACCCCGGCGGCGAGGAGATAGTCAACGAGAACGTCAGGCGTGCCAAGTCGAGGTACGTGCAGCCCGAGACCACCACCGACCCGGAGCAGGTCGATGAGCCCCGGCGCCCGTCCCTCGGCAACGACGAGCCCATCCACATCCACGCGCACGGCAACGACGAGAGTGTCGGCGGCTTCGCGGCGACCTCCTTCGCCACGCAGCTCTTCAGGAAGTTCGACGCCGCCGACCTCGTCGGCCGGACCATCGTCTTCCACTCCTGCGACAGCGGGCAGGGGAACTACGCCAAAGAAGTCCTTGAAGACCTCGTGCAGCTTGCCAACACGGAGGACATAAAACTGGTCGGCACGCAAATCCTTGCGCCGACCAGATACCTCGTCGTCGAAACGGACGGCCTCTCATACGTCGCCAAGAACAAGGTTGACTCAAGCGAGCTGCGGACGGACAACCGGAAGGACAAGCTTCAGCAGTTCGGGAAAGGCTGGAGGGGCTGGGAGGTGGACCGCTACGGCAACGTGGTGAACATGGGCGCCAACGCCGTCGAAGGCGCCGTCGCGCGGGCGCTCAACTTCCAGGAGGTCAAGACGGGGAACAGGTACAAGCCCCCGAAGCCGAAACCGCAGCCGCAGCCGAAGCAGGAGGCGCCGCCGACCTACGGCTATTACGACGACCCCAGCACCCGTTTGACCCGCGTCGAGCAGCGCCTACTCTCGCGCGCGCTGGAGCAGGGAACCTACCCCCCTCGCTATTGAGCGGGACGCCCGCGGGGGCGTGGAAGATTAGAGGATGGGCTTACACGACAAACACGGCCCGAGAGCGGCCCGGCCCGCCGCGGCCCGGCCTGAGCCGAAGCGCCCCGCGGCGCCTCCGGCCTACCGCCCGCAGCCCACGCCGAAGGTCTTGCAGCGGAAGGAGGCGGTGCCGCCGCGCCGCCCGCCCGTCTCGCAGGCTGCGCCGAGCGCGCCGCCCCCGGCACCCCCCGCGCGCAGGCCGCCGCAACAGCCGCGGGCCTGGCAGCCGAAGCCGGCCGCGCCGCCCCCCCTGCCGCCCGTCGCCGCGCGCCCGGCGGCCGTGCAGAGGAAGACCGGCCCCGTCGTGCAGGCCATCAAGCTCTACCCGAACCTGCACCCCGGCGCCGTCGAGCGCGTCGAGCCCGGCAGCCTCTTCCGGCTGGAGAATTTCACCGACCAGTACCGGCTGCGGCGCGAGCAGGGCCACGGCGCCTACGTCCCCAACCAGCAGTACAACTTCGTCCGCACCGCCGAGGGGCAGACGCTCCTTCACAACCGCTACCGCCACCCCTCCATCGCCGAAGGCCGGCAGGTGCTCTACGCCGGCGAGGCTCACTTCAACAACGGCCGCCTCGAATGGTGGTCCAACGGCTCCGGCCACTATCAGCCCGACTCCGAAGACGCCGGGCAGGCCGGGCTCCCGATGGACAACTTCTACACCTACCAGCAGGTCATCAAGGGCGAGCACAAACGAAAGCGGACCGGCCCGCCTTCCCGTAAGTGAGCCTTCTTGAAGCAAAGAGATAATAAATGGCCGTGGCCCGCGGCGGCCCCGAAAAAGCCGGTCAAAGACAAGCCTAAAGTCGCAAAACAGAAGGCCGCCGCGGAGGAGGAGAGGAAGAAACAGTCGAGGCGAAGCCTTCGTCGGCCCCTCCAGACATCGTGATCCCTGCGGGCGTAAAGTCGCAGGCTTACGTCTGGAAAGGCGCGCGCTGGGCGACGAGGGGCGACATCGTAGATTACGGCGAGTTACACGCCGAGCGGACGGCTTACAGCAGAATAAAGTCGGCAGATAAAAATGGGAATTGGGTGGGCTTTACGCAGAACGCGACTCCGCGCTGAAGGGGATTCCCGTCCGCTACGTGATGACCGACCTCGCCGAGCGCAACCTCGAATACTGGCGCGCGCACCCTCGGCTGCGGCCGTTGGTCGAGGAGGGCTCGCTCGACTTCGCGCTCTTCGACGCCGAGCGCGGCCGGGAGTTGACGCCGGTCGTCAGCGGCGAGCCGCTCTCGGCCGGAGCGATGCGCAACCCGCTGATGGTCGTCTCCAACTACTTCTTCGACAGCCTCCCGCAAGACGCCTTCGCCGTCGCCGAGGGGCGCCTCTCCGAGATGCTCGTCACCGTCTCGACGCCGCGCAGAGAGCCGGACCCGGAAGACCCCGACATCCTCTCCCGCGTCGAGGTCGCCTACGACCACGCGCCCGCCGACGGCGACTACTACGAAGACCCCGCGTGGAACCGCATCCTCGAAGACTACAGCCGCCGCCTGCCCTCCGCGGCCTTCCTCTTCCCCGTCGCCGCGCTCAAGTGCGTCGAGTATTTTCACGCCCTCTCCGGCGGGCGCATGCTCCTGCTCTCGGGCGACCGCGGCTACTGCGACGACGAGGCTATCCTCCGCGGCGAGGGCACGCCGACGCCGGCCGTCCACGGCTCGTTCTCGATGATGGTGGACTACCAGGCCGTCGGCGAGTACTGCCGACACCTCGGCGGTCAGGTCTTGCACCCCGCGCACCGGGCCGAAAGCCTCAACGTCTCCGCCTTCCTCTTCGGCGGCCCGGCGGACGGCGGCTTCGTCGAGACGCGGCAGGCTTACGAAGAGGCCGTCGAGAAGTTCGGCCCCGACGACTTCTTCACGCTCAAGGAGGGCGTCGCCGGCGTCTACGACTCTTTGAGCCCCGGCCAACTCCTCGCCTTCCTGCGGCTGAGCGGCTGGGACCACAGGCGCTTCCTCGAATGCCTGCACGTCTTCAAGAGGCACCTGCCCGAGCTGGACGAGACGCGCAAGCGGGAGCTCGGCCGGGCCGTCCGTAGCGTGTGGGACGCGTACCTGCCCATCGGCGAGGAAGAAGACTTAGCCTTCCACCTCGGCACGCTGCTGCTGGAGATGGAGTCCTACGCCGAGGCGCTCGAATTCCTACAGCACTCGGAAGACCTCTACGGCCCGGAGCCCGGCACCGCCTATAATATGGCCGTCTGCTGCCACGGCCTGAGGCAGACGGCGAAGGCGCTTGAACACGTCAACCGCGCCCTTGAGCTGGACGCCGACTTCGACGCGGCCAGGGCGCTGCGCATCAAACTCCGGCCGTCGGGCGGGCGTTAGGCGCGCGAGGGAGAGTCCAACGATATGGCAGCAAACCTCAAAGCACTCATCGGCCGGCTCGACGACACCTGCCGCAACGCCCTCGAAGCCGCCGCGGGCCTCTGCCTCGCCCGCACCAACTACGAAGTTGACATCGAGCACTTCCTGCTCAAGCTCGCCGAGGCCACAGACTCGGACGCCGCGCGCATCCTGCGCCACTTCAACGTGGACTCGGCCCGCCTCTCGTCGCAGCTCACGCGCGGCCTCGACCGCCTCAAGACCGGCAACGCGCGCACGCCTTCTCTGAGCCCGCGCCTCCTGCGGCTGATAGAAGAGGCGTGGATGCTCGCCTCCATCGATTACGGCGCGTCGCGCGTCCGCTCCGCCCACCTGCTGCTCGCGCTCCTCGCCGACGATGACTTGGGCAGGCTCGCGCGCGAGTCGTCCGAGGAGCTTCAGCTCGTCTCCGTCGAGTCGTTGCGCAAGAGGCTTCCCGAATTGACCGCGGGCTCGGCCGAAGACCGCGAGGCGCCCGCGCCTGCGCCGTCCGCGACGGCCGCGGGGGACGCGGACGCGCCCGCCTTCGACGCCGACGGAGACGCGCCCGACTCCGCCCTCGGCAAGTACACCGTGGACCTGACGGCCGCCGCCCGGTCGGGCCGCATCGACCCCGTGCTGGAGCGCGACTTCGAGATACGTCAAATCGTAGACATCCTCACCCGCCGACGGCAGAACAACCCCATCCTGACGGGCGAGGCGGGCGTCGGCAAGACGGCCGTCGTCGAAGGCTTCGCGCTCCGTGTCGCCGCGGGCGACGTGCCCGAAGTGCTCAGGCACGTCGTCGTGCGCGCGCTCGACCTCGGGCTCTTGCAGGCCGGCGCGGGCGTGCGCGGCGAGTTCGAGAACCGTCTGAAGTCGGTCATCGAGGAAGTAAAATCCTCGCCCCGCCCCGTCATCCTCTTCATCGACGAGGCACACACGCTCATCGGCGCGGGCGGCGGCGCGGGCCAGTCCGACGCCGCCAACCTCCTGAAGCCGGCGCTGGCGCGCGGCGAGCTGCGCACCGTCGCCGCCACCACTTGGGCCGAGTACAAGAAATACTTCGAGAAGGACGCCGCGCTCGCGCGCCGCTTTCAGGTCGTCAAGGTCGAGGAGCCGACCGAGGACCAGTGCGTCCGCATGATGCGCGGCCTCGTCCCCATGCTCGAACGCCACCACGGCGTCCGCCTGCTCGAAGAAGCCGTCTCCGACGCCGTCAAGCTCTCGCACCGCTACATCACGGGGCGCCAACTCCCCGACAAGGCCATCAGCGTGCTCGACACGGCCTGCGCCCGAGTCGCCGTCAGTCAGGCCGCCACGCCGCCCCCGCTCGAAGACGCGCGCCGCCGCCTCGAACACCTCGCGGCCGAGATAGGCGCGCTGGAGCGCGAGGCGGCCACGGGCGCCGACCACCGCCGCCGCGTCGAAGAGCTGAAGTCCGAGCGCGAGGAGGAAGAGGAGCGCCGCGCCCGCCTCGAAGACCAGTGGGGGCGCGAGCGCGAACTCATCACGCAGATTCGCGAGCTGCGCGCGCGGCTCGAAGACGGGCACGCGCCCCAGGCGGCAGAGCCCGACGCGAAGGAGCCCGAAGAGGCGCAGGCAGAGGAGGGCGCCGCGGAGAAGAAGAAGGGCAGGAAGGAGAAGCCGGAAGACGCCGAGGATTTGCGCGCGCGGCTCGGCCGCCTCAACACGCAGCTCCGCACGATTCAGGGCGAGACGCCGCTCGCGCAGGTCTGCGTTGACTCGCAGACCATCGCCGAAGTCATCTCCGGCTGGACCGGCATCCCCGTCGGCAAGATGCTGACGGACGAGATAAACACCGTCCTCACCCTGCGCGAGCGCCTCGAACAGCGCGTCCTCGGCCAGACGCACGCGCTCGAAGCCATCAGCCAGCGCATCGCCACCTCGCGCGCCAACCTCACCGACCCGCGACGGCCCGTCGGCGTCTTCCTCCTCGTCGGCCCCTCCGGCGTCGGCAAGACCGAGACGGCCCTCTCACTCGCCGACGCCCTCTACGGCGGCGAGCGCAACCTCGTCAGCATCAACATGAGCGAGTATCAGGAGTCCTACACCATCTCGGCCCTCAAGGGCTCGCCCCCCGGCTACGTCGGCTACGGCGAGGGGGGCGTCTTAACGGAAGCCGTCCGCCGTCGCCCCTACTCCGTCGTCCTCCTCGACGAAGTGGAGAAGGCGCACACCGACGTGATGGAGCTTTTCTATCAGGTCTTCGACAAGGGCACGCTCGAAGACAGCGAGGGGCGCGAGGTTGACTTCAAGAACGCGGTCATCATCCTCACCTCCAACGTCGGCTCCGACACCATCATGGAGCTGTGCTCCGAGGGCGGGCCGCCGCCCGAGCCCGAAGTCATCAACGAAGTCATCCGCCCCGAACTCGTCAAGGTCTTCAAGCCCGCGCTCCTCGGCCGCATGATAGTCGTCCCCTACTACCCCATCGGCGACGAGGTCATGCGCTCCATCATCCGCCTCCAACTCGCGCGCGTCGGCCGCCGCCTGATGGAGAACCACGGCGCCGCCTTCAGCTACGACGACGCGGTCGTCACAGAAATCGCCAACCGCTGCGAGGAGGTCGAATCGGGCGCCCGCAACATCGACCACATCCTGACGCGCACGCTCCTGCCCGAGATGTCGAACGAATTCCTCGCCCGCATGGCGACCGACCAGGGCGTCTCCCGCGTCCACGTCGGCGTCGGCCCCGACGGCCAATTCAGCTACGTCCTTCGCTTCCACGACTGAACCCTTCCGCGCCCCCGCGCGCCGGGTGGACGCCGCGCGCGCCGCTCTGTTAAGTTCGGACGCGAATTCAAACCGTCAGGGACGAACACAGGGAATGCGCCCGGCAAGCCTCTTCAAGCTTTCACTCGCCCTCTCCGCCTTCACACTCCTCGCCGCCTCCTGCACGGGAAGCGGCACGCCGCCCGCCGACGCCTCCGCCTCGCCGCGCCTCCTCTACGAACGCAACTGCGCCGTCTGCCACGGCCCCCGCGGCGAAGGCAAACAACTCGGCACGCTCAACGTCCCCAGCCTGAGAGAAGGCCGCGCCCTCACCGACCCCGACTCCCGCCTCCTCTCCCAGATACGCGACGGCGGCAACGGCATGCCCCCCTTCAAATACCAACTCGACGACACCCAAATCGAATCCCTCGCCCGCTACCTCCGCCGCGACCTACAAAACCGCCCCGACGCGAAGCCCTGAGGGCCGACGCCGCCTTTGCCGGGCGCCGGAGGGTCTGGCAAGATTCCGTCGGGCATTCAAAAAAACAGTCGCAGGGAGATGAGAGGACATGGCTTCGGAGTGGGCGGAGGAGGCGGACAGGCAGGCGCAGGCCATGACGCGCGACTTGGTCGAGGTTGGGAGGCGCAAGGGCTTTCGCGTGACTTACCAGAAGCGTGAGGCGCGCTTCGCCCTGCGGGCGGGGACGGCGACGCATTACTTCTCGGCCCACGACTACCAGACCGCGAAGGGCATGGACTGGCTGCGCCTGCGCATCGACGTGCTCACGACCGTCCGTCAGGGCGGGCAGGCGGGCGAGACGGCGGCGGAAGAGTCCTAACTCGGCTCGTTCAGTCCGAGACTTTCAGGACGGGGTTGCTATTTGGGTAAGCTGCCGACGAAGAATTGCAACCACGCGTACAGATAGTTACCCGCCGCGTTAGACATCGCGCCCGCAATTAAAACGTCGTATACGCGTTGGAAGACGCCGGGGTCTTCTCGCTGAATCGTCGAAAGATTCTGAATAACTTCTTCCCGGTCTTCCTCACGCACGCCGCGCTCAATCACCTTATATAAATTATCGAGGGCGTCCGCGAGCGCCTTGTTCTGGACCTTCAACGCCTGTTCCGTGAGTCCCTTGAAGCCGGAGGCGAGGTCCGTGTTGTGAGACACAAGGCCCTCTATCAACTTCATGAGTTGCGCCCTGTCTTCGTCCGACCGCCGCTCCAAGCGCGTCAGCGAGGCTTTGGCGTCCGCAACCTCATTCCGCAGGTCCGCGACTTCGGAACTTTTCAGCGCGAGCAGTTCGCGCTGGTTCTCAATCTGGACGCTGGCGAGTCGCAACTGGCTCTTCAACTCCGCAACCTCGTAAGGGTCGGTGGTCAACGTATCAATCGGCTGCTTGCCCATCACCACGAGCGCGTAAGTTTCGAGCGTGCGTTCAATCAACTCCCTCTGGCCTATCGGGCTTTCGATTACGAGCGTCACATTCAGCCCGCTCTGCTCAATAGAAACCTTAACCTCTTCAGATAAGTTCTTCTGGCGGAGCACGTCGGCGAAGTAACTGAGGATAGTGATGCCGGAACGATGGTACTCCGGCGGAAACTCAATACTCCGAATGATCCGCTCGGCTTCGTGTTTGCCTAGTTTTGACGCTAAAGAGGCTTCCGTTAATGCGTGTAAATCACGCATTATCTTCTCATCCTTTAAAGCCTCTTCGCCTATGGGAATATCACCGTTCTCTACGAGGAACGATAATACAAAGGCAGGAGTAGTCCTCTGGTCCCGCATGTCGGTATAGGTTGCTTTAAATTGAGGCTCTCTTTGAACCACCTGCCCAAACTCATGAATGTATTCATGAATACTCCACAGGTGTTTCCAGAATCCTGGGTTAAAAGTACGCGTGATAGAAACGTTCATCGCACCTGCTTCATCTCTTCCAACATCAAAATCATCTTTAAATTCAGCATTCAACGGGGACCGGGATACATTTAGGATAATTAAAGCAGTAAGACTCTGTGGCAAATCTGAAAAACGTTGCTTTAGTAATGCGGCACGATCATAGTCACTATATCGACTTTCTATAACCCATTTACCGGTACCCGCCCAGTTGAGTACTCTCACCCCCTTTAAGGCCACACCATCAACAATTAATTCCCCGTGGCTGTATGGCGATGTAGTCTTTTGATTTCAATCATTTTCCTATCATCCCGTTTTTATCACTGGCAATGATATAGGCAATTCACCATAGCTAATTCCGGGTACGCCTCATGCCATCGTGTTTCTTCGAACTCGGCAGTTTGTCAGGCAGGTCTAGTTTATCGTCAATTAAAACGTCCACCCACACATTAGCGAGCCGCGCGTATTCCAAGAGCACCGGCAGGGGCGGCTCGCCTTTGCCGGTTTCGTATTCGGAGATTCTGTTCTGCGTGAGGTCAACGCCGAGTCGTTTGATTAACTCATTCTGAGAAAGACCCAGCGCCGTCCTGATATAGACGAGCTTTTCGGCCAGACGGTCCGGCTTGAGACGCGCGCCGCGGGCCATCAGGAGTTACCTCCTGACGGAAACAGGTTGCGCCTAACCGAAGTTTCGGTTAGAATGTCTGTGCGTAGTCGAACCGCCGTGAGTGTGAACCTCTCAAACTCAACGGCGATGCTCATCACTAGCTTGAGGCTGAGGGTGAGCTACGCATCCGGCCGTTGCCCTTACGTTTTCAAAGACTGGAACGGGCGCAGCATAGCACAGGGAGCCTCACGCCGATGGGCATTTTAGTTGTGATTAGGTAAAGAGGTGCGCGGAAGGGCGCAGCTCTTAGCACGCCCGCGCTCGGAGGAGTGGCGGGCCGTGCGCGGGGCCGCGTGCGTGCGGGTGGGCGCGTGCGCGGCCTTCGTGTGTGCGTCGGGGGTGAAGGAAGTTGTAGAAACGGCACGCGCGAAGTGATATAGTGCGCGGCACCCACCCGAGGAAGCGGCGGAGTGCCACTCCTCTCCGCCCTTCCCCTCCGCGAACCGTGAAAGTTAATTTCCGCAACGTGAAAGCTGGTTTCAGCACCCGTGCGGATGGCTTCAGCAACGGTTGAGGTGCTTTCAGCAGTTGTAGAGAAGACTTCAGCAGCGGTACAGATGGTTTTAGCAGAGTGGAAGTTGACTTTAGCGGCGGTTCAGGTCGTTTTAGCAGGTGTACAGGTCATTTCAGCAACCGTGCAGGACGTTTTAGCACCCGCATAGACGACTTTAGCAGCGGTAAACTTCATTTCAGCAGCGGTAAACGCCCCTTCATCCTCACGTAATTCCGTCTCAGCAGCAGTAAAAACCATTTCCCACGGGGACGAGCAAGCACGGGCAGGCCGTAAAGCCTCCACCGCAGGCGTCCACGGAGCGCGCTAGCGCCCCTCTCATCAATCTTCACCGATTGGAGGTCTCTCATCATGAATGGTTTGGAAATTCGCAGGCTCGAAATGTTCAGGCGCGTGATCGAATTCTGGCACGCACACATAGAGCACTTTCCGCCGACGACCCTCGGCCGCGCCCTCTTCGTCTCACTCGACGCTATCCGGGTAGAGATTGAGGAAGCTGCCGCAGCGCAGTCGGCCGCGGGAGGCTCCGCCCGCCTCGGGACGGCCGGCAAAGGCACGGCCCGCACAAGGTTGCGCGGGGTGTTGGAGATGATCGTCCGGACGGCGCGTGCGATGGCCTTCTCCATACCCGGCTTCGACGACAAGTTCCGCATGCCGCACAACGTCAGCGATCAGGTGTTACTCAACACCGCGCGCGCCTTCGCGGCCGAGGCGCCGCCGTTTAAAGACGAGTTCATCCGGCACGAACTGCCGGCAGATTTCCTTGAAACACTCAACGCCAGCATCGCCGACTTCGAGCGCGGGGTTCAGGGGCAGAACACCGGGAACGCGGCGCGTCAATCGGCCAAGGCGACCATTGACGCGGCCGTTAAGCGCGGCATGGAAGCCGTCCGCCGCCTCAATCCCATCATCTTGAACAAGTTCAAAGACGACCCGGCCGCGCTGGCATCCTGGGAGAGCGCGCGACACGTCGAACGCTCCCCGCGGCCGAAGCCCGAGGAGAACAACAACCAGCCCGCACCACCCCCACAGTAATAAGCGCCCGTCTTAAAAGCCCCGAAGGGGCGCGATGTTCCATCGCGCCCCTTCGGGGCTTCGCAAACAGGCTCTAAAAACTTCTCCTGCTCAGTCCGAGACTTTCAGCACGAGCTTGCCGAGGTTGCCGCCGCGGAAGAGTTTGAGGAGTACGTCGGGGAAGTTCTCAAGACCTTCTTCCACGTCTTCGCGCGCTTTGAGTTTGCCGGAGGCGAGCCAGCCGGCGATGTCGGCCGCGGCCTCGGCGTAGCGCGCGGCGTAGTCGAAGACGAGAAAGCCTTGCATCGAGGCGCGGTTGACGAGCAGCGAGAGGTAGAACTTCGGCCCCTCGGGCGTACCCGCGTTGTTGTACTGCGAGATGCCGCCGCAGATGACGACCCGCGCCCCGCGCGCGAGGTTCAACAGCGCCGCGTCCAGCACGTCGCCGCCCACGTTGTCGAAGAAGACATCGACGCCGCGCGGGCAGTCGGCTTTTAGACTCTGGTAAAGGTGCGGCAGGGCGGGCGACGCCGCCTTGTAGTCAACCGCCGCGTCGAATCCCAGTTCCTCGACCAAGTATCTGCACTTCTCCGCGCCGCCCGCGACGCCGACGGCGCGACAGCCCTTGAGCTTCGCCATCTGGCCGACGAGCCCGCCGACCGCGCCCGCCGCCCCCGAGACCACGACCGTCTCGCCCTCGCGCAGACGCCCCACTTCCAGCAGCCCGAAGTAGGCCGTCATGCCCGCCACGCCGAGCGCGCCGAGATGACGCGGCAGCGGCGCGAGATTAGTGTCAACCCTGTTCAGCCCGGAAGCCTTGACGACGGCGTAGTCCTGCACGCCGAGCAGTCCGGTGACTTCGTCGCCTTCGGAGAGCGAGGCGTCGTTGGACGCGACGACGCGCCCGGCGCCGAAGGCCCGCATCACCTCGCCCAACCCGACGGGCGGCATGTACGAGGGCGTCTCGTTCATCCACGCGCGCATCGCCGGGTCAATCGAAACGTAGCGCACCCTGACCAGAACCTCGCCGGGGCCGGGCGAGCCGACCGGGGCGGCGGCGAACTCAAAGTCTTCGCGCCTGACCATGCCGGCCGGGCGCGCGGCGAGCTTGAAGTGACGGTTCTCAAGCGTGCTCACGGGCGCATCCCTCCTTTCGGGCAAAAAGATTAGCGGGGCGAGGCGTTTTTAACACAGAGGGCACGGAGAACACAGGGGGCACAGAGAAAGACTTATTGCTTTTCTCTGTGCCCTCTATTCTCCGTGCCCTCTGTGTCGAAAACCCCGGCCCGCTATTATTGCTTCACAGAAGTCACCCGCGGGGTTTCTTGATGATGCTCCTCTTGCGCGGCGTCGGGGGAGTCCTCTTGCGTAGAAGCTCCTGGTGGCGGGTGGTGAGCATGTGAGAGAGGGACTGGTGCTTGAGGCCGAGCCTGCGCGCCGCGCGCGACACGCTGCCGCCTTCAATCTCAAGGGCGTACTCCATCAGTCGCGACTCCAACTCGTGGACGGCGCCTTGCAGGCTGAAGTCCTTCTCGTGTATCTGCGCGCCAGACAGGCCCGTGATGACGAGGCGCGCGCACGCGCGCAGCCGCTCCACGTCCTCCGCATCCTGCGTCTCCTTCAACAATTCGTCGGCCCGCCGGTAAAGCTCCGCCAGCTCGGACCTCGAAAGGCGGCGCGTCGCCCCGTGCTCCTCCATCAGCGTCACGGCCGCGAGCCCCGCGCTGATGTGAGCGCCCGCGTCCTGCGCCACCGCGAGCGCACGCCGCAACACCTTGACCGAGCCCTCGAAGAGTCCGAGCCGCGCCCACACCACGCCCTGCACCGTGAGCGCGTCCGCCAGCAGGGCCGACGCGCCGCCCTGCTCCAGCGTCCGCACGACGCCAGCCATCAGCCGACTCGCCTCCCCGTACCGCCCTTCGGCGATGAGGACGCGCGACCGCGTCTCGTCCACCTGCGCGACGCTGCCGGGGTCGTTCAGCCTCGCGAATATCGAGCGCGCCCTGTCCAAATTCTCGTGCGCGTCCCTGTGGCGCCCGAGCTTGTAGAGCAGGAAGGCGAGGTTGTTCAGGTTCCGCGCGCAGTAGCGTTCGTGCCCGGCCTGCTCGTAGTGGTAAATCGCGGCCGTGAACTCGATGATGGACTGGTCGGCGTAGTCCCGGCCGCCGTCAGTCAGGGCGAGCCTCATGAGGACGATGCCGCGCTGGCCGTGCCAACGCCCTTTCAGCGCGTCGTCCGCGGAATGGAAGACCGGCTCCGCTTCCTTCAGGATGTTCAGGGCTTCGTGATACCTGTTCTCGCTGACCTCGGCGAGCGTGCGGCGGACGAGTATCTTAACTTTCAGCTCGACGTGTTCGTCGGCGAGGGTTTCAAACGCCTCGCGCATGAGGACGCGCGCCTCGTCGTGCGCGCCGAGGCGCCAGTAGCAGGCCCCCAGCTCGCATTGAGCCTCGGCCGCCTTCTCAAGCCGCCCCTGCGAGCGGAACTTGCGCATGGCCTCGCTCAGTAAATCCTTCGCGCGCTCCTGCGCCGCCGGGACGTTCCTCCCCGCCCCGAGCAGCCCCGTCAACGTCCCGCACTGGAGCAGCACTTCGGCCGCCTCCGGCGGCGAGAGGTCTTTCACCGCGGGCCGCGTGCCGATGCCGGGCCACAAATCGCCCAGCGCGTCGCGCGCGTCCTCGTAGCGGCCCTTCTGAATCAAGTCCGAAGCCAGCGCGCAAGTGAGCAGCACGCGGTCGCGGGAGGCCGGCGAGTCGTTACCTAGTTCCTTCAGACGCACGTCTGCTAAAGTCACGTGAGGGCACCTTTCTTCACCGATGCAAGAGGCTTGCAGCGGAAGTAAACCCGCCGTACCTCAGCAAGATACGGCGATAAAAGTCGGCCAACTCTCATCAATCTCGAAGGGAAAAACAATGCGTAAAACTCTCGGAGCCTTTGTGCTCGCCATACTCTTGACCGTCTCACTCAGCGCGGGCGTCATGCAGAACGATAACCCGGCGCCGCCGGCTCCGGCGCCCACCCCCGAGGCGCCGCTGGCCGCCCCGACGCCGACGCCGGAGGGCGTCATGCAGAACGACAATACGGAGGGCCTGACGGCGGAGTTCTTGTTTGACGTACTCCTCGGAGTACTCGCGCTGTATTAATTAGTTCTCACGCCAATCCAGCCGGGACAAGCTGCTTCAGGGCGGCCGGGGATTGGTGTGCCTTCGTGCGGGAGTCGGAGGAGAGGCGGCGCCCACCGGCGGGAGATTAACGCCCCGTGAGGGAGATTGCAACCAATTTGGAGCCGCCCCGGCGGGCGCTCAGGGGAAGAGGAGTGCGACGGCGGTCGAGGCGGCGGCGACGAAGAGGGCGCGGCGGTTGATGCGGCGGGCCTTCTCGCGCAGGCGGGCGGCCGTCGCCGCGTCGCCGACGGGCTCCTCGCCCGCGTCCATGTTGCGCGCGTCGCGTGCGGCGAGGGCGACGCAGGTCTTCTCGCGCGCCATGAACATCCCGAGGCCCGCCAACCAGACGGGGAGGAAGACGACGAGGCGCGACAGGCGCGGGGCGCCCGCCACGACCGAGGCGAAGGCGAGGCCGACGCCGCAGACGAGGGCGACGATGCCGAGCAGCCTTCGCTTCGTCTGCTCGCGCGGGCCGATGTTGGCGGGGTCGGCTGACAACCTAACCTCTACTTGCCGCCGGCCCGCAGCGTGGCGACGGGCTGACCTTGCGTGACGCGGTCGCCTGCCTTGACGCTGACGACCGTGACGGTGCCGGCGGATGAGGCGAGTGCCTGCGCGATTTGCTCGGCCGGCGTCGGGGCCGCGGCCGCCGCGCGGTTCTGCGCCTGCCGGCGCGCGGCGACGAGCCCGCCCTGCGCGCTCTGCGCCGAGCCTTGCGCGCGCTGCAAACGCTGCTGCGCACGCTCGTAGTCGGCGCGCGCGCCGTCCAACTCGCCCTGCGAAGCCTGCCCGGCGGCGACGAGCGGCGTGAGGCGTTGCACCTCGACTTCGGCGCGCACGACCGCCGAACGCGCCGCCTCTATCTCGGCCTCGGAAGACTGTATGACCTGCGCCGCGCGCGCGACCGGGTCTTCGTCCATCTTCTTCTCGGCGCCCGGCTGCCCGGTCTGCACCACTATCTCGACGACGGGGGCGCCTTCGGCGACCGTCCCGCCCTCGTTGACGAGCACGCGCTTGACCACGCCCGCCTGCGGCGCGCTCACCACCACGACCCCGCGCCCTCCGCCGCCCTTCGACTTGTCGTCCGACCCGCCGCACGCGGAGAGCGCGAGCAGGACGAGGGAGAGCGTTAAGCCGGTAGGGAGTCGCCTAGTTGCCATCGGGTTTCGTGGCCTCGACCTGCGGGTGAAGGAGGCGGCCGGCGAGCGAGTCTTCGGCCGGGCGGAGGTTGAATTCGCGCGAGGGGCCGTCGCGGAGGATGGAGACGCGGTTGGCGTCGAGCGTGCTGCCCGTCGAGCGTTGGAACTCGGCGATTGACTTGTTGAGGTCGGTCTGCGCCTGAAGCTCACGGCCGCGCGCCGCCAGCAGCTCGTTCTGGCGCTGGAGGACGAGGAAGACGGTCGTGGTGCCGGCGCGGAACTGGCGCTGCTCGCTCTCGTAGAGCTGCTCGGCGGAGGAGCGCGCGGCGGCGGCGGCGGCCAGACGCGCCTCGGCCGAGCGCAAAGCCTGCGTGGCGTTGCGCACGTCGGCCTCGACAATCTGCTCGGCCTGCGCGCGCTGGTTCTCGACCTGCCGCCCCAGCGCGAGCGAGCGGCCGAGGTTGGCTTCGGCCGTGCGGTTGCGGAAGGGAAGATCGACGCGGACGCCGACGCGGTAGGTCGGGTAGTCCTGCCCGACGAGGTTCGAGAGCGAGGTGGGCAGGCCGCCGACGAGATTCTGCGGGACGGTCGTGCCGCCGCTGCCGGTCGTGCCTTCGAGCGGGGGCAGGCCCGCGATGGTTGACAACTCGTTAACGCGGGCGCGCAGCGCGGCGTTCGCCCCCGTCGTGCCGCCCGTCGATTGGACCTGCGTGCCGGCGAGGCCGAGCGCGGTGTAGGTGCCGACGAGGTCAACTTGCGGCTTGGTCTGGTCGCGGAAGTAGCGCGTGTCGATGCGGTTGATTTCGGCGCTCGTCTGGAGCTGCTGAAGCTCGGGCCGGTTGCGAAGGGCGGCGGCGACGGCCTGCTCCAAGGGCACGCGCGGCGGCTCAAGGGTGACGGGCGTGACGGGCGTGAGCGCGCGCGACCAGAGCGGCGCGTTGCGGTCGGGGAGGATGAGGGTCTTGAGCGTGTTCTCGGCGCGCGTGACCGATTCCTGCGCGGTGTAGACGTTCTGCTCGAAGGTCGTCACCTGCGAGCCGGCGGCGACCAGCTCGATGGGGGCGAGGACGCCCTGCGCGACGAGGCGCTGGTTGCTTTCGAGCTGCGTGCGCGCCTGCTTGACGGCGTCAATCTGGACTTGCAGGTTCCTGAGCGCGAAGACCATGTCCCAGTAGGCCGACTCGACCTGCGAGATGGTTTCGATGGCGCGCTGGCGGAACTGCGCGTCGGAGAGCGTCAGGTTCTTCTTGGCGATCTCTATCTGGCGGCGGTTGTTGTCGAAGCGGAAGCCGCGCAGTATCGGCTGCGTGTAGGTGAAGGTGAGCGCCGAGGGGAACTGCGGGTTGAGCGTGACGTTCTGGTTGTTGGTCGTCAGCCGCGTCGAGGAGAAGTCGAATTGATAAGCGCCGCCGCCCCAGGGCGAGAAGCCGCCGACGCGGGCGGAGCCGGTGGCGTCGGTCTGCGTGACGGAGCCGTTGAGGCCGCCCGCGATGACGGAGCTGGTCGGCGTGGTGCGGCTCTCGTAGTAACTCTCGGAGGAGAAGACGGGGTCGTAGACGCCGCGGGCGGCCCTCAGGTTGAACTCGGCGACCTCGACGTTGATGCGCGAGCCGTCGATGTCGTTGTTGTTCTGGAGGGCCATGGCGATGGCGTCGTTCAAAGTCAACGCCACCTGTTCGGCCACGTCCACGCCGACGCGCTCGGCCGAAGGGAGCGGCCGCAAAGGGGCCTCGAAGTTGGGCGCGACGGGCGGCGGGTCGGCGGGAAGCTCGGCGGGCGCGACGCCGCCGGTGCCGACGTTCTGCCCCGGAGACTGCGGGACGCCGCCGGGGCCGGTCGCGGCGCCCGTGCCGGTCACGGTCTGCGTGCCGGTGGTGCCAGCGGGCGCAGCGGTCTGCGTCCCGGTCGTGCCGGGCGCGGTCGGCTGCGAGCCGGGCGGGAGCGGAGTCGTCGGGCGCGGCCCCTGCGTGCGCGGGGTCGTCTGCTGGCGCTCCTGCTGCGGGCCGGTCTGGGGCTGCGTGCTCTGCTGCGCCTCGTTCTCGGGACGGACGGTCGAGCCGGGGGCGTTCGGCGGCGTCTGCTGCGGGCGCGGCGCGGAGGAGCCGGCGGGCGGCGCCGGCTGCGGCGTCGAGGAAGGCGGCTGCTGCTGGCCCTGATTCTGCGCGAGCGCGGCCGCGGGCGCCGAGAGCAGCGAGGCCGCGACGAGTGCTGATAGGACGTGCCGTTTGAAATTCATGACTCTTAAAGTTCTCGTTCAGTCGCCCGCGGCCGGGTCCGTGTAGCCTTCCTTGCGTGTGCGGCGCGAGACGGCGCCGGCCGCCTTGGTCGGCCGAGGCCGTCGGCGGAAGGACGACGTGGCCGAGGCGTAAGCTTCGGAGACGCGCCGCCCCAAGCCCCCCGTGAATCGGCCGAAGCGACCGCCGACGTAGCCCCAGACGCGCGACTCTTCGGCGTCCTCGAAGAGTGAGTAGAAGACGGGCACGGCGAGGAGCGTCAGCAGCAGACACAAACTTTGGCCGCCGACGACGAGGACGCCGATGGAGCGGTTCGTCGCGGCGCCCGCGCCCGTGCCGAGGATGAGCGGGATCATGCCGGCGACGAGCGCGATGGTCGTCATCAGGATGGGACGCAGGCGGTCGCGGTTCGCCTGAAGGATGGCGCCGTAGCGCTCCATGCCGTGGGCGCGCAGCTCGTTCGTGTGGTCGATTTGAAGAATCGCGTTCTTCTTGACGATGCCGAAGAGGAGGAGGATGCCGAGCGCCGAGAAGATGTTGAGGCGCTGCCCGGCAATCAACGTCGAGAGCAGGGCGAAGGGCACCGAGAGCGGCAGCGTCAGCAGGATGGTGACGGGGTGGATGAACGACTCGAACTGCGCCGCGAGGATGAGATACATGAAGACGAAGGAGAGGGCGAAGGCGAGCATGAAGGACTGGTTCGCCCGCTGCAACTCCTTCGACTGTCCCGTGACGCCGGTCCTGTAGCCCGGCTCCATGTTCAGCCCGGCGGTGTACTGCTGCGCGGCGGCGATGGCCTCGGACTCTGACGCGTTGGGCGAGACGCTGGCGGAGATGGTCACCTGCCGCTGGCGGTTGAGACGACTGATGGAGGCCGGGCTCTCGCCCTCCTCCAACTGCACGAGCTTTTCAAGACCCACCGTGCCGCCGCCGGCCCTCGCCACCGAGAACTCGCGCAGAGACTCGCGGCTGCGGCGGTACTGCTCGTCGGCCTGCACGACCACGTCGTACTGGTCGGAGCCTTCGCTGAAGGTCGTCACGCGCTGGCCCGCGGCGAGGATGTTCATGGCCTGCGCCACGTCGCCGGCCTCGACGCCGAGGTCGGCCGCCCGCGCGCGGTCGATGCGGACTCTCACCTCGGGCGTGCCGGGCTCGATGGAGCGGTCGGCGTCGCGGAAGTTGTCGTCCTCCTTGAGCTTGTCCACCAGCCGCTTCGAGTAGTCGTCGAGCTTCTGCATGTCGGGGCCGCTGATGTAGAAGCCGAGCGCGGAGCCGCCGCGCCCGCCGCCGCCGATGGAGGCGCCGATGGAGGAGGTGCCCGAGACGCCGATTTCAAACTCCTTCGGGAACTTCTTCCTCTGAATCATCTGGCGGGTGCGCTGGATGAGTTCGGTCTGCGACGCCTCGCGGTCGCCGACGGGGACGAGGCGCACCTGAATGGAGCCCGTGTTCGGGCCGCTGCCGCGGCCGAAGCCGGCGAGCGCCAGCGTGCTCTCGACGCCCGGTATCTGCTCGCGCACGTCGCGGGCGATGCGCTCGACGACCGACTGCGTCGCCGGCAGGCTCGTGCCCTGCGGCATCCTCAAGGAGACCTGGAAGGCCGACTCGTCCTCGTCGGGCAGGAAGTTGTAGCCGACCCAGCGGTAGAGCGGGACGATGGAGGCGACGACCGCGACGCAGATGAGGACGATGACCCAGCGGTGAGCCATCGACCAGCGCAGCATCCACATGTAGGTGCGGTCGATGGGCTTGTAGAAGCGCCCCTCCTTCGAGGAGTGATGCTGCGGCGCTCCGTGGGCCTCGTCCTCCTCGAACTCCCGGTTCGGGCTCGCGTGGTCGGGGGCGGTGTGGTGATAGTTCGCGTCCCCGCCGCCCGCGCCGGCCGCGCTGACGCTCGTCATCGGCATCCCCTCGGGCGTGAGCGTGTCCTTGCGCGGCTTAATCCAGCGCGCGGCGAGCATCGGCGTCAGGGTGAACGAGACGATGAGCGAGACGGCGATGGCCGCAGCCGAGGTCAGGCCGAAGGAGGACATGAAGCGGCCGACGATGCCGGTCATGAAGCCGACGGGGATGAAGACGGCGAGCAAGGACAGCGTCGTCGCCATGACGGCGAGGCCGATTTCGCGCGTGCCCTCGATGGCGGCCTGGAAGGGGTGCATCCCCTTCTCCTCAACGAAGCGGTAGATGTTCTCAAGGACGACGATGGCGTCGTCAATCACGATGCCGACCATCAGGGTCAAGCTAAGCATCGTCATCTGGTTGAGCGAGTAGCCGAGCCAGGCGATGACCGCGAAGGCCGAGATGATGGAGGTCGGGATGGCGAGCGCGGCGATGATGGTCGAGCGGAAGTTCCAGAGGAAGAGGAAGACGATGACGGCGGCGAGCAGGCCGCCGACGATTAAGTGCTCCTCGATGGCGTGCAAGGAGGTTTCGATGAACTCCTGCTGGTCGCGCGTGACGGCGATTTTCAGGTCGGGCGGGAGCAGCGGTTGAATCTCGGCCATGCGCTGCTTGACGGCCTCGATGACGGCGACCGTGTTGGCGCCCGACTGCTTGCGGATGGCGAGCGAGACGGAGGGCGTGCCGTTGAGCGTCGCCGCCGAGTTGGGGTCGACGCCGCTGTCCTCGACGCGGCCCACGTCGCTGACCTTCACCGCGTAGCCGTTCTTGGAGGCGACGACGATGTCGCCGAACTGCTCGACCTTCTGGACGCGCGACATCGTGCGAAGCGTCACCGTCTTCGCGCCCTCGTTCAAACGGCCGCCCGGCAGCTCAAGGTTCTGCGCGCGCAGCGCGCCCACGACCTCCGTGACCGAGATGTTGTAGGCGCGCAGGCGCTCGGGCTCGATGTAGACTTTTATCTCGCGCTGGCGCCCGCCGAAGATGACGACCTCGCCGACGCCGTCGGCCGACTCGATGCGCTCCTGAATCTGATTCTGGACGATGTTCGTCAGCTCAATCGAAGAGCGCGGCGCGCTGATGGCGTACTGGAGGACGGGCGTCGAGTCGGGGTCGGACTTGCGGACGATGGGCGGGTCGGCCGTCTCGGGCAGGCGGTTGAGGACCGTGTTGACCTTGTCGCGCACCTCCTGCGTGGCGAGGTCGGGGTCTTTCTCAAGGTTGAAGGTGACGGTGACGTTCGACGAGCCCTGCGACGAGTTCGAGCGCATCTCCTCGATGCCGGGGACGGTGTTGACGGCGCCCTCGATGATGTCCGTCACTTCCGTCTCGATCTCGGCGGGCGCCGCGCCGGGGTTCGACGTTTGGACCGACACGGTCGGCACGTCAATCTTCGGGAAGCGGTCAACGCCCAAGGAGAAGAAGGCGAAGCCGCCGACGACCGTCAGGAGAAGGATGATGACGGTGGCGAAGACGGGGCGCTTGACGCAAATCTCGGCTAGCTTCTGCATGTCGTTTTAAAAGTCCTGCTGACCGCTACTGTTGCACCTGCACCCGCGCGCCCTCGAAGAGCTGCTGGAGGTTGGAGGTGGCGACCACTTCGTCGGGGTTGACGCCGGAGACTATCTGAATCCACTCGCCCTCTTCCGTGCCTATCTGGACGACGCGCAGCTTTGCCATATCTTTATCGATGACGAAGACGCGGAAGGATTTCGTGTTCTGGTCCGAGAGCACGGCCGAGCGCGGGACGTAGACGGAGCGGTTGCCGCCCGCGCGGACGATGCGCGCGGTGGCGAACATGCCGGCGCGCAGGGCGTTGTCGGAGTTCTCGACGGCGGCTTCGATGACGGCGGCGCGCGAGACGGGGTCGACGGCGGGGTTGACGGCCGAGACGCGGCCGGCGAAGCGGCGGTCGCGGTGCGCCTCGACTTCCAAAGAGACGCCCATGCCCTGCGTGATGAAGGGCACCTCGCCCTCGGGCACCTGTAGCTGCAACTTCAGCGGGTTCGTCCGCAGCAGCGTGACGACGACGGCCGACGGCGTGACGTACTCGCCGACGGCGACGGGTCGGTTGCTGATGTAGCCGGCGTAGGGCGCGCGGATGACGGCGTCGGCGACTGCCTTCTCGGCGATGGCCTGCGCGGAGCGCGCCGACTCGACCTGCGCCTGCGCGCTCTGCACGGCCTGGTTGCTCTGGCGCGCGGCGTTGGCGGCGGCTTCGAGCTGCTGGCGGGCGGCGTTGACGCGGGCGCGGGCGGTGTCGCGCGCCGTGCGGAACTGGTCGTAGACGCTCAGGGCCACGTCGCCCGTCTCGACCAGCTCGCGGTAACGACGCTCGTTGGCCTCGGCGAGACGAAGCTCGGCCTGCGCCTGTTCGAGCGAGGAGCCTGCGGCGCGCACTTCGGGGATGTTGCTGGCCTGAAAATTCCCGCCCGGCTGCAAGCCCAAGCGCGCCTCGGCCTGACGGACGCCGGCAATCGCCTCCTGCACGGCGGCGCGCGACTGGTTCAGACGCAGGCGGGCGTCGCGGTCGTTGAGCCGGACGAGCACGTCGCCCTGCCGGACGAAGGCGCCGACGTTGGCCGGCGTCGCTACTATCTGGCCGGAGACCTGCGGCGCCACGTCCGACGTTTCGTCGGCGACGAGGCTGCCCGTGGCCTGTATGTAGGATGGCACCTCGCGCGCTTCCGCCTTGGCGACGGTGACGGCGAAGGCCGGCGCCTCCGCTTCGGAGCCTCGGCCCTTGCGCGGCGCGCCGTCGCCTCCGCCCGCCTTGGCGTCGGCCTTCGATTCCGAGCGCCCGCAGCCTGCGGCGAACAGCACGACTCCCAGCAGGAGCGCGGCGAGCGGGGATTTTAAGGAAACCATAAACTTCAAAAAAAACACCTGTCCCTGTAAATAGACTCTCAGGTAAAGACGCCGGAGGGCGCCCGACGGTTACGGGATATGTGGTGCCGCCGGTCGCGCGCCCGGCGTGCGCCGAGATGGAAAAATGCGAGGCTAAAGTCTAAACCTGGGGGCGGGGGGCGGTATCACAAGAGATTTGTGAATGAAATGTATTACTGTGTCGGGGAAAAACCAAGCGGCGGGGGGAGTTTATGGACGGATGGTCCGGCGAGAGGGAGGCGAGGCTCCGCGAGTTTTTCGGCCTCGGGGCGGGCGCGGCGTTGACGACAGACGAGCTTGCGGGCTTCGACGTGGCGCCGGAGGCGGCCGAGGGGCTGCGCCACTTCCAGATCGAGTGGCACCTGATACCTTCGCACGAAGCCCTGCCGCTCGACGACGCCTACTTCGCGCGGCTCTACCCGGCCGCGCCGCACGACTTCGCGCGGCCTCGGGAGCACGGCGCCAGTTTCCGCGAGCGCCTGACGGAAGGCCACCGCGCGCACCAGGGCCGCGTCGTCGGCGTCGAGACGACGCAGAAGCCGCGCTACCTGCCCGGCAACCGGCAGTTCTACGGCTCGGCTTACGGCCACGACCCGACGGCCGACCCCTTCGCCGCCTACCTCGGCCGCGCCGGCATGATGAACGGCACGCGCTACGAGCACAACTATCTTTCCCTGCGCGAGTTCGTCCGCGTCGTCAACGAGGACTGGCGTGCCCGCCGTCTGCTGCCGCGCGGCTACCGTCTGACGGTCTGCCCGCCGGCCGTCTTCAACCTCGTCGGCACCATCTTTCACCCCGAGTGGAGCGACACCGAGACGCTCGAACTCGGCTTCTACCGCGACGCCCAAGGCAACGCCACCTGCTACGCCCTCGGCCCGAACGCGCCCGGCGACTTCTCCTACATCACCGAAGTCGAGGGCGAGCGGGAGTGGGCGCTCGCCGGCTTCCGCGTCGCCCTCGTGCCTGAATGAGCTTCAATTCAATGTCGGACGCGGGGCTCGTGGCGCGCGTGCTGGAAGGCGAAGAGGAGGCTTTCGAGGAGTTGTTCGGGCGCCACCGCCGCCGCGTCGCGCTCATCGCCTCGCGCTTCTTCCGCCGCCCCGAGCAGATTGAGGAGGTCGTGCAGGAGAGTTTTACGAAAGCCTACTTCGCCCTGTCGGACTTCAACGCGCGCCCCGAAGGGTCGTTCGCCGCGTGGCTGGCGCGCATCGCCTTCAACGCCAGCTACGACGAGCTGCGGCGGCAGGGCCGCAGGCCCGAGACGGCGCTTGAAGACGTGACGGCCGAGGAGTCGGCGTCGCTCGGCCGGAGGCTTCGGGAGGAGGGCGCGGGAAGGGACGCCGAGTCGGCCGCCGTCTCTCGCGATTTGGCGGAGAAGCTGCTCAAGCGTCTGTCGCCGGAGGACCGGGTGGTGCTCGTCATGCTCGAAGTCGAGGAGATGCCGGTGGCCGAAATCGCGGGCGCGCTCGGGTGGTCGCTCTCGAAGGTCAAGGTGCGGGCGCACAGGGCGCGGGCGGCGCTGCGGCGGGCGCTCGGCAGGTTTTTGTAACCGGCCGGGGCGCGCGCCCGTTTTTATTGTCTGGGGAAGGTGAAACACTTTATGGCGGGTGCGGGGAAGGATAAAGGGGCGGCGCTGGAGCGGGTCGGGCGCGAGGTGTTGCGCGCCTCGGCCGAGAACGCGGAGGAGGCCGAGCGGGTCGCCTCGTCGCCCTACCTCTACGCGCGCGTGCGCGCCGGCATAGCAGCCGAGCGGGCGCGGCGCGAGGAGGCCGAGTGGTGGCGCGCGGCGCTCGCCGTCTTCTGGCGCGCGGTGCCGGCGATGGCTTTGGTGGCGGCGCTCGCCTTCGCGCTCTCGCTCTTCGCGTCGGCCCCGAGGGGCCGCGCGGTGGCGGCGGCCGGCGCCGAGTTGCTGTCGCCGGGCGACGTGGGCGTCGAAGGCGCGATGTTCGCCGAGGGCCGCGGCTTCTCGAACGACGAGATTCTGGACACCATCCTCGACGAAGAAGAAGGGGAGGGGCCGAGATGAAGGGGCGCGGCAGGACTAAGCTCACGCTCTGGCTCGCGGTGGTGGGGGTCTTCGCGCTGGGCTGCGTGACGGGCGTCTCGCTGGCGGGCGTCTACCGCTCGCGCGCGGGGGGCGACTCGGCGCGCGAAGCGAGCCCGAAGGAGGACCTCTTCGACCAACTCCGGCGCGAGCTGAAACTTAACGACGAGCAGGCCGCGCAAATCCGCTCCGTCATCGACGAGACGCGCGAGAAGTACCGGGCGCTGCGCGGCGAGTGCCGCCCGCGCTACGACGCCGCGCGCGCGGCCGGGCGCGAACGCATTCGCGCCGTCCTCACGCCCGAGCAGCGCCGCTCCTTCGACGCCATCGCCGCCGCCCGCGACGCCGACCGCGACCGCCGCGAGCAGGAATCGCGCTAAAGCTCACCGTCACCGCTCAAGATTTCGCAGTTGGCCGCCGGCACGTGCCACGGGCGTGCGGCGCCGCAGCCTGCGCGTCAGGCGCCCGAGCCTTCTGAAAAAGCCGGGCACGTAGGCGTGCACGAGCATGTCCACGAAGAGCAGCCTGACGGCCATGTAGGCGAGGACCGGGAGTGCGCTGAGCAAGCGCCAAAGGGAGCGAAGCGGGTCGTAGAACTGCCGTGTCTGCGAGTCGCGCAGTCGCCGGTAGAGCTTGTAAAGGTCTTCGGCCGTCCGGCTCAGCGTGAAGCGTTCGAGCATCAATCTCCGCCCGGCCCGCCCCATCTCTCGCGCACGCTCCGGCTCGCGCAGCATCTCGACGATGCGGCGGGCGAGGTCGCGCGGGTCGTTCGGGTTGGCTTGCAGTCCCGTCTCGCCTTCGCGGACCGTATCGACGAGGCCGCCGACGCGCGTCACCACCGTCGGGCACTCCATCAACAGCGACTCAATCGTCCCGGCCGGGTTGTCGTGCAGGGAAGCCTGCACGGCCACGTCCGCCTCGCGGAGAATGCGGTTCGCGTCGGCGCGGTAGCCGGGGAACAGCACGCTCTCCTCCAACCCCATCTCGCGGACCAGCGCCTCGACCTCGCGCTTGTACCTCTCGCCCGCCTCGCCCCAGCCGGAGCCGACGAGAAGAAACTTCGCGTCCGGGTACTCGGCCAGCACGTGCGGCACGGCCTTCACCAAGTCGCCGTGCCCCTTGATGCCGCGGTTGTGTACGACCTTCGGCACCCAGCGCGACTTCGAGAGGCGCGGGTAGAAGTAGGCGACCTTGACGACGAGCGGCGTGTCGGGCGGCCAGCCGAACTGCGCGCGGATGCCGGCCGGCTCAATCTTGTCGGGGTCGAAGCGGCGCTCGTCCGGCCCGTAGTAGACGAGCGGCGCGCTCTCCCCTCGGACGCCCATCTCGCGGCACAGCTCGACGCTCCGCTCGCACGAAGGGATGAGCGCCGAGTCCATCCGGCACGTCGCGCGGTCAATCCAGAGCGAGGTGTGGGCTTCGAGGTGGAACGGCGAGGCGTACATGGCGAGGCGCACGGGCACGTCGGCGAGCCACGCGGCGAGGCGCGCGACGACCATCGAGAAGAAGAGGTGGCTCTGGACCACGTCCACGCGCTCGCGCCGGAAGAGGCGAGCCAGCCTGTAGACGGCCGCCGCCGCCCTCAGCACCCCGAGCGGCGACGAGAAGACGAAGCTCTCGGCGTGGTAAGGGATGCCTTCGGCGCGCAGCATCTCGACGAGGCTGCCCGCCCGCCCGCCGACGACGGCCGACACCTCGCAGCCGTGCCGGTCGCGCAGCTCTCTCAACTGCTCGGCCACCCACCGCCCGCCTTCGGCCGTGGCGACGACGTGGCAGACCTTCAGCGCCCGCCGCGGCGTGGAGCGAGAGACGTTCTGCTCGGCGTCAGACATACGTAACACTTCACGCGCGCCAGCCTCGCGGTTGACACTCAAACGACGATGATTCAGACTCGCGGCAACGCCCTGCGGTGGCGCGGGCCGCTCACGTTAAGCAGTCTCGAAGGGGAAGGCCGGGACTCGAATCTAACATAAACGCCGAGCGGCGCGCGAAGCGCGGGCGTCCTCCCCGAGAGAGCCGAGAGAAACAGATGTCGTCGGGCCGCGTGGTCATCGTCGGCGCGGGCGGGCACGCGCGCGAGGTGGCCGAAATCTTGAGCCAACGGGAGCGCGAGCGCGCGGGGCCGCGGCTGCTCGGCTTCGTCGCCGACGACCCGGAGAACTACCCGGCCGAGATTGGCGGCGTCCCCTTCCTCGGCGACTGGGCGTGGTTCGACGGGGCCGACCCCGAAGGGCTCGCCGTCGTCTGCGCCGTCGGGCTGCCGCAGCTTCGCAAGTACCTCGTCGGCCGGGCCGCCGCGCGCGGCTTCCGGTTCGCGAGCGCCGTCTCGCCGCTGGCCTACGTCTCGCCCGAGGCCCACTTGGGCGAGGGCGTGATGGTCTTCCCCCAAGCCTTCGTCAGCGCCGGCAGTCATCTCGGCGACCACGCCGTCGTCAACGTCGGCGCCAGCGTGAGCCACGACACCGGCGTCGGCCGCTACGCGACGCTCGGCCCTGGCGTCAGGGTCGCGGGCCGCGTCTCAGTTGGCGAGGGCAGCTACCTCGGCATCGGCGCGAGCGTCATCGACAGGGTTTCAATCGGGGCGTGGGCGACCGTCGGGGGCGGGGCGTGCGTGACGAGGGATTTGCCCGACAACGTCACGGCCGTCGGCGTCCCGGCGCGCGTCATCAAGACGAGGGGAAACGGTTGGCATGAAGAAACGACCGGCTTTGGCGGGAGGTAGCCCACTCTTTGAGAATCCGGTGCGCGTCGCCCGGCCGGCGCTGCCCGACTTCGAGGCGCTGGCGCCCGAGATGCGCGACGTGCTCGCCAGCGGCTTTCTCAGCAAGGGCCACCGCCTGCGCGCCTTCGAGGAGGCGTTGGCCGAACACCTCGGCGTCCGCCACGCCGTCGCCGTCTCCAGCGGCACGACCGGCCTGATGCTCACCTATCAGGCGCTCGGCCTCAAGGGCGAGGTCGTCGTTCCCAGCTTCACCTTCATGGCGACCATAAGCGCGCTCGTCTGGGTCGGCGCGCGCCCGGTCTTCGCCGACGCGGACCCGCGCACCGCCAACCTCGACCCCTCCGCGGCCGAGGCCGCCATCAACGACCACACCACGGCCATCGTCGCCGTCCACAACCACGGCAACCCGGCCGACGTGGACGAACTGCGCGCGCTCGCCCGTCGGCGCGGCCTCCGCCTCGTCTTCGACGCCGCGCACGCCCTCGGCTCGCTCTACAAGGGCGAGCCCGTCGGGCCGCAGGGCGACGCCAACGTCTTCAGCCTCAGCTTCACGAAGCTGCTCGTCGCGGGCGAAGGCGGCGTGGTCGCGACCGACGACGACGCGCTCGCCGAGCAGATTCGTTACGGCAGGGAGTACGGCAACACCGGCAACTACGACAGCGCCTTCGCCGGCCTCAACGGTCGGATGGGCGAGCTGGCCGCCCTGCTCGCCCTGCGCGGCCTGCCCGCGCTCGAAGCCGGCGCTCTCCACCGCAACCGCCTCGCCGAACTCTACCGCGAGGAGCTTGCCGACGTGCCCGGCCTGAGCTTCCAGCAGGTGCGCGCCGACGACCGCAGCTCTTACAAAGACTTCTCCGTCAAGGTCGAGGCCGACGCCTTCGGGCTGACGCGCGACGAGCTGGCGGCGGCGCTCGAAGCCGAGAACGTCGAGACGCGGAAGTATTACGACCCGCCCGCGCACCGCCACACCGCCTACAGGCGCTTCGCGCCGCCCGACGAAGAGTTGCCGAACACGATGCTCCTCGCCGCGCGCAGCCTGAGCCTGCCCGTCTGGTCAGACATGGAGCCGGCCGTCGTCTCAAGAGTCTGCGAAGCCGTCCGCGCCGCGCACGAGTCGGCCGCCGAGATTAGGGCCGCGCTCGGGGCGGAGGGCGAAGGCGTCGCCTGCGCGACGGGCAGGTCCGTTTAGCACGCCGGTTATGATTAGCGGTCGAGACATCGTCCTCATCTCAAGCGTCGAGTGGGGCTTCCTGTGGCAGATACCGCAGGAGGTCTCTTTGCGTCTGGCGAGGGCGGGGAACCGCGTGCTCTACGTCGAGAACACGGGCGTGCGCTCGCCTTCGCTGCAAGACGCGGGGCGCGTGGCGCAGAGGCTCGGGCGCTGGGCCGACTCGCTGCTCTCGCACGGGGTTCGTTCCGTGGCGCCGGGCGTGAGCGTCGTCTCGCCGCTCGTCCTGCCGCCGTTCGGGCCGCGCTGGCGGCGCCTCGTCAACCGCGCGCTGCTCCGCCAGCAGGTCGCGCGCGCCGCCCGCCGGCTCGGCATGCGCGACCCCGTGCTCTGG
Organism: Pyrinomonadaceae bacterium; assembly: GCA_035941045.1. Classification (GTDB taxonomy): domain Bacteria; phylum Acidobacteriota; class Blastocatellia; order Pyrinomonadales; family Pyrinomonadaceae; genus QHXN01. Next base: position 40,775 of record DASZEK010000100.1, on the reverse strand, counting down.
ACCTTCCTGCCGACCGACACGGCGCTCGACATCATCCGCCTGCTCGCCACGCCGCGCGGCGTCACCCTCTATCACTGCACCGCGGACTTCTCGCAACTGACCCCGCACGCGCGCGGCCTCTCGCGGAGCGAGGAGGAGGTACTTAAACTCTGCGACCTCGTCTTCGCCAACTGCACGCGGCTCGCCGAGCTGTGCGGGAGGTGGAACGACAACGTCCACGTCCTGCCGCCGGGCGTTGACCTCGGCGCGTTCGCCGCCGAAGAAGGGGGCGACGAAGGAGAGCACGCGAGGCGCCCCGTCATCGGCTACGTCGGCGGCCTGCACAAGCACGTTGACTTCGAGCTGCTGGCCGCCTTGGCGCGCGCGAGGCCCGAGTGGTCGTTCGTGCTGGTCGGGCCGCAGCAGGCGTCCGTCAACGGCCTCGGCGCGCTGCCCAACGTGCGCCTGACGGGCCAGCGCCCGCACGGCGAACTCGCGCGCCACGTCCGCGCGATGGACGTGTGCATCGTGCCTTACCTGAACAACGCCGCGACCGAGACGGTCGTGCCCGTGAAGCTGAACGAATACCTCGCCGCCGGCAAGCCCGTCGTCTCGACCGCCATCCCCGCTGTTCGCGAGTTCAACGAGCGGCACGGCGTCCTCATCACCTCCGACGGCCGCCCGGACTCTTTCCTTGAGGCGCTTGAGCGCGCGCTCGGCTCGGCCGGCGACGAGCGGATGATAGCGCGCCGCCGCGAGGTGGCGGCGCTGAGCGAATGGCAGTCGCGACTCGACGCCATGAGCGACTTGATAGAGGCGGCCGGGTCGCGGAAGTCTGCCGGCCGTCCCGCATCCCTGACGGCCGCGACGCCCGGCCCGGCCGGCGCGGCGTCGGCGGGAAAAGTTTAAGGCGCCTCAAAGTATCAACGCCCGCGCCCCTTGATGCCGTTCATCATGCTGACGAGGACCGGCGGCACGAAAGACTTCATCCGTCGCCCGAGTCTCCTGTAAGCCGGCCCGGCCCCATCCGCTTCGCCGCGCTCCCTCGCCTCCGCCGTGAGCGCGTCCCTGACGGACTGGAACTCCGCGTCGAACTCGAACTCAAGATAGTTGTTGTAAGTCTCTATCAGCTCGGACAGCGCCGCCCTCTGCTCGGCCGGCGCCTTCTGCGACCAGACGCCGCCGGGGTGTGCCCTGTAGACGGACATGATTTCGGGCACGTAACCGATGAGCCCGCGCCGGGCGACGACGATGTTGAAAGGCCACTCGCGGACCTTCATGCTCCAGAGCCCCGGCCCGAGGTCGGCGATGATGTCGCGGCGGTACACGCAGGCCGAGAAGTTCCCGATGAAGTTCCCCCGCGCGAGCCGTCTCGCCGTGAAGAACTCGGGTTCGGCCCCCGCCCCGAACGCCGGGTAGACGGCCGCCTGCCCCGAAGCCTCGTCGAGCCTGATTATCCGGTGGAAGCAGAACGAGCACTCCGGGTGTCGTCGGAGGAACGCGGCGAGTAGTTCGAGCTTTCGCGGGGAAGTCCAGAAGTCGTCGCCCTCAAGCACGGCCACGTAACGGCCGCGGCAGGCGTCGAAGCCCCGCTTGTAATTGCGGGTGATTCCCAGCCTCCGCTCGGTCGGCAGGAGCCGCGCGCGGGGGTTGCCCGCCTCGTACTCTCTGAGAATCTCCGGCGTCGAGTCCTGCGAATAATCGTCCGCGAGGACGACCTCCACCTCGAAACTCGTCTGCTGCATCGCCACGCCGTCGAGCGCCTGCCGGACGTATCCGCCTTGGTTGTGCGTGACGAGCAGGACGCTCACCTCGGGCTCGGGCGTGGTGCTCGCGAATCCCGAATCATTTAACGTGCGCTTTGAAGTCATGTCGGTGCCCGGCCGCCGCGACGAAATTCGTTGACATCGTCGAACGAAGGATAATATCTTGCGTGTGCGCGGAAGAGTACATTACGCCCCGCCCGCGCGAGCTTCGACTCGCCGGGCAACACACCTCGACGGCAAGCGCGCCGCTCCAAACGCGCTCTCTCTCGACAAGGGGAAACCGGAGGGACGCCGCAAGCGTTCCCACACCACAACGCTACGCCTACAGGGGAGATTAAAGATGGCAGCGAGCAAGAAGTCTTCCAAGAAGTCTGCGAAGAAGTCTGCGAAGAAGTCGTCGAAGAAGGCCAGAGGGTCGCAGAAGATGGCGGCCGCGCGCGGCGTGACGGCCACGACGGCGGCGGGCGGCGGCGCTCTCGCCAAGGCGGTGGCGACGCTCGACCGTTCGAGGCTCAACCACGACATCATCATCCGCGGCATCCCCATCCCCGACATCATCAAGGGGACCCTGCGCGCGCGCAACGGCACCGAGCTGGGCAACGGCTTGAAGGCCCTCTTCTCCGTCCCGAACGTCGAGTACAAGCCCGTCCGGCTCTTCCCGAGGGGCATCCCCGTCATCGACCTCATCGAAGTGCAAATAGACGGCCGCCTCCGCGGAAGGTGAAGGGATGCCCGCCCCCACCGGCTGCTCAAGGATAATCCAACTCCACCCCACGCGGCGGTGCAACCTGCGCTGCCTGCACTGCTACTCCGAGTCCGGGCCGAAGGAGCGCGGCGACCTCGACGCCGCGCTCCTCCGCCGGGCCATCAATGAGGCGGCGCGCGAGGGCTACACCGTCGCCTCCTTCTCGGGCGGCGAGCCCGTCCTTTACCCGCACCTGCGCGAAGCGTTGGACGAGGCGCACCGCTGCGGGATGCTCACCACCGTCACGAGCAACGGCATGCTGCTCGACGGCGCGCGCCTCTCGACTTTGCGCGGCGGCGCCGACCTGCTCGCCATCAGCATCGACGGCGTCCCCGAGTCGCACGACAAAATCCGCGCCTCCAAGCGCGCCTTCCGCGACATGGAGTCGCGCCTCTGCGGCGTGCGCTCCTCCGGCATCCCCTTCGGCTTCATCTTCACGCTGACGCAGTACAACCTCGACGAGCTTGAATGGGTCGCGGCCTTCGCGCTCGAACAGGGCGCGCGCCTCTTGCAGATTCACCCGCTCGAAGAGGTGGGCCGCGCCCGCGAGGAGATGAGCGGCGACCGGCCCGACGACGAGGAGGCCGCCTACGCCTACCTCGAAGCCCTGCGCATTCAGGAGGCCGTCGGCGACCGCATGGTCGTCCACATAGACCTGCTCGACAGGGACTACAGCCGCGAGCACCCCGAAAGAATCTTCGCCGACGAGCTGACCGACGAAGAGGTCGCCTCTCGCCCGTTCGCCGACTTGCTGTCGCCGCTCGTCGTCGAGGAGGACGGGACGGTCGTGCCCATCCAGTACGGCTTCGCGCGCGAGTACGCGCTGGGCAACCTGCACGACGCCGGGCTGTCGGAGCTGATCGCGCGCTGGCGCGGCCGGGGGATGGCGGGGTTCCGCGGCCTGTGCCGGCGCGTCTTCCGCGAGACTTCCGCCCCGGCCGAGCTGCCCTTCTTCAACTGGTACGAAGAGCTGGGCCGCGCGGCCGAACACGCGCCCTCCCCGAGTACGCCCGCCCCCGCCCGCTGAACCCAAGATGAACCTCGTACAGATTCTCGGCCTTGCGCTCGGCTCGGCCTGGACCTCGGGCATCAACCTGTACGCGACCGTCGCGGTGCTCGGCCTCCTCCAGCACTACAAGCTGGCGCACCTGCCCGGCGGCCTCCACGTGCTCGACAACTGGGCCGTCATCGGCGTCGCCGTCGGCCTCTACGTCGTCGAGTTCTTCGCCGACAAGATTCCCTACTTCGACACCGTCTGGGACGCCGTCCACACCTTCGTGCGCGTGCCCGCGGGCGCCGTCCTCGCCTACGCCGCGACCTCGGACGTGAGCCCGACCGTGCAGGTCGTCGCGCTCCTGCTCGGCGGCGGCCTCGCGCTCTCGACGCACGGCACGAAGGCGACCGTGCGCGCGGCGGCCAACACCAGCCCCGAGCCCTTCACGAACTGGGCGCTCTCGCTCGTCGAAGACGTGGTCGCCGTCGGCGCGGCCGTGCTCGCCGTCTTTCACCCGCTCGCCGTCCTGCTCGTCATCGCCGTCTTCCTGCTGTTCCTCGTCTGGTTTCTCCCGAAGGTTGTGCGTCGCCTCCGCCGCCTGCTCGCGGCGCTGCGCGGCCTGTTCACCAAGCGGGCGGCCGTCCTCCTGCTGCTGACCTTGACGGCGCCCGTCGCAGGAGTTCGCGCGCAGGCGGCCCCGTCCTCCTTCGTCGCGGTCAAGGGCCACAGGTTCTACGTGAACGACAGGCCGCTCTACTACGTCGGCACGAACTACTGGTACGGGAGCCTGCTCGGGCTTGAGCGGGACAGGCGGCGGGGCGTCGAGCGCCTGCGGCGTGAGCTGGATTTTCTGAAGTCGCAGGGCGTTACCAACCTGAGACTGCTGGCCGGAGCCGAGGGCTCAGGCGTGATTAACGGCGTCGAGCGCGTCGGGCCTCCGTTGCAGCCGCGGCGGGGCGAGTTCGACGAGGGCGTGCTCGCCGGCCTCGACCTCGTGCTCTCCGAGATGGCGAAGCGCGACATGCGCGCCGTCGTCTTCCTCAGCAACAACTGGGAGTGGAGCGGCGGCTTCCAACAGTACCTCGACTGGCGGGGGCGCGTGCCCGACGCGCTCCGCACGAGGAAGCTGACGTGGGACGAGCAGCGCGACCTCGTCTCACAGTTCTACGCGTGCGGGCCCTGCGCCGAAGACTATAAAAAACAGGTCGCCGTCATCCTCGGCCGCACCAACAGGGTCAGCGGCAGGAAGTACGCGGAAGACCCGACCGTCATGGCGTGGGAGCTTGCCAACGAGCCGCGCCCGATGAGGCCCGCCGCCGCCGACGCATACAAACGCTGGGTCGGAGACGCGGCCCGCTTCATCAAGTCGAAGGACCGGCGCCACCTCGTCACCGTCGGCCACGAAGGCTACATGGGCACCGACGACCTCAAGCTCTTCGAGGAGATTCACGCCGACCCGAACGTGGACTACCTGACCATCCACATCTGGCCGAAGAACTGGGGCTGGTTCAAAGGGACCGACATCGAGAAGGACTTCGCCTCCGTCGTCGAGAAGACTCTGGCCTACGTCGCCGAGCACGTGCCCGTCGCGGAGAGGCTCGGCAAGCCGCTCGTCATCGAAGAGTTCGGGCTGCCGCGCGACGGCCACTCCTTCGACCCCGCCGCGCCGACCACGCTGCGCGACGCGCTCTACTCGAAGCTGCTCGCCGTCGTCCGCGAGCACGCCGCCGCGGGCGGCCATGTCGCCGGGGCGAACTTCTGGGCCTTCGGCGGCACGGCGCGGCCGGTGAAAGGGCAAACGTTTTGGAAGCGCGGCGACGACCTGATGGGCGACCCGCCGATGGAGGAGCAGGGCCTCAACACCGTCTTCGACTCCGACGCGAGCACCTGGGCCGTCATCAACGCCGCCGCCAAGTCTCTCGACACTAACTCCGGCGTGGCGGTCGGCGCGCGACGCGGCGCCCCCGTCATCACCCGCCGCGTGCGGCCCGCGGCGACGCGCGACGCGCGACTCGAAGCGGCCATCCGCGCGGCGCTCGAAGAAGGCGGCGGCGACGCGAGGACGCGTTACTACTACAACCGCGTGGACCTCGACGGCGACGGGCGGCCCGAAGTGCTCGCCTACGTCTTCGGCCCCGGCTGGTGCGGCTCGGCCGGCTGCTTGGCTCTGGTGTTCAGGGGGGCGGGGGCGGGCTACGAACTCGTGTCTTACATCTCCGGCGCCGAGAACCCCGTCGTCGTCAGCTCGCATAGCACGAACGGCTGGCGCGACCTCGTCGCATACGTCCGCTGGGGCGAGGTCGAAGGCCGGACCGTGCGCGACTACTACGCCGTGCTCCGCTTCGACGGGCGCACCTACCCCGACCAGTTCCCCGGCTCCCCGCCGCTCGGCAGCGACGAGGAGGTTAACGGCGTCGCCTACCTCAACGGCGACCAGTCCCCGCGCTCCGGCCTCCGCCTCCTGCCCCGTCGGCGGTAGCGTGTGAAGGCTCTTAGAACGAGACGCAGACCGGCGCCGCCTCCCACATGACGGACTTCTGCTCGAAGAGTTTCTTGTAGCGTTCGATGAGCGCGTCGATTTTGGAGCGCGCTTCGGCGGCGGCGTCGTGTACGAGCAGCATCACCCTCGTCCGCTCGCGGATGATGGTGCCGTCGTCGCGCCGCCACTGGCCGTCGGCTTCCCACGAGGTGAGGCCGGCGGGGAAGCGCGGCGTCACCTCTTCGCTCACGAAACTCCTCCACTCGGCCTCGCCGACGACGGCGCCGCCCGGCCGCGCCAAGCCGAAGTAGAGCGTCGTCCGCAGCATCCGGCTCATCGGCGCGGGGCACGGCGCGGCGGCGGGCTGCTGGAGGTTCGTGTTCTGCGCCGTCGTGATGAGCCAGCGGCCCGCGCGCCTTTCCACGAGCCACGTGAATATCCCGCGCCCCGGCCGCCGCGGCGTTCCGTCCGGGTCGCGGTCGCCTTTGAGCGCCCACTCGACGTGCGCGACGGCCATGCGCGGCCCGCGGAGCTTGACGTGAACGTCCCTCGTGGACCACACGCTCTCGGCGAACTGCATCCGGTGGCGCTCCGCGTGATGCTCCGCGAAGCGCGCCCTGCCCTTGAGCCAGTCGCCCCCCACCGTCACGAAGTCAACGTCCTCGGCGACGAGCGAGGCGAGCGCGCCCACGTCGTGACGGTTCCACGCGCCCTCCCACGACGCGGCAAGCCTTTTGACGGACTCCGCGGCGCCGGCCGGCCCGGCCGCCTGCGCCGACGCGAGCTGTACGGCGAGGGCGGCGCACAGGAAGATTCCGGCCGTGCGTCGGATGAGCGGTCGCTGTGTGGGTCGTCTCATAAGCTTCGGGGATGGTCTGCGGGATGAAGTCTGAATCAGGTGGCGCGCTCGACCGCGAGCCCGACCTCCTGCCCGTGTGACAGCTCAAGCGTGTGGCCGTCCGGGTCGCTCAGCAGAGCCCAGTAGCCGACGGGGTAGCCGGAGTCGGTCGGCCCCGCGAGCAGACGGCCTTCGCGCCTCGCCTCTTCGCAGAGGCGGTCAACCTCGGCGCGGCTCTCGCAGCCGACGCCGAGGTGGGCCCACGGGCGCAGCGGGTGCTCGACGGCCTTCACGCCTATCAGCACGACGACGAAGGGGCGCGTGCGGTCGCTCAACCAGACGACCCCGCCCTCTTCCGGGTCGCCCCGCCTGTGGACGACCTGCATCCGCGCATACTTCGCGTAGAAGGCGACGCTCGTATCAACGTCCGCGACGGGCAGCGCGATGTGGGTAAGGCCAAGGTCCGACATGAAGCTATAATAAACGAACTCGCGCGACTTCGCGGCGTGAGCACCGTTGCCCTCGGACTCTCGGAAGCGAAAAGGAACAAAGCCCATGACGATGCGAGCGAGACTCCTTCTTCTCCCGTTCGCGATGTGCGTCGCGACCCTCTCCGCCGCCACGTCGCTCGCCCAGACGCCAGCGCCGCAGGCTCAGGAGCCGGCGCCGCCCGCCAACTCAATCGAGGCCGTGGCGAGCGAGATAGCCCTCCTGCGAAGGTCGGTGCAGGGCTTGAGCGCGCGGCTGCGCGAGGTCGGCGACAAGCTGGCCGCGCCCGAGGCCAAGGCGGGCGCCGCGGGCAGCGAGAAGCAGCACCCCATCGTGACCAGCCTCGACATCCTGACCCGCACCGAGCAGCGCGCCGAGGGCCTGCGCCGCCAGCTCTTCGAGCAGACCGAGAAGGAGAACTCGCTGAAGACCCGCATGATGCAGCTCGAAGAAGACCTGCGCCCCGACAGCATCGAGCGGGCCGTCAGCCTCACCGGCTCGACCCGCACGCCCGAAGTGCGCGAGACGCGCCGCCGCGTCCTTGAGCACGAGAGGAAGGGCGTCGAGACGCTGCTCGTGCAGACGACGCAGAACCGCATGCGGCTCGAAGAGGACGTGAGGCAGGCCGACACGCTCGTGCTCAGGCTCCGCCAGCGCCTCATCCCCGCCATCGAGAAAGAGATTGACAAGATTGACCCCAACGCCAAGCCCGACTGACGCGTCGTCAGGCGGCGGCCTCGTCAACGCCCTCGGCGACGGCCGCCCGCGGCTTCGCGCGCGAGGGGTCGAGCAGCCGGGCGACCGGCGGGATGACGGTGAAGCCGAGCGGCGCCGAAGAACACCAGGCGCCCGAAGCTCAGGCCCGACTCTTGTTGACTCATGTCCACTCCGGGGCGGCCCGTAATCGAAAGAGCAAGGCGTTCTACGTCAAATCCGCAGTCAAGTCAACGCCTCTAACGAAGCCCGGCGGCGCGGGGGTGGCTCGTCTTAGTCTCTCTTGACGGGACGGCGGAGGAAGGAGCGGACGAGGGCACGCTCTTTTTTGCCGTAGTGTATCTCCAGCTTGCAGGCGGCGGGGAGGCCCAGTGGGGTGGGGATGTGCCAGAAGCCGCAGTCGCCTTCTATCAGGCGGACGGTGTTTTGTTCGAGCGGGCCGAGCCTCTTCTCAAGAAGCAGCGCCCACTCGTCGTCCGTGGCGGGCGTCAGTCGCAGCTTCCTCTCCTCGCCCGGCTCCGGCCAGAAGTCGGAGAACCACTCGGGCCGGTAGCCGGGGGCCACGACGAGGACCGACTCCAGCGACCGCCCTTTCCCAATCCAGAGAAAGGGCGGGAGCATGAAGCCGACCGACTTCGGCAGCTTCTGTCCGAAGCGGGCGCCGCTGCGGTAGACGTAAGGCCGCGCGAGGTAGTCGCGCTCGGTGCCGCGGCCCGGCCCCTCGCCGAGCAGGGTGGACACGCCCTCGAAGGAAGAGTAACGCGGGATGATGAGCACCTCGGGGATGGGCTTTCCCGTGGAGGCGTCTATGATGTGGACGGGCTCTTTGGACACCTCACGCTGCTGCGCCCCGGCGCCGGCGGACGGCGGCAGGCAGGCGAGCACGGCGGCGAAGAGTTTAATCAGCGCGGTCCGGTTCATGCCGTCCGCGTTTGCAACCGCCGTACCCGCGCGAAAGGTCTCGGGAGACTCGGAGAAGGCGAGGGGCGGGGCGGATGAATCCTGCGACGGGCGAAAGAAAAATGTGGCGCCCGGAAGGCGACGTGAGTCGGGCCGCCCTACTCGCACACGAAGCGAAAGCCCGTGACCGCGGCGTAGGCTTTCCGCCGCGGCAACTCCTCGCCGGCCGTGGTGACGCGGAGGCGGTTGCCGTGAGCGTCTTCGAAGAGGAACGCGCAGGCCGCCACGCCCGTCCCCGAGCAGGACTCGACCTCCGTGTAGCCCCTGCGCCAGAAGAGTCGGCCGTTGCCGTACGAGATGTCCGGGTCGTCTGCGGCCACGTCGCGCGGCTTCGTGCGTGAGGGGCGCCAGCCGGCGGCCAGCAGCATCTTCCTCGCGCGGTGGTAAGCGGACCCCTTTACCGCTGGCAGCTTCGCGTGCCGGGCGGGGCGGCACGGCCGGTCCTGCGCCGGGGCCGCGCCCGCAGCCATCAAGCAGAAGAGAAGTGCGAGCAGCGTTCTTTTCATCTTTGGTCTTTGAAAGGGTGACGCCGGAGCACCGCGTCGTGGCTCAGGGCCTCGCGCTCGCCCCAGCGCGGCGAGAGGGCGGAAAGCAGCCCGACCTGCCGGCCGAAGAGAAGCCTCCTGAAGTCCTGACCCTCGACGCGGTGCGTCAGCTCGTGTCGCGTGGCGAGGCTGAAGGTCACGGCCTCGAAGATGTTGAAGAGCAGTTCGTCCAGGTCGTCGGTCGTGACGCGCGTCAGCTCGTTGCCGCGCTCGACGACGACGTAGTGATAGCCGCGCGAGTCAACCTCGACGTGCGGGCGCGCGCCGTCCTCCGTCCGCCCGTAAGTCGGGAGCAGGTGCGCGGGCGCGCCGACGAGCGCGGCCAGCCGCTCGACCTCGTCCCTGATTTCCGAAAGCGTCAGCAACTCTACCCCTTACCCTTCGTCGCCGAGCGGCGCGCGACGAGCGCGACCGGCAATCCGACCAGCGGCGCGTGCGCGACGAAGGCGGGCAGAAAGCTCTTGAAGGAGAACGGCCGCCAGCCGATGGCCGAGAGCGGGACGACGACGTAGTTCATCACGAGGTAGGCGATCAGCCCGTAGACGAGGCCACAGACGACCGCGCGGCGAATCAGGACCGGCAGCTTCAGGCTCGCCGCGTAATAGACGGCCGCGATGCACGTCGCCACGACGAAGTGGAGCAGCACGCCAATCAGGAAAGTCTTCACGCCGCCCTCGAACGCCGACGCGCCGAGCAGCCCCGCCGCCACACTCTGAAAGATGCGCGGCGTCTTGGCGCCCATCACCAGCCCGTAAAAGACCAGCGCGAACAGCCCGTCAAGGACGCCGACGGCGAGCCCGCCGTAAACAATCGTCTCGAAGGCGCGCGGCCTCCCGACGACGGCCGCGCCGCCGGGACGTGTGAAAACGTCGGCGCTCATCATCTCTTCACCTCTTGTCGTCGGGCGGGAGCAGGCGGACGCGCGTCGGGCGGTCGCGGTCGCAGGTAATCTGGCCGTCCTCGTATTCCAACTCGACCACCTGTATCGAGCTGCGCCGCTGCTCGTAGCCGTCGTCCTTCGCGCGCGGGCCGCGGCGGCCGGGGTGCGTGAAGTAGAAGAGGAAGGCCCGGCCGCCGCTCACCACCACGTCGGCGTGGCCGCCCATGACCTCGTCGTCGGCGCCGCGCCCCGGCTCCTCAAGGATGTGCTTCGGCTGGCGCGTCCACTTCAAAAGGTCGTCGGAGACGTAGATGGCGAGCCCGCGCCAAACGTCTATGACCATCCAGTAGCGGCCCTTCCAGCGGAAGACCTTCGGCCCCTCGCCGCGCTCGCCGAGGGCCTTGCCGCGGTCCTGCCAGCGGTAGAGGTCCGGGCTGTCGGCGAAGTAGATGGACTTCTTGTCGCGCTCGTTGTTGTACCACATGCGCCAGGTGCCGTCGGGCAGTCGCGCGACGGAGGCGTCAATCACCTTGTCGGAGGCGAGCTTCAAGGTGGACTCGTACTTCCACTTGAGCAAGTCCCCGCTCGTCAGGTGGACGATGTCGCGCGTCGCGTTCCAGTCCTTGAAGACGCCGGGGACGACGGTGAGGAACATGTGGTAGGTGCCCGCGTGGTGGACCACGTCGGGCGCCCAGTGCGTGTAGTCGGCGGGGCCGTAACCGATCTCGGCCGTGCCCTTGTGCTTCCACGTCGCGCCGCCGTCCGCCGACTCGGCGACGCCGATGCGCGTGCCGTGGACCCACGTCACCCCGACGGCGTCCGCGACGTTGGCGCGGCGGTTGGTGTAGAGCATGAACCACTTCCGCTCGCGGCGGTTCCAGACGACGACCGGGTCGGCCGCGCCGTCGTGGACGGGGTCGCGGAACAAGGGCTTGGGCGCCACCTTGCCCGGCGGCGCGGGCGAGCCGGCGGCGAAGACGACGGCCGCCGCGAGGAAGAAGAGGCAGATGATTCCGGCCGCGGCCCGCGGCTTATTCATACCCTTCATTTCAGACGCTCCCGGTTTCGGCCGCGGGCTCGGTGAGCGCCCGCTCGATGCGCCGGTCGGGGACGAGCCACATGACGGCGACCGTGACGTAGAGCGCGCAGGCCAGCCACCAGCGCACGAACGAGAGCGGGATGGCCGCGGCGTAGAAGACCACCGACACCTTGCCTTTGAAGTCCTTGCCGAGCGCGCGGGCCAGCGCCGAGTCGCGGCCGTGGTACGAGACGAGGACGCGCGACAGGATGTAGTAGGCGACCGCCGAGCACAGCAGCACCACGCCGTAGGCGGCGACCGGCAGGGGGGCGAAGTTGTTCTCGCCCATCCAGCCCGTGACGAAGGGCGTCAGCGACAGCCAGAAGAGCAGGTGGAGGTTGGCCCACAGGATGGGGCCGTTGACGTGGCGGACGGCGTGCAGCATGTGGTGGTGGTTGCTCCAGTAGATGCCGACGAAGACGAAGCTCAGCACGTAGCTCAAGAACACCGGCACGAGCGGCCGGAGCGACGCCGCGTCGGTCCCGTGCGGCACCTTCAGCTCAAGCACCATAATCGTGATGATGATGGCGAGCACGCCATCGCTGAAAGCTTCCAGCCGACCTCTGCCCATTCAAGCGTCTCCACGCCCCGCGCCGGGCGCCGCCGTTCTCAGGCCGCGCCCCCGCCGCCGGCCTTGCCGTTCCTGCCCTCGCTGATGTACCGCTCCAGCACGCCGATGAACGCGTCCAGCCTCTCCTCCGTGTGCCTGTGCGTGTCCAACATGACGGCCACGACCTCATTCAGATGGGTTTGCGACCGCCTCATGTCGGTGACGGCTTCGTCCGTCTCCGCCTGCGCCCGCCCGATGACGGTGATGGCTTCGTTCATCTCTGCATGCGCCCGCCCCATGACGGTGATGACTTCCTTCATCTCTGCTTGCGCACGCGCCATGTCGGCCATGTTTGTCTCAAGCCGTGAGACTCGCTCGCCGACTTGCTGCTGGCTGGCCGTGAATTGCGCCTGCTGCTCCAGGATAAACTGCATCGCCCTCTCAAGTTCTTCGTTTGTCATGACTCGCCCCCGCTATAAGCTTAGCCGCCCGACGCATATTAGTCGTACTGTCCGCCGCCGGTAAACGTCGGGCGCGAGAAAAAAACGGGCCGGGTGGTATTTATCCGCGCCCGGCCCGCTCTGTGTGCGGGCAGCTAACCCTCGCACTCCCCGCCCGACGGGGGAGGTGTTGATAACACTTAGGAGAAAAAGTTTTGAAGAAGTTCGCCTCTATCGTCTGGGCCCTGGCCGTCGCCGTGACGCTCGCCTCGTCCATCGACACACGGGCCGGCGTGACGGACCGCCTCTACGACTTCACCGACGAGTTCTACCGGCAGAACGGCGTGGACCCGGCCAAAATCGTCGGCCGCCGCCAGCCGGTCGCCCCGCTCGCCGTCGCCGACACGCCCTACTTCCCCTTCCAACGCTACGTCCGCGCGCTCCTGACGCTGCCGGCCTACAATCACAGCGGCTCCCCCGTTTACTGGACGGTGATGGGCGAACTCAACAACGACGGTTTCACCGACGACGAGGCGGGACAGCGCGCGCGCCAGGTCGCCGACAACATGATCGAGTACGTGTTCCCGACCCGCGACGGCAACCCCGTCGGCCTCGGCAACCTCCGCCAGTCCGTGATGCTCGACATGCGCAACGGCTACTTCAGCAACAACCCGCTCGGCCTCTGGACGCACGTCTGGGTCAGCTACACGGAGCGCGCCTTCAACACCTCCGAGGGCAGGAAGACGCTCGAAGACCTGCGCAAGCGCAACGGCCTCTCGCTCGACGGCACGCCCATCATCAGGACGCTGAGCGAGCTGGACGACCTCTTCTCGAAGGGCCTGGCCGCCCGGCGGCTGCGCAACCCGAACGGCTCCGAGGGCGCGGTCTATAGCATCTGCCCCGTCGTCAAAGACCCCAAGAACGGCGGCATCGCCCCCGACCAGTTCCTCGCCTACACGCGCAAGGCCGACGGCACGCCGCTCGAACCCTTCTTCCTGAACAACTTCAACAGCCTCCGCCTGACCGGCGACTGGGCCAAGTAACGCCCGGCCCATCAGGCACACAGGGCACGGGGAACGCGGAGGGCACAGAGAAATTAAAATCTCTGTGCCCTCCGCGTTCCCCGTGCCCTCTGTGTTAAATCCCGCTCCCGCCCGCGGCGAACCTGTTCAGGTAGTCCCTCAAGCCGCCCGCCGAGTTCTCCGACGAGATGAGGCCGACGTAGTTGTCGGGCCGCAGCAGCACGTAAAAAGGCTGCCGGGCGTCGAAGACTTCTTTCGCCCGCACGTCGAGCGGGAGGGCGTGGAAGTCAACCGAATCTGCGTGGCGGCTTTCGAGCTCCGCCCTCACGGTTTGAAAGTCGCCCGGCACGTCGGAGAAGGCGAGCAGGTGAAACTTCGGCTCGCGCAGCCTGTCGTAGACGCTCCCGCCGTCAATCAGAAAATACGGCATCCGGTCGCCGGCCTTGACGCCGAAGTCGCCGCCGCCCTCCGCGCTCAAAGAACTGTGTCGGTAGTTGATGCCTATCTGCGAGATGCGCGGGAAGACGAATCGCTTGACGGCTTCGACGCTGAAGGCGGCGCCCGCGACGTAAGGGAAGACGTGCGTCCGCAGGTAGGAGAGCACGGGCTCGGGGCTGGCGACGAGGTTGAAGAAGCGGTCGGTCGTCTTCAAAAGGTTCTTCGCGTTCTCCAGCCGCTCCTCGTTGTAAGTCTCCAGGATGCGCGCGCCCGCCCGGCCCTTCAGCACGAGGGCCAGCTTCCACGCGAGGTTGTAGCCGTCCTGAATGCCCGTGTTCATCCCCTGCGCCCCGGCGGGCGTGTGGATGTGCGCCGAGTCGCCCGCGAGGAAGCAGCGGCCCGACGAGAACCTGTGGACGTGGCGCGAGTGGACCTTGTAGGTCGAGAACCAGTTGACGCGCGTGATGTCGAAATCAATCTCGGCGTCTCGCTTGATTTGACCTTCAATCTCTTCGTAGAGGACTTCGCCCTCCTCGCCCGCGAACTCCTCGGGGAAGGTGCCGACGATGCGCCACTGGCCGTCGCCCGTCATGGGGAAGAAGGCGAGCAGGTTGTGCCTCATCAGGAAGACGGTCAGCGCGTCGTGCGGGAACCGCCAATCAATCCGCACGTCCGCGACGTAGAACATGCGCTCGAAGGTGCTGCCCTCGAACTTCAGGCCGAGGGCGTGCCGCACGGGACTCTTCGCGCCGTCGCAGCCGACGAGGAACTTCGCCCCGATCGTCTCTTCCACGCCGTCGGCGCCGACAACGCGCGCCCTCACGCCCGCCTCCGTATGCGAGAACTCTTCGAGCCGCGTCCGCCAGCGCACCTCGCGGCCGTTCGTCGTGATGAAGTCGTGCAGGAGTTTTTCGTGACGGCCCTGCTCGACGATGAGCACGTAAGGGTACGGGCTCAGGCCCTTGCCGATTTCGGCGAACTCTATCTCGCCGCGCACCTCGCCCCCGACGACGAGCCGCGCCTTCTCCGCGAGGGCGCCCCGCGCTATCAGGGGTTCGGCCAGCCCAATCTGCTCGTAGATTTCGAGCGTCCGCGCCTGCACGCCGATGGCCTTCGAGTGCGGCGTGGTCGTCTCGTTCCGGTCGAGGATAAGGAACTCGACGCCGTGCCTTATCAACTGACACGCCAGCGCCAGCCCGGTCGGACCCGCGCCGACGATGAGCACGTCAGTCTTCGTCGTCTTCATGGAATTTGCCCCGCGACGCCGAGATGAAGCTTCATGAAGTCGAGCGCGGCGCGGATAATCTCGCGCGACCTCTCGTCGTCGGTCAGGATGTCGAAGCCGTGGACGCCGCGCGGGTGGTTGTAGAACGTGACGGCCGCGTTCTTCGAAATCGCCTCGGCGACGAAGCGGTCAATCGAATCGTTCAGCCCCGGTATCTGGTCGAGGCCGGCGCGCGCGACGAACATCGGCGCCATCCTGTCGGCCCCG
This sequence comes from Pyrinomonadaceae bacterium, assembly GCA_035941045.1. Taxonomy (GTDB): domain Bacteria; phylum Acidobacteriota; class Blastocatellia; order Pyrinomonadales; family Pyrinomonadaceae; genus QHXN01. Next base: position 25,366 of record DASZEK010000100.1, on the reverse strand, counting down.
CCCTCTAAGTAGGTGATGGGCGAGAAGCTGTTCAGCACGTCCGGCGTCTCGTGGGGCTTGTGCATCTCCGAGTGCCGGAGGTCGAGGAAGGCGTAGAAGGCCACGAGGCAGCGCACGTACTCGGGCCTTTCGCGCATCGCCGCGCTCAACATCGGCCCGCCGCCGGAGTAAGCCACGAGGCAGAGGCGGTCCCCGTCAACGTTGAGTGAGTCGGCGTTCGAGCGGACGTAGGCGATAGCGGCGGCGACATCGGAGGCCGCGTCCTGAAGCTGCGGCTTCGGGTAGCCGAGCCGGTGCGTGAAGGTCACGCCGACCATGCCGGAGGCCGCCGCCAAGCGCCCCCACGACTTGAAGACGCCCATGTCCTTCGCGCGGCTCCCCGGCGGCACGCTGCCGTGGATGAAGAGGACGGCGGGGCGCCGCTCGCCCTTCGCCAGTCGCGGCGGCGCGTAAACGTCCATCAGGAGGGGCGCGGCGCCCGCGCCCGTGTACTTCAAATCCGACTTGACCGTGACCGCCTCCATGCCGGGGACGCGGTACACGACGGGCATCTTCGAGATGTCAGGCGCCGCCTGCCGGGTCTGCGCCGCGCAGGGCGCGAACGCCATCACGACGGCGAGACAGGCGAGGAGGCCCGGCGGTCGGCGCACGGCTAAAGCTCCTTCGTCATGAACACGCTGTAAGGGTCTTCGACGTAGTCGGCGAAGGGGCCGCAGTAGGTGAAGCCGAAGTTGGCGTACATCCTGCGCGCCGGCTCGAAGGCTTCCATCGAGCCCGTCTCCAGACTGAGCCGGGTGTAGCCGCGCCGCCGCGCCTCCTCGACGATGTGGGCGAGCATCTTCGACGCGACGCCCTTCCGCAGGTGCGAGTCAACCGTCCGCATGGACTTAATCTCGCCGTGCCCCGCGTCAAGCTCTTTGAGCGCCCCGCAGCCCAGCAGCTCTTCGCCCTGCCACGCGGTCCAGAACGTGACCTCCGGCCGGCTCAACCCCTCGACATCGAGCGCGTGCACGCTCTCCGGCGGCGAGTGCCGCGCCGCGTCGAGCAGGTGCTCGCGCAACAGCTCGCGCACCCCCGCCCCGCTCAGGTCGTCCACCTTAATCTCCATCGCCGCCGCCTTCATCAACCCTTATCCGAAAGGAGGCGCGCGACGACCGATGTCAACTCTATGATGCCCTCCGGCTTTCGCAGGAACACGTCCACGCCCGCCTCGCGCGCCTCGGCCTCGACCTCGCGCGCCGAGAGCATGACGATGGGCGTCTCGCGCCGGTGCCGCAGGCGGCGCGCGCGCCGCACCAGCTCCATCCCGTTCAAGCCCGGCAGGTCGTAGTCGAATATCAGAAGGGCGTAGGGCGAGTCCGATTCCATCTTCTTCAGGGCCGACCCGGCGTCGGCGCAACTGTCAACGCGCCTCCCCTCGGCCGCCAGCGTGTCGCTGACGGCGTCGGCCACGGCCTCGTCGTCCTCGACGTGCAGGATGGCGGCGCCGTCCGCGTGATTGCCGCCGCCGGGCTTGGCGGCGGCGCCCGGCCGGACTATGCTTCGCCTCCGGGCCTTGGCCGGGATTCTCAAGGCGAGCAGGTTCTTGTGGCGCGTCGCGAGCAGGTGCGTGAGCGACTGGTGCCGGATGCCGAGCCTTTCGGCGGTGCGCGTGATGACCCCGCCCTCGGCCTCCAGCGCCTCGCGGATAAATCGGGCCTCGTACGCCCGGACGGCTTCGGACAGGACGAAACCCTCGTCGGCGAGTCGCGGGCCGACCAGCCTGCGCGTCACCAGCCGCGCGCACGCCCGCAAGCGGGCAATCTCGTCGGCGTCCTGCGTGCCCTTGAGGAGTTCGTCGGCGCGCCGGTAGGCGTCGTAGAGCGAGGTTTCCGACATCCGTTCGCGCCCGTGCTCCTCGATGAGAGAGAGGGCGGCGAGGCCCGCGTTCGAGAACGAGCCCGAGTCCTGCGCGACCGAGAAGGCCCGCCGAAGTATCTGGATCGAGCAGTCGTGCTTCCCGAGCCTCGCCCAGACGACGCCCTGGATGGTCATCGCGTCGGCGAGCAGGGCGTGCTCGCCGCCCTTCTGGAACGACTCGATGACGCCGGAGATGATACGGTTGGCCTCCGCGTACCGCCCTTCGGCGACGAGCACGCGCGCCCGCGTCTCGTTCACTTGGGCGAGGATGCCGGAGTCCTTGCGCAGTTGGAATATTCTCTGCGCGCGGTCGAGGTTTTCGTGCGCCTCGCGGTAGCGGCCTATCTTGTAGAGGAGGAAGGCGAGGTTGTTAAGGTTGATGGCGCAGTATCGCTCGTGCCCGGCCTGCTCGTAATGGTGGATGGCGGCGGTGAACTCTATAATCGCGCGGTCCGTGTAATCCGAGCGGCGCTCGGTCGTCGCCAGGTGCATCAGGACGATGGCCCGCTGGCCGTGCCACTTGCCTTTGAGCGCGTCGTTGCAGCTCTCGAAGAACTCCCTCGCCCTTTCGAGAACATTCCAGGCGTCATGATAGCGGCCCGTCCACACCTCGACGAGCGTATGGCGGACGAGGATTTGCGCCTTCAACTCCGTGTCCTGCTCGCCGAGGCCCTTGAGCGCCTCGTCCAGCACGACCCGCGACTCGTCGAAGGCGCCGAGCCGCCAGTAGCACATGCCGAGTTCGTATTGGGCCTCGGACACCTTGGCGTGCCGGCGCTCGGACTTGAAGGCGCGCAGGGCCTCGGAGAGTAGGTCTTTGGCCCTCTCCTGCACGCCCGAGATGTGCCGGACGCTGCCGAGCCAGCCCGACAGGACGCCGGCTTGCAGGAGGAGTTCGGCGGCCGTCAGGGGTTTGAGCCCTTCGACGCCGGGCCGCTCGCCGACGCCCCGCCACAGGTCGCCCAGCGCCTCCAGCGCGGCCTCATACTGCCCGACGTGTGTAAACTCCGAGGCGAGCCGGCAGCGCCGGAGCGCGCGCTCGTCGGAGGACAGTGAAGTGTTATCTAGTAGGTCCAGGCGCGAATCTGCTAAATTCATGTGAGGGTTGCCTTTCTCCATGCTTGCCAGAGTGTGGCAAGGATTAAAATGCCGCCGCACCTCAAAAAGACGCGGCGGCAAAACTGTTCAACGCCCACCAAGATTAGAAGGGAAAAAGCGATGCGTAAAGTTTTCGGAGCCCTAACCCTGACCGCCCTGCTGGCCTGCTCGGCCAACGCGGACGGCGTTATACCAAACGGCAACCAGCCGCCCCCGCAAACGACCTCCGGCTCGGCCGTCTTGCCGTACGAGTCGGAGACACCCTCGACGTTCTACCAGGCCGAAGACGGCCCGGCCCCCGCCGATACGGCCGCGGATATCACGATACTGCTCGTCAGCGGCGTTCTGTCCCTGTTCTGACAAACGCGCCGGTGCGGTGACTGAAACTGCTGCCTTGAGCACTCGCTCGCGGCGGCTCGCTACGGGTGTGCCTGAAATAGTGTGAGTGTCAGATGTGCCGGGAGTTCGACGAGGTGACACTCACGGCGCAAGAGAGTAGCGCCTTACAACCTATATTGCAATAAATTTATTCCGGCATTGCAATAACCCCTGTTCCGGGCTCAGCCGAGTGCCGCTGCCGCCTCCTCGGAGGTGACGACGGGGACGAACTCGAACTCGACTAAGTCCTGCCAGCGGGCGGCCCATCGGTCGAGGAGGGCGGGGTCGTCGCACTCCATGAGTTGGAAGCAGCGGCCGTAGTCGGGCTCGACCCAACTGGCGACGTACCGGAGCCCGTCGGGCGTCATGCGCCCGCGCTCCCTGTAGCGCCGGTAGACGGCCGCGGCCCCTTCGCGGCCCCCGAGGCGTTCGATGACTATAAACATCATCGCGCGATTCTCCGTGTAAAACTCTTAGGCTATTCGAGGGCGCACCGCAGGGCGCGCTCCTGCATCGGGACGTGGTTGCGGCCGACGACGGCGAAGACCCTTTGGCCTTCGAGCGCCGCGCCGGCCAGAAGGCGGTACATGTGCAGGTTGCGGTACTCGCTCGACAGGCGGTTGATGTCGTTGGTGAAGACGCCGCCGGTCGCGGACGAAGGCCGGAGGGGGTCGAACCACTCGGCGGGCGCCTGCCACCACTGGGCGGGGGCGCTCCAGTATTTCCTGTAGGCCGCGTCGAGGGCTTCGAGGTTCGGGATGACCGCCTCGAAGCCTTTCATCTTGGAAGCCTGTGTCAGCAGTTGCGAGACGGCCTTCTTCAACTCGTCCTCCGGGAGCTTCCGCCGGTCCCGCAGGCGCGCGGCCTCGCGCAGCACGTAGAAGAGCATAACCTGCTCGGCCGGATACTTCTTCATGACGTAGGCGGCCTCTTCCTGCGGCGGCGGCTCCAAGGAGCGGAAAGGGATGTTGTCGCGCGCCGCCAGAAACCTGACGAGGCCCGACTCGCCGGCCTGCTTAATCGTCTCGTCGCGGGTGAGGGCGACGGGGCGGTTCGGCCCTTCGTAAAAGGCGGCCGTCGGCTTGAACGTCTGCCATGCCTTCTCTATCTCAGCGAACTGCGGGTGGGCGGGGTCGGCCGAGTGCTCGGCGCCGAAGTAGTAGAGCTTGCCGCGGGGTGTGGTGATGCCGAGCAGGAAAACGGGGTTCTTAACCTCGGGCCAGTCGGAGTACGAGACGAGCATCCGCGAGCAACGCTCGTCTGCGGGGGCGGCGGCCGGTTGTTGCTCCTGCGCGGGCGCGGCGACCGAGGCTAAGGTCAATAAGATAAGTGCCGGCGTCAATCTCATGACAATCACGATTAAGCCTTCGGGATGGAATGAACTAGCGCCCGTGGCATACGCGCGGCGCGGGGGGCGGGTTTCAGGAGAAGCGGAAGGGCGGCGAGCGTCGGCCCGCCGCCCCCTCTTCGCGCGCGTCGTCAACTGAATGGCCCGGCCGTAGGCGGTCAGTGCTGGTGCTCGCGCTCGTACTCGTCGGCCTCTGCCTTCGTGTGGTGGACGATGCCGTCCGGGTGCTCGGGCGGCGTGTAGACGGTGTAGAGCTTGAGGGCCGTGGTGCCGTTGGCGATGAAGTTGTGGCGCGTGCCCGAGGGGATGACGAACACGTCCCCCGAGCGCGCGCTCCGGCTCTCGCCCTCGATGACGGCCTCGCCTTCGCCCTCGATGAAGGAGAGCACCTGATCAATCCCCTCGTGCGTCTCCTCGCCGATCTCGTCGCCCGGCTGGACGGCCATCAGGACGAGCTGCGAGCGTTCGGTGGTGTAGAGCACGCGGCGGAAATCCTCGTTCGCGGCCGTCATGTGCGCCACGTCGTCGGCGTAGAAATTCTTCCCCATCCAGACTCCTCCTCCGATTAGAACGTTTCCGGCTTGTGTGCCCGCCAGTTTACCACCCCGCGGCGGGGCGGGGCGAAGGGCTTGCGGCGCGGCCTCTTTTGATGTATCAAACTGAGCTTAAACGGAAGACAAGGAGACAGGACGATGAGCACTCAGACGCAGAAGTCGTCGGACGACTACATCTACCGCGGCACGAACGCGCGCAAGGGGCGCCACGTCGCCGTCACGCCGGAGAACAGCCCGATGCGCCACCTCGTCTACGCGCGCATCCGCCTCGACGCCGACGAGCCGCGCGCCGCCTTCGACACCGGCACGTTCGAGACCGGCCTCATCTGCCTCTCCGGCTCCTGCGAGATTAAGGCCGGCGGCGAGACTCACCACGTCGGCCGTTACGACTCCGTCTACATCCCGCGCGACACCGGGGTCGAAATCACGACGACGGACGGCGTTGACCTCGTCGAGTGCTCGGCCGAAGTCGAAGGGAAGTATCCTTTGCAGGTCGTGCGCTACGCCGACGTTGAGCGCGACCCGGCGCTCAGGTTCCAGACCGGCGGCCCTTCGAGCACGCGCACCATCAACATCGCCATCGGCAAGAACGTCGAGGCCGGCCGCATCCTCGCCGGCTTCACCACCACCGAGCCGGGCCACTGGGCCTCGTGGCCGCCGCACGAGCACGCCTCGATGCTCGAAGAGCTGTACGTCTACTACGACATGCCGGCGCCGGCCTTCGGCGTGCAGTTCGTCTACACCAACCCGGAGGAGCCCGAGTTCGTCGGCGTCGTCCGCGACGGCGACGCGGTCGTCATGCCGCGCGGCTTCCACCCGAACGTCTCCGTCCCCGGCCACACCATCAGCTTCGTCTGGCTGATGGCCGCGCACCGCGAGCAGGAGGACCGCCAGTTCGGCGTCGTCACCGTCCAGCCCGGCTTCGACAAGTCCGGCTCCGGCCTCGAAGCCAGCCGCAAGTAAGTTCGACGGAGAAGAAAGATGAAGAAGTGAATCCGCCAGAACGTTAGGGCGCAGGTCTTGCGCCCCGCCGGCCCGGCCCGCTGAACTCGCCTCCCGAGACCCTACCTCCTCTCGGGGCGTCCCGGCGTCCCGAGCCAAGCACCGAAGATAAAACGCATCCCTCGGCACGCCGCTCGTCTTGAGCCGTGGCGTGCCATGCGTCCGCTTCAGGAGGAAGGACATGTCGAAGACCATTGCGCGCGCCCTCGGCCGCGCGTCGCTCTCACTCATCGCGCTCGCCCTGATTCTCGTCCCAACGCCGCGAGTCGGGGCCGCCCCCGCGCGCGAGCGCCGCTTCGCCTTCGAGTACAAGGCGACCGTGAAGGACATCCCGGCGGGCGCTGAACGAGTTGACCTCTGGATTCCCGTCCCGCACGACGACCCCTACCAGAAAATCACCGGCCTCAAAATCGAGTCGCCCTACCCCTACAAGATTCGCTCCGCCGACTTCGGCAACAAGGTCTTGCACCTCACGGTCGAGAACCCCCGGCAGACGAGCTTCACCGTCTCCATGCTCTTCGAAGTCGCCCGCCGCGAGCACGTGCAGGAGAGGCTGCAACAGACGAGCGCCGGCCGCGACGGCGTGAAGCCCGACAAGGACCTCGCCCGCTGGCTCAAGCCCGACCGCCTCGTCCCGCTCGATGACAACATCAGAAAGTGGGCCTCGGAAGTCGTCGAGGCGGCCGACGCGCGCACCGATTTGGAGAAGGCGCGGGCCATCTACAACCACGTCGTCTCCACCGTCAAGTACGACAAGTCGGGCAAGGGCTGGGGCCGCGGCGACATCTACTACGCCTGCGACGCCCGGCGCGGCAACTGCACCGACTTCCACGCCATCTTCATCGGCTACTCGCGCGCCGTCGGCGTCCCCGCCCGCTTCGCCATCGGCTTCCCCATCCCCGCGGACAAGAACGCCGGCTCGGTCAGCGGCTACCACTGCTGGGCCGAGTTCTACGCTCAGGGCATCGGCTGGGTGCCTGTTGATGCTTCCGAGGCGGCCAAAGACCCTTCGCGGCGCGAATACTTCTTCGGCGCCCACGACGAGCACCGCGTCGAGTTCACGCGCGGCCGTGACCTCGTACTTTCTCCGAAGCAGAAGGGCGACCCGCTCAACTACTTCATCTACCCCTACGCCGAGGTGGACGGCAAAGAGCACGCCGCCGTCGAGCGCGCCTTCGCCTACCGGGACCTGCCCGCGGCGCCGCCGGCCGCCGGCCGCTAGTTTCGCCGTTAACGCCCCGGCCTCCTTTTGGTATATTGGCCGCAGATGAGGGCGAGCAGTAACAAAAAGAGGACGGCGCGGCGCGCGTGCGCGCTGTTGATGCTCGCCCTGTCGGCCCTGCAAGGCTGTAGTGCCGAGAGAGAGCCGGAGGCGCCGCCCGTTAACGTCGCCGCGCCCGAAGGCATGGTGCTCGTCAAGGGCGGGACGTTCCGCATGGGCGACGACGAGGGGATGCCCGGCGAGTCGCCCGCGCACGAGGTCACGCTCAAGCCCTTCTTCATGGACCGCCACGAGGTGACGGTCGCCGAGTTCGCCCGCTTCGTCGAGGCCACCGGCTACCGGACCGAGGCCGAGCGCCTCGGCTGGTCCGGCGTCTTCGACCGCGAGGCCGGCGACTGGACGAAGGGCGACGGCGCCAGTTGGCGCCACCCCGAAGGCCCCGACTCGCAGGCCGCGCCGAACGAGCCCGTCACGCACGTCTCGTGGCAGGACGCCGCGGCTTACGCCCGTTGGGCGGGCAAGCGCCTGCCGACCGAGGCCGAGTGGGAGTGCGCCGCGCGCGGCGGCCTCGCCGGCAAGACTTACTCGTGGGGCGACGAGCTGCGGCCGGGCGGCAGGCCCGTCGCCAACTGGTGGCAGGGCAGCTTCCCCGACCGCGACACCGGCGAGGACGGCTTCCGCGGCCTCGCCCCCGTCGAGAGCTTCCCCGCGAACGGCTTCGGCCTCTACGACATGGGCGGCAACGTCTGGGAGTGGACCGCCGACTGGTTCGACGAAGGCTTCTACGCGCGCAGCCCCGCAGAGAATCCGAAGGGGCCGGACGCGGGCGACGAGCGCGTCATCCGGGGCGGCTCATGGATGTGCAGCGAAAACTTCTGCACCAACTACCGCGCCGCCGCGCGCGGCCACACCCCGCCCGACAGCGGCCTCAACAACCTCGGCTTCCGCTGCGCCCGCGACCTCTAAGAATTTCATGACGGCCGAGCCTTCGTGAATGACGAAAGTTTTCGTTGACTTTGACGAAGACCTTCGTCATAATGCGCGCCGTCGGTTGACGGAAGGAGACTGGGGATGCGTCGAACGAAGGAGAAGCCGGCACCGCGCCCGACGGACGTGGAGCTTTCCATCTTGAGGGTGCTGTGGCAGCACGGCCCCGGCACGGTGCGCGAAGTGCTCGCCCGCTACAACGAGGGCCGGAGCGGGGAGGCCGGTTACACGACCGTGCTCAAGATGCTTCAGATTATGACGGAGAAGGGCCTGACGGAGAGGGACGACTCGCGACGGCCGCAGGTCTACCGCGCCCGCCTGTCGGAAGAGCAGACGCAGCGACAGCTCGTCAGCGACCTCCTCGACCGCGCCTTCGGCGGCTCGGCCAAGCAGCTCGTCTTGCAGGCGTTGGCGACGCGCGAGACGCCCGAGAAGGAGCTGGCGCAGATTGAGACGCTGCTGGAGAAGATAGAGGGAGGCGCGCGTTGATGTTTCCTTTCGACTTGCAGGCGCAGCCGCTCGCGCACGCCGTGGGGCGCGCCATCCTTCACTCGCTCTGGCAGGGCGCGGCCGTGGCGGGACTGCTCGCGGCGGCGCTCTCGATGCTCAGGGGCCGCGGCGCGAACGTTCGATACGCAGTCTCGTGCGCGGCGCTGGCGTTGATGCTTCTCTTGCCGGCGGCCACGGTCTGGAAGACGAGCGGCGCGGCGCAGGAAGCTCTCGCGGCCGAAGAGTCTGCGCCGGCAGGCGCGAAGCCGGCGGGGAAGTTTATGCAGGATGGCGGCGCCGTTCACGCCGACGCGAGCGCGGCTGTCGAGAGTCGAGCTTCTTCGACTCGGCTGACGGGCGGGTTCGGAATGAAGGCCCTGCTGCCTTGGCTGTCGCTCGTGTGGCTGGCGGGGGTGGCGTTGCTTTTGGCGAGGATGCTGGGCGGGCTCGTGTACGCGCGCAGGCTGAGGCGGCGGGGCGTTGTGCCCGTCGGCGAGTTCTGGCAGGAGCGGGCGCGCGACATCTCGCGGCGGCTGCGGCTGGCGCGGGCCGTGCGCGTCCTTGAGTCAACGCTCGTGCAGGTGCCGACGGCCGTCGGCTGGCTGCGGCCCGTCGTGCTCCTGCCTGCGAGCGCACTCACGGGGCTCACGCCGCAGCAGCTCGAAACCATCCTCGCGCACGAGCTGGCGCACATCCGCCGCCACGACTACCTTTTAAATCTGCTCCAGATAGTCGCCGAGACGCTGCTCTTCTACCACCCGGCGGCGTGGTGGGTTTCGCGCCGCGTGCGCGACGAGCGCGAGCACGTCTGCGACGACTTGGCCGTGCGCGTCTGCGGCGGCGACGCGCTCACCTACGCGCGCGCCCTCACGCGCATGGAGCGTTTGCGCCGGACGGCGGCGCCGCAAGTCGCGCTCGCCGCGGACGGCGGCAACTTCACTTCGCGCATCCTCCGCCTCGTCGAGAATGAGCCGTCGCGGCGGCGCCTCTCGCCGCTCGCCGTCGGCCTCTGCTTCGCGCTCACGCTCCTGACGGCCGCGGCCTGCACGCGCGCCGTGCTCTCCGAAAGGCAGAAGGTCGAGCGGGCGGCGGTCGGCCCGACGACGGAGGCCACGCCCGCCGCCGCCCGAAATCAAACTAAGGACCGCTTCCCCGGCGACAACGTCGAAGGCGAGGACGCGGAGGTCAGGCGCGCGGCCGTCGAAGCACTCGGCAGCCGCGCGGGCGCGGTCGTCGTGATGGACCCGCGGACGGGGTGCGTCTACACGGTCGTCAATCAGGACTGGGCCTTGCGGCGCGGCTGGGCTCCGGCCTCGACGATGAAGCTCGTCGTGAGTCTGGCCGGCGTCGGCGAGAAGGTCATCGACCCGGCCGAGCGCGTGCGCGTGCCTTCGCGCGCCGAACGGCTCGATTTGACGGGCGCGCTCGCCTTCTCCGACAACGATTACTTCCGCACGGCGGCCGCGCGCGTTGGCGCCGAGCACATCGTCTCTTACGCGCGCCGCCTGGGCCTGGGCGAGCCGACCGGCATCAACTACGATGGCGAAGTCGCGGGGCGCGTGCCGTCGGCCGAGTCGGTGACGGACGCCGCGCAGCTCGGCTTCGGCGAAGGCATCGAGGTGACGCCGGTGCAGTTGGCCGTGCTCGTCTCGGCCGTCGCCAACGGCGGCACGCTCTACGCCCCGCGCGTGCCGCGCACGGCGCAGGAGGCCGCAGGCTTCACGGGCCAGGCCCGCCGCGCCGCCGAGCTTCCTCCGGCCGCGCGCGAGCAGGTCGTCGCCGGGATGCTCGCGGCGGTCGAGCGCGGCACGGCGAGCAGCATCAAGGACGCTTCGCTGAAGATAGTCGGCAAGACCGGCACCATCGCCCCGAAGAACAAGAAGGATTCGATGGGCTGGTTCGCCTCCTACGCGCCGGCCGACGACCCGCGCCTGACCGTCGTCGTCCTCACGACGGGCGAGGGCGAGAGCGGCCGCGGCGCGGCGCAGGTCGCGGCGTCCGTCTACAAGTCTCTGCGCGGCCGGCTGTAGTCGGGCCGCGCTTGAATTCGTCGCACGAGCGGTCTCCCTTAACACTAACCTTTCAGAAGTAACGCCGGCCGCGATACGTCCGAAGGCCGAGGGCGTTCGAGGTGTGTCTTGAAGATAATCGTGCGAACAAAGGTCGTGCTGTTGCTCATCCTCCTACTCCCGGCCGCGCCGCGCGCGCGGCAGGCGCAGACGGCCGAGGGCGTTAAGTCGGACGAGGTGTCAACTCCCAGCTCGCCGGTCGCCCTGCCGCCGGAGAAGAAGAACCCCGTGCGCGTCCCGCGCTTCGAGCGCGCGCCCGCCATCGACGGCAAGCTCGACGAAGAGGCGTGGGCGGGGGCCGCCGTCCTCAAGGATTTTTATCAGGTCAACCCCGGCGACAACGCCCGGCCGACCTACCCGACGCGCGTCCTGCTCGGCTACGACGCGCGGAACCTTTACGTCGCCTTCGACGCCAAAGACGACCCCTCGAAGGTGCAGGCCACGCTCGCCAAGCGCGACGCCGTGCTCGGCACCGACGACTCGGTCCGCATCCTCTTAGACACGTTCGACGACAAGCGCCGCGCCTACGTGCTCGTCTTCAACCCGCTCGGCATCCAGCAGGACGGCGTCCGCACCGAAGGCGTCGGCGTGGACTTCAGCGTGGACATCGTCATGGAGTCGAAAGGGCGCGTCACCGAGGACGGCTTCGTCGTCGAGGTCGCCGTCCCCTTCAAGTCTCTGCGCTACACGGCGGGACCGGGCCGCCGCTGGGGCGTGCAGGTCTTCCGCCGCACCGAGCACCGCAACCGCGAGGAGGATTCGTGGATGCCGCTCTCGCGCAACGACGTAAGCATCATGGGGCAGGCCGGCCACCTCACCGGCCTCGAAGACCTCTCGACCGAGCGCGCGCTCGAACTCATCCCCTCCCTGACGCTCTCGGAGACGGGCAAGCGCGTCCGCTCCGTGCCGCCCTCGTTGCTGCGCCGCACGCCCGGCCTCACCGACTCCGGCCGCTTCGTCAACGAGCCCCTGAAGCTCGACCCCGGACTGACCGCCAAGTTCGGCCTCACGCCGACCGTCACGCTCGACGTGGCTTTGAATCCCGACTTCGCGCAGGTCGAGGCCGACCAGCTCGTCGTCACCACCAACCAGCGGTTCCCCATCTTCTTCGCCGAGAAGCGACCCTTCTTCCTCGAAGGCATCGAGATTTTCAACACGCCGCTCGACGTGGTCCACACGCGCGCCGTCGTTGACCCGGACGCCGCCGTCAAGCTCACCGGCAAGCGCGGCCGAAACTCCTTCGGCCTCCTCCTCGCCTCCGACAACGGCCCCGGCGACTTCGTCGGCGACGAGAGACTGAGTCCGTCCAACCAACACTTCCTCGACCGCAACGCGACCGTCGGCGTCGTCCGCCTCAAGCGCGACGTGGGGAATGATTCGAGCCTCGGCCTCATCGCCACCAGCTACGACTTCAAAGCCGACGACCGGCCCTTGACCTCCTTCGACCTCGCGACGAACGACCCCTGCGCGGCCGAGAAGTCGCTTGAGCGGACGAACCGCCTCGGCGGCTTCGACGGCCACTTCCGGCTCGACAAGATAAGCGTCTTCGACTTCCAAATCGTCGGCTCCAACTCGCGCCGCTGCTTCACGGACCCCGTCCGCGGCGGCGACTTCTTCCGCACGGGGAACGGCCTCGGCTACTCGGCCGTCTACGACGTGACGGGTCGCAACGTCGGCTGGACGCTCGGCGCCGAGGGCCAGACGCGCGACTACTCGTCAGACGCCGGCTTCACCCAGCGCAACGACTACAACACCGACTACTTCGCCTTCCGCTACTCGACCGACCCGAAGCCCAAGGCGCGCCTCACCCAATGGGAAGTCTCCTCCCTGAGCCACCTCCAGTACGACTTCCGCGGACGCCTCCTGCTCTGGGACGCCGACGTGACCGCCTTCTGGTACTTCCCCCGCAACACCGAATTCTGGGTCGCCTACCGCCGCGGCCACGAGCGCCTCTACGAAGAGGAGTTCGGCCCCGTCCGTACGCCGACGCGGGCCGGCACCTTCTTCGGCCGCGACGTGCGCGGCGCGCACAAGAACCACTACATCGCCTCCTTCTCGTCGCAGCCGGGCAAGACCTTCGGCGGCACCGTCAAACTCGCCTACCGCGACGGCACCTTCGACCTCGACCTCGGCGGCGGCCCCCGCTTCCAGCGCGTCAGCCCCGCCGCGCTCGCCGACCCCGACGCGCCGCAAGACCCCGGACCGGGCCGCCTGCTCGACCTCAGCGGCAACCTCTACTACCAGCCGACCGACGCCGCGCGCTTCACGCTCAACTACCTCCGCAACCGCCTGCGCCGCGACGACACCGGCCTCGTCGCCTTCGACGACCGCATCTACAGCTTGCGCGGCACCTACCAGTTCACGCGCTTCGTCGCCGCCCGCGCGCGCCTCGACTACACCACGCTTCAGTCGCGCGCCCGCGCGCAGTTCCTCTTCGCGTGGACGCCGAACCCCGGCACCGCCCTTTACGCCGGCTACAACGACGACGTGAACCGCGACGGCTTCAACCCCTTCAGCCGCCTCCGCGAGACGGGCCTGCGGCGCAACGGCCGCACCTTCTTCGTCAAGATGTCTTACCTCTTCCGCCGAAGTCTCTGAACGAAATCCCAAGGAGCGAAACGCGCATGAAACTCCGACTCTTAACAGCCTTGCTCTTAACCTCCTCCTTCCTCGCCCCGGCCGCCCCCGCGCAGCAAGCGGGCGCGAACCGTCAACGCTCGCTCTCCGACCTGAAGCCCCGCTTGCAGGAGATTGCGAACTCCTCGGGCGGGCGCGTCGGCGCCGCCGTCGAGCTGCTTGAGACGGGCGAGTCGGTCTCGCTGGACGGCGAAGGCCGCTACCCCATGCAGAGCGTCTACAAGCTGCCGATAGCGATGGCCGTCCTCCAGAGAGTTGAGGCCGGTTCGCTCAAGCTCGACGAACAGGTCCGCGTCGCCGAGGACGAGGTCGCCCCGCCCCGGATGTACAGCCCCCTGCGCGACAGGCACCCGAAGGGCGCCTTCGAGGTGAGCATGCGCGAGCTGCTGCGGACGATGATGGTCGAGAGCGACAACACCGCCTGCGACGTGCTGCTGCGCGTCGTCGGCGGCCCGGCGAAGGTGGAAGAATACCTGCGCGGGGTCGGCCTCGATAACATCGCCGTGGCGACGACCGAGAGGGAGCAGTCAACCGGCCCCGAGGTGCAGTATAGGAACTGGGCGACGCCGCTCGGGATGTTGAAGCTGCTGCGCGCGCTGCACGAGGGGCGCGGCGTCTCGCAGCCGGGCCGCGCGCTCCTGCTCCAACTGATGACGGAGAGCACCACCGGCCCGCAACGCCTCAAAGGCAAACTCCCCGCCGGCACCGCGGTCGCGCACAAGACGGGCACCTCCGGCACTGACGCGGCCGGCCTCACGCGCGCCACCAACGACGTTGGCATCATCACGCTGCCCGACGGCCGCCACCTCGCCGTCGTCGTCTTCGTCTCCGAGTCCAAGGCCAACGCCGCCGTGCGCGAAGGCGTCATCGCCCGCATCGCCCGCGCCGCCTGGGACGCGACCGCCCGCTGAAACTTACACGGGGGCGCCTCACCCGCCCATCCAAAACCCCGCCTGCCCGCATCCTACGCAACAAATAAAGGAGCCCACGCCGCCTCGGGGTTGTCTAACCCGACGGAGCAAGCGTAGCTCCGTTCGTCCACACCGGCTGACGCTGCCGCGAACGCGTCGGGTAAGATAGGCGGCCAACCCCATGAGAATCCAGCCCGCGCTCGCGCGCCTTCTGTTGTTGTCAACGCTGCTCACCCTCGTCCCGCAGGCGCCGCCGCGCGCCGCCGTCGTCGTCCGGCAGGAAGCCGAAGAGGAAGAAGAGACGGAAGGCGGCCTCCGCTTCCGCCTGAGCAGCGCCGCCGCGCCGACCCCGACGCCAACCGGCGCCGCGCCCAACCGCGTCGCCGCGGCCGAGCCCCTGCCGGAGTCCGAGACGCAAAGACTGCTCGCCCGACTGCCGCCGCCGGGCGGAAGCGCGGGCGACGTTCAGGACTTCAAGCTGCGCGAAGGCTCGCTCCCGGCGCCGCGCGCGGGCGAGACGATTCGCGCGGCCTTCGCGCCGCCCGAGGCGAGCGCGCCGCCGCGGCCCGACACGACGCGCGCGCCGCTCGAAGTTCTGCGCTTCGCGCCCGAGGGCGAGGTGTCGCTGGCGCCCGCGCTCAGCGTCACCTTCTCGCAGCCGATGGTGGCCGTCTCCTCGCAGGCCGAGGCCGCGGCCTCGACGCCCGTCCGGCTCTCGCCGCAGCCCGCCGGCCGCTGGCGCTGGCTGAGCGCGCAGACGCTCGTCTTCCAGCCCGACGCCGAAGGCGGGCGCCTCCCGGCCGCGACCTCTTACACCGTCACCATCCCGGCCGGCACGAAGTCGGCCCTCGGCAACGCGCTCGCCGCCGCCAAGACTTTCACGTTCGCCACGCCGCCGCCCAAGCTCGTCCGCACCCACCCCGACGGCGAGGGCCGCCCGCGCGACGCGCTCATGTTCATGGAGTTCGACCAGCGCGTTGACGCGGCGCGCGTGCTCTCGATGTTGAAGGCGGAGCCGGCGTCCTTGCGCCTGCGCGCGGCGACGGAGGATGAGATAGCGGCTGACGAAGATGTCAGCCGGTTCGTCAAGGAGGCGCAGCCGGGCCGCTGGCTCGCCCTGCGCGCGACCGCCGCGAACGGCGCGACGAAGGACGCGATGCCCGCCGACACGACCGTCCGCGTCGTCGTCCCCGCCGGCACGCCCTCGGCCGAGGGGCCGCGCGTGACAACCGAGCCGCAGAGCTTGTCCTTCAAGACCTACGGCGCCCTGCGCGTCTCCGAGACGGACTGCGGCTCCGAGAAACGCTGCTCGCCCTTCGACGACTTCCTGCTCTCGTTCACCACCCTGCTCGACGAGAGCGCCTTCAAGCCGGAGCAGGTCCGCGTCACGCCCGCCATCCCCGGCGTTAAGATAACGGCCAGCGGCAACTCCTTACAGATCGAAGGCGACAAGCGCAGCAACACCGTCTACACCGTCACGCTCGACCGCTCCGTCCGCGACATCTACGGCCAGACGCTCACGGGCCCGGACAGCTTCACCTTCAAGGTCACGACGCGCGAGCCCGGCCTCTTCTCCGGCGGCAACGAGTTCGCCGTGCTCGACCCGGCTGCCCGCCGCGTCTACTCCGTCTACAGCATCAACTACCGCCGCCTCAAAATCTCGCTCTACAAAGTCACGCCCGAAGACTGGCCGCGCTACCGCGCCTACCAGTTGCAACGCTACGAGGGCAAAGCCGACGACGACCAGAAGCGGCCCCCGCGCCCGCCCGGCGTCCTCGTCTCCGAGAAGGTGTTCGAGACGAAGGCCGAGCCCGACAAGCTCGTCGAGGTAAACATCGACCTCTCGCCCGCGCTCTCGAACGGCTACGGGCAGGCGTTCGTCCGCGCCGAGCCCGTCGAGGAGGCCGACGCGCCCGTGCGGGTCTACGCGCGGCGGCCCGACGCGGCCGTCGAGTCGTGGGTGCAGGCGACCGACATCGGGCTCGACGCCTTCGTCGATAAGAGCCAGCTCGTCGCGTGGGCCAGCTCGCTCAAAGACGGCCGACCGCTCGCGGGCGTGCAACTGTCGGTCCTGCCGGAGCAGTTGAGCGGCGCGACGGGCGCCGACGGCCTCGCCCGCTTCGCCCTGAAGGGCGACGAGAAGGAGGGGCAGGCTTTCATCGTCGCGCGGCGCGGGGGCGACACGGCCATCCTGCCGCAGCAGTATTCGGCCTGGGCGAGCGGCGGCGGCAACTGGCGCCGCTCCGACGACGTTGAGCAGTTGCGCTGGTACGTCTTCGACGACCGCAGGCTCTACAGGCCGGGCGAGGAGGTGAGCGTCAAGGGCTGGGTCCGCAAGGTCGCGCTGACGCCGGGCGGCGACACGGAACTCTTCGCCGCCGCGGGCCGAACGCTCACGTACGTCGTGAAGGACTCGCGCGACAACAAAGTCTCGGAGGGCCAATTAACGCTCAACGCGCTGGCCGGCTTCGACCTGAAACTCAAACTTCCGCCGACGATGAACCTCGGCGACGCGAGAGTCGAATTCATCTTCGCCGAGGGCCAGCAGTACAACCACAACTTCATGGTGCAGGAGTTTCGGCGCCCCGAGTTCGAGGTCACGGCGCGAGCCTCCGAGGCCCCGCACTTCGTCGGCTCGGCGGCGACCGTCGCCGTCTCGGCCGACTACTACGCGGGCGGGCCGCTCGCCGACGCCGAGGTCCGCTGGGACGTGGTCGCCGTGCCCACCAACTACACGCCGCCCAACCGCGACGACTACACCTTCGGCATGTTCGTCCCGTGGTGGGGCGGTTACGAGGACGGCGGCGAATCGACGCAACAGAGCTTCGAGGCGCGCACCGACTCGGCGGGCCGCCACACGCTGCGCATAGACTTCGACTCGGCGAGGCCGCCGCGCCCGTCGCAGGTCGCCGTCCAGGCCGCCGTGCAGGACGTGAACCGGCAGGGCTCGTCGGCCTCGACGACGCTGCTCGTCCACCCCTCGGAAGTCTACGTCGGCCTCAAGGCCGCGCGGACCTTCGTCCAGAAGGGCGAGCCGTTCGACCTGAAGCTCATCGTCACGGACCTCGACGGCCGCGCGCTCGAAGGGCGCGAGGTGCGCCTGCGGCTCGCGCGGCACGAGTACGTCCGCGAGGAAGGCGAGTGGAAGCTGAAGGAGCAGGACGTGCGCGAGCAGACGGCGCGCAGCGGCGCCGACGGCGTCGGCGTGCGGCTGCCGGCGGGCGAGGGCGGCCAGTACAGCCTGACGGCGCGCGTGCTCGACGACCGCGAGCGGCCGAACGAGACCGAGCTGAAGTTGTGGGTGGCGGGCGGGCGCGTGCCGCCGAAGGGCGAGGGCGTGGAGCAGGAGACGGTCCAGCTCATCCCCGGCAGCAAGACCTACAAGGGCGGCGATGTGGCCGAGGTGCTCGTCCAGTCGCCCTTCGCTCCGGCCGAGGGCGTCCTGACGCTCCGCCGCTCGGGCCTGCTCCGCACGGAGCGTTTCAGGATGGAAGGCAACTCGCACACGCTGCGCGTGCCGGTCGAAGAGGGCTGGACGCCGAACGTCCACTTGCAGGTTGACCTCGTCGGCGCGGCCCCGCGCACAGACGCCGAGGGCAAGGAACTCACGAAGCTCCCGCCGCGCCCGGCTTACGCTTCCGGCGAACTCAACCTCGACATCCCGCCCGCCGCGAGGAGGCTGAGCGTGACGGCCGCGCCGCGCGAGCGGGTGCTGGAACCGGGCAAGGAGACGGTCGTCTCCGTCGAGGTGAAAGACGCGCAGGGGCGCCCGGTGCAGGGGACGGACACGGCCGTCGTCGTCGTGGACGAGTCGGTGCTGGCGCTGACGGACTACAAGCTCAAAGACCCGCTCTCGGTCTTCTACGTCCCGCGCGAAGCCGACACGAGCGACTACCACCTGCGCGAGATCGTGGAGCTGGCCGACCCGTCGCTCCTCGGCGGCATCGGGAATGACATCAGGCTGGACGGCGTCATCGGCGGCGGCGGGCCGGGCGGAGGGGGCGGCGGGCTGGCGCTCTCGCAGGGAGTTAACATGGGGGCTCGCATGGAGGTGCTGGCTCGTTCCGTGAAAGAGTTTCCCGCGACCGAGATGGTTCAGGTCTCGGCGAGTCAGATGTCAACGGTGGAGTCGGAGGCGCTGATCAATCTGCGTCAGGACTTCAACGCGCTCGCCGTCTTCGCGGCCTCTCTGCCGACCGACGCCGCGGGCCGCGCCGAGGTCAAAGTAAGACTGCCCGACAACCTGACGCGCTACCGCGTGACGGCCGTCTCGGTCGCGGGCGGCAGGCTCGCGGGCTCGGGCGAGTCGAACATCACGGCGCGGCTGCCTCTGATGGCCCGCCCTTCGGCGCCGCGCTTCCTCAACTTCGGCGACCGGGCCGAGCTGCCCGTCGTCCTCCAGAACCAGACCGACCGCGAGATGACGGTCGGCGTCGCCGTGCGCGCGACCAACGCCGAGCTGACCGGGGGGCAGGGCCGGCGCGTGCGCGTGCCCGCGAACGACCGCGTCGAGGTGCGCTTCCCCGTCGCCGCCGGGCGCCCCGGCACGGCCCGCTTTCAGGTGGCGGCCTCGGCGGGCGAGGCGGCCGACGCGGCGGAAGTCTCGCTGCCCGTCTACACGCCGGCCACGACCGAAGCCTTCGCCACCTACGGCGTGATTGACGAGGGCGCGGTCGCGCAGCCCGTGAAGGCGCCGCCCGGCGCCGTGCGGAGCTTCGGCGGCTTGGAAGTAACGACCTCCTCGACGCAGTTGCAGGAGTTGACCGACGCCTTCATCTACCTGCAAAACTACCCCTTCGAGTGCAGCGAGCAGATAGCCTCGCGCGTGTTGTCGGTGGTCGCGCTGAGGGACGTGCTCGAAGCCTTCAAGGCCAAAGACCTCCCGCCGCCCGCCGTGCTGCGCGCGTCAATCGAGGCCGACCTGAAGCGGCTCGAAGCCTTGCAGAACGACGACGGCGGCTTCGACTTCTGGCGCCGCGGGCGCCCGTCCGTGCCGTACGTCTCGGTCCACGTCGCGCACGCGCTGGCGCGCGCGAGGCTGAAGCAGGTCGGCGTGCCCGAAGGCATGGAGGAGAGGGCGCGCGAGTTCCTGCGGCAGATTCGCTCGAAGATACCGGACACCTACAGCAAGGAGGCGAAGTGGGCGATAGAGGCATACGCGCTCTACGTCCGCTCGCTGATGGAGGACCGCGACGCGGCCGGAGCGCGCAGGCTGGTCGCGGCGGCGGGCGGCGTCGAGAAGCTTTCGCTCGAATCGCTCGGCTGGCTCCTGCCCGTGCTGTCGGGCGACGCGGCCTCGGCGCGCGAAGTCGAAGCCATCCGCCGCCACCTTGACAACCGCGTCACGGAGACGGCCGGCGCGGCGCACTTCGCCGACTCTTACTCCGACGGCGAGTACACCCTCCTTCACTCTGACCGCCGCGCCGACGCCGTCGTCCTCGAAGCCTTCATCGGCGACCGGCCCGAAAGCGACCTGATACCGAAGCTCGTGCGCGGCCTGCTCGCGCACAGGACGAAGGGGCGTTGGGAGAACACGCAGGAGAACGTCTTCGTCCTGCTCGCGCTCGACCGCTACTTCCGCACTTACGAGAAGGCGACGCCGGACTTCGTCGCGCGCGTCTGGCTCGGCGACGCGTTCGCGGGCGAGCGAGTCTTTAAGGGGCGTACGGCCGAGCGGCAGCAGCTTGAGCTGCCGATGTCCCTGCTCGCCGAGCGCACGGCGGGCGGTCCGTCGAACCTCGTCATCGGCAAGGAGGGCGCGGGCCGCCTCTACTTCCGCGTCGCCTCGCGCTACGCGCCCGCCGACTTGAAGCTGTCGGCGGCCGACTACGGCTTCCGCGTCGAGCGCGTGTACGAAGGCGCCGACGACGCCGCCGACGTGCGCCGCGACGCGGACGGCACGTGGCACGTCCGGGCGGGCGCGCGCGTGCGCGTGCGCGTGAGCGTCCTGAACCCGGCGCGGCGCTACCACGTCGCGCTCGTTGACCCGATGCCCGCGGGCCTCGAAGCCTTAAACCCCGAGCTTGCGACGACGGGGAGCCTGCCCGCCGAGACGGGCACGCACCGCGTCTTCATGTGGGCCTGGTACGAGCACCAGAACTTGAGGGACGAGCGCGCCGAAGCCTTCACCTCGCTGCTCTGGGAGGGCGAGCACGAGTACAGCTACTTCACGCGCGCGACGACGCCCGGCCTCTTCGTCGTCCCCCCGCCGCGCGCCGAGGAGATGTATTCGCCCGAGACCTTCGGCCGCGGCCGGACCGACCGCGTCGTCGTGGAATGACGAACGGGGAACGACGAATGACGAAAGCTCTGCTCGTCGTCATGATGGTGTTATCGGCGGGCGCGTCCGCGTCGGCGCAGGGGCGCGACCCGTTCGAGGGGCGGCGGCGGGCGGAGGCGCGCTCGAACCCGCCGGGCGTCCGGCTAGTCGTCAGGCTGAAGGGCGGGCAGACGCGCTTCCGTCCGGGCGAGTTAATAGGGTTGGAGCTGGCCTTCTCAAGCGACGCGCCCGGCGCCTACCGGCTCGACAACGCCGGCCACGACCGCGGCGGGCGCCTCGACATCGACGACTTCCATCTCGACCCCGAGGACGACGGCGCCGCCGACCCGCTCGGAGACTACTTCGACGCGGGCCTCTTCGGCTTCATGGGCGGCGGCGCGCGCAGCTACCCGGAGCTTGAGGCGAAGCCCCACGTCGTCAACGTCGAGCTGAACGAGTGGGTCCGTGTAGAGCGGCCGGGCCGCTACAGGCTCTACGTGACCTCGCACCGCGTCGCACCGCTGCGCCGCCGCGAAGGGGACGAGGAGACGACGCCGGTCACCTCCAACGTCGTCGAGTTCGAGATACTGCCCGCCGACCCCGCGTGGTCGAAGCGCGCGCTGGCCGAGGCCGCGAAGGTCCTCGACTCGAAGGACGCGGCGGCCGACCACCGCGCCGCCTGCCGCGTGATGCGCTTCCTGAACACCGAGGCCGCGACGCGCGAGCTTGTGAGACGCCTGCGCGTCGAGGACTCGCCGAGCGGCTGCGAGCACGAGTTCAACTTCGGCCTTCTCGGGACGCCGCACCGCGCGCTCGCCGTCTCCGAGATGGAGCGGCGGCTCGTCGCGCCCGACCACCCCGTCACCACGGAGTTCCTGCGCACGCTCGCCTTCCTCTCGCTCCTCCGGCAGCAGGGCTTCGCGCCGCTCCCCGAGTACGTGCCGGGCGACGAGGCGCGGACGGAGCTTTTAACTAAGGAGTACGAGCGGCGGCGCGCGGCCTACAAGACGGCGCTCGACGGCTACATGCGAAGGCTCACGCTCGCCGTCTTCGCGAAGGAGGGGAGGGCGCGCGCTTTGAGCATCGACGCGCTGCTCTGGATGCGCGCGTCGCCGCCGCGCCGCGAAGGGGACGCGGGGCAGGAGGACGAAAAACTCTTGAAGGAGGCGCTGGCCGCCGTCTTCACGGAGCTGCCGGTGGGTGAACAGTCGCAGCTCCTCGAATACCAGTGGGAGCTGGTCGCGTCGCCCGCCATGCTGCCCGCGCTGCGCCGCATCTACCAGAGCCCGCCGAAGGGCGACGACAGGCTGCCGGGCTTCGCGCTGCGCCGCATCCACGAGTTGGCGCCGGACGAAGGGCGGCGGCTGATACTCGAAGAGCTGCGGCGCGCGGGCGGGCCGAAGGTGCCGGCGCAGGCGCTCGCGGTCCTGAAGGACGAGACGCTGCCGGAGGCGGACGCGCTCGTCGCCTCGGCGCTCGGGGCCTCGGGCGGCGTCGAAGAGGAGTTGATGCTGCGCGTCGCCGAGCGTTACGCCACGTCCGCGTCGGCGCCGCCGCTCTTGTCCCACTACGAGGGGCGCGTCGGCCGGATGCCGTGCGCGCCGCAGGCGGCGCTGCTCGCTTACTTCATGCGCGTCGAGCCCGCGACCGGCGCGGCGCTCGTCGAGAAGGCGCTGGCGAGCAGGAAGGACTCGGGCTGTTACCGCGCCCTCTTGACGGACGTGGCGGCGCTCTTCCCGAGCGCGGAGCTTGAGAGGAAGGCTGTCGAGAGTCTCGACGACGCGGACCCGGAGGTGGTCTACGACGCGGCGCAGATGCTCTGCTGGTACGGGTCGGCTTCGGCGCGCGACGTGCTGCTCCGGCGCTTCGAGCGTTGGCGCGAGGAGTGGGCGGGGCGCGAGAAGGAGCTGGCGGCGCAGGACGAGCGCGGCCCGTCGGCCTCGCAATCGCGCGTCGAGTGGTCGCTGCTGCACGCCCTCGCCTACTCTCCGGCGTGGCTCGCCGACGCCGAGATGCTCGAAAGGCTCCGCCGGCTCTGCGTCACGAAAGCCTGCCTGGAGGCCGCCGACTCCGCCCTCGGGCAGTTCGCCCCTTCAGTTACCGTTTACCTCAACGGCGCGGACGGCGGCCTCTCAAGCGCCTCGCTCGCGCAGTACAGGCTCAACTCGTGGGAGGGCTTGAAGGAGAAGGCCGCGCAGTTCCCGAAGGGCACGACCTTCAAGTGGAGTTCCGACGCCCCCGACACCGACCGGGATAAGCGCGCCTTCGCCGAGCTGGGCGCGCACCTCGAAAAGCTCGGCATGAAACTCACGCGCTGAATCTGCTATAAGCTCTCCATGCCGCGAGCGTCCACGACACTTTTGACGGAGATGATTTTCTGGCGGGCCGAGGGAGAGGTCACGGACCGCGGCGACTACTGGCTCGTCCGCGCGCCCTCGAACCCGACCTGCTACGGCTGCAACCTCCTCGCCTTCGACCGCCCGCCGCGCGAGGGCGACTACGCCCGCTGGCTCGAAGCTTTCGCGCGCGAGTTCTCGAACGAGCCGGAGGTGAGGCACGTCCTCTTCATGTGGGATGTGCCGGGCGAGGAGGGCGGGGAGGTGGCGCCGTTCGTCGCGGGCGGCTTCGAGCTGAGGACCGACGTGACGCTGCTGGCGCGCGAGGTGAACGCGCCGCCGAAGGTGAACGACGAGGTGGAAGTGCGGCGCGTCGAGACGGACGAGGAGTGGGAGGAGCTGCTCCGCGTGAAGGTCGCCGACCGCGAGCCGAGGTTCGCCGAGGAGAGTTACACCGTCTTCAAGAGGAAGTGGCTGGCGGTGCGCCGCAGGCTCGCGGAGGAGGGGCGCGGGGGCTGGTTCGGCGCGTACATGGGAGGCAGGCTGGTCGGCGACCTCGGCCTCTTCCACGACGGGCGGGTGGCGCGCTTCCAGCACGTCGGGACCGTCGAGGAGTTCCGACGCCGAGGCGTCTGCGGCACGCTCGTCTACGAAGTCGCGCGGCTGGCGCTCGAATCGTGGGGCGTCGAAACGCTCGTCATGTGCGCCGACGAGAGCTACCACGCCGCCCGCATCTACGAGTCAGTCGGCTTCCGGCCCGGCGAGCGTTACGTCGCCGCGCTGCGCTACCCGCCGGAGCATCAGAGCTTATGAGATTCATCCTGACGGGGGTCCTCCTGTTGTCGCTGGCGTCGTCGGCGTCGGCGCGACAGAAAGGCGCGGAGGCCGAGCCCGCGCCGCCCGGCAAGCTCTACGACGTGGGCGGCTACCGGCTCCACCTCAACTGCACGGGCAATGGTTCGCCCGCCGTCGTCCTGATAGCCGGCGGCGGCGACTTCTCCTTCGATTGGAGTCTGGTCCAGCCCTCCGTCTCGCGCTTCGCCCGCGCCTGCTCTTATGACCGCGCCGGCCTCGCCTGGAGCGACCCCGGCCCCCTGCCGCGCACCATGCGGCAGGACGCCTACGAGCTGCACGCGCTGCTCGCGGCGGCGAAGCTCAAAGGGCCTTACGTGCTGGTCGGCCACTCGGTCGGCGGCCTTATCGCGCGCGTCTACGCCGAGCAGTACCCGGCCGAGGTCGCGGGCCTCGTCCTCGTTGACCCGACGCACGAGGACACGACGCTCATGTATCAGGGCGGGCTAGTCCGCGTGCGCGACTCGGCGAAGGGCACGGGCGCCCCGGCCGCGCAGACGATGCGCAGCAGCCCGCCGCGCCCCGCCGCTCGCGAGGACGTGGAGCAGTTCGAGTTCAACCGGAAGACCTTCGGCCCGCCGAAGACCGAGCCGCCCTTCGACAAGTTCCCGGCCGAGCACCAGCGCGCCCGCCTCTACTTCCGCTCGCGCCCGCCGCGCACCGCCGCGGGCGAAGACTTCTGGGCCGAAGAGTTGCAGGAGCTGCACGAGGCGCGCGCCCGCACGCCCCACCCGCTCGGCGACAAACCGCTGGCCGTCCTCATCACCGGCCCCTCCCCCGGCGACCCGCCCCCCGGCATCCCCGCCGAAGAATGGAAGCGCGTCAACGAAGAGAAGCGCCAACAGAAGCTCGGCCTCACCGACCTCTCCCGCAACAGCAAACTCCTCGTCGCCGACAACAGCGGCCACCACATCCAACTCGACCAGCCCCGACTCGTCGTCGAAGCCGTCCGCGCCGTCGTCACCGCGGCCAAGCGCCGCACGCGCCTCGCGCCCTGAAAGCCGGCGGACGGGTGTTTATGTGGATGAAGGGATTTGGAAAAGATGCCGGAGGTCGGACTCGAACCGACATGCCCTTGCGGACGCGAGATTTTGAGTCGCGCTAAAGCGCAAACTACGCATCTTTTCTAAGGAAAATTAAACCTGAAACTGTCTTTCTGAACTGATTCAACCTTGAGTGTGTTATTCAGTGTGTTAATAACACATTCAAAGGTTGCCAGAGGAGAAGGCAGCCATGAAATCACGTTCAGGTTATGTTTTCCAAGACAAAAAAGGAGCTTGGTTCGCCCGCGTTACTTACACAGACCGCAACGGCAAGCGCAAGAA
>DASZEK010000099.1:0-27291 GCA_035941045.1 Pyrinomonadaceae bacterium | reverse complement strand
CGCTCGACGCGGGCGTCAACGTCGTGGACACGGCGCCCAACTACGAGGAGGGCTACTCCGAGCAGATTGTCGGCGAGGCGGTGCGCGGGATGCGCGAGCGGGTCTTCGTCATCGACAAGGTTGACGAGCTGGGCGCGGCCGTCAGGCCGCAGGTGGACGCGTCGCTGCGGCGCCTGCGCATGGAATACGTTGACGCCTTCGTCTTTCACAACCTCTCTTCGATAGAGACTTTCGAGAGGCTTGCGGCGGCGGGCGGCGGCTTCGACCAGCTCGCCGAGTGCGTCAGGGCCGGCAAGGCGCGCTTCCGCGGCATCTCCTCGCACAGCCCCGACGTGCTGCGCGCGGCGCTCGGCGCCGGCCTGTGCGACATCGTGATGTTTCCGGTGGGGCCTTTCGTTGACGCGCGCTACGTGGAAGAGATTCTGCCGCTGGCGAAGTCGCGGGGGGTCGGCACCGTCTGCTTTAAGACGTTCGGCGCCGGGAAGCTGCTGGGCGACACGGCCGGCTATAACCAGCCGCTCCAGTTGAGGCCGCGCGGCAAGCTCTCTTCGGGCGGGACGGACTCGGCCGAGGCGACGCTGCCGCGCTTGAGCGTCGAGGAGTGTTTGCACTACACGCTGACGCTCGACCCGGACGTGGCGCTGCTCGGCATGAGCTTCCCGAACGAGCAGGACGCCGCGTTCAGGGCCGCCCGCACGTTCGCCCCGCTGTCGCCCGATGAGATGAATGCTGTCAGGAGTCGCGCCGTGCTGGCGCGCGCGAGCAAGGGGCCGTGCTGGTGGAACCCTGACCCGGACGCTTAAGTTTGAGTCGGATGCTTGTTGGGAGGTGAGCCCGGCCCGGGGTTGAGAGCTGCCTCTCTGGCTCGCCGAAGGTCTTTGGTCAGTTTGCAACAATTAGGAGGGAGTTGACCCACGACTCGCCTCACCCTGGGCCGGGATTTCTTGAACTGTCGAGCGTGAAAATACCACCGGCCGCCGCGACTGTCATGAGTAAGAAGTCGGGCTGTCTTCTCCAACTTTAGGTGGAGACGCCGACAGCCTTTCAGGGCAGGTGGACGATGCCGCGCTGGAGGGCCTTGGTGGCGGCCTGCGTGCGGTCAGAGGCGTCGAGCTTGCTCAGCACGTTGTTGATGTGACTCTTGACGGTGGCCTCGCTGATGCCGAGCGTTTGCGCGATCTCCTTGTTGCTCTTGCCGCGGACTATCTGCTCTAAGACTTCCAGCTCCCTCGCCGTCAAATCCGAGCCCGACATGCGGCCCGCGAGACGTTCGGCGACGACGCCCGGAATCCTCCGGCCGCCGGAGTGAACGGTGCGTATCGCGTCTTCAAGCTCCTCGAAGAACATATCCTTTAGAAGATAGCCTTGCGCGCCGGCCTGTAGGGAGCGGTAGATGTCTTCGTCGCCGTCGAAGGTGGTGAGGATGATGACGCGCGCCTGCGGGAACTCGCGCCGCAGAGCCTTGATGGCGTCCACGCCGCCCATCACGGGCATGCGAAGGTCCATCAGCATCACGTCCGGCTTGTGCGTGCGGTAAAGCTCGACGGCCTGTTGGCCGTTCGTCCCCTGGGCGATGACTTCCATGTCGGCCACCGTGTTGATGAGCGAGACGAAGCCCTGCCGGACGACCGCCTGGTCGTCAACCACGATGATGCGAATCTTGCTGTCGCTCACTTCCCTCTCCTCCGGCCCGCGCTACTCCTCGACGGGGACGCTGACCGTGACCTCGCAGCCCTCGCCCGGCGCGCTCTCCACGCGGACGCTGCCGCCCATCTCGGCGGCGCGCTCGCGCATCCCGACGATGCCGAAGTGGCCGCCGCGCCCGTTCGCTTGCGCGCCCGCGTCGAAGCCGCGGCCGTCGTCCTTGACGGAGAGGCGCACGCTCGTCGCGTCGAAGGATAGATTAACCGAAACGGTCCGCGCGCGCGCGTGCCGGACGGCGTTGTTGACGGCCTCCTGACCGATGCGCAGGAGGTTGTTCTCCACGGCTTGCGGCAGCGGGCGGAAGGTGCCGCTCACCTGGAACTGCGTCTGCACGTCGGAGTCGGCGGTGAGGCGGCGCGTCATCTCGGCCAGCGCCGCGGGCAGGTCGCGCTCTTCGAGCGATTGAGAGCGCAGGTCCCAGACGTAGCGGCGGGCCTCGGCGATGCTGCTGCGGACGAGGCCGCGGGCGCGGTCGAGGTGCGTGCGCGCCGCCTCGGCCGAGCCCGTCCAGAGGCGCGCGACGATTTCGAGCTGGACGGAGATGCCTAAGATTTCTTGGGCAAGGTTGTCGTGAATCTCGCGGGCGATGCGGTTGCGCTCGGCGAGCACGGCGTCGAAGCGCGCGCGGATTTGACGGAGCCGCAGCGCGTAGAGCTGCCACGCGACGAGCGCGAGGCCGAGCGCGCAGAGGGCGTAGAACCAGTAGGTTCGGTAGAAGTGCGGGCGGAGCGTGAAGGAGAAGGCGGCGGGCGCCTCGCTCCAGACGCCGTCGTTGTTGCAGGCCACGACGCGGAAGGTGTACTCGCCGGGGCCGAGGTTCGTGTAGTAGGCGACGCGGCGGTCGCCGCCTTCGACCCAATCCTTGTCGAAGCCTTCGAGCTTGTACCTGTATCGGACCTTCTCGGGCGCGACGAAGCTCAGGCCCGCGTAGTGGAAGTCGAAGCGGCTGCTGCCGGGCGCGAGGGTGGGCGTGCCCGCGACGGGCTCGCCGTCAACGCGGACCTCTTCGACGACAACGGGCGGCGGCACACTGTTGCGCGCGACCCTCTCGGGGTCAATCATCGCGACGCCCTTGATGGTCGTGAACCAGAGCTTGCCGTCGCGCCCGCGCCAGCCCGAGGGGTGGCCGCCGCCGCTGCACTCGCGCGTCGGCATCCCGTCGGCCGTGTCGTAGAGGACGGGATGCAGGACGCCCGCGCGGCCCGCCGCGAACTCGACAAGCTCGGATTTGGGGAGGCTGAAGATTCCCTTCTTGCAGCTCATCCAGAGGCGGCCGGTCGAGTCTTCGAGGATGCGGTAGACGGTGTCGTTCGGCAGGCCGTCGCGCGAGGTGAAGGCGTGAACGCGCCCGCCTTCGAGGAGGCCGAGCCCGCCGCCGTTCGTGCCGACCCAGACGCGCCCCTCGGCGTCGCCGTGGATGGCGATGACGGCGCTCTCGGGCAGACCGTCTTCGGACGTGTAGCTCGTGAAGCGCCCGTCGGCGAACTTGCTTAAGCCCCCGAGCGTGCCGACCCAGACGTTACC
Organism: Pyrinomonadaceae bacterium; assembly: GCA_035941045.1. Taxonomy (GTDB): domain Bacteria; phylum Acidobacteriota; class Blastocatellia; order Pyrinomonadales; family Pyrinomonadaceae; genus QHXN01. The sequence continues at coordinate 24,063 of DASZEK010000099.1, read as the reverse complement.
GGCGGCGTCCTCGTAGATGGTGCCGACGAAGTCGCTGGTGAGGCCGTCGCGCGTCGTGTAGGCGGTGAACTCGCCGTTTGCTTCGAGGCGGGCCAAGCCGCCGCGCGTGCCGACCCAGAGGCGCCCGCCGCGGTCAGCGTAGATGGAGCGGACGAAGTCGTTGGGCAGGCCGTCGGCAGAGGTGAAAGTCTCGAAGCGGCCGGCGCGGAGGCGGCTGAGGCCGTCGGGCGTGCCGACCCAGAGGTCGCCCGCGGGGTCGGAGAAGAGTGCGAGGACGATGTTGCTCGGGAGGCCGTCGTTCGTGGTGTAGGTCTTGACGACGTGGCCGCCGCGCAGGAGGTTGAGGCCGGCGCCGTAGGTGCCGACCCACACGTCGCCCGCGGCCGTCTCGTAGATGGCTTTGACGAGGTCGCTGGTGAGCCCTTCGCGCGTCGTGTAGGTGGTGAACTTCTTGGCGCGAAGTTGATGAAGCCCGCCCGCCTCCGTGCCGAGCCAGACGCTGCCTTCCCTGTCCACGTCGATTGAGAGGACGATGGCTTCCGAGAGCGCGTCCGGCGCGGAGAAGGTTTTGAAGCGTCCGCCGTGCAACTCCAGGAAGGCCGCGCCCGCCGCCGTGCCGACCCAGAGGCCGCCGTCCGGCTCGACGCCGAGCGAGATAACGCGGTCGTTCGGCAGACCTTCGCGCGTCGTGTAGTTGGTGAAGCGCCCCGGCGGCTCGTAGCGGCTCAGGCCCGAGGGCGTGCCGAGCCAGAGGCCGCCGTCGGGGCCGTACTGCATGACGGAGACGCCGCCGGGCAGCCCGTCTTCGGTCGTGAAGTTGGTGAACTTCCCGCCGTCGAAGCGGCTGAGGCCGTCGGGCGTGCCGACCCACACGGCGCCCGTCGTCCCCGAGAGGTCTTCGGAGACGGCCTGCACGTTGTCGTCGGGGAGGCCGTCGCGCGTCGTCCACGACTTCCACGCGCCGTCCTTGAAGCGACTGAGGCCCGAGGAGGTGGCGACCCAGACGGCGCCGTCGCGCGACTCGAAGGCCGAGACAACGTCGTTGCCGGCGAGGCCGTTCTTGACGGTGAAGGTGGTCCACGTCGAGCCGTCGAAGCGGGAGAGGCCGCCGGCCGTCGAGGCCCAGAGGAGGTTGCCGTCGCGCGTCACGAGCAGCGAGCGCACGTCGTTGCTGCGAAGCTCGGGCGTGTTCTGGCGGTCGAAGACGGTGAAGCCGAGGCCGTCGAAGCGCGCGATGCCCTCTTCGGTGGCGACCCAGACGTAGCCTCGGAAGTCCTGCACGACGGAGTGGACGGTGTTCTGCGGGAGGCCCTGCTCGGTCTGCCACGCGCGGCGGCTGAGTTGACCCAAGTTGCCTTCGGGCGCGAGGGCGTGTGGGCGCCCGGCGCACAGCAGGACGAGCGCGAGGAACGTCAGGCAGGCGCGGGGGCGACGACCGGAGGGGGTGCGTGACAGGCGCATCGGCGGGGTTGATTATAACCGAACCCGCCGCTCGGGCGCTCGCCGTTGAACTTTGGCGCGCGGGTCGGTTAACGTATGAGCGTGATGAGGAATTTTAAGTTGATGCCGGCGGCGCTCTCGTGCGCGCTGCTGTTTGCGGCGGCCGGGGCTTCGGCGGCCGTCTTCGCGGGGCGCTGGCGCGCGGCCACCGAGCAGGAATTGCGGAGGGTCTTGCCCGCGCGCGCGCCCGTCATCAAGGAGAACATCGAGACGGAGTTCCGCACGGCGTCGGGCGTGACGGACGGGCGCGGACGCTTCATCGCGGGCGTCGTCATGATTACGGCCGGCTACTCGGCCGAAGGGCTCTACTCGCACTACTTCGTCACGCAGGCGCCGCTGCGGGTCGGAGGCATGAGCTTGCAGCCGGGCCAGTACGTCTTCGGCTACAAGCGCGCGAGCGAAGAGACCATCCGCGTCAGCTTCTACAGGGCGGCGAGCGGCGAACCCGTCGGCGACGTGGACGGGCACCGCGGCAAGACGAACCTCGTCCGCTCGCTCCTCATCAGTCCCCCCGCCGCGGGCCGGGGCACCATCCGCATCGGACGCTTCACGGTCGATTACAGAGTGACTGACTAGTGCCGACGGCCGGCGCCTTTTGATTTGATGGTAGGCGGGGGCGGCTTGAGGGCGGGCCTGCGCTTCATAATGCTCAAGGTGGCGGGGCGTGCCGCGGGCGATGTGAGGCCGTTGGCAATCATGGCCTCGGCGGTCGCGGCGTCCACGGCGCCCGAGAAGAGGTGGCCCTGTCCGTACTCGCACTGCATCGCCTTCAGCTCCGCCGACTGCTCTTCCGTCTCGACCCCTTCGGCCACCACGCCCATCCGCAGGCTGTGCGCCATCGTCACAATCGCGTGCGCTATCTCGGCGTTCGACCCGCCCGGCCCGATGCGGCTGACAAACGCCCTGTCAATCTTGAGCGCGTCGATGGGGAAGCGGTGCAGGTATGAGAGCGACGAGTAGCCGGTGCCGAAGTCGTCGAGCTGCAACTCGACGCCGAGACTCTTCAGGCGCCCGAGCGAGCGTGTGACGTGGTCGGCGTCGCTCATCAGCACGCTCTCGGTAATCTCCAGCTTGAGGCACGCGGCGTCGAGGCACGACTCCTTCAAGACCTGCTCGACGTAGTCGAACAGGTTCGGCGACGAGAAGTGCCGGGCCGAGAGGTTGACGCTGATGCAGACGGGCGCCTCCGAGGGGTAACGCTTCTGCCACGCGCGCGCCTGCCGGCAGGCTTCGCGCAGCACCCAGCGGTCTATCTGGATGACGAGCCCCGTCTCCTCCGCGAGCGCGAGGAACTCTTCGGGCCGGAGCAGTCCGCGCTTCGGGTGGTGCCAGCGGACGAGCGCCTCGAAGCCCGTCAGCCGCCGCGTCTCAAGCGAGACGATGGGCTGGTAATGAAGCCTGTACTCGCCGCGCTCGGCCGCCCGCCGCAGGTAGGTTTCGAGCCCGAGCAGGGCCTTCGCGCGGTTGTGCATCGTCGTGTCGAAGACCTTGAGCGAAGCCTTGCCGAGCGCCTTCGCGCCGTGCATGGCGGTGTTGGCGTCGCGCAGGATGTCAGTCGCGCGCGCGTAGTCCATCGCGCTCAGTGCGATGCCGATGCTGGCGGAGACGAAGACTTCGTGGCCGTCGAGGTCGAAGGGCAGGGCGAGCTGTTGCTGCACGCGCTCGGCCATGCGGAGGGCGTCGCCCGTGTCGGTCGTGTCGTCGAGCAGGACGGTGAACTCGTCGCCGCCGAGACGCGCGACGGTGTCGCCCGCGCGCAACGAAGCCTTCAGGCGTCGGCCCACTTCGACGAGCAGGCGGTCGCCCGCGAGGTGGCCCAAGCTATCGTTGACGAGCTTGAAGCGGTCGAGGTCGAGGAAGAAGACGGCGAAGGCGTATTCCCGGTGCCGCTTGGCGCGCTCGACGGCGTGCTCAAGGCGGTCGGTGAAGAGCGCGCGGTTGGCGAGCCCCGTCAACCCGTCGTGCAGGGCGTCGTGAAGCAAACGCTCTTCGGCCAGCTTCCGCTCGGTGATGTCGCGCGTCACCCTTGAGAAGCCGCGCAGGCCGCCGGCCTTGTCGTGCAGGGCCGTGGTAATGACGTTGGCCCAGAAGCGCGCGCCGTCCTTGCGCAAGAGCCAGCCTTCCGACTCGTGCCGGCCTTCGGCCGCCGCCGCCGCGAGCTCCTGCTGCGGCCTCCCGGCGCGCACGTCCTCCTCGGGGTAGAAGCGCGAGCAGGGTTGCCCCGTAATCTCGTCCGCCGCATAACCCTTGATGCGCTCGGCGCCTTCGTTCCAACTCGTGATGCGCCCCTCGGTGTCGAGCATGAAGATGGCGTAGTCCTTGACGCCCTCGACGAGCAGGCGGAAGCGTTCTTCGGACTCGCGCAGGGCGTTCTCGTAGCGCGCGCGCTCGGCCAGTCGGGCGACCTTGGCGACGAGCAGCATCGGGTCGTAAGGGGCTTCGAGGTAGTCGTCGGCGCCGGCCGTCAAGCCTTCGACGGCGCTCCCGTCGTCAACGCGCAGGGCGCTGACGAGCAGGACGGGGACGTTGTGCAGCTCGGCGTCGGAGCGCAGCAGCCGGCACAGCTCGATGCCGGAGACGCGCGGCATCATCACGTCGCTGACGACGAGCAGGGGGCGGCGGCGCCGCGCCGCGTCGAAAGCCTCGGCGCCGTCGGTCGCCGTGAACACGTGGTAGCCGGCCTTCCGAAGAAGCAGGCTCACCATCATTAACTTATCCGGGTTGTCGTCAACGACGAGGACACCCGGCTCGCTTTCGCGAGGCATAAAAGCATCTCTCCAAGCCCAAGTCCGATGAGGTTCGGGGCCGGTCGCAGGCGGGCTGATTCTCATAATCAACGCCCCACCTTGAGAAAAACTTGAGACCGGCTTCAGATATTCGAGCAAGCGGCGGGCCAGTCGCGCGGCGAAAAACTGGAAGTGGGCGGCCCCAATTCCAGTTTTCCGCGACGCGGCTAGAGCTTCTAAATGCGCGACGTTAGGAGGCTTAAATGCGGAATCGTGGCCCCGAAGCACTCGGGCGCCACGTGTATCGAGGCGGTACGCGGGCTATAAAATTTACACGGCGTTTCGTCTACTCGGATTGTCCCGCGGGGACTTCCTCCTCAGCGCCAACCGGCGACCAGAGTCGGCAGGGTCCGGGCGACGACGCGCGTGTTGTAGCGTTCGATGTATTCCATGCGCTCGGCCGTCAGCTCATAGGCGTCGTCCGGGTAGCTCTTCATGCCGTGGTAGGGCAGCGGCGCGAGCACGTCGGGGCTCGACGAGTGGATGTTCATCTCCTTGCTGAAGCCGCTGGCGTAGAGCAGGAAGGTGCGCGTCCAGCCGTCGGGCAGGGGCGGCAGCTCCGAAGCGTCGAACGAGAGGCTTATCTCGTCGCCCGCGCGCGAGACGACGAAGATGTCGTCCGTCGTCCTCAACAACTCGCGCACGTCGCCCTCGCGCGTGTAGCGGCCGGGGAACGCCTTCCACGGCGACTCCAAAGAGACGCGCGCGTAGTCGTACGTCAAAGGCTCGCGCCCGTCCGGCTTCAGCTCCGCCGAGAAGCCGCGCCAGCGCAGCTCCGCCGTCGTCGGGTCCGACCGCGTCAGGCGCACGGGCGAGTCGCCGGCCGCCTTTCCAACCTGAACGCGGTCCCAGTAGACGCGCATGTTCGTGACGACGCGCACCTCGCGGCTCGCCGAGAGAAACTTGCCCGTAAGGTCAACGACCAACGTCTGCGGGCGCCCGACGGGGAAGCCCATGTTCCCGATAACCGTCCGCCACTTCCCTTTCCTGTCTTTAACCTGCAAGGACGGCGGCTTCATTTGTAACTTCCCATGCGAGGCGGCCACGTTGTCGCTCGAAAAGGCGTAGTCCGTCCAGCCTGTCAGAAGCAGTAGATTCCCCGAACCCCTTCCGAGGTCGAGCGTGAGCGTGTGCGGCTCGGCGTAGCCGCGGATGGGGCGCACCTGAAAGTCGTCGGGGTACGTGCGGTCGATGCGCGCGACGCGGTCGAGCACGTCGTGGCCGTGTTCGTCGGTGGCGGCGGCGGGCGGCCGTGCGCCTTTCACCTTGTAAAGCTTGAAGGCCGGCGGCGCGTCGCGCATGCCCTCGTCCGGGTAGACCTCGACGCCCTCGGGGTGTGCGACCGTCAGGAGTTCAAGGCGGTCAACGAAGAGAGCTTCCTCCAGCTCGTTCGTCACGCGCAGCTCGTAGCGCCCGTCCTTCGGCTTGAGCTGGTCGCCGCTGATGCGGACGAACTCGTCGGGGTCGGGCGTGTTGTAGAGGCCGGGAGCGACGAGGCCGCCCATCTCGCCGCCGCCCATGAAGTCGGTCACGAACTCGAAACGCTCGCCGTTCCACGTGTAGAGGAACGGGCACGACGAAGGCTTGCGGTCAAGCTCGGTGACTTTCAGCGTGCCCGGCTCGACGCGCGCCTCCTTCGCGCCCGGCGACTGCGTCTCGGCCTGCACGACGCCCGACGGCCAGAGGATGCGCACGGCGTCGGCCGACGCGCGCTGACCCAACCCGAAGACCACGTCGGCGGGCGCGGGCGCCGGGCTCGCCGAGTACGTTTCGAGCTTCTGCTGGAGGCTGCCTGCGCGCAGCTCAATCTTGCTGCCGACGCCGCTGCGGTTGCTCACCTTGCCCGCGAGCTGCACGCGCACGGAGCGGTTGCGGCTGCCGCCCTCGTTGCGAGAGACAATCAAACGCCCGCCCGCTGTGGCCTGAAGCCCCGAGCCGACGATGATGTCCACGTCGTTGTCGCCGTCCACGTCCCCCGACGCGAGGGCCATCTGCGCCGCCTCGTGCGCGCCGACCAGCAGGCCCCGCGAAGCCTTCTCGCTCACGTCGGCCCAGCCGTCACCCGTGTTGCGCAGCAGGCGCATGCCGCCGCCCATTTGACTGCTTGAGACCGTCACAAGGTCGAGCAGCCCGTCGTTGTCGTAGTCGAGGAACTGTGCCGCCGTCTGAGCCGCCGACCCGGCCGGTGCAGGTGCCAGTCTGAAACGCCCCCTCCCGTCGCTCGTGGCGAACTCGCCGCCGCCGTCCGCGCGCCCGAAGTAAAAGTCTGTGAAGCCGTCCTTGTTCACGTCGCCCGCGGCGACCGCGGCGATGCCGCCTTTGAGTTCAAGCCCGGCTTCGGCGGCGACGTTGCGGAACGTGCCGTCGCGCAAGTTCTTCCAGAGCGCGGGCGGCCCTTCGGAGCCGACGACGAGCAAGTCCACGTCACGCCGGTTGTCGTAGTCGGTCGGGACGACGGCCACGGCGCGGCCTTGCGGGGTGGTCAACTTCGCGGCAGCCGTCACGTCGGCGAAGGTGCCGTCGCCGTTGTTGCGCAGCAGCAGGCCGGAGGCCAAGAAGATGTCGAGGTCGCCGTCGTGGTCGCTGTCAACGAAGGCGGCGGCGCCCGACGAGTTCCGACGCGCGGTCAGCTTCGCCGCCGCCGTCGCGTCTTTGAAGCGCAAGCCGCCCTCGCCGCGGTAGAGGATGAGAGAGTCGGCGGCGACGACGAGAAGGTCCGGCTTCTCGTCGTTGTCGTAATCGCCCGCGACCGCGCCGAGCGCAGCGCCGGACGACAGGCCCGCTTGCGCGGTCACGTCGGCGAACTTGCCGCCGTCGTTGCGCAAGAGCTTGCGGCCCGCGGCGGCGAACAGGTCGAGGTCGCCGTCGTTGTCAAAGTCGAAGAGCAGCGGCGCCCCGGTTTCGTTCGTCGTCGGAAGAACGGCCGAGGTCGCGTCGGCGAAATTGACTTCGGGCGTGCGCTTGTCAACCACGTCCGCTTCGGCGCCGGTCGAGGCGACGGCTTCGGCGTAGCGGCCCTGTTCGAGATAGTTCTGGCCGATGGTCGTCGCGGCCCCGCTCTGGCGCAGGGCTTGGAACTGCTGCATGAGGCGTTGGCCTTCATCGCGCTGGCCCGAGCGCAGGAGCGCGGTGCCGAGGTTGTAGAGCGCCGTGCCGTTGTAAGGCTCTTCGGCGAGGGCGATGCGGAAGGCGGCGACCGCCTCGGCGTACTTGCGCTGTTGGGCGTAGAGCTGGCCTAGCTGGACGTTGGCGCCTACGTCGCGCGGGTCCGTCTTGAGCACGCGCTGGAAGGCGGCGACGGCGTCCTCGATACGGTTCTGCTGGCGGGCGATGAGGCCGAGAATGTATTGCGGCTGCGGCGCGTTGGGCGCGGCGGCGGCCGCCGCCTCGGCCTCCTTCTGCGCGCCCGGCAGGTCGGGCACGTTGAAGAGCGCGATGGCGAGGTTGATGCGCGCGAGCGCCAGCTTCGGGTCCAGGGCGAGCGCGCGCCGGAACTGGTCGGCGCCCTCCTTGTGCTTGTACTGTTCGAGCAGCGCGACGCCGAGGTTGTTGGCGCGGTATGCGTCCTCACGAGAGCGCGCCGCGGGAGCTTGGGACGACGCCTCCCGGCTCCGCATGAAGGGAACGAGCGCGCACGCGGCGACGAGGATGATGAAAGCGAGCCTGTAGGACTTCATATAACTCCCGGCTGGTTCAAAAGAAAGCTATCGGGCCTGCGCGACCGGCGTCGGCGTCGGCGCGGGCGCGGCGCGGGCGAAGACGATGGGCTCCGCTTTGGCGATGCCTTGACCTTCCTGAATGACGAGCGATTGGTTGGGCTTGATTTGTTGGAGCACCATCTTCTCGCCGCTCGGCCAGGTGATTTCGAGCGTGAAGGAGCGGTCGGTGCCGTCGGGGCGGCCGAGGCCGAGCGTGAGCGCCAGCTCGCTCTGCGAGGCGTAGCTGGAGCCGGTGCGGACGACGTTGCGCGTCTTGAAGTTGCCCGCGCCCGTCAGCACGACGCGGGCGCCGACGGCGTCGCGGGCCGAGTGCGTGCCGACGAGTTTTACTTTAAGCACGTCGTTCTGGTTGGCGTTGTCGTTGCGGTAGAGGTGCGCGGGGCCGCCGTTGGCGGTGACGATGAGGTCGAGGTCGCCGTCGTTGTCGTAATCCCCGTAAGCGGCGCCGCGGCCGACGACGGCGCGTCCCAGCGCGCGGCCGACGCGCGAAGTCACCTCCTCGAACTTCTTGCGGCCCGCGTTGCGGAAGAGGTGCGGCGGCTGCGCGTAGCGGACGCGGGGCTGCACCTTCTGGATGTCGTCGGAGACGTGGCCGTTGACGGCGAAGATGTCGAGTAGGCCGTCGAGGTCGTAGTCGAAGAAGAAGGTGGCGAAGGTCAAAGACTGTTCGGACATCTTGCCGATGCCGGAGGTGCGCGCCTCGTCGGTGAAGAGGCCGCCGCCGTCGTTGTGGTAGAGCGCCATGCTCTCGGAGGTGAAGTTGCCGATGACGAGGCTCTGGCGGCCGGAGCCGTCGTAGTCGGCGGCGTCAACGCCCATGCCGGCGCGGGCGGCGCCCGACTCGCCGAAGGCGACGCCGGCCGTCAGGGCTTCGTCCGTGAAGGTGCCGTTGCCGTTGTTCTTGTAGAGGCGGTTGGGCTCGGTGTCGTTGGCGACGAAGAGGTCCATGAAGCCGTCGTCGTTGTAGTCGAGGAGGGCGACGCCGAGGGCCTTGCTCGTCGGGTCGTTGATGCCTGCGCGCTGCGTGGCGTTCTCGAACGTGCCGTTGCCGCGGTTGTGATAGAGCGTGGGGCTTTGGCCCTTGTACTTCTGCGGCGTGCAGTAGGACTTGTTCGTGCCGTCGAGCGTGCAGGTCACGTCCGTCTCGGGCGACCACTCGACGTAGTTGGCGACGAAGAGGTCCAGCTTGCCGTCGCGGTCGTAGTCGAAGAAGGCGGCGCTGGTGCCGAAGCCGGGGTCGCCGACTCCGGCGCGGGCCGTCACGTCCTGGAACTTGCCGTTGCCGAGGTTCCTGTAAAGCTTGTCGGGGCCGACGGCGGTGATGAAGATGTCCATCCAGCCGTCGTTGTCGTAGTCCCCGACGGCGCAGCCGATGCCGTAGAGGTTCGAGGCGAGGCCGGCTTCGCGCGTCACATCGCGGAAGGTGCCGTCCTGGTTGTTGCGGTAAAGGGCGGAGGAGGTCGCGGGGCCTTTGCTCTCGGGCCAGCTCGTCGAGTTGACGAGGAGGATGTCGAGCCAGCCGTCGTTGTCGAAGTCGAGGAAGGCGGCGCCGGCCCCCATCGTCTCGGGCAGATATTTTTTGCCCGCGGCGCCGTTGTTGTGGCGGAAGCGGAGGCCGGCCTCGTTCGTCACGTCGGCGAACTCGACGGGGCCGGAGGGGCGCGGCGCGGGCGTCGGCGTCGCGCCGGGCGAGCCGGTAGGGGTCGCGCCGGGCGCGGCCGACGCCTGCTCCTGTTGCGCCTGAGACTGGCCCGCCTTCTGTTCCTGCGCGCAGCCGGAAAAGAGCGCGGCGAGCGTGACGACGATTGCGAGTGTGAACGGGGGACGACGCATTTTAGGATTTCCGCCTTGAAGTCAGGTAGATGTCTACGAGGTTGGTGACGGGGCCGACGGTGAAGAGCGCGTAGTAGGGCGCGTGGACGTTTTCGCCGAGGCGCAGAAGCATCTCGACGAGCGCGACGAGGAAGGCCACGAACGCCTGGGCGAATTTGGAGTGGCGGACGGTGGTCTTCGGGTCGGTAATCATGAAGAAGATGAAGAGTTGATACATCGGGCCCGTGATGGGCGCCGCTTCGGCGAGGAAGGTGTGGCCGGTCAGCAGGCTCCGCAGCGCGGCGAAGGCGAAGAAGGAGAGGACGTAAGTAAGCGTTACGTGGATGCGGCCGACGTGGTAGGTGATGATGGCGCCGAGCGCCCAGATGACGAAGACGGGCCAGAGGTTGTTGCCCCACTGGACGCTCAAGGTCGAGTAGGCCCACGGCGCGAGCAGCAACATGACGCTGATGCCGAAGTTCGACGGGTTCCAGATGTGGCGGCCTTTGACGCGCAGGACGTACTTCGACGCAATCGAGATGGCGCTGCACAGCGCGAAGGGCCATGCGTAAGGGCTGCGTGTGAGGATGCCGACGCTGATGCCCGTGATGTAGGCGCTGGCGAGGTGCGGCCACTTGCCGGCGAAGAGGCGGCCGAGGATAAGCTCCAAGGCGATGGCGGTCGCGATGGCGAGCGCCGTCAGCGCGTAGCTTTCGAGGATGCCGTAGGACAGTTGGCCGACGAGCAGGATGAAGGTGATGAAGATGGGCGCGATGAAGCGGCTGTCGAGGCCGAAGAGCCTCGGCTGTTTCGCTTCCGCGGCGACCGCCTGCGGGGCGGCCTGCGCCGTCGTGGTGCTCATCCGTTATGCCTCCCTCACCTGATGGACCTTGCCCGCCTCGGGCGCTTCGAGCGTCTGCACCTTGCCCGAAGGCCAGCGGATTTCGACGCGCTCGACGCGGGCGCCCTTCCCCAGTCCGAAGTGGAGCGGGCGCTGGCTCTGCGAGCAGAAGCCGCTACCGCCCGACACCTCCTGCACCTGCTGGCGGCCGTCCCAGTAGACGCGCACCTGCGCGCCGATGGCGGCGCGGTTGCTCGCGGAGCCTTCGAGCTTGAAAGCTATCCAGCCGTTCTCGGGCGCGACCGTGTTCTTGTAGACAAGCAGCGGGCCGCGCTGGTTGGCGACGATGACATCGAGCACGCCGCGGTTCCAGAGGTCGGCGAGAGCGACCGAGCGGCCGTCGAAGGTGTCGCGCACGCCGACGGTCTGCGCCACGTCCTGAAACTTACCGGCGCCGTCGTTAACCCAGACGCGCTTCTGCTGGTAGCCGGAGAGGCTCCGGCCCTCCATCGGCGGCCAGTTGGCGGCGTCGGAGATGATGGCCGAGTTGCCGCCCGCTATCTTCGAGTAGTCGTACCAGTAGTTCGCGCCCTTATCGAGCGAGACGTAGCCGTTGACGACGTAGAGGTCGAGCGCGCCGTCGTTGTTGAGGTCGCCGAACTGCGCGCCGAAGCTCCAGCCGCCAAGCTCGACGCCCATCTCCTCGGCCATGTTGTCGAACTTCAGCCCGTCGCCCGATGTGCCCTCGCGCGGCACCCAGAGATTGTTGCCCTGCACGAGCACGCCGTCTTCCGAGATGTTCGAGACGTAGGCGGCGAGCCTGCCCTGGTTGAGCACGTCGCCGAAGGCGATATTCATCCCGCTCTTCGGCGCGAAGCCGACTTCCGTTTGCTCGCCCACGTCGCGGAAGCGTCGGCCGCCGTCGTTGAAGAAGAGTTCCGACACGCCGTAGTCGTTGGCGATGAAGAGGTCGGGGTAGCCCGTGCCGCGCAAATCTGCCGCCGCCGCGGCCAGCGCCCAGCGGCGCGAGTTGATGCCGGCCGCGGCCGTCACGTCTTCAAACTTGCCCTCGCCTCGGTTTCTTAAAAGATACTTGCGCCCGCCGTTGCGCGCGTACTCGAAGCTCTCCGGCATCATCTTCGTCGTCTTCAGGTGCCAGAGGTTCACGTCCTCGGGGTAGTAGCCGCCGAGGAAGAGGTCGAGCAGGCCGTCGCGGTCGTAGTCGAGCCAGACGGCGGTGTTGGCGTTGACCCACGCGGGCAGCCCCGCCGCTTCTGTCGCGCGTTTGAAACCTTTGCCCGCCTCGTTGTGGAACAACTCGGGGCGGCCCCACTTGTAGAGGAAGAGGTCTTCCCAGCCGTCGTTGTCGTAGTCGCCCCAGACGGCGCCCATCGAGACGCCGTCCTCGGGACGGTTCACGTCGGCTAAGCCTAGTTCGGCGGCGACATCCTTGAAAGTGCCGTCGGCGTTGTTTCGATAAAGCGCGTTGCGGCTCGCCTCGCCGCTGTTGGTGACGTAGATGTCCTGCCAGCCGTCGCGGTCGAAGTCCACGACGGAGACGGCCGCGCCCATCGAGGCGACCTGCGGCATGATGTGTTCGAGCTTCGCGTCGAGCTTCGGCGCCGTGTGCGTGAAGTCGATGCCGGCCGCCTTCGAGACTTCCTCGAAGCGGAAGCCGTGACGCGCGAGGGCGGCGTCGTGCGCGCCGCCCGAGGCTTTGCCGGCCTCGCCCGGTTGCTGCCAACGCCTGATGACGAACGGCGTGGCGAGCAGCGCGACGAAGAAGATGATGAGTAGGCCCTTACGCATAAAAGCTTTGCTTCACCTCGTCCACAGGCCGCCGTTAAAGACGTGCGGCGTGACGTAGCGCGTGTGGTAGCTCTGCCAGTCTTCGGGGTGGCGCCGGTAGACGGGGTCGTCTTCGAGCCGCGCGGGCAGCTCCGTGTAGTACTCGCGGTCGCGCGAGGGCAGCGGCAGCACCGTCTTCGAGAACATCGAGTTGTAATCGCCGTCCTTAATCCAGCCGTTGCCGACGAGGACGTAGTCGCGCGCGAAGCCCGCGGCGGGCTTCGCCTGCGCGGGGAAGCGCAGCACAAGCTCGTCGCCCGCGTTGGCGATGACGACGCGGTCGTCCGCTGTAGAGAGCAATTCGCGCACGTCGCCGAAGCGCGTGTAGTAGCCGACGAGGTCGCGCCAGCGTTGGCCCGTCGCGGCGACGCGTTCGTAAGTAGGCGTCTCGGGCGATGATGGGTTCGCGCTCCGCATCTCGGAGAAGCCCCGGTAGCGCAGGTCGGCCGTCGAGGGGTCGAGCAGCGTGACGCGCGTCGGCGCTTCCGTCACCTCGGACGCCCATTCGAGCGCGTCCCAGTAAATTTCCATGTTCGTCCGCAGGCGCAGGCGGCGCGGGGCGCCCGCCGTGAAAACGTCCTTCAGGTCAACGAGAATCGTCTTGTTCTTCCCCGCCGGGAAGCCGAGGTCGGGTTTCGCGACCGTCCAGCCGCCGCGGCCGTCGGCGACTTCGAGGCTCAGGCCGCGCGGCGGCGCCTGCCTGCCTTGGCTGATGGCGACGTTGATGGAGGCGTCGGTCGGGTGCAGCCAGCCGTGGGCGACGAGCCAGAGCGGGCCCTCGCGCGGCGCCTCTTCGCCCAACTCGACTTCGACGAAGTGGTCGCGCGTGACGCCTTGATAGGCGCCGCGGCCAAACGTGTCGAGGTGACGGCCGTCGAGCCGTTTGACGATGTCCGACACGTCGGCTCCGGCGTCGTCCCACGCGCCCGCGACGGCGCGCGGCGTGTCGAGCGTGTAGACCTTCAGCGCGGGCGGGTTGTTGGCCGTGCGCTCGTCAACGAAGACTTCGGTGCCGGCCGGGTGGTCTACGACGGCGAGCGCGTAGCGGTCGAGGTAGTAAGTCTCCCACAGCTCGGCGGTGATGCGAAGGTCGTAGTAGCCTTCGCGCGGCGCGAGCTGGTCGCCGCGAATCTTGACCCACTCCTCGGTCTGAGCGACCTTCGCCGTCTGGTAACTGTTAATGCGCAGCCCGATAGCCGGGCTCCACGGCGCGCAGTCTTTGACGAAGCTCATCCCCTTGCCGTCGAACGCGAAGAGCGACGGGCAAGAGCCTTTCAGGCGCTGCTCGGCGAGCACCGACTGGTCGGCCTTCAACTCGAACTCGGCGCGCACGGAGCCGTTCGGCCAGACGACGCGCACCACGTCTGCTTCCGTCTGGTCGCCGAGGCCGAAGTGGACGACCGGCCCCGTGATGAGCTGTTTTTGCACGAGCAGCCCGGCGCGCGTCTCCATCTCGCCGCCGACGCCGAAGGAGTTTATGCGCTGGTCGCCGCTTGCGTTCGCGGCGCGCGGCCGTATCAACTGCCAGTGGTAATTTTTCGAGCCGCGGGCGGCGGCGCGGAAGCCGCGGCCGTTGACGGAAACGCCCAACAAATCGAGACGGCCGTCGGCGTCCGCGTCGGCGACGGCGAGGACGCGCCCGACTCCGACCTCGTCGGGGAGGTCAAGCTCCTTAAAGTTTCCGGCCGCGTCGCTCAGCCACGCCCTCGTGCCCCTCGGGTGTGACACCACGAGGTCAATGCCCCCGTTGTTGTCGAGGTCGGCGCTGAACAGCTTGATGCCTTCGCCGTACCAGTCGCTGGGCACGGTGTCCATCTTCTTACCCAGCACCTTCCCCGCATCCCAACTGGCGCCTTCGTCCTTGTCCGAGAGGCGGTTGATGATGTCGTCATTGTCACGCAGCAGCAGGTCGAAGCGACCGTCGTTGTTCACGTCGGCGACGCCGAGGGCGCCGACCGGGCCGACGTTCGCGGGAAGCGGCCGGGGGCGGAACTGGCCGGCGCGCTCGTTGGTGAAGACGAAGGCACGCCCCTGCGCGTCGAGCATCGAGGCTTCCGGGTCGCCGTCGCCGTCGAGGTCGGCCCATGCGAAGTCGCGCAGGGCCGTGACGCCTTCAAAGGGGCGCTGCACGGCGAAGCTGCCGTCGCCGTTGTTCCTTAACACAACCGGCGGCCCTTCCTTCGCCGCGAGCATGATGTCCAAGTCACCGTCGGCCTCGATGTCGGCGGGCCACGCGCCGACGTAGGCGCCGCCTGTCACTTCGGACGGAAGGTTCGCCCGCGCAGTCACGTCAACGAAGGCCGTCGGGCTCTCCTGACGGTAGAGGCGGAAGCCGCCTTCGCCGGCCGCGGCGAGGTCGGTCTTGAAGTCGTAGTCGAAATCGAGGGCGGCGATGCCGTTGGGCGCGGGCGGCTTCGCGTCGGGGCCGCCGGGGAAGGCCAGCTTGACGCCGCCCGTGAGACGCATCTCGCGGCCGTCGGCGAAGAGACGGGCGGGGGCGCCTTCGCCGGTCAGCGAGACGGCCCCGGCAAATTGAGCGGGGCCGGAGTCGTCGGCGGGCTCGACGTTGTAGGTCAGCGCCTCGTCGGGCGGCGCGGGGTTCGGCGAGGGCGATTCGAGGCGCAGGAAGCGCGTGAAGGGCTCGCTCAAAATCTCCGGCGGGTCTTCGACGGCGAGGCGGCTCTGCCTGTACTCGGGGAGGCGCACCAGCACGTTTCGCAAGAACTGGACGCGCGGCGCGGCCGAGCGCGGGTTGCCGCCCGCGGAGGCCGCGCGGACGGCCGCGAGTTGTTCCTGTGCCTCTGGCGGCCACGCGGCCGAGTCCTCCGCGAAGCCCCTCATCATGCGGTTGAACAGCTCCGCGTCGCCGCGCTTGGCCGCGAGCCGCGCCACGTCGAGACGGACCGACAGGTTGCGCGGCTGCGCTTCGAGGATTTTTTGCAGCAGGCTCAAGACCTCCTGCTCGCCCGCCTCGCCCTCGCGCTCGACCTCGCGGCTCAGCGCGTAGAGCGCCTTCAGGTTCTTCGGGTCAAGCTCCCCGGCCTTGCGGAAGTGCTTGACCGCCTCGGCGTAGTTGCCGCGGGCGCTCTCAAGCTGGCCGAGCAGGACGTAGAGGCCCGGGTTGTCGGGCGCGAGCTGCCGCGCCTTTTCGAGATTTTCGGCGGCCTGCTCGAACTGCCTCTGGCGCATAAAGAGCAGCCCGAGGTCGGCCCACGCGGCGGGCTCGTCGGGCGCGAGCTGCGTCGCCTCCTTGAGCTTCTGCTCGGCGCGCACGTCGTCGCCGACCTGTAGGGCCGAGAGGCCGACGTAGAAGGCGCGGACGGCCTTCGCGTACTCGGGCGAATTTCGGTCAGGCAGGTCCGCCCGCCGGCAGGCTGCAAAGCCCGCGGCGGTGGTCAGTGAGATGATGACGAGAAGCAGGCTGTGCCGGCGTTTGAAGGGCAAGGCTCGCATCTTAATTCGGACAAGCCGACGGACCGTAACATCCCGCCAGCGTGCCTGTCATCCACCCTCGGGCGGGCGCCCGTCTCAAACCAAAGTTGGAGGCCCGGCCCCCCCTTTATCTTCATGACACGCCGGGCGTCTCCGTGTGCTAATACGCCGTCCCGAATCCCACTTGCGACGCTCCGTCTACAGGCGAGCCCCGATGACAAAATCCACACTGAAGTTGACCGCGGCCGTCGCGGTCTGCGCGGCACTCTTCCTCTGCCTGGCCCCTGCTGCCTCCGCCCAGCAACTCGGGGCGGCGACCCTGCGCGGCGTCATCACTGACCCGAACGGCGCCGTCATCCCCGGCGCGGCCGTCAGGGCGACGAACGTCGCCACGGGCGCCGCACGCGAGACGACGACCAACGACGAGGGCGCCTACACCATCTCGAACCTGCCACCGGGCGACTACGAGGTGAGGGTTGAGGCCAAGGGCTTCACCGCCAAGGTATCCACGTCGCCTGCCCAGTTGCGGGTCGGGCAGACGGTGACGATAGACACCAGACTCGAAGTCGCGGGGGTTATCGAGACGACCGACCTCGTCGGGGAGATACCGCTCGTCGACACCTACTCCTCCAAGGTGGACCGCGTCATCGACCGGCGCGAGATAGAGAGCCTGCCGCTGAACGGCCGCAACTTCCTCGAACTCGCGCTCCTGACGCCCGGCAACGCCCCGGCGCCGAACTTCGACCCGACGAAGACCAACACCGTCGTCATCTCCTCGGCCGGCCAGTTCGGGCGCGGCGGCAGCGTCACCGTTGACGGCGCCGACATCAACGACGACGTGGTCGGCGGCGCCGTCCAGAACATCTCTCAGGACGCCGTCCTTGAGTTCCAGATTGCCACCAACCGCTTCGACGCGCGTTTGGGCCGCACGGGCTCCGGCGTCGTCAACGTCGTCACCCGGCAGGGGACGAACGAGGTCCACGGCTCGGCCGCCGCCTACTTCCGCGGCAACCTCTTCCAAGCCTTGCCCGCCACGCTCGACCGCTCCATCGGGGAGGAGCCGCCCTTCGACCGCCAGCAATATTCCTTCACGCTCGGCGGCCCCACCAAGCGCGACCGCGCCTTCTTCTTCGCCTCGCTCGAATACCGCAACCAGGACGGCGCCGTGCTCGTCGGCGCGCGCGACACGGCCCGCCGCGCCATCACGCGCGGTTTCGCCGACGCCCCGCTCAACGACCTGCTCTCGACCGACCGTCTCGACTGGCAGGTGACGGACCGCGACCGCCTCGGCTTTCGCTACTCGCTCCAACGCGCGGACGACGTGTCCGCCAGCACGCTGGTCCGCACCATCGGCTCGGCCTCGCAACGGCAGTCGAGCACCAACCGCGCCCACTCGCTGCTCGCGAGCTACACGCGCGTCTTCACGCCCGAGGATGTCAACGAATTCAGGCTCAGCTACAGCACCTTCGTCAACCGCACGGACCCCGTCGCGCCGGGGCCGCAGCTCACCTTCCCCAGCATTCAGGACGGCGCCTCCTTCCGCGTCCCGCAGCAGACGCGCCAGAAGCGCCTCCAGTTCTACGACGGCTGGACGGCCGTTCGCGGAAACCACACCTTCAACTTCGGCGCCGAAGTCCAGCGCGTGCTCTCCGACTTCGACCTCGACGTGTTCCGCTCGGGCCGCGTCGAGCTAATCGAAGACTTCCCCGACTTCGACCGCGACGGCAACGGGCGCGTGGACGACAACGACCTGCTCTTCGCCGTCACGCTCCGCAGCGCCTTCCCCGGCCGCCCGCTCAGCATCCCCGACGCCGACAACACCTACTTCGCCGCCTTCTTCCAAAGCGACTGGCGCGTCACGCCCGACCTGACCGTCAACCTCGGCCTCCGCTACGAGCTGGACACGGACGTGAAGAACGTCAGCCGCGTCGGCGACATCAACCCCATCGTCGCCCCCTTCCTCCGCGGCACGCGCGAGAAAGACAAGAACAACTTCGCCCCGCGCGTCGGCTTCAACTGGTCGCCCGACAACGGCGACACCTCCGTCCACGCCGGCTACGGCGTCTACTACGACCGCGTGACGCTCGAAATTCAATCCCTCGAACGTGGCTTGGACGGCCGCTCGCTGCCCATCGAAGTCCGCGCCGGCAACGTCTTCTTCATCCCCGACGCTTGCCTCTTCAACCCCACGTGCGGCCAGTTCCCGCCGCCCGCCCCGACGCTCGCCAACCCCTTCGCCGGCTTCGTCCTGCCCGGCGAAGGTGCCGGCGGCATCAACATCATCGACAACCGCTTGCAGAACCCGATGGTCCAGCAGATGAACGTCGGCCTTCAACGCGAGTTCGCGCGCGACTACGTCGTGCGAGCCGACTACCTGCACAACTTCGGCACTCACTTCATCATCGGCCGCACCATCGGCCGCGTCTTCAACCCCGTCGTCGGCGGCACTGACTTCGTCAAGAACCTCGAATCCAGCGTCAAGACGAAGTATGACGGCCTGCTCCTGAGCGTCGAGAAGCGATACTCGCGCCGCTTCCAGTTCCGCGCCAACTACACGCTCTCGAAGGCGTTCAACTACGCCAACGACGACCAGATTCCCTTCTCCAACGGCCCCCTCAACTCCGAGAACCTCCAACTCGAATACGGCCCCACGCCCAACGACCAGCGCCACCGCTTCACCTTCGCGGGCGTCTTTGAAGCCCCATACGGCCTGCGCCTCGCGCCGCTCTGGACCGTCGCCTCCAGCGTCCCGATGGACATCCTCCTGCCCGACGGCGCCTCGCGCATCCCCACGCTTCAACGCAACGCGGGCGGCCGTCACTTCCGCACGGGCGCCGAGCTGAACGCCTTCATCGCTCAGGTCAACGCGGCGGGCGGCGTCGGCGGCCGTCCCCTGCCGCTCGTCAGCGACGACGCGCGCTTCAGCGACGGCTTCAACTCCTTCGACCTGCGCCTCTCGAAGCGCATCGGCTTCGGCGAGCGCGTCACCGTCGAGCCCATCGCCGAAGTCTTCAACCTCTTCAACGTGACGAACGTCCTCGGCGTCTCGAACGTGAACTATTCGGGCTTCTCCAACGTGCTCGTCCGCGACAACAACGTCCCGACCGACCCCGGCTTCCTGCGCTCTTCGAGCTTCGGCCGTCCCGTCACGACCGCGGGCGGATTCTTCGGCTCCGGCGGCCCGCGCGCCTTCCAGTTCGCCGCGCGCCTGATTTTTTAAGTGACCAAGGAAGGCTCGCAACTCAAACGCCAGCTCGGCCTGCGGACGGCGACGGCCGTCGTCGTCGGCGAGACCATCGCCGTCGGCATCTTCCTCACGCCCGCGGGCATGGCGAAGTCGCTCGGCTCGCCCTTCTGGCTGCTGCTCGTCTGGCTCCTGACGGGCGCGATGGCGCTGTGCGGCGCGCTCTGCTACGGCGAGCTGGCCGCGCGCTTCCCCGAGGCCGGCGGCGGCTACGTCTACCTCCGGGAAGCTTACGGACGCCCGCTCGCCTTCCTCTACGGCTGGATGGCCTTTCTCGTCATGGACCCCGGCATCACGGCCGCGCTCGCCGTCGGCATGGCCGGATACGCAGGCTTCATCCTCCCGCTTTCGCCCGCCGGGCAGAAGGCTCTGGCCGTCGCCGCGATTCTCCTGATGGCGGCCGTCAACATCTCCGGCGTGCGGGCCGTCGCGGGCCTCCTGCGCTGGCTGACGGCGGCCAAGCTCGGCCTGCTCCTCTTCGTCGTCGGCTGGGGCTTCGCCTCGGGCGCGGGCGACTGGTCGAACTTCGAGCCCTTCGTCGCCCAACGCGCGGGCTCGGCGTCGCTCGTCGGGGCACTCGCCGGGGCCTTCGTCGGCGCCTTCTTCTCCTTCGGCGGCTGGTGGGATTTGAGCAAGCTCTCGGGCGAGGTCCGCGAGCCCGCCCGCGACCT
This sequence comes from Pyrinomonadaceae bacterium, assembly GCA_035941045.1. Lineage (GTDB taxonomy): Bacteria > Acidobacteriota > Blastocatellia > Pyrinomonadales > Pyrinomonadaceae > QHXN01. The sequence continues at coordinate 4,210 of DASZEK010000099.1, read as the reverse complement.
GCCCCGCGCGCTCGCCTACGGCGTCATGATAGTGACGCTCGCTTACGTCCTCGTCAGCGCCGTCTTCATCTACCTCGTGCCGATGGGCGCGGTCACTTCCGGCGAGACTTTCGCGGCGCAGGCCGGCGCGGCGATGTTCGGCGCGGCGGGCGGGCGCGTCTTCTCGGCCGTCGTCGTGGTCGCCGTCCTCGGGAGCCTCGCCGGGCTCACGATGGCCGCCCCGCGCGTCTACTACGCGATGGCCCGCGACGGCCTCTTCTTCCAACGGGCCGCGCGCCTGCACCCCCGCACGCACACGCCCGCCGCAGCCATCGCCCTGCAAGCCGCCCTCGCCTCGCTCCTCGTCCTCCTCGGCACCTTCGAGGAGATCGTCGCTTACTTCGTCTTCGTCGTCGTCGTCTTCCTCGCGCTGACGGTCGCCGCCGTCTACGTCCTGCGACGACGGGCGAGCGCCCCGCCGGCTTTCAGCACGCCGGGCTACCCGCTGACCCCGCTCTTCTTCCTCATCCTCGTGGCGTTGCTGCTCCTGCTGCTCGGCGCCAACAGCCCGTTGCAGGCTTTGCTCGGGACGTGCGTCGTCGCGCTCGGCCTGCCTGTATACTTCATTCTGTTCCGCAGACGCTAATGGAAGGTAAAACAGCATGACCTGGATTAAGACCATCCCGCCGTCGGAGGCGGACGAGAAGCTGCGCCGGGCGATGGAAGCTCAACGCCACCTCTACCCGGCCGAGTACGCCGACCCGGTCCACCCCGTCGGCGAAGGCGAGGCTTCCGGCATCGTCGTCTCGCACAGCCTCATCCCCGAAGCCCTCCACCACGCCTTCTCGACCTTCGGCGCGCTCATGTCGCCGGAGCTTCCTCTCGCGCGCCGACAGCACGAGATGATCGCGACGCTCGTCTCGGTCGCCAACCGATGCCACTATTGAATCGAATCTCACGCAGAGTTTCTGCGTCGGGTCACGCTGGACGAGGATTTGGTGAGGGCGCTTGAGGAGGACTACACGAAGGCGCCCGTCTCCGAGCAGGACCGCGTCATGCTGGACTACGTCTGGCAGCTCACGAAGGACGCCACCCGCATCTCGCCCGAACACCACGCGCGCCTCCGCGCCGCCGGCTTCGACGACAAGGCCATCTTACAAATCACGCTCATCGCATCCTGGTTCAACTACATCAACCGCGTCGCCGACGCCCTCGGCGTGGGACGAGATTGACTTTCGACCGCCGAGGGCAGTCAGGAAGACGGCCGGCCAATCGCCCAACAAGTCGTCCTGCGGCCAGGGGGTCGACACCTTCTTGCAGGCGTTCGGAGTGATCGGCTGGTCGTCGGGGGTGGTGGCTCGGATCGTCCAAGTGATCTTCCTGTTGCCTATCGGGTGGTCCCAAGCCACCCAGCCCTTTCTCCATGCGTACCAGTGCGACTCGTTTCCGGAGGGGTAGTCTACGCGTATGGAGTCGGCGCCCCACGTCTCCGCCCCAGTTTTTGTTCGGGACGTACGTGAAGGTTTTGTTACCCCTGTCCGCGTACGAGTACCCCGGTTTGAGGGGGTCGGGGCCCGCCTGTGCGTAGTCGCAGGTCGCGACGTTGAAGCCCACGATGAGCGTCTCGTAGCTGATGCTCTCCGGGGTCGCCCAGTTGTAGGTCTTGGCCCACCGCAGGCTGCCGTAGGGCTTTGCGTCGTAGGAGTCGGCTTTGTTGGCCGTGTTCATCCACGTCGTGTCGCGGTCGAGCGAGATGAAGTTGGCGTCCCATGTGAAGCGCTCGTAGCGGGCGGGGTCGTCTTTGATGTAGTAGAACCTGCCGCGCCTCGTCCCCGGTTCGATGTCTTGGAAGTAGTAGACGCAGCGGGGCCACTCCTGCTGGTTGGTGCACTACCCTTTCGAGGTGGTGTTGAGGAGAAAGTCGAGCGGGTTGATGGTCGCGGCGGTCTGCCGGGAATTCGCCCCGGAGCCGGGACGAACATCAGAAGGCAGAACACGAGAATCAGGCTGCCTGTTAGTGTGGTTCTCATGAGGATGCTCCTAGCGTGTTAGCTGCGGCGCCGCCGCCCGGCAAGACGGGCGTCCCCCTCCTCGCCGGAGCGGCGGCTAAGTGGGGGTTTCGAAGTGCCGCTCCGACCTGAAGTGCGGGTTTCAGTATCAGAGGGTTTGGAGCAGAAGCGGAGTCACTCTGCGGGCGGCAGAGGGTCGGGTGAGGCGGGCATTGTATACCCGGCGGGCGGCATGTCAATCATTTATCCTCATCAGGACTCATGCCTTTTATTCTATTTGTCAGGGTGCGCGAATTTCTGCGCCGGCTTCTGCATAACTTGTCCACCCGAGAGTAGGAGGTCTTACGCCCGGCATCACCCGCCCGCTACTGCCTTTGATGATGAGAGCCGCGCCATTGTAGGTCGGGTGCATGCCGTTGTTAGGCTGCGCGCGGCGCCCGCTACGCGACTCAGCGGGCGACGCCCTTTGGCAACGACTCGTTGCGGAAGAACACGTAATGCCCGAACCCGCTGCCGATTGCGCCCCCTCCGTCATTCTCCCCCGGGTAGCTGAACTCTACGCCCACATCGGCGTTCTTCCTGAAATCTCTGAGCGGGACGGTAAAGAGGATGGATAGCTGCGCCAGGAGTTGATACGTCATCACAACGCAACCGACGGACACCATGATCGTGTCTTTAGATCCGCTCGGGCGTGATAGTGAGAGAAGGGGCGGGAGTGTCGCAGGTGTGGGATGCAGTGCCCGCCGGATGAGGTCAGGCATATAAGGTGGGGTACTCGCGCGCGATGCCTCTGCTGTTTGCACCAGAACCCCCGTGACTAGCTATTGTGGTGTGGACTTCCACGCGCGTCAACAGACTGTCTGCTTCAGTGACTCGGCAGGCGGGGAGGTCCGCCTCGCAGAGTTACGTCACGACCGCGACGACGTGAGCGGCTTCTATTCGCAGTTCACCGGCGGGGTGCTCGTCGGGGTGACTGATCCTCAACCTGCTGCTCAAGGGGGGTTCACGCAAGGCCACCGCCCGCCGTTCAAGGGCCGGGAGTTGCTGCGTTCCATAGCCAGGGTTGCCGGCGCCTTTCATCTTCTCATGATGCTGACCGGGTAAGACCCTCCTCCACGAAGTTCTCCCGGAGCATCCCGCGCAAGCCGAACACTTCCTCCCTCTCACCAACGTGAAAAAAAATGAAGGAGCGCGCACCGACAGGTCGCGTTACTTGTCAGGGACGACTACGGCAGGCTGAAAACCCTTTAGTCTCGCTGAACAACACCCATGGAACAGTCTCCGTAGAAACAAGTGGAGTGAGCTACTGTCAAACAGTAGCCGCAGCCGCCATCAGTCTGCCCGCCGAACGGACTTCGTCAGGCGTCGTGCCGCCCTCGCGGACTCCTCATCGCAATGCTCAGCCTCGTAGTCTACGTCTCGCCCGTGACGGGGATACCGGTGCGCGCGGGCGACCCGAAGCTGCCCCCCGGCGACCCCGCCGCCGCGAGCTTGAAGCCGCCTCAGTCTCCTTGCCCCACCTCGACATCTAAAGCTGTCGTCGGCGAGTTCGGCCCCGTCATCCACTTACCGCTCGTCCCGGTCCACCTGAGCGTCTTGCCTGACCGCAGGGTGTTGTTCTGGAGACGCGACAAGAGCGTCGGGGCGAACGGCGAAATCGTCAAAGGTGTGACGGGGCGAAGCGAAGCTTACGTCTGGAACGTCTCGGACGGGAGCAACAAAACGGACGTAGCCACCTGGCGACCGCACGAAGGCAACTGGTACGTCACCAACAGCTCGACCGGCGCTTCGCGCGTGACGCAGTGGGGCGGCAGCGGGGACACACCCGTGCCGGGTGACTACGACGGCGACGGGAGGGCGGATTTAGCGGTCTACCGCCCCGCCGACGGCGGCTGGTACATCATTGACAGCTCGACCGGCAGGGCGTGGGCTTTCGGCTGGGGTATCCCCGGAGACGTTCCCGCGCCGGCATGGTCTACGAGGAGGCCGTCTACGCTCCGCCGTCGCAGGGCGGGGCGATGCTGCGGCGGACGCTGACGGAGTGGGGCGTCTCCGGCCCCCAGCCGGGCGGGCAGGCGAGCGCCAGGCGCGACCCGAAGGTTTTGAGGACGGTCGAGATACTGCTCGACACGGGCGCCGCCAACCCGCTCGCGAGGAGCACCACCTATCAGTACGGGCAGGCGAGCCAGCCTTTGAACGTCACGGCCGTCACCGAGCACGCC
>DASZEK010000098.1:0-13473 GCA_035941045.1 Pyrinomonadaceae bacterium | reverse complement strand
CGCGGAGCACCACCTTTGCCCGCGCGCGCGCCGCCCGCCTTTCGCGCCGCCGACCGCCACGCGCCGCGGGACTCTTTACGAGCGCCCGCGGCGCGTTGGTGCTTTCCCGGCCCGCGGTGCTAAGATAGGCCCGGTTTTACAAAGCCCCTTACATCACGCGCGAACGCGCCCCCCTCGACGAGCGGGGGAAACCCGTAGCGACGCCCGGCACGCCGCCCTCGCGGACGGCCCTGTGTGCCCGGCGACGAGGAGCGAAGATGGCTGACCAGGACCCGGCGCCGCGGCGCGACGAGAGACGCATCACCACGCTGCTGACCGCCCGCCACGACGAGATTCTCAACCTCTGGATTAAGGAGCGGCTGGAGGCGGACGAGTTCCGCGACGAGCTGATCCCGAAGAAGACGCTGCGCGACCAGTCGCGGCAGGTCTTAGACATGCTCGCCCGCGGCATCCAGGACTCGGGCGCGGGCGACCTCGACCACCCGGCCTTCGACGAGCTGCGCTCCTACCTCAACGAAATCTCCCACATGCGCGCCGTCAAGGGCTACACGCCGACGGAGAACGCCACCTACATCCTCGCGCTCCGCAACGTCACCCTCCCGCTCCTCGCCGAAGAGCTCGAAGGCGACGCCGAGGCCGTCATCCGCGAGATGAACTACTTCACGCGCCTCCTCGACAAGATGGGGCTCGTCATGGTCGAGAACTTCATCCGCTCGCGCGAGGAGATCATCCGCCAGCAGCGGGCCGACATGCTGGAGCTCTCGACGCCCGTCATCAAGGTCTGGGACAAAATCCTGACGCTCCCCATCATCGGCACGCTCGACTCGCGCCGCGCGCAGATGATGATGGAGGCGCTCTTGCAGAAGGTCGTCGAGACCGGCTCGACCATCGCCATCCTCGACATCACCGGGGTGCGGACGATGGACACGCTCGTCGCCAACCACCTCATCAAGACCGTCACGGCGGCCCGCCTGATGGGCGCGCGCTGCATCCTGACCGGCGTCTCGCCTGCCATCGCGCAGACGATGGTCCAACTCGGCATCGACCTCACGCAGATCACCACCCGCGCCCAGATGTCCGACGGCATCAAGCTCGCGCTCGAAATGCTCGGCCGCACGGTCGTCTCCACCAAGGCGCTCGCCAAAATCCAGAACGGCTCGGCCGACGGCCTCCAGAAGACCGTCAAGCAGACCGAGCAGATCATCACGACCGGCGACAAGGACAAGAAAGGCGACGGGTGACGGGTCTCAGGCGCCGGTAAAAGGCTTGTCTTTATCCGGCGCCCGTCACCCGTCGCCCGCTCTGAGGTGAGTAATGGAAGGACAGACACGCATCCCCATCCTGAAGGTCGGGCGCGTCCTTATCGTGCCGATTCAGGTGGACATGGACGACCAGACGGTCATGCACCTTCAGGAGCGCATCCTGACGGAGTTGGAGCGGACGGGCGCGCGGGGCGTGCTGATAGACATCTCGCTTTTAGAGATGGTGGACTCCTTCATCGGGCGCGTGCTGTCGGACATCGCGGCGATGGCGCGCATCATGGACGCGCGCACCGTCGTCGTCGGGATGCAGCCGGCGGTCGCCATCACGCTGGTCGAGCTGGGGCTGGAGCTGCGCGGCGTGGACACCGTGCTCAACGTGGACGAGGGCATCAGGCTTTTGCGCAGCGAGTTCGGGATTGACGAGGAGGGCGGCGACGGCTTCGGCGGCGACGGGGGTCTGGGTGCCTTTACAGAGCAGATCAATCGCCCTTGAGAACGAGCACGACATCGCCGTCGCGCGCGGCGAGGTCCGCAACGTCTCGGCCGCAATCGGCTTCCGGCTGGTGGACCAGACGCGGCTCGCCACGGTCGCCTCGGAGCTGGCGCGCAACGTCGTCAAGTACGCCGGCCGCGGCCAGATGATCTTGCAGCCGACCGAGGCGCCGCTCGGGCGCGTGGGGCTGCGCCTCATCTTCGAGGACCGCGGACCCGGCATCCCCGACATCAACGCCGCCATGCGCGACGGCTTCACGACGGGCCGGGGCTTGGGCAAGGGCCTGCCCGGCTCGAAGCGGCTCGTAGACGAGTTCCACATCGAGTCGTCCGTCGGCGTCGGCACGCGCATCACCGTCACGCGATGGCTCTGAAACCGGGTGCCAGATGTCAGATGTCGGTGACAAATTAATGAACGGCACCGGACATCTAACGTCTAGCATCTACCCGCCGTGAGAGTCTTCCACTGTCAGGAGATTAAGGAGGAGGCGAACATCGGCGCGGCCCGGCGCGCGGTGAGCCGTTACGCCTCGCGCCTCGGCTTCGGCGAGGACGCGCTGGCCGAGCTCGCCATCGTCGTGCAGGAGATAGGCACGAACGCCGTGCGCTACGCCTCGGCCGGCGGCTGCCTGCACTGGACGACGACGCTCACGGGGCCGCCGGTGGGGCTGGAGCTTTTCTACTGCGACAAGGGGCCGGGCATCTACGACCTCGACGCGGCCTTCCGCGACGGCGTCTCGACGGGCGGCAGCCTCGGCACCGGCTTCGGCGCCATGCGGCGGCTCCTGGACGAGTTCGACGCCTACTCGATCGTCAAGGGCACGACGCGCCGCCTCGTCGCCCCGCAGCGGCGAACGACGTACGGCACGGCGCTCATGGGGCGCAAGTGGCCCGTCCCGCACGGCGGCTCCGCCCCGAACAAACATGAAGGCGGCGCCCCTTCGCACGTCGGCGTCTGGAGCCGCCCCCGCCCCGGCGAGGACGCCAACGGCGACGCCTACTTCATCGCCGAGCACGGCGGCGAGACGCTGCTGGCCGTCGTCGACGGGCTCGGCCACGGGCGCGGCGCGCGCGACGCCTCGTCGGCCGCGCTGGCGACGCTCGAAGGCTGGGAGGGCGAGCCGCTGGACGACGTGATGTACGAGGTGCACGGCGCGCTGCGCTCCACGCGCGGCGCCGTGATGGGGGCCGTCGTCATCGACCGCGGGCGCGGCACTTTCCACTACGCGGGCGTCGGCAACGTCGAGGTCCGCGTCCTCGGCTCGGTGGACCCCGCGCGCCCCGTCCCCGCCAACGGCACGCTCGGCGCGCGGCTCTCGCAGGTGCGCGTCTGGCCGCACCGCTGGACGGAAGGCTCGACGCTCGTCCTCGCCTCCGACGGCATCAGCGCGAGCTGGGACGCCAGTTCCTATCCGGGCATCCTCGCGCGGGGCCCGCAACTCCTGGCCGGCGTCCTGATGCGCGACTTCGGCCGCAACTCCGACGACGCCACGGTCCTCGTCTATCGCTGACCGGATAGACGACTGGTCGGTTTCCGATTTACGATTCACGGGTGAGTATGCAGGGCATCACGGCACACAGGCTCGGCGACATCTACGTCCGGCGCGAGGCCGACATCGTGAGGGTGCGCGAGCGCGTGCGGCGCCTCGCCCGCGAGATGGGCTTCGACGCCACGACGCAGATTAAGATCACGACGGCCGTCTCGGAGCTGACGCGCAACATCTACGAGTACGCGCGCTCGGGCGCCATCACGCTCTCGCTGGCCGAGCGCGGCGCGGCCTCGGCCGGCATCCAGATTACGGCGCGCGACGACGGCCCCGGCATCGACGAGGCCAAGCTCAAGCAGATCGTTCGCGGCAGCTACCGCTCGGTCTCGGGCCTCGGCGTCGGCCTCATCGGCACGCGCCGGCTGATGGACGAGTTCGACATCCAGTCGCGGCCCGGCGAGGGCACGCGCGTCGCCGTCGTCAAGTGGCTCCCGCCCGAGGAGGCGCGCTCGGTGCGGGGCCGCGCGGGGGAGCTGCGCGACTTCGTCGCCACCGAGGAGGACGACTCGGCGCTCGAAGAGCTGGCGCGGCAGAACCGCGACCTCGTCCAGGTGCTCGCCGAGCTGGAGGAGAAGCGCGAGCAGATGGAGGCCCTCAACCGCCGCCTCGAAGCGTCGAACCGCGAGCTGAACGAGGCCAACGCCAAGCTGCGCGAGATGTCGGCGATGAAGGAAGAGTTCTTAGCCCTCACGACCCACGACCTGCGCTCGCCGCTGACGGTCATCAGCGGCGTCATCAACTTCTTCTCCTCGGGCCGCCTCGGCGACCTCACGCCCGAGCAGAAGAACATGGTCCAGATGATGGAGCGCAACACGCAGAACCTCATCGAGCTTGTGAACGACCTGCTCGACGCCTCCAAGCTGGAATCCGGCACCATGCGCCTCGACGCCGCCTCCATCGAGCTGCGCGGCCTCGTCGAAGAGTTGGGCAACCAAATGCTCCCGCTCGCCCGCGAGAAGGAGATAGCTCTCGAAGAGCTGATACCCGAAGACCTGCCGCTCCTGAAGGCCGACCGCGCCAAGCTGCGCCGCGTCCTCGTCAACCTCGTCTCGAACGCGCTGAAGTTCACGCCGCGCGGCGGCCGCGTCGAGCTGAGCGCACGCCCCGAGGGGCCGGGCTGGGTCCGCGTCAGCGTCGCCGACAACGGCGTCGGCATCATGCCCGACGACCTCTCCGACATCTTCGACAAGTACGCCCAGGCCCGCTCGCGCGCCACCCGCAGCGAGAAGGGGACGGGGCTCGGCCTCTACATCACGCGCCAACTCGTCGAGCTGCACGGCGGCCACATCGAAGTCCAATCCGAAGTCGGCAAGGGCTCCACCTTCTCTTTCACAATCCCGACGGCAGAACAGTCCTGAATGCCGAGTGCCGGGCTCGAACCTCCGGCACTCGGCACTCAGCACTCAGCACTTTATCTATGCACTATCACCTGATAGGAATCTGCGGCACGGCGATGGGGTCGCTCGCGGGGATGTTGCAGGCGCGGGGCCACCGGGTGACGGGCTCTGACGAGAACGTCTACCCGCCGATGTCCACGATGCTTGAGTCTCTGGGCATCCCCGTCGCCCAAGGGTACAGGCCCGAGCATCTGGAGCCGGCGCCGGACTGCGTCGTCGTCGGCAACGCCCTGTCGCGCGGCAACGCGGAAGTCGAAGAGACGCTGAACCGGCGGCTCGTCTACCGCTCGCAGGCCGAGGTCGTCAAGGAGGAGTTCATCCGCGGCCGGCGCTCTCTCGTGGTCGCCGGCACGCACGGGAAGACGACGACGACGAGCATCGCGGCGTGGGTCATGGAGCGCGGCGGACTCAACCCCTCGTTCCTCGTCGGCGGCGTCGTGCAGAACTTCGGCGCGAGCTTCAGGGTGACGGACAGCGACTACTTCGTCGTCGAGGGCGACGAGTACGACACGGCCTACTTCGACAAGGGGCCGAAGTTCATGCACTACCTGCCCGAGACGGCCGTCGTCGGCAACATCGAGTTCGACCACGCCGACATCTACAAAGACCTCGACGCCGTCAAGACGGCCTTCAAGCGTCTGATGAACCTCGTTCCCGGCAGCGGCCGACTCGTCGCGGGCTGGGACAGCGAAGTCGTGCGCGAGTGCGTCGCCGAGATGGGCTCGCGCCTCCACACGCGGGTCGAGACGTACGGCACCTGCGAGGACGCGCGGTGGCGGGCCGTGGACGTGGACTACACGTCGGGGCCGCTGACGCGCTTCCGCGTCCTGCGCGAAGGCGAGGAGTGGGGCGAGTTCGAGATGCCGCTCATCGGCGACTTCAACGTGCGCAACTGCCTGGCCGTCATCGTCGCGGCCGACGCGTGGGGCGTCACGCGGGAGCAAATCGCCGACGCGCTCGCCACCTTCCAGAGCGTCAAGCGGCGGATGCAGGTGCGCGGCGAGGAGCGCGGCGTCACCGTCATCGACGACTTCGCGCACCACCCGACGGCCGTGCGCGAGACGCTGAGAGCCTTGCGCGCTCGCTACGCCGGGCGCAGAGTCGTCGCCGTCTTCGAGCCGCGCTCCGCGACCTCGCGCCTCGCCGTCTTCCAGAACGACTACGCCGACGCCTTCGACCACGCCGACTACGTCGTCATCTCCTCGGTCTTCGCGCGCGAGAAAGGCAGCGTCTACGGCGCGCTGCTCGACACCGAAGAACTCGTCGGCGAGATAGCCGCCCGCGGGCGCCCCGCCTTCTGCCTCGACGGCGCCGACTCGATAGTCTCCCACCTCGCGCCCGAACTCCGCTCCGGCGACGTGATCGCCGTCATGTCCAACGGCGGCTTCGGCGGCATCCACGAGAAGCTTCTCGAAACTCTTAAAAAGCAGTAAGGGCCTGCTCGCCCCCGGCGTTGATCCAGTTCCGCCCCGGCTTGCGCGTTAGACCAATGGGAGGACGCCCCTCGTTTTGGTCTTTCGGATGCCGGAGGTTTGAGATGTACGACGCGATCATCGTGGGCGCACGCGTCGCGGGGTCGCCGCTGGCGATGCTGCTCGCGCGCAAAGGTTACAGGGTGCTGCTGCTCGACAAGGCGACTTTCCCGAGCGACACGATTTCAACGCACCACATACACCAGCCGGGCGTGGCGCGGCTCAAGCGTTGGGGCCTGTTGGACAGGGTGCGGGCCTCGAACGTCCCGCCGACGACCGGGATGCGGTTCGACGTTGGCCCCTTCGCACTGACGGGGACGCCGCCCCCGGCAGAAGGCACGGCTGAAGCCTACGCGCCGCGCCGCAAGGTCCTCGACAAGATTCTCGTTGACGCCGCCGTCGAGGCCGGGGCCGAGCTGCGCGAAGCCTTCTTGGTCGAAGAACTCACGGCCGACGGCGGTGTGGTGACGGGCGTCCGCGGGCGTGACGCGAAGGGCTCGGCCGTCGTGGAGAAGGCGCGCGTCGTCGTCGGCGCCGACGGCGCGCGCTCGTTCGTCGCCCGCGAGGTTCAGGCCCCCGTCTACCACGACCGCGGGATGCTCACCACCAACTACTACACCTACTGGAGCGGCGTCGAGCATGACGGGGTCGAGCTTTACACGCGCCCCGGCCGGCTGATAGTCGCCGACAAGACGAACGACGGGCTGAGCATGATTACCGTCGTCTGGCCGAAGGGGGAGTTCAACCGCGTGAGGTCGAACTTCGAGTTCGAGTACATGCGCGCCCTCGGCGAAGTCGCGCCGTCGCTCGCCGAGCGCGTCCGCGCAGGCCGCCGCGAGGAGCGGTTCGCCGGGACGGGCTTCCTGCCGAACTTCTTCCGCAAGCCTTACGGGCCGGGCTGGGCGCTCGTCGGCGACGCGGGCTACGTCAAAGACCCCACCACGGCGCAGGGCATCACGAACGGCTTCAGTCACGCCGAACTGCTCGCCGAAGCTCTCGACGATGCTTTCTCCGGCCGCCTTGAGATGAGCGAGGCGCTCGCGCGTTACGAGCGCCTCCGCAACGAGGAGGTGCTCCCGATGTTCGAGCACACCGTCCAGCTCGCCTCCCTCCAGCCCCCGCCGCCCGAGATGGTCATGCTGCTCGAAGCCCTCCGGGGCAACGCGGTCGAGACGGGCCGCTTCCTCGGGACGGTGACGGGCGCGGTCCCGGTCCGCGAGTTTTTCTCGCCGGAGAACGTCGGCCGCATCTTGGGTGCGGCGGCGCTGGCGCCCGCGGCGTGAGGCGGCCCGCTCACTTCACACTTTCACGACAAAACCGCGACGACGGCGCGAGTTTGGGCCGTTAGAACTGTCCCAAGGCGCTCATAAGCCCCGGAGCGCCTTGGGACAAGCACGTCATGAAAGAGTTCTCGATGTACGACCTTGCCTCGGCCGAAGCCGGGGGCGAGGGCGAAGACGTGGGCACTGTCGCGCAAATCTCGCGGCGTGTCTTCGACGAGCGCGTGACCTTCCGCTTCCGGTCGCAAGTCCCGGCGCTCGAATACCTGAGCCTTCTGATAGAGAACGCGCTGCTGCTGCGCACGCACCGCGGCGGGCGCGTCTACGCCGGCTTCGAGAAGCTTTCGCGCATGGAGCCGGTCGTGGACCGCTACATGCGCATCGCCGACGTGTCCGAGCGCGTCCACGTCTTCGGCGAGCCGGACTGGGAGCCGCCGCGCCACCCCAACATGCGCGTCGTCCGTCTGCCCGAGGGCGTCCGCCTCGCGCGCGAGTTGTTCCTCGTCGCCGACTCGCCCGCCCTGCGCTGCGCGCTCGTCGGCCGCGACGAGGACGGATTCTCCGTGCCCGTTTTCGAAGAGCGACGCTTCAGCGCCCTCAAGACGCACGACCCGGCGCTCGTCCGCCGCCTCGCCGACGCTGCCGAATCCCTCATCGACGAAGCCCTCAAGCCCTGAGCGGCGCCCTCTCGCTCCCCTCCCCCTTCGTGCTACATTAAACCCACCCGAACAACCCGCTGAAGACTGACGACTGAAAACTTTCTTCCCATGTCCATACTCGAATGCATCCGTCAGAAGGCCGCCGCCGACCCGCAGCACATCGTCCTGCCCGAAGGCGAAGACCCGCGCACGCTCGTCGCCGCCGCTCGCATCACGAGAGACAGGCTGGCGCGGCTGACCGTGCTCGGCGACGAGGAGAAGGTGCGCTCGGCGGCGCGCGAGGCCGGCGCCGACCTCGGCGGCGTCAACCTCCTCGACCACCGCCGCGCGCCCGACTTCGAGAAGGTCGCCGCGCTCTATCACGAGCTGCGCCGCGCCAAGGGCATGATGCCCGACGAGGCGCGCTTCGCCGTGCAGGACCCGCTCTACTACGGCAACCTCCTCGTGCGCGAGGGCCGCGCCGACGGCTCAGTCGCGGGCGCCACCAACACGACCGCGCACACCGTCCGCGCCGCGCTCCACTGCATCGGCATCCGCGCGGGCTTCCGCATCGTCTCCAGCTTCTTCGTCATGGTCCACCCGGACGCGCGCTTCGGCGAAGGCGGCGCGATGATTTACGCCGACTGCGGGGTGGTGATAGAGCCGGGGGCGCCAGAGCTGGCCGAGATAGCCATCGCCTCGGCGGAGTCGTGCCGCGCGCTCCTGGGCGCCGAGCCGCGCGTCGCCATGCTCTCGTTCTCGACGAAGGGCAGCGCCGAGCACAAGCTGGTTGACAAGGTGGTAGAGGCGACGCGCACGGTGCGCGCGCGCCGGCCAGAGCTTGAGATTGACGGCGAGCTACAGGCCGACGCCGCGCTCGTCCCCTCGGTCGCCCAGTCGAAGGCGCCCGGCTCTCCGGTCGCGGGCCGCGCCAACGTCCTCATCTTCCCCGACCTCCAAGCCGGCAACATCGCCTACAAGCTGACCGAGCGGCTGGCGGGCGCGACCGCCGTCGGCCCCATCCTGCAAGGGCTCGACAAGCCGGCCAACGACCTCTCGCGCGGCTGCAAGGCCGATGACATCGTGGACGCCGTCGCCATCACGGCCGTCCAGTCGCAGGCGCGAAAAAGGGGCTGAGGGCGAACGGGCCGGCGGGCGGGAGGCATCTCAGCCGTCAGGCGTTCACATTTTTCAGTCGAGGTTTCTTATGAACTTGCGCGGCCTTCTTCTCTTCTGCCTGATTTCTCTCGCCGTCGGCGCCGCGGACGTTCGCGCGCAGAGCGGCGTGCGTCCGCGCCCGACGCCCGCGCCGAAGCCGCAGGACGACGACGTTGAGAGCGTCTACGCCGAGGAGGTGCGCCTCGCCGTCTTCGCCTTCGACGAGAAGGGGCGCTCAGACCCGCGGCTCGAAGTCGACGACGTGCTCGTCGTCGAGGACGGCGTGCCGCAGCAGGTCAGCAGCGTGCGGCGCATGCCCGCCAGCGTCGTGCTGCTGCTCGCCACGGGCTGGGACCTGAACCCGGCCCTTCGCGCCAACAACACGCGCGACATCGCGCTCGGCTTCCTGCGCGACTTGCGCGACGGCGACCAGGTCGCCGCCCTCCAGTTCAACGGCCGCACCCAGCTTCTTCAGGACTGGACGACCGACAGGGCCGCCGCCGCGCGCACCATCAAGTCGAAGCTCGTCTCGGGCGAGGGCTCGAACCTCTCGCAAGCAGTCCGCCGCGCCGTCGAGCTTTTGCAGACGAAGCCCGCCGGCAACCGCCACCTCGTCCTCGTCACCGACGGCATTGACACCGCCACCTCGAACGAATACTCGGAAGCCGTGCGCCGCCTCAACGCCGCGCAGGCCACACTCCACGTCATCAGCTACACGGAAGTCACCCGCGCCGACCTGAAGGAGCGCGAGCGGCCGAAGGAGGCGCCCGGCATCACGCAGTCGCGCGCCGACATGGCGACCGTCGGCATCGACCCGACGCGCCCGCCCGGCATGCGCAGCGCCGGGGGCATCAACCCGCCGAGCGTCAACTCCGGCATGCGCATCGACCCGGCGATGAGGCGCCGCCGCAAGATGGCCGAGCGCGAGATGCGGCGCGGCGAGGAGCGTCTGAAGTCTCTGGCCGAAGAGACGGGCGGCAACGTGCTGGTGCCCGCGACCGTCGAAGAGATGGTCGCGCGGGGCGGCGACGTGGCGCGCGAGATAGACGCTCAGTACGTCGTCACCTACCGGCCCAAGCGGCGACTGCGCGACGCGCCCGCCAGCGAGTTCCGCCGCCTACACGTCGGCGCGCGCCGCCTCGGCCTCACGCTGCGCGCCCGCCGCGGCTACCTCGTCGGCCCCATGCGCCAGGCGCCGAAGCCGCCGATGGAAGAGGTGAAGAAGGAAGGTTAAGGACACAGAAGACACGGAGAAACGCGGAGGGCACAGAGACGTTAACGTCTCTGTGCCCTCCGCGTTTAATCTCTCGGCCCGCTAAAGTCAGTTCACCAGCGCGTCACTATCCGGCTCGATGAGGAGTCCGTGGGCGACGGCTTCGAGGCGGCCGGCCGCTTCCTGCTTCGGCTCGCCCATCTCGACGGAGCGGCGCCTTATCTCGTCCCACTCCTCGCGCGGCACCCTGTGGAAAGCCCCGACCACGGCCGGGTCGAACTGCGAGCCGCTGAACCTCTCCAACTCCTCCGCCGCCTCCTCGTAAGGCCGGCCGCGCCTGTAGACCCTGTCGCTGACCATCGCGTCGAAGGCGTCGGCCACGGAGAAGATGCGCGCGTTGATGTCTATCTGCTCGCCGCGCAGGCCCGCCGGGTAGCCGGAGCCGTCCCAACGCTCGTGGTGCTGAGCGACGACGCGCGCCGCGCCTTCGAGGAACTCGATGCCGAGCAGAATCCTCTGGCCGTGCAAGGGGTGCTCGCGCATCTTTATCCACTCGCCCTCGGTCAGCTTCGCCGGCTTGCGCAGGATGGCGTCGGGCACGCCTATCTTGCCGATGTCGTGGAGCAGCGACCCGAACTCAAGCGACCTCAAACGCTCCGCGTCGAGCCCCAGCTCGCGCCCGAGGCGGAGGCTGAAGTTGACGACGCGCTCCGAGTGGCCGTGCGTCTCGGCGTCGCGCGTCTCCAACGCGGCCGTCAGCGCCTTGAGCGTCGTGCGGTACGCGTCCGCGAGCGAGTGAAGCGCCCGGTCGAGCTCCGCCGTCCGCTGCGCCACCATCTCCTCCAGGTAGTTCTCGTAGCGCCGCTTCGACGCGCGCAACGACTGGTGTTCGAGCGCGCGCACGACCGCCGCCTCGACGTGCTCCAAATCGAACGGCTTCATCACGTAGTCGAAGGCGCCCGCGCGCAGCGCCCCGATGGCGCTCTCGACCGTCTGCACGCCGCTGATCATGACGACGACGGCGTCGGGCCTGAGCCGCCTGACGTGCGGGATCAGGTCGAGCCCCGTCATGCCGCCCATCATGATGTCGCTGATGACGAGGTCGAACTCCCTCCGGCCGAGCCGCTCCAGCGCGGCCTCGCCCGAGCCGACCGCCTCGCAGTCGTAGGACTTCTGCAAAAGCTCGGCCAGAACCGACCGGATTTCCGGCTCGTCGTCGGCGATAAGGACGCGCGCGCTCCTGCCCAGAGTCTCAGACATAGAAATACCTGTCTCCGCGTTCTTAGGATCGAATTATGCGTGAGTGTGGGAGAGGTCAACCGCCCTGCCTTGTCGGGTATGGGCCGGGCGCCCTTCGAGTCAACCTCATCTTACAGGTATAACCAATTTTGCACAAGCCGCCGGCCCTGTTTGACGGCCCGCCGCGTCAGCCTCTATCATGCCCTGCACCACGCCGGAGTGGCGAAATCGGTATACGCACGAGACTCAAAATCTCGCGTCCGCAAGGGCATGTCGGTTCGAGTCCGACCTCCGGCATCTTTTCCCTTAGAAAAATACAACTTTTCTACTGCCCTTCTGAGTTATTAATTTTCAAAGCTGAGCGTTAACACACTCAGCAACACACTGACCGAATATTACGCCTAAACGCAGTATTTTTCAATCTAAATATTGCGTATTGACGTAGTATTATCTATTAACTTATAAGTTTCTTATGGAGTTTTTAACTACAAAAGATGTAGCTGAAAGGCTGGGCGTAAAAGTCAGGATGGTTCAATTCCTTATTCAAAGCGGCAGACTCCCAGCAATGAAATTTGGCCGGGACTATATGATTAAAGAGAAGGATTTAAGATTAGTAGAAAACAGGAAAGTAGGTAGGCCAAAGAAAACTTCTTGAATAAGTCTATTACCATTACCTTAGTTTTGTAGGGCTTATTTTTTTCAACTTAAAGGGCTAAAAGCGGAGAATTGTCTGAGGGGTGAATTGGCGGTTTCTAAGTAAGGGGATTTTGATCTAGATGTAAATTTTTTATTTTTTGTTTTTCTGCTCGGTTTAATTAAATTACTTTCGTCCCCTCTTGCTCTTAATCGAACTTGTAATTCTCTCCTGTGAGTCAGGCGTATAATCAAACAAAATAGCTGGATGAGTCCTGAGCTTATTGCAAAGCGTGTTCAGCGTCTTTAATGAAACTGCTTTAGCTGTTCCCTGCCAAAGCTGATAAGCGGAGGTCATTCCTAAACCCGTTAACTTCGCTAATTGTGCAGCGTTTTCTATACCTTGTCTTCTGCCTATTTCTTGAATCTGTAGTTTCAGCGCCATAGCTAAAACTATAGCATCGCTATTTTATTGATTTTAAGATGGTTCACCAACGTTGGTGAGACGACTTTTCGTATGAATAGAGGATGAGCGTACTTTTCTTGTTATTTTGCTTCGCTGTTTCTTGATAAAAAATCCCATCGTTGGTAATCTACGATTCAGTAATATCACCGACTTTAGTAAGGCTGTGGCGAATGACTTTGAAAAAATCTACAGATACGGGTGTATGTTCTTCTTCACGAATATCATCAAAATAGATTCTAAGGAGCGCGTGTAGAACGTCTTGCACATCATATTCATCACTGATATCAAGAGTCTCACGCCTCTTGTGTCGCTGCCTCAGTTGACGAGCCACAGTATGAAAGCGAGAACATAGCAGCCGAATTATTCCGAGTGTATCAGGCTTAGCTTCAACCGTAGGTGCGTAAGTATCTAAAGATTCATGCAAGCTCTCAAGCCATGCTATTTTCTTTTCAACACTCCTAGCAAGATTGTAGTAACGATTACCTTCATCACTTAATCTCATATCAATTGACGGGAATGTAACCGAACTAAACCGTTCTCCAATTTCCTGTGTAGTAAACATTCCCTCCAACGTTTCTTTCACGCTTTGGGTCCATTTTTCAAACCATTGTTCGGATTGTTTAAGTTCGGGGCCACTCATGTGTACATAAGAAAAGTCCTTACCTGTGCTCAGGCA
>DASZEK010000097.1:0-8315 GCA_035941045.1 Pyrinomonadaceae bacterium | reverse complement strand
TGTGTGTGAAGGTTGGTTGTGGGGTTGCGTGGGCGAGGCCGCGTCACGGGTTGCCGTAGTAAATCTTGATGGTGACTTGGCCGTTGGGCGTGTTCTCGGCGAAGTTGATGCCGTCGCCGGTGACTTCGACCCGCTTGATCTTCTTGTTCTGGTTGTTGAAGCGGCCGTTGCTGCCCTGAAGTTGGCTCTGGTCGAAGTCGATTGACACGGAGCCGCCGGTGACGACGATTGGTGGATCGGATGAGCCCATCGCTGTTTCTCCTTGAGGATGAGGTTGAGGTTGAGCGAGGCCGTGAGGATTTAATTACAGGCCGCGCCAAAAGTCTAGGAAAATCTAGGCGCTGGCGGAGAGGTCGTGGCGGCCGAGTTTGAGGTAGAGGCCGCGGCGTGTGAGTCCCAGCTCGCGGGCGGCGCGCGAGATGTTGCCGTTGTGGCGGCGCATGGCCTCGGCGATCATGCGGCGCTCAAGCTCGGCCGTGGCGTCGGCGAGCGTCAGGCCCTGCGAGATGGCCGCGTCGGCGGCGGCCGAGGCGAGCCCCGCCGGCTGGCCGAAGACCTGGGCCGAGGGAGCGGGGGCCGAGGGGGCGACGCGGCGCAGCTCGGGCGAGATGTGGTCGGGCGTGATGACGGTGCCGTCCTCGGCGCGGGCGACGATGCGCTGTATCTCGTTGGTGAGCTGGCGGACGTTGCCGGGCCAGTCGCAGACCATCAGGAGGTCGAGCGTCTGCGGCGTGATGGAGATGTCGCTGCGGCCGAACTTCGCCGAGTAGTGGTTGATGTAGTAGTTGACGATGGTCGGAATCTCGCTGCGGCGCTCGCGCAAGGGGGGCACGCGCAGGCGGATGACGTTGAGGCGGTAGTAGAGGTCTTCGCGGAAGCGGCCGTCGGCGACCATCGCTTCGAGGTCCGTGTTCGTCGCCGCGATGATGCGCACGTCAACCTTCTGCGGGCGCTGCTCGCCGAGCGGCTGAATCTCGCCTTCCTGCAAGAACCTCAAGAGCTTCGGCTGAACGTCGAGCGGCAGGTCGCCCACCTCGTCTAAGAAGAGCGTGCCGCCGGCCGCGGTGCGGATGACGCCGGGCGAGTCATGGACGGCGCCGGTGAAGGCGCCGCGGCGGTAGCCGAAGAGGTAGCCCTCTGAAAGCTCCTTCGGGACGGCCGTGCAGTTGAAGGGGATGAAGACCTTCGTGCGGCGCGACGAGAGGGCGTGGATGGCGCGCGCGACCAACTCCTTGCCGGTGCCCGACTCGCCCGTGACGAGCACGGTCACGTCCGAGGAGCGTATCTTGTGGACCTCGTCCACGAGGCGCGTCATGGCCGGGCTCGAATGGATGAAGCCGGGCATGAGCGAGGCGCCCGCCAGCGAGTCGTGTTCGAGCGCGTCGCGTCCGGCGCGCGCGCGCGTCCGCAGCGCGCACACGTCCATGCCGAGTTCGACGACGCGCAGGAGCGGTTCGAGCGGCGAGCCGCCTGTAAGCACCGACTGCGCGTGCGGGGAGACGAAGAGGGTCGCGGGCTTCGCGCTCGAAGAGCGGAGCACGACGACGCGCGCGTCTTCCGAGGCGGCGAACTGCTCGCGCGCGGCGTCGTCGCCGACCGCGTCCATCAAGGCCGCCAGCCGCCCGGCCTCCTCGGCGTCGCAGCCGTGCGCGACGACGACTCTGGTGTGCCCGTCGTCGCCCTCCTCGGCGATGAGGACGCGGGTGGCGCGCGTCTCCTGGTGGATGACGGCGGCCAACTCGCGGAGCAGAAGCTCGCGCGAGGCGACGGCCTCGGCCAGCCGGAGCGTGAGGAGCTGCGCGGGCGCGGGCGGCTCCCGGCGGACCTCCGCCGGGGCGACGCCGTCGAAGGCGGCGAGCAGTTCTTCGGCGCGCTTGAAGTCGAGCCGCGCGCCGAGCTCGCGGAAGGCGTGAGCGGCGAGGCCGGCGTGCTCGGCGGCGCGCTCGGGCTGCGAGGCGGCGACCGAGGCGCGGGCCAGAAGGTAGTGGGCGCGGGCCGTGCGGTAGCGGTCGCTGGTCATCTCGCAGATGGAGAGGCAGCGGCCGAAGTGGTGCGCGGCCAGCGCGCCGTCGCCGCGCTCAAGGGCGAGCAGTCCGTGGACGCGCTGCGCCTCGCCCGCGATGGAGAGGTCGGTGACGGACTCGGAGTCAACCTCCTCGGAGACGGTCTGGAGCAGGGCGGCGCAGGCCGCGGCGTCGCCGCCCTGCAAGCGCGCCTCGGCGAGCAGGAGGCGCGACTCGCAGAGGGCCTGCCGGTCGCCGATCTTCTCGGCGCGTTCGAGCGCGCGCTCGGCCATCCGCAGGGCCTCGTCCGTCAGGCCCATCGCGATGTAGCAGCGCGAGAGCGTCCGCATCGCCTGCACGACGTACCAGCTCTTGCCGCCCTCGGTCGCCGCCGCCAGGCCCCGCTCAAGGAGGACGCGCGCCTCATCCAGCTCGCCGCGGAACATGCGCAGCTCGCCGAGCGAGTCGAAGATCATGGAGGCGTGCGTGCCGTGGTGGTCGATCTCTAAGGCGAGTTCGAGGGCGCGCTTGTAGGCGACCTGCGCGCGGTCCCACTGGCCGATGAGGACGAGGTTGTTGCCGAGGTTGTTGTAGCCGGTGGCGGCGGCCTCCTTGTGCTCGGTCCGCTCGTGCAGGGCGACGGCCTTCTCCAAGGCGCGGATGCCGTCGTGCGGGCGCTTCATGAAGCAGTAGGCGCCGGCCATGTTGTTGTAGATTTTGCCGAGGAGGTAGGGCGCGGGGCGGTCGGCGACGAGCCCGACGGCCTGCTCGAAGTTCTCGACCGAACGCTCGTAGAGCCCTTCGAGCACGTCGGCCATCGCGAGCCCGAAGTAGCACTCGGCGAGGCCCCGCCAGTCTCCGGCGCGGCGGTAGTGTTCGAGCGCCTTGTGCGCGTGGTCGCGCGAGATGGGGAACTCGTTGATGGAGCGGTAGACGCGCGAGAGGGCGGCGTAGATTTCGCCGAGCTGCGCGTCCGAGCCGCCGCGCTCGGCCGTCTCTCTCAGCTCGGTCTGGAGCAGGGCGACGGCCTTCGGCTGGTCGCCCGTGTAGTTGCAGGCGAGTCCGAGCTGGACGCGGACGCTCGTCAGCGTCTCGGAGTCGAGCGGCTTGCGCGCCTCGGCCGAGTCGTAGACGGCGACGGCTTCGAGCGACTCGTCGTAGCGGCCGAGGATTTCGAGCGCCGAGGAGAGCATGCGGCGCGCGAGCGCGAGCAGGCGCGGGTCGCGGCGCGCGGCCGAGACCAACTGTCGTAGCCGCGACTCGGCCGCGCTCGGCAGGCCGCGGTCAATCAGCGCGCGCGCCTCCTCAAGCTCGGCGTAGCGCGACTCAGTTGAGGCGGGCGTGCCGGCCGCGCGCGAAGGGTTCTGCGCGCGCCGCGCGTCGCTCAGGCTGACGACGGGCGTGCGCGACGCGGTGCCCTTCGAGGGGCGTTCCTCGGGCGCGGCTTCCCCGTTGTGTAGACGTGACGACATAGGGCCAGTGATTGGCTCCAAGTAGATGGGCGCGGCGGGGCGCTCTCTGCTTTAATCTGAAGTTCGGGTGGGGCGGTCTAGAGTGCCGCTGACGCAACTTAACTGCACTCTACTGAACACTGCCAAAAGCCTGTTCGTTCCAGACTTTAGCACACGGGAGACGGAAGCCGCCACTATATTAGCAACGCGCCGGAGCGCGCGGGCTCGTCAGTCCCCCCACGGGCACGCTTATTGACATCAACGTGTGGGGTTGTCATGCGCCGCGTCAGTTTGATACAAATCCACGCAGGCAGTTACTTTGCGTCGTACTGAGAGTTTACAGAGGGGTGGGTCGGCCGACGGCCCTCGCGCACAGCCGTGCCCGGAAAATGGCGCGGCCCGTCCGTGAATTCTTCGGGAGGTGACATGGCCGAAACGGCTAGCATCGGGCAGACGCCGCAGGCGACGAGGAAGCGCAGGAGCCGGCTCGGGCGCTGGCTGCTCAAGGGGCACACGGAGGAGATGGAAGGCCCCCACGAGCGCGAAGGCCAGCACCGCCCGCACCCGTGGTGGCAGGTGATGTGCCTGACGGGCGTGGATTACTTCTCCACGCTCGGCTACCAACCGGGCATCGCCTTCCTCGCCGCCGGGGCGCTCTCGCCAATCGCCACTCTGATACTCGTCCTGCTCACGCTCTTCGGCGCGCTGCCGATGTACAACCGCGTCGCGGAGGCGAGCCCGCACGGCGACGGCTCAATCTCGATGCTCGAAAACCTTCTCTCGCGCTGGAAGGGCAAGCTCTTCGTCCTCGCGCTGCTCGGGTTCGCCGCCACGGGCTTCATCATCACCATCACGCTCTCGGCAGCCGACGCCACCGCCCACATCCTCGAAAACCCGTTCGTCGAGCACAGTCTGCCGTGGCTCAAGCACCCCATCGCGCTGACGCTCATCCTAATCTCCCTGCTCGGGGGCGTCTTCCTCAAGGGCTTCAAGGAGGCCATCGGGCTCGCCGTCGTCATCGTCATCGTCTACCTGCTCCTGAACCTCGTGGTCATCGGGACCGGCTTCTACCACATCTTCCTGAACCCGCAGGTGCTCGCCTCCTGGAAGGACGCGCTCTTCGAGCACCCGAAGGTGCGGGGCAGTCTGTTCATGATCGCGGCCGTCGCCCTCTTCCTCTTCCCGAAGCTCGCGCTCGGCCTTTCGGGCTTCGAGACGGGCGTCGTCGTCATGCCGCTCGTCGAGGGCGACCCCGACGACACGCACGACAACCCGAAGGGCCGCATCCGCAACACGAGGAAGCTGCTGCTCGGCGCCGCCGCCATCATGAGCGTCATGCTCATCCTCAGCAGCCTCGTGACGACCCTGCTCATCCCCGCCGCGGAGTTCGCCGCGGGCGACGAGGCCGCCGGGATTGAGCCGGGCAAGGCCAACGGCCGCGCCCTCGCCTATCTGGCGCACACCTACCTCGGCGACTTGTTCGGCACCGTCTACGACCTGAGCACCATCACCATCCTCTGGTTCGCGGGCGCCTCGGCGCTGGCCGGCCTCCTGAACATCGTGCCGCGCTACCTGCCGCGCTACGGCATGGCGCCCGACTGGGCGAAGGCGACGCGGCCGCTCGTGCTCGTCTTCACGGCCATCGCCTTCGCCGTCACCGTCCTCTTTGAAGCGGACGTGGATAAGCAGGCCGGGGCCTACGCGACGGGCGTGCTCGTGTTGATGGGCTCGGCCGCGGTGGCGGTCACGCTGGCGATGTGGCGGCGCGGCGAGGCGATGCGGTGGGCCTTCCTCGTCATCTCGCTCATCTTCCTCTACACGACCGTCGTCAACGTCATCGAGCAGCCCGGCGGCATCAAGATCGCCTCCTTCTTCATCGGCGCCATCGTCATCACCTCGCTCACTTCGAGGGTCTGGCGCACGACCGAGCTTCGCGTCGAGAAAATCGAGCTCGACGGGCCGGCCAATAAATTCATCAACGACCTGATCGCGCGCGGCTGCGAGGTGCGCATCGTCGCCAACCGCCGCGACACCGGCGACGCCAGCGAGTATCAATTCAAGGAGCGGGAGAAGCGTCTGGATAACCACATCCCGACGCGCGACCCCGTCCTCTTCTTCGAGGTCACGCCCGGCGACGCCTCCGAGTTCTCGGGCGTCCTCAAAGTGCGCGGCTGTGAAGTGGACGGCTACAGGGTCTTGAGGGCGGAGAGCCCGGCGGTGCCGAACGCCATCGCCGCCTTCATGCTCCACCTGCGCGACACGACGGGCAAGCTCCCGCACATCTACTTCGGCTGGAGCGAGGGCAACCCCTTGATGTACCTGCTCCGCTACATCGCCTTCGGCGAGGGCGACACGGCGCCCGTCACGCGCGAGATTCTGCGTCAGGTCGAGGACGACCCCGAGCGGCGTCCGGCCGTCCACGTCGGCGGGTGAGCGATTGCTTTGAAAGAGTGCCGGGCGTAAGATGCCGGCGTTGACAACTTGTCTGCCGAAGCCGCCCGCGGCGCCGTCACACGGCGCGGGAAGGGCGGCGCGGGGGAACCAACTTCCCGCGTCTCGCGGGAAACGGGGCGCATCGCGCGCGTGGCCGCTGTTAAGGACACGACGCCGCGTAGAACACTTCCAAGTTCGAGCCCGTCAGCTAACCTCGCAGGCTTAACTTTGGAAGGGCATTACTGCCGCCAACCTTGAAAGGGGCGCGGGGCTGCATGCTCCGCGCCCCTTCATTCTTTCCGGCTGCCGATGCCACAGAAGAGGGAGGGCGGAGCATGGTCAAAGCTGAAGCCGGTCTTTCGGGGGAGGGGAGCGAGGGAAAATTTAAGAGGTGGCTCCTGCGCGGGCACGCCGCGGAGATGGAGGGGCCTTACGAGAGCGAGAAGTCGCCCCACCACGAACACCCGTGGTGGCAGGTGATGTGCCTGACGGGCGTGGACTACTTCTCCACGCTCGGCTACCAGCCGGGCATCGCCTTCCTCGCCGCGGGCGCGCTCTCCCCGGTCGCCACACTCATCCTCGTCCTCCTGACTCTGTTCGGCGCGCTCCCCATCTACAACCGCGTCGCCGCCGAGAGCCCGCACGGCGAGGGCTCCATCTCGATGCTCGAAAGCCTGCTCCCGCGCTGGCGCGGGAAACTCTTCGTGCTCGTGCTGCTCGGCTTCGTCGCCACCGACTTCGTCATCACCATCACGCTCTCGGCCGCCGACGCCACCGCCCACATCCTCGAAAACCACTTCGTACAGGAGTACGCGCCCTTCATGCAGCACCGCATCGCGGTCACGCTGCTGCTCATCGGCCTCCTCGGCGCCATCTTCCTGAAGGGCTTCAAGGAGGCGATGGGCATCGCCGTCGTGCTCGTCGGCGCCTACCTGCTGCTCAACGTCGTCGTCCTCGGCCGCGGCCTCTACGAGTTGTTCGGCCTCCACCCCGAGGCGCTGCCGCGCTGGTACGACAACCTCCTCAACGCCCGCGTCCACGACATCAACGTCAACGGCAACTTCTTCATGGTGGTAGGCGTCGCGCTCCTGCTCTTCCCGAAGCTCGCGCTCGGCCTCTCGGGCTTCGAGACGGGCGTCGCCGTGATGCCGCTCGTGAAGGGCAGCCGCGGCGACACGCACGAGAACCCGAAGGGCCGCGTCCGCAACACGAAGAAGCTCCTCCTGTCGGCCGCCCTCGTCATGAGCGTGCTGCTCATCGCGAGCAGCATGGTCACGACGACGCTCATCCCGGCCGATGAGTTCCGCGCGCCCGTGTCGCACGACGCCAAAGGCGGCGAGGCTTACGGACGCGCGCTCGCCTTCCTCGCCTATCACTTCTTCGGCAACGGCTTCGGCACCGCCTACGACCTGAGCACCGTCTTCATCCTCTGGTTCGCCGGGGCCTCCGCGATGGCCGGGCTCCTGAACATCGTGCCCCGCTACCTGCCGCGCTACGGCATGGCGCCCGACTGGGCACGCGCGCAGCGCCCGCTCGTCCTCATCTACACGCTGGTCGCCTTCGCCGTCACGGTCATCTTCCAGGCCGACGTGGAGGCGCAGGGCGGCGCCTACGCGACGGGCGTGCTCGTGTTGATGAGTTCGGCGGCCGTCGCCGTCACCCTCTCGGTCTGGCGGAAGGGTAAGAACTGGATACCCTTCATCCTCATCGCGCTCGTCTTCCTCTACACGACCGTGCAGAACGTCCACGAGCGGCCCGAAGGCATCAAGATCGCCTCCTTCTTCATCGGCGCCATCGTCATCACCTCGCTCCTGTCGCGCGTCTGGCGCACGACCGAGCTGCGCGTCGAGAAGATCGAGTTCGACCCGACCGCTCAGAAATTCATCAACGACCTCATCGCGCGCGGCTGCGAGGTGCGCATCGTGGCGAATCGGCGCGACACGGGCGACGCGGCCGAATATCAATTCAAGGAGCGGGAGAAGCGTCTGGATAACCACATCCCGACGCGCGACCCCGTCCTCTTCTTCGAGGTCACCCCGAGCGACGCCTCCGAGTTCTCCGGCGTGCTGAAGGTCCGCGGCGTCGAGGTGGACGGCTACCGCATCCTCCGCTCCGAGAGCCCGGCGGTGCCCAACGCCATCGCCGCCCTGCTCCTGCACCTGCGCGACACGACGGGCAAGCTCCCCCACGTCTACTTCGGCTGGAGCGAAGGCAACCCGCTCCGCTACCTCTTCAACTACATCGTCTTCGGCGAGGGCGACACGGCCCCCACCACCCACGAAGTACTCCGCCAAGCCGAGGACAACCCCGAGCGCCGCCCGGCCGTCCACGTCGGCGGATAGAGAAAGGGTGCGGGGTGTCAGGTGTCGGGTGTCGGTTAAAGACAAGCTCTTTAACGACAACCGACACCAGACACCCCGCACCCTTT
>DASZEK010000096.1:0-11935 GCA_035941045.1 Pyrinomonadaceae bacterium | reverse complement strand
CCGAGCATCGCCTTGCGGCGGTCGCCGAAGCCGGGGGCCTTGACCGCGCCGACGTTCAGGGTGCCGCGCAGCTTGTTGACGACGAGCGTGGCGAGCGCCTCGCCCTCCACCTCCTCCGCGATGATGATGAGCGGCTTGCCCATCTTCGCGATCTGCTCGAGCAGCGGCAGCAGGTCCTTCATCGAGCTGATCTTCTTCTCGTGGATCAGGATCAGCGGGTTGTCGAGCACCGCCTCCATGCGCTCGGGATCGGTCACGAAGTAGGGCGAGAGGTAGCCGCGGTCGAACTGCATGCCCTCGACGACTTCGAGCGCCGTCTCCATCGTGCGCGACTCCTCGACCGTGATGACGCCGTCCTTGCCGACCTTGTTCATCGCCTCGGCGATCAGCTCGCCGATGGTGCGGTCGCCGTTCGCCGAGATGGTGCCGACCTGCGCGATGGCGTCGCCCTTGACCGGCTTCGCCATCCGCTTGATCTCCTCGATGGCGCGCTCGACGGCCTTGTCGATGCCGCGCTTGAGGGCCATCGGGTTGGCGCCCGCGGCGACGGTCTTAACTCCCTCGCGGAAGATGGCCTGAGCGAGCACGGTGGCCGTGGTGGTGCCGTCGCCGGCCACGTCCGAGGTCTTCGAGGCGACCTCGCGCACCATCTGCGCGCCCATGTTCTCAAGCGAGTCCTTGAGCTCGATCTCCTTGGCGACGGTGACGCCGTCCTTGGTGATGGTGGGTGAGCCGAACTTCTTGTCGAGGACGACGTTGCGGCCCTTGGGCCCGAGCGTAATCTTGACCGCGTCGGCGAGCTGGTTGACGCCGCGCAGGATAGCCGCGCGCGACTCCTCGCCGTGAATCACTTGCTTTGCCATATCAGTGTCTCTCCTTCTGAACTATGCTGAAATACCTTCTGACGTGAGAAAGGCGGCTGTAGTCTCGGACTACTTGCCGCCCTTCTTGCCGCCCGCTGCCGTGCCGGCGCGCTCGATGACGCCGAGGATTTCGTCCTCGCGCATGATGAGGTACTCCTCGCCGTCAACCTTAATCTCGGAGCCGCTGTACTTGCCGAAGAGCACGCGGTCGCCGGCCGCAACGTCCAAGGGGATGCGGGTGCCGTCGTCCTTGCGCTTGCCCTCGCCGACGGCGATGACCTCGCCCTCCTGCGGCTTCTCCTTGGCCGTGTCGGGGATGATGATGCCGCCGCGCACCTGCTCGCCCTCGTCGAGCCGCTTCAGAATCACCCTGTCGTGAAGGGGTTTGATGTTCGTAGCCATAAAGCTTCGCTCCTTTGTCGTGGATGGTGGTCTTGTCAGGTTTGATTGCAAGAGCCGTATTTATCACTCCCACGGGGAGAGCGCCACGCCGGTGGGCGCAATTCGCCCCGTTTTCCGGTAAAAATCCGTGATTCCTGGCACTCCCTTTGTGGGAGTGCTAAAAATATAGCAATCTTGATTGCCTTGTCAACCGGGTGATGACGGGGTGCGGCGAGGGCGGTTTAGCGTTTGCGGCGGGCGGCAGGTTTGCGCTGGCTGCTGGCGGCGGCGCGCTCCTGCGTGCGGTAGGCGGCGACGCGCTTGGAGAGGGTGTTGCGGTGGATGCCGAGGGCGCCGGCCGTGCGCGAGAGGTGTTCCTTGTGGCGCGCTAAAGCCTTCTGGATGTAGAGCTTCTCGAACTCGGTCAGGGCCTCGTCGAGCATGATGTGGCCGTCGAGCATTTCGTCAATCAAGGCTTCGAGCCGAGCGCGCATGGGCATTTTTCGGTCCATAACGGGCGGGCGCCAACGGTTAAACGCCGCGGGGCCAGCGAGAAAGATGGGGGTCTTGCGCGAAGAGGCGCCTGTACTGCGCCTGGAAGCGCGCGCGCACGTCCTCGGACGTGCAGAACGAGAGCAGCCGGGCGCCCGCGACCAGCGCCGGCCCCGTCCGTGCGTCGGCGACGGCCTCGATGCGGACGGGGAAGGCCGTCAGCGCGAGGTAGACGGCCGAGCAGACGGCGACGCCGCGGGCCAGGCCGAAGAGTGCGCCGAGCGCGCGGTCGAGCCACCCGAGGCGCGAGCGCCCCAACCCGGAGCGCACGCGGTGGCCCGCGGCGAACCCGATGCCGAGCACGAGCCCGGCGACGAGCAGGAAGCCTCCGGCCGAAGCCGCCTCTTTAGATTCGACGAGGCCGAAAGACTTGAGCAGAGCGCCGGCCGCGCCGTACGTCTGCGACGCGAGGAAGATGCCGGCTATCAGGGCCGCGCCCGCAATCAGCGCCCGCACCAGCCCGCGCATCGCGCCGGCCACGACCGAGGCCCCGACGACAGCCAGCACGAAGAAGTCGAAAAAGGTCATCTCGAAATCAAGTCTGGAGTCAGGAGTCTACAGTCTGGAGTCAGAAGCAATAACTTGTCTTCGACTCCAGACTCTAGACTCCTGACTCCAGACTGCCTCCGGTGAGCAGCCTGTAGGCTTCGAGGTAGCGCGCGGTGGTGGCCTCGGCGACCTCGGGCGGGAGCGGCGGGGCGGGCGGCCGCTTGTCCCAGTCGAGCGATTCGAGGTAGTCGCGGACGAACTGCTTGTCGAAGGAGGGCTGCGGGCCGCCGGGCCGGTATCGGTCGGCGGGCCAGAAGCGCGAGGAGTCGGGCGTCAGCACCTCGTCAACGAGGATGACGCGGCCGTCCGCGGCGCGGCCGAACTCGAACTTGGTGTCGGCGATGATGATGCCTCGGCCGCGCGCGTACTCCTCGGCCTCTCGGTAGAGAGCGAGGGCGCGGCCCTTAAGCTCATGGGTCGCCTCCGCGCCGACGATGTCGCGCATTCGAGCCTCGCTGATGTTCTCGTCGTGCCCCTCTTCGGCCTTGGTCGCGGGCGTGAAGATGGGCTCGGCGAGTTTGTCGGACTCGCGCAGGCCCGCGGGCAGTTTGTGGCCGCTCGTCTCGCCGGTGAGTTGATAGTCCTTCCAGCCGGAGCCCGAAAGGTAGCCGCGGACGACGCACTCGACGGGGAAGACCTCGGCGCGCAGGGCGAGCATCGAGCGCCCTCGGAGCACGTCGGCGTAACGGCTGACAGCGTCGGGCATCTCTTCGACTTCGGTGGTGACGAGGTGGTGCGGCGCGGCGTGCGCGAGGCGGCCGAACCAGAAGCGCGAGAGGGCCGTCAGGACTTCGCCCTTGCGCGGGATGCGCGTCGGGAGGATGCAGTCGAAGGCCGAGATGCGGTCGGTGGCGACGACGAGCAGGTGTTTGTCGTCCACCTCGTAAACGTCGCGCACCTTGCCGCGCCGCAGGAGGCGCAGGCCGGGCAGGGCGGTTTCGGCGACGGTCTCGGTCCCGGTCATGTTCGACGAATGTATGCGTGCGGGCTTGAAGGAACGACTCGAACCCTTGAGCGAGCCGCGATTGTGCTCGCGGCCCTCAAAATTTGTCAAGGAATTAAGAGCCGTAGGTCAAGACTTACGACTTCATCGCTTCCCGCAGCCTGCGAATCTGCGCGGCGTGGCCGTGGGCGTGGGCGGCGTAGATCGTGAGCCAGTCGTCGGCGGTGTATGGGCCGGACTCGGTGTGCGTGCCTGAGCGCGACCAGTCCTCTTCGGTCATGGAGTCGAGCAGCTGGGCCGTCGTCGAGCGCGCGGCGCGGAAGGCTTCGAGCGAGGGGGCGACGGGGCGCTCGTTGTAGCGGAGGTGCGCGGCCCAGGTGTCCTGGTCGTAGCCCTGAATGAGTGGTGCTTCCTCGGTCAGAAGCTTGCGGAGGCGGATGGCGCTGTTCATCTCGCTGTCGGCGAGGTGGTGGACGATTTCGCGGGCGCTCCACTTGCCGGGCAGCGGGTGCCGCGTCATCTCCTCGTCGCTCATGCCTTCGAGGTTTCGGACGACCTCGTCGTAGCCGTCCTTGTAGCGCGCGATGAGCGCCTGTCTCTCTTCCCGTGTCATATGTCTCCTGAAAGTCGGCTGAACGTCTCCGCCTTGAACGAGAGCCAGCTTCATACCACACGGCGGCGGCTAATTCCAACGGTGTGTTCCGTTTCGGACACTTCGCGGCGGTGTAAAAAATAACTTACTGCTTGTGTTCGGCCCGTTTGTTCGTTATAGTTTTTACGTCCAGGGTTCCGCCGGCCGCGGCCGTCGTAGCCCGAAGGGCGGGCCCGGCGGGTTCGCCTCATGTCCGTATGACTCCACGATGACCACGAAACCTGCTGCCAACATCCCCAAGCCGAAGGACGTAGGTGAGGACAGGGCTGAGGCGGGAGACCGCAAGCTGAACCTGCTCGTCATCGAAGACGACGAGCAGATTCTCGAAGCCATCTCCGAATACTTCTCGCGCGCGGGCTACACGGTGCAGACGGCGGGGGACGGCCTCTCGGGCGTGCAGTCGGCCCTCAACGACCGGCCCGACGCCATCGTGCTCGACCTGATGCTGCCGAAGATGGACGGGCTGGCCGTCTGCCGCGAGCTTCGCGAGAAGACGCCCTACATCCCGATCCTGATGCTGACGGCCAAGGACGACGTGGTGGACAAAGTGCTCGGCCTTGAGATGGGCGCCGACGATTACATCACCAAGCCCTTCTCTTTGCGCGAGCTTGAGGCCCGCATCAAGAGCGTGATGCGGAGGGTGAGGGCCGCGGCCCACACCGAGACGAACGAGGACGCGCCCATCATCCGCGGGCGCCTCCGCATAGACCCGGCCAAGCGCGAGGTCGCCGTCGGCGACCGGCAGGTCGAACTGACTCCGAAAGAGTTCGAGCTGCTGCGGCTGTTCGCCTCCAACCCCGGCCGCGTCTTTCCCCGCAAGTACCTCCTGGAGAAGATTTGGGACTACTCCTACGAGGGCTACGACCGCACGATTGACTCGCACATCAACCGCCTGCGAGCCAAGATAGAAGACAACCCCGAGAACCCGCAGATGGTCCTGACCGTCTGGGGCATCGGCTACAAGTTCAGCGACGAGCAGCGCTGAAGTCTCACTCTCCTTAACAACCGACCTGTTAAGACGCGACGGAGGGCACCCGCCCCCGCCAGCCGCCGCGAACTGACGACCAAATCCCACCTCAACACCCTATCTTTGCAAGGGCTCTCCCGCCCGCCGAAAGAAAAAGCTATGAACAAGGAACGGCCCAGACTCGACAACGCTGTCCTGAAGACCCTGCGCGAAGGCGCGCTCTCGTCGCGCTGCGTGCGGCTCGGGTTGACGACGGCGCTCGGCGCCTCGCTCTTCTTCTCGCAGTCCGACCGCCCGCGCGCGCAGCAGCGTTACTCGGAGCCTCCCGTCAGCGTCACCGGCGTCAGCACCAACGGCGGCACCGTCTCCATCTCCGCCGACGGCTCGCTCAACCGCGCGCAGACGTGGCAAGACCCCGAGGGCTTCCACGTCATCCTCGTCAACGGCAAGATGGCGGGGCCGGCGAACGGCGTGAAGGTGCGCCGGGTCGGCAACTCGCTTGAGCTGGTGCTGCCCGTCCGCAAGGGGGCCAACGTGACGGTGAACCCGCGCGGCAACCGCCTCGACCTCAACGTCAGCGGCGGGACGGGCGACGCGCTCCGCGTCGAGAACTTCGAGACCGAGTCCGGCGGCGCGGGCGAGGCGGGCCGCCGCGCGAAGGCGCAGAGGCAGGAGACGGCCGCGCAGGCCGAGGCGGGCGCGGCCGCCGCCTCGCGCCGTCAGGAGCCCGCGGCCGACTCGCCGCGCCCCGACAAGCAGCGCGGGCGGAATCTGGACTCCATCGAGACTTCGGCCGCGACCGCCGCCGGCAGTCTTCCGCAGGCCGCAGGGCAGCAGCCCGCGGCCAAGGGGGCCGAGGCGGGCGCACCCCCCGCGCCCGCCCCGGAAGCCACACCGCCGATTGCGCCCATTCTCCCCACGCCGGTCATCACCCCGGCCTCGGCCGCCGACGGGGCGAGCGTCGGCGAATCGCTCGTCTCCACGCTCACGTCCCCGACCTCGCTCTTCGGCGTGCTCGGCGCGTCGGTCTTCGGCGGGCTGGCCTTCGCCCTGCGGCGGCGCCGCCGCAGGAAGGGGGGCGAGAAGGATGAAGCGGGCGAGCCCGGCGTCGTGAACATGAAGTCTTTGAGGAAGCCGAAGTCGGCCGCCGAGCAGACGCCGCTGCCGCCGCCCTTCGAGAAGTGGAAGGGCGACCGACGCCGGGCCAGCATCGCCGTGCCCTTCGAGCGCAGGCGCGGCGGCGAGGGCGCCGAGGACGAGGCGTCGCGGCAGACGAAGACTCTCGACGCGGAGCAGCAGGAGTCGAAGTCCGTGGCCGCGCCCGCCGTCATCTTCGGCGCGTACCGCGTCGACCAGGAAGTCGAACGCCTCGTGAGCGGCCAGCCGCACAGCATCGAGGTGCTTTCTTCGCGCGCGGCGGATGACAGGCGTGCCCTTGAGACTTCGCTCCTGAAGGCGCTGCGCGCGCCCGAGACGGACGAGGACGGGCAGCGCCGGGCGCGCATGGCGCTCGAAGACTACGGCTTCGTCGCGCGCCAGTGCGCCGCGCTGCTGCTCGGGGCCGAGAGCTTCGACAGGTCTTCGGCCGCGCGCACGCTCGGCGAGATGCGCTCGCCGCAGGCGCTGCCGTTCCTCACCGAAGCACTCTACGACCCCGAGGCAATCGTCCGCTCCGAGGCCGTTGACAGCATCGCCGAACTCGGCCTGCCCTCGGCCATCGGCGCGCTGCTCGACCTCGCGCGGCGCCACCCTGACATCCCCGCCTCCATCCTCGGCCCTGCGCTCACCGCCTGCTCGGTCGAGTCAACCGAGCCGTCGTGGCCGCACGCGGCGGACGCGCCCGCCGGCTTCGACTCCTTCGACGGCGAAGAGTCGGCGGTCGAGGTGCGCGCGCTCGAACTGGCGTCCGGCTGCGAAGAGCTGCCGGAGTGGACGGAGGAAGCGGCCTTCATCTCCGCGCTCGAAGCCCTCGACGGCGAGGACGCGGAGGCGCGCACGAACGCCGCGCAGCAGCTCGCGCAGTTCGCTCTCCGCCGCTCAGTCGAGGCGCTGTCGGTGCACGCCGTCCGCGACCGCGAGTCTTCGGTGCGCGCGGCGGCCGTGACGAGCCTCGGCGTCATCGGCCACGAGTCGGTCTTCGTGCCGGTGCTCCTGGCGATGGGCGACGAGGCGCGCGAGGTGCGCGCCGCCGCGGCCCGCGCCCTCTCGCGGCTGAACTTCGACCGCGCCGACGCCTACGTCCGCGTGCTTGAGACAGCCGACGAGAGGACGCTCGGCGACGTGGCCCGCGCCTGCGTCAAGACGGGCCTCGCCACGCAGGCCATCAACCGCCTCGCCAGCGAAGACCGCCGTCAGGCTTACGAGTCGTTCTCGCTCCTCTCGCTCGTCGTCAAGGCGGGCGAGCTCGGCCCCGTGCTTGAGACGGTCGAGAGCCACCGCGACATAGAGGTGCGGCTCGCCTGCATCCGCCTGCTCGGCCTGACCTGCCCGGCCCACCTCGGCGAGCGACTCCTCAACGTCGCCAACGACGGCGGCGTCCCCGAGAAGGTCCGCCAAGCCATCGTCGAGACGCTCGAACTCGCCGGCCAGCCGCGATAAAGCGGGCGTCGGGCGTCAGGCGCCGGGTGATGGGGAAGAGTCTTTGCTCCCCGGCGCCCGAAACCTGACGCCCGACGCCCTATTATCGTGACAACCCCGCCGCCGCTATTGCATAATGAGGCCGCTTAGCGGCCTTCATCTTCCTGACCCGGACGCACTTGCCATGCCCCTAAAATTTAGCTCCCTGCTCTCGCCCAATCTCCGTCTGAAGCTGTTCGCGGTCGCGCTCGCCGCCCTCGCGCTGCTCGTCGCCGCCGCGGGCGACGCGGCGCGCGCGCAGCGCAGGCGCACGCAGCCCGGCTCGCAGTCGAACGCGAACGCCTCGGCGCAGGGGCAGAAGTCCGAGCGGCCGAAGCGCGTCTTCGTCGGTCAGGGCAGCAGCACCGCCAAAGAGGCTCGCCAGACCATCAAGTCCGACAACCCGCTGAACGACTACTCGGCCTACCGCAGCGGCGACCGCTTCGTCGTCGTGCTGCCGAAGGCCGACGCCTCGACGGTCGCGCGCGGCGGCGCCGGCAAGGGCTACTCCGAAATGCAGGTGCAGCAGCGCGGCAGCGACGTGGTCCTGAGCTACAAGTTGCAGCCCGGCGCCAAGCCCCGCGTCGAGCAGAAGTTCAACCGCCTCGACGTGGTCTTCGACGTGGCCGAGGGCGGCCAGCAGCAGCCCGCCGCGAACAACCAGCAAGCCGGCCAGCCCGCGCGCACGACCGCCCCGCAAAACAATCCTCCCCCCGAGACGCGCAACGCGAACTCGGCCGGGCAGACTCCCGCGCAGACCCAAGGGCAGACCGCGGCGACGACCGGCCCCGCCGCCGTCAGACCTTCGGACAGACAGCCCGCCGCCGGTCCCGAAAGCGCGGGCCAGCAGCCTTCCATCATGAACGCGTCGCCGGGCAACACGCCGCAGGCGACGCCGACGGCCTCCGCGCCCGTCGCCGAGCAGACGCCCGCGACCGCGCCCACCGCGCCGCAGGTCGCGCAGGCGCAGCCGCCCGTGACGGCGCCCGCGCCCGGCTCGGCCGTCTCCAACGACGCGGGCTCGGGCACGACGCTCGGCGCCGCGCTCCTGCGCAACTGGCCCGTCACGCTCATCGTCTCGCTCCTGATTGTCGTCGGCTTCGGGCTGCTCTTCGCCGCGCGCCGCACTTCCCAGGCCCCCCGGCCCACGCCCGAAGAAGAGTTGCACGAAGCCCCGACGCCGCTCGCCGAGAAGCGCGCCGCGAGTCTGAAGGCCGAGAGCGCGTCGGCGAAGCCCGTCGCCGTCCCGGTCGTGAAGCCCGCGGTAGAGAAGCCGTCGGCGGTCGTCGCCGCCACGCCGACGGTAGAGAAGGAAGAGAAGAAGGAAGAGGAGAAGGTCGCGCCCGAGCCGGTCGCCGCGGAGGAAGTCGCCGCCGCGGAAGTGGCCGTCGTGACGGAAGAGGCCGCGGCGGCGGAGGCGGTCGCGTCGGAAGAGGTCGTCGCCGAGTCGCCGACGAAGGAGATTGTCGTCGCGGAGGAGCCCGCGGCGGGAGTGACGGCGGAACCCGAGCGGGCCGCCGAAGTCACGAGCGAAATCACGCCGGCCGCCGTCGAGTTCGACCCCGAGAGGGTGCAGGTCGAGACTTCGCGCCTGCTCGAAGGCGAGGCTTACGACCCGTCGGTCGTCGGCACGCCTGACGCGATGGCGCGGCAGATGATTGCGGCCGAGCTGCTGTCGGCGCTCTCCGGCAGGAACGCGGCCCGGCGCGAGCGCGCCCGCGCGGCCTTCGTCGAGCACGGCTACTTCGACGAGACGGCGCGCGACCTGCGCGGCGCCGAGGCGCCCGCCGAGCGTGCCGCCGCCGCCCGTTCGCTCGGGCTGGCGGGCGACAACTCGGCGACGCCGCACCTCGTCGCGGCGCTCGAAGACGACGCCGTCGAAGTGCGCCGCGCGGCCGTCGAAGCCCTCGGCTCGCTGCGCGACCCGGCGGCGCTGGCGCCGCTCGAAGCCTTCGTCGAGAAGGAGCAGAAGCGCAAGCACAAGGTCAACCGCAAGGCCATCCTTCACGCCGTCGAGTCGTGCCGCACGGCGCGGGACGAGGCCGACGCGCTCGCCGCGCAGCCGTCGCCCGAGACGGCGCTCGCGCCCGTCGAGTCGGCCGAGACGGCCGCCGAGATTGAGCCGGTCGCGGAGAGCAAGGGCGTCGCGCCGTTCGTCGAGCCCGAGATGGTCGAAACCGAGGCGCCGGCCGCGTTCGCCGAACCCGCCGAAGTGCCCGCCGAGGTCGCCGAAGAGACATCGGTCGGAATCGCGCCCTTCGTCGAGACTTTCACGCAAGAGCCGGTCGCCGCGCCCGAGCCTCAGGCAATCGCCGAGGCGCAGCCCGCCTTCGAGGCCGAGCCTTCGTCGCCGACACTCGAAGAGCCCGCGGTCGCGGAGCCCGAAATAGCCGAAGTGCCCGAAGCGGCCGAAGAAGAGGCGACGCTCGTCGAAGAGTTGCCCGTCGGCGTCGCCGCCGAGGAGGAGGCCGAGACGGTCGAGGTCGTCGCGCCCGTCGGCTTCGCGGAGGAAGTCGCCGCGGTCGAAGAGGAAGAGTTGACGGCGGCGCACGAGGCCGTCGAGCCCGAGGTCTTCGAGCCCGTCCCGCAGCCCGAGCCCGTCGCCGAGGTCGCCGCGCCGCCCGTCTCCTTCGAGGAGGCGGACGAGGTGAAGCCCGGCGAGTGGGTCGAGTTCGACATGAGCGTGGTCGAGGACGAGGCGCCGGAGGCGACCGGCATCGAGCCTTTCGCGCCGCCCGTCGAACACGCCGCCGCGCCCGAGACCGTCGAGCACGCGCCCGCCCTCGAAGAAGTGAACGAAGCGGGGGCCGGCGTCTCCTCCATCGAGCCTTTCGTCGGCGAGCACGCCGCGGCCGAAGAAGCGACCGCCGAGACGGTCGTCGAACAGCCCGCGGGCGAGCGCGCCGAAAAGGGCGTCGCCTTGCACGGCCAGGTCGAAGAGGCGGAGCCGGTCGCGGCCCCCGCGCCCTCCGCCCCGGCCGCGGAGAAGGGCATCGAAGTCTTCGACGAGTTCTCGACCGTCCCGGCCTCGATTCAGCAACGCCTCATGAGCCGCCAGTCGGGCGAGCGCGCCGAGGCCGTCGCCGAGCTTGCGCGCTACGACACGCCCGACACCTTCCACCAAATCTGCGCCGCCTTCGACGACGAATCGAAGGACGTTCGCTCGGCCGCCGCCCGCGCCCTCTACGACCTGCGGGCCGACCGCGCCGACTCCTTCACGCGCGCCCTGCGCGAGTCGAGCGCCGAGCGCCGCCACAACATCGGCACGGCCATCTCCGCCTCCGGCCTCGCCGCCGAGGCCATCTCGCAACTGACGGGCGAGAGCCGCGAGAAGACTTACGAGGCGTTCTCTCTGCTCTTCCTGATGGCGAAGGCCGGCGAGGTGCAGCCGCTCGTCCGCGCCATCGAGGGCCACCCGAACAACGAGGTCCGCCTCGCCGTCGTCAAGCTGCTGGCGCTCTCCGGCCAGAAGGAAATTCTTCCGGCCTTCCGCCGCCTCGCCGTCCGCGGCTCGCTCCCGACCGAGGTCCGCTCGGCCGTCATGGAGGCCATCTACCAGATCAGCAGCGGCCAGCCGACGACGGCGTAAGACGAGGAGCGTCTTTCAAGGAGAACTCATGTCCGGCAACCCGCCCCCGAGGCTCAAGGGCATAGACGTTTCGCACTATCAGGGCCACGTCGATTGGCAGGCCGTGAAGGCGGCCGGCTGCGCCTTCGCCTTCGCCAAGGCGACCGAAGGCACAGGCGTCACCGACCCCTACTTCGCCGCCAACTGGGCGGGCATGCAGGCGGCCGGCCTCGCCCGCGGCGCCTACCACTTCTTCCGCCCGGCCGAGGACGCCAAGCAGCAGGCGGCGCACTTCCTCTCGACCGTCCAACTCGCGCCCGGCGACCTCCCGCCGGTGCTCGACGTGGAGACGAACGACGGCGTCCCGAACAGCGCCATCGTCGAGGGCGTGCAGCTTTGGCTCGAAGCGGTCGAGCCCGTGACCGGCGTCACGCCCGTCATCTACACGGCCGCCTCCTTCTGGGACGCGCACCTCAACGACCAGTTCGGCTCCTACCCGCTCTGGATAGCGCACTACACGGCCGCCTCCTCGCCCGCGCCGCTGCCCGCCGGCTGGGCGGACTGGACCTTCTGGCAATACTCGCAGAGCCTCGCCATCGCGGGCGTCAACGGGGCCGCCGACCACGACTACTTCAACGGCACGAACGGCGACCTCCACACGCTCTCCGTCAGGCAGTGATAAGTGACAAGCGATAAGTGATAAGTTAGACTTTCCTTTCTAAACTTAGCACTTATCGCTTGTCGCTTATCACTGCTTTTATGCCTTTCAAACTCCGTTCCGAATTCCAGCCGCAGGGCGACCAGCCCGCCGCCATCGAAGCACTCGTCCGGGGACTGGACGAGG
>DASZEK010000095.1:0-1569 GCA_035941045.1 Pyrinomonadaceae bacterium | reverse complement strand
CGCCGCTCGCGAAGTACAGCGGCTCGGGCAGCTCAAGGAAGCGCGACGCCCCGGCGTGATAGCCGCCGCCCAGCGTGAACTCCGCGAGCGGCACGGGGAAGTCGGGGACGTTCGTGACGACATCGGAGAAGCCGCACCCCTCGACGTAAGCGCGCCTGAGCACTTCGTAGAGCGTGAGGCCCGCGACGGGCACGCGCAGCGGCTCAATCGCCGCCCCCGTGATGTAATCCCTGACGAGCGCCTGCGGGTCGGGCTTGCCCGGCTCGTCTACCTCCAGCGGGTCGTAGAGCGTGACGGGCGCGGCCGGCCTGAGAGTCCAGCGGTCGCCTAAGAGGTCGAGCGTGCTGAAGGAGACACTGTCGGCCGGGCGCCGGTCCTCGTTCGCGTAGCGGGCCAGCAGCCCGGCGAGGCGGCCGCCCTCCATCACCGTCTGCCACTGGTAGTCGCCGCCGGCCCACACGCCGATCTCGAATCTCAAATCTGACGAGGAGGAGACGAGCGAGCGGTCGGGCTTCGCCAACACGACATCGAGGGACACGCCCAGCGCCCCGCGGGGCGCCCGCTCCTCGACGCTCCTGACGGGCAGCTCGACGCCGTCGGCCAGCAGGCGCGCTTTGTAGCGGCGCACGTTCGCGCCCGACAAGCCCTCGCCGAAGAGGTCGAGGAAGATGCGGAAGCCGAACGCCCCGGCGGACGCGCCGGCGAGGGCGACCGGCAGACCTTCCTCGTAAATTGTAGGGATGAAGAAAGACATCAGATCGCGTTCGGGAAGCTCACCCAATCCCACTGGCTCGTGTTCGGGTTGCGGATGTAGAGCTTGTGGTTGACCTGGTCGTAAATCAGCGCCGTGTAGCCGGCGGGCACGTCCGCCGGGGCGCCTGAAGGCGCCGCGTTGACGAGCGCGGCGAGCCCGGCGAGCTTCATCAGCCCGAACCTCGCGTTGCCCTGGTCCCACGCCAGCGCGAACTTGTCCTTATTCGCGATGTCGTCGGCCCCGATGTCGGTCGTGAAGTCGTCGAAGACGGCGACGCCCGAGGCGTCGTATTGGCGGAGGTGGACTACGACCGAGGAGAGGGACTGACCCAAACCGCTGAAGGTGTGGTAGAGCGTCCACGTCGCGCCGCCGTCGGTCGAGTACTCCCAGTTGAACGTATCGGTCGCGGAGACGTGGCGCGTCCGGAGCAGCATCCCGGCCGAGACCGTCACGCTCTGCGCCCCGCTGGTGACGAAGCCCGACGGCCCGTAGATGTAGGGCCAGAGGTTGCCGCTCGCCCTGATTACGAAGTGGGCCGAGTAGGCGCCGAAGTTCCAAACCATCGTCATCGCGTCGCTGTTCGACTGCTGCACGAACTTAACCGCCGAGTGATGGTTGGTGAAGTCCTGCGCGTCGAGCGCGACCCCCGAGTAGGTCCCCGCGCAGGGCTGTAGCTCAAGCCGCTGATTTTGTTCGAGCGCCGGGTGCCCCGAGTCGATTTGCGCCCAGAGGTCGGCGTCGAGGCTGTCGTCGTCGAAGTCGTCCGCGAGGGGCACGCCCGGCAGGGGGATGCCGCCGAGACTCCGCCCGCGCAG
>DASZEK010000094.1:0-87239 GCA_035941045.1 Pyrinomonadaceae bacterium | reverse complement strand
ATCGACCGCTCGAAGCTCCCCTCGAAGGAAGAAGTTCAGGGCTGGACCTCCGAGCAGTTCGTCTCGGCGCTCCGCCACGACCAGACCAACCCCGGCTACAACCCTTCCTTGCGGCAACTGCTCCACGTCGGCTACAAGGTCGCGGCCAAGATGGGCGAACGCTACCTCTCGATGCTCCGCGAGTGCGAGGCGACGGTCGCCAAGAACGTCACCGAGAACCTCTACGACCGCCACCTCAGGCCCCTCTTCGTCGGGGCCGAGACGGGCGCGGCGGCCACCGGCGACTAGGAAACACAAAAGGGCTGACGGACGAGGGCGAGCGAGATGAATCAGGCAGAGCTTTCGAGGATGTACGACTTCAAGGGGCGGACGCTCGTCGTGACGGGCGGGACGGGCGTGCTCGGGCAGGCGATGGTGAAGGCGATTGTCGGCTGCGGCGCCAACGTGGCCCTCCTCGCCCGCAACCGCGCCAAGGCCGAGCCGCAGGTCGCGGAACTCGAAGGGCCGGGCCGCGCCGTCGTCTTCGAGGCCGACGTGCTCGACGCGGCGGGCTTGAAGAAGGCGGCTGAAGAGGTCGCCAACGAGTTCGGACAGGTTGACGCCCTGCTCAACGGCGCGGGCGGCAACCACCCTTCGGCGACGACGAAGCCCGAGCTTTCGTTCTTCGACTTGCCGGAGGACGCCCTGCGCTTCGTCTTCGACCTGAACATGATGGGCACCATCATCCCCAGCCAGGTCTTCGGCCGGGTGATGGCCGGGCAGAAGGAGGGCGTGATTCTGAACGTCTCCTCGATGAGCGCCATCAGGCCGCTGACGCGCGTCGTCGGCTACTCGGCGGCGAAGGCCGGCATCAACAGCTTCACCCAGTGGCTCGCCGTCCACCTCGCCACCGAGTACAGCCCGCGCATCCGCGTCAACGCCATCGCCCCCGGCTTCTTCCTGACCGAGCAGAACCGCTTCCTGCTCACCGACAGGGAGACGGGCGACTTGACGGCGCGCGGCTCAAGCATCATCGCCCACACGCCGATGGGCCGCTTCGGCGAGCCCGACGACCTGCTCGGCACGCTGCTCTGGCTCCTGTCGCCCGCCTCGGGTTTCGTCACCGGCATCGTCGTCCCCGTTGACGGCGGCTTCTCGGCCTTCGGCGGCGTCTAGGGCCGGGGCGGAGTCTCTTCCCACAAGGAGAAGGTAGAAAGAACATGAGATACGGCCTGAACATTCAAGACAAGGGCGCGCTGGACTTCGTCTCTTTGGGCGCGCTCGTCCACCGCATCGACCCCGGCATCATCCCTTTCCGCAAGGCGACCGACTGCGCCATCCACGTCTCGGGCGGCGAGTTCAACTGCGCCGCCAACCTCGCCGACTGCTTCCGCCTCAACACCGGCGTCGTCTCCGCCATGGTCAACTACCCCATCGGCGACCTCGTCTCCGAGCGCGTCCGCGCGATGGGCGTCCGCGGCTTCTACAAGTGGTTCGAGCACGACGGCGTGACGGGGCCGAACATCGCCGCCGTCTACAGCGACCGCGGCCACGGGGTGCGCGCCCCCGTCGTCTTCTACAACCGCTCGAACGAGGCCGCCGCGCGCCTCAAGCCCGGCGACTTCAACTGGGACGAGATTTTCGCGGGCGGCGTCCGCTGGTTCCACTCGGGCGGCATCTTCGCGGCCCTCTCCGAGACGACCGCGCCGCTCATCGCCGAGGCCATGCGCGCGGCGAAGGCGGCCGGCGCCGTCACCTCGTTCGATTTGAACTTCCGCGAAAAACTCTGGAAGATTTCGGGCGGGCAGGACCGCGCCGTCGAGACGGTCGCCAGCATCGTCGAACACGTTGACGTGCTCGTCGGCAACGAGGAGGACTTGCAGAAGGGCTTAGGCATCCCCGGTCAGGACGTGACGAGCAAATCCAAGCTCGACCCGTCGGCCTTCTTCGGCATGATTGACCAGGTGACGAAGATGCACCCGCAGGTCAAAATCGTCGCGACGACGCTGCGCGAAGTCCACACGACGAACCGCCACAGTTGGGGCGCCGTGGCGTGGATAGACGGCGAGACTTACACGGCGCCGACCGCGGAGCTTGACGTGGTGGACCGCGTCGGCGGCGGCGACGGCTTCGCCTCCGGCTTCTTCTACGGCTTGCTTCAGGGCGAGTCGCCCGAGGAGGCTCTGAGGCTCGGCTGGGCGCACGGCGCGCTCTTGACGACCTTCCCCGGCGACACCACGATGGCGACCGTCGAGCAGGTCCGCGCCTTCGCCAAGGGCGGCAGCGCGCGCATCCAACGCTGAAGGCACAAGGAGGAGACCGAGATGAGCACGAAGCCCGCTCCAAACGTCACGGGGAGGGGAGCGCCCGACCTCGAACTCTCGCCCGAGGAGCTGCGCGAGATAGTCCGGCAGGGGTTGCTCTCAGTCGCGCCCGGCGCCCGCGTCCTCGCCATCATCCCCGACAAGACGCGCGACGACAACACGGACCTCCTCTTCCCCTTCGCCTCCGAAGTCCTCGCCGAGCGCGGCGCCGAGCAGTTCGACGCCCTCGTCGCACAGGGGACGCACATGCCCATGACCGAGGAGGAGAAGCGCGCCAAGGTCGGACTCTCCAGCGGCGCCTCCTTCCCGCTGTTCGGCCAGATTTACGACCACCAGTGGAACGACCCTTCCGAGCTTGTGCAGGTCGGGGAGCTTTCGGGCGAGCGCGTCAAGGAGTTGACGGGCGGCCTGCTCGACCAGCCGGTCGCCGTCAACTTAAACCGCCTGCTCGCGCCGGGCGTCTACGACACCGTCCTCATCTTCGGCGCGACCGTGCCGCACGAGGTCGCTGGCTTCGCGGGCGGCGCCAAGTACTTCTTCCCCGGCGTCGCCGGCCCCGACCTGACGCACGCCACACACTGGCTCGGCGCCCTCGCCTCCATCGAGAACGTCATCGGCCGCGTCGAGACGCCGACGCGCCACATGATAGAGGCGGCGGCCGACTTCGTCCCCGCGCGCGTCATCTCCGTCAACTCCGTCGTC
Source organism: Pyrinomonadaceae bacterium (assembly GCA_035941045.1). Classification (GTDB taxonomy): domain Bacteria; phylum Acidobacteriota; class Blastocatellia; order Pyrinomonadales; family Pyrinomonadaceae; genus QHXN01. The sequence continues at coordinate 84,234 of DASZEK010000094.1, read as the reverse complement.
ACGCGCGGCGACGACGAACGCCTGCGCACGCACGCCCTCTTCTGCGGCGACGTGCGCGGCGCCTTCCGGCAGGCGGCCGAGGTCAGCCGCCGCGTCCACATCAAGTACACGGGCCGCAAGTACAGGCGCGTGGTCGCGCTCTTAGACGAGCACTACGACGAGCTTTGGGTCGGCGGCAAGGCCAGCTACAAGCTCGGCGGCATCATCGAGGAGGGCGGCGAGCTGGTCATCTACGCGCCGCACCTGCGCGCCATCTCCGACACGCACGGCCTGTTGATTGAGAAGTACGGCTACGCGCCGCTCGACCGCGTGCGCGAGATGGTCGCGCTCTCGACCGAGCTACAGGCGAACCTCGCGGTCGCCGCCCACCTCGCCCACGTCTCCTACGCCGGCTCGCGCGACGCCGCGGGGCGCGTCGTCCCTCGCTACAAGATAACGATGGCCTCCGCGCTCGACGAGGCCACCTGCCGCCGCGTCAACCTCGGCTTCCTCGACCACCGCGACTTCCGCCGCGAGGACTACGACTCCGACCCCGACACGCTCGTCGTCGAGCGCGCCGGACGCGACCTCTACCTCGTCGAGCCGCATTAAGCACAGAGGACAGAGAGAACACAAAGGGCGCGGGGGAATCAAACCCCCGCGCCCTTTTAATATTGTGGGCCCCGCCGCAGGCGTAATATAGTGCCGCCGTCGCAAAACGGAGCCTCGCACGCCGCACCTTCCGCCTGCCGCACTGACGCCTTCCCGGTGCCCGGCACCTTTGTCTCACTTCACACGACTCAAGGAGATGCGCCCATGAAACGGACTTCGCCCACTCACGCCCGCCCGACCGGAGCTCTCTCTCTCCGCCGCCTGACGGGCTTCCTTATCGTTCCGGCCCTCGCGGCCGCGCTCGCCTACGCCCCGGCCCGCTCGCAGCAGCAGGTGCCGCCGCCTAACCCCGGCAACACGCCGACCACCCCCGGCCGCTACTTCTGCGAGATGGATGTCAACAACACGACCCAGGAGGCGGTCGTGACGTTCGAGTTCACGAGGCGGACGACCCCGACGGACTGGCTCGGCGTGCTCCGCTACCAGTACCGCGACGGCCGCGTCGTCGAGCAGCGCATGCAGTTGTTCGCGCCGAAGGAGGTGGAGACCGGCACCGAGTGGTCTTTCCAGACCTTCGACGGAAAAATCCAATGCAAGATGGTCGTCTTCAAGGGCCGCAAGGAGGTCCGCTTCGGGAACTGCAACAACAAGACCGAGCAGTATTGCCTCGCCGAGACGGTCGTCCAGGTCGCGGCGCAGAACATGCCGGATTGTAAGGCGGAGTGCGCGGGCCTGTCCGGCCTGGAGTTGGTGGGGTGCATGACCAACTGCGCGGGGAGGGCCGCCGGGGCGGCGATGAGCGAAATCGACTGCTCCAAGCACCGCGTGCGCTGCTTCATGATGCGCATCATGACGTGGATAGCGAGGAGGGGCGACCCGGACCTGCGGACCCTGCTCGGGCTGGAGGAGATGTACCAGAACTGGGTGAGGTTCGTGAACAGGTCGCGCGGCTTCGGCGGCTCGGGGAGCTGTATCGGCTACGGCTACCTCTGCCCCGGAGGCACCGCCTGCCTCGGGGACTACTGCGGCGTACCCGCCAAGTGAAGCGGGCCGCCGACTGACACAAAGGGCACAGAGAAATTAAATTTCTCTGTGCCCTCCGCGTTCTCCGCGCCCTCCGCGTTATTTCTTCTTGGGCGCGGGCAGGGGCTGGGCGAAGACCTTGATGAGAAGCATGGAGAAGGTCTTGCCCGAGGTGCTGCGCATGTGGGGCGTGCCGCGCGGGACGACGACGAGGTCGCCCTTCTTGATCTCGTAATTCTGGCCGCCGACGATTGTCTTCGCGCGCCACTCGCCCGGCTCGACTTCGTGCGCCGTCGCGTCGAGCTTGCCGCCCAAGGTGAGCGTCGCGGAGCCTTCGAGCACGTAGTACACGTCGTCCGAAGCGTCGTGGACCTCGCCGCCCGGCGCAGGCCGGTCGCGCTCGTGCTGGACGGCGACGCGCAGCTCCATCCCCTCGCCGCCTATCAACTCCTCGGTCTTCGCCTCCGGCCTCAGCCTCTTCTCAAGGTCGCTCAAAGACTGCGCCGACAGAACGACGACGGGCCGAGTCGGGCTGCTCGGCCCGCGCTGCACCGTGACCGACCCCGAGGCCGTCTGCCCCGACGCCGCGAACGCGGACGCCAACAAGAGGGCCAGCGCCCCCGGAACGAGCTTCATTCTTTTCAGCATCTCTCTCATCTCCCCCTCATCTCGACTGTTGGAGCAGCCAGCTCGCCAGCTCCCACGCGGCGCGGTGGTTATCGAAGTCGGGCGTCAGCTTCCGCCCGTCCACGTACTCGTTATAAAGCCACGGGTCGCCGACCGCGAAGACCGTCCCCCGCCCGTGCTTCGCCACGGCCATCACCACGTCGCCCTTGTATTCGAGCAGGGGCCTGGCGGGCGCCGAGACGGCGAGCGTCGAAATCTCTTTCAGGTGGAGCCGCCGCGCCGTCTTGAAGACGGGGTGCCCGCCGGGCGTCTCAATCAAGCCCTGCTCGAACTGGTTGCCCTGCACGCGGTACTTGCTGTCCTTGTTGAACTGGACGCCGAACGCCCCCGCGAGCTTGTTGAAGTTGTCGAACTCGGCGTTGCCCACGTCGTTGCCCATCAGGACGAGGACGCCCCCGGCCTTCACCCAGTCCGAGACGGCGCGGACGTGCTCGGGGCCGACGAAGTTGGGCTTCTCCGTCTCCTTCTCCGTGTCGGGGTCAACGATGATGTAAACGTCCGCCGCCTTCAGGTTGGCGGCCGTCGGCGCCGCGCTCAGCATCTCGGTCCGCGCGCCGAGGTGGCGGAACAGGTCGCCCCAGAGCGAGAAGCCGCCGTTCGCTTTCTCGTCCCACTTGTAATGCCACGAGACCATGCGGCCGGTCGCGTCCTTCTTCCACTCGTTGTTGAAGTAGGAGTCCAACAGGACCGTCTTCGCGCCGCCCGCCGGACGGCGCGCGGCCGACTCCATCTCGACGGCCGCCTGGATGGCGGCGCCGAGGCCCTTCGGGTCGTTCGTGATGACCTTCTCGCTCAGGTAATACTCGTAGCTGCCGTCGCGGTACGGGTTGCCGCCGAGGCCCGCGACGCTGACCGTGCCCTCCCAATCCACGCGCCCCCCCGCCACGGGCTTGAGGAAGCGGGACTGAATCCCCCGCCAGCCCTTCTCCGCCACCTTCATGTAAGAGGCCGGCAGGTGGCCTTCGCGCACGCCCTTCGCCAAGGCGTAGACGAACATGGCGGCGGCCGAGGATTCGAGGTAGTTGCCCTTCTCGCCGCCCTTGTCCAAGACCTGCCACCAGAGGCCGGTCTTATCGTCCTGCACTTTGCGGATGGCCTCGGCCTCGCGGTTGAGGATGCCGACCAGCTCGGCGCGGCCGGGGTGGTTCTTCGGGAAGTGTTCGAGCGTGTCCACGAGCGCCATCGCGTACCAGCCCATCGCGCGGCCCCAGAAGTGGGGCGAGCGGCCCGTCGCCTTGTCGGCCCAACGCTGCTGGCGCGACTCGTCGTAGCCGTGGTAGAGCAGCCCCGTCTTCGGGTCGCGCGAGTGCTTCTCCATCAGCACGAACTGCTTCGTGATGTCGTCGAAGGCTTCCGCCTCGCCGAAGGTGGCGGCGTACTCGGCGTAGAAGGGCTCGCCCATGTAGAGGCCGTCGAGCCACATCTGGTAAGGGTAAATCTTCTTGTGCCAGAAGCCGCCCTCGTTGGTGCGCGGGTGCGTCTTCAACTGCTCGCGCAGCAGCGCCGCCGCCTTCCTGTACTTCTCCTGCCCCGTCACCTTGTAGAGCGTCAGGACGTTGCGGCCCAAGAGCACGTGGTCGATGTTGTACTCGTCGGGGCGGTAGGTGCGGATGGTGCCGTCGTCCTGGACGAAGTTGTCGATTGACTGCTGCAAGAACTTGAAGTAGCGCGCGTCGCCCGTGGCGTACCAGACGCCCTCGACGCCCTTGAGGACGACGCCGAGGTCGTAGGTCCACTTCGACGGGAGCCCCGTCTCCTTCTTGGCAGGGTCGCGCCAGAGGGCTTGCATGGCGGTCGCGACCAGTTGCTCGGAGACGAGAGCGGTCTGCGGGGCAATCTGCCGGGCGGGCGCGTGCGGCGCGAGGCCGGCGACGAGGGCGAAGAAGAGAATAAGTGTGGCGGCCGTGTTCAAGAGTTTAAACCTCCCTGTGGGTGCGAACGCGAAATGGTTCGGATGAGACTTTCGGATTAACGGTTGGCCGTGAATGGTCATACCTTGTTTCGGGTTTTAACGTATATTTTTCTCGACAAGTGCCGAAACACAGTGTAGAATGGGGCAGATTTTTCAGGGTGACCGGGCAAAAGGTCTAGCTTCCGAAATTACCCCTCCTCGCTCCTTGCAAAGAATAATACTACAAAAGGCTGAAATGGTATGACCAGTGCGAACGTTGACATCTTCAAAACCCTCGACCCGGAGCACGCTGGGACGACCTCCGAGGGCGTCGTCACCCAACTCCGCGAGATGATTCACCGCGGCGAGCTGCGCCCCGGCGACCGCCTGCCGCCCGAGCGCGACCTGGCGAAACTCTTGGGCGTCAGCCGCCCGACCTTGCGCGCCGGCATACGCAGCCTCGCCGCCGTCGGCGTCTTGCAGTCGCGGCAGGGCGCGGGCACCTTCGTCGTCAAATCCGACGGGCCTCCGTCGCTCGACTCAAGCCCCTTGCGCCTGATGGCCTCGCTGCACGGCTTCACGTCGGCCGAGATGTTCGAGGCTCGACTGTCTCTGGAGATGGCCGTCGCCGGGCTCGCCGCCGAGCGCGCCACGGGCGACCAGATGGCGACGATGGCCGAGGAGGTGGCGGGGATGTACGCCTCGCTCGACGACCCCGAGCAGTTCCTCGTCCACGACGTGCGCTTCCACCAGACGGTCGCCGCCTCCTCGGGGAACCGGATACTGACGGCCCTGATGAACATGGTGGCGACCATCCTCTTCGAGACTCGCATCAAGACCGTCAAGCGGGCCACCGACCTCAAGGAGTCGGCCGAGATGCACCGCAACATCTACCGCGCCATCCGCGAGCACAACCCCGAGGCCGCGCGCGACGCCATGTACGACCACCTCACCCGCGCCAAGCGCGCCTGGGACCTTGAAGAGCCGCTCCACGCCGAGAACGGCTCGAACGGCAACGGCAACAGCAACGGCGACCACTAGTAAGAAACTATCAACTCCTCTTAGCGCCTCCGGCGCCTTTGCGAGAACTAATCTCACGCAAAGGCGCCGGAGGCGCTAAGCGTTCAGGGCGGCGCGCGCGTCGCGGACGGCGGCGACGTAGGCGCGCGCGGCTTCGGTGACTTTCTCGGGCCGGCCGGCGCGGATGGCCTTCGTGTCCACGAGGTCGGCGCCGACGCCGAGGGCGAGCGCGCCCGCCTCTATGAACTCGGCCGCCGTCTTCAAAGACACGCCGCCCGTCGGAATCATCTCGACCTGCGGCAGCGGCGCCTTCAAAGACTTCAGATACTTCGCCCCGCCCAGCGCCCCGCACGGGAAGACCTTCACCACGTCCGCGCCCGCCTGCCACGCCGTCACGACTTCCGTCGGCGTCAGCGCCCCCGGCAGGACCGCCACCGAATAGCGCCGGCACAATTCCACGGTCCCGACATTTAACGCGGGGCTGACGACGAAGGTGGCGCCCGCGAGGATGCAGGCCCGCGCCGTCTCGGCGTCTAAGACGGTGCCCGCGCCGAGGACGACTTCGTCGCCGTAGCGGTCCGCGACCTGCTCGATGACCTTGACGGCGCGCGGCACGGTCATCGTGATTTCGAGGACGTTGACGCCGCCCTCCTTAATGGCTTCGATGACTTGCATCGCCTCCTCGGCCGAAGAGGCGCGCACGACGGGGACGACCCCGACCTCCGCGACCCGCCTTAAAACCTCCTGCTTCTCCACGTCCTCGTCTCCAGTCGAATTAGTCTCAGCGGACAACTTCCTGTTCGAGCAGCGCGCCCTCCTCGTAGGCCAGTATCAGGCGTTCGAGCGAGCGGATGCGGCGGCGGATGGCCTCGCCGTGCTCCGTGTCGCCGACCGTGCGCGTCCGCTGGTAGGCGCGGACGGTGGCGACCTTCGGGACGATGTCGTCGCCGTGGGCGATGGCGTCGGCGATGGACTCGAAGTGGTGCAGCTCGGCGATGGCGACGCACTCGGGGCTGAGGATGAGCGTGTAGCCGCGGTCGCCGTAAGACTCGGAGAAGGCGCCGTCGATGGTGACGGCCGAGCCTCCGCCGCGCACGGGCTCCTCGCCCTTCTCGACCTTGACGGGGACGTGGCCGTTGACGATGAGGCCGTCGCTGCCGACGCCGAACTCGGCGGCCACGCGCCGGCAGAACTCGGCGTCGTAGGTCAGCTTGAAGTAGTGGTTCTTGTACTCGGCGTGCGTCCTTTTATCTTCCACGAAGTAAGTCTCAAACGTCGCCATGCGGTCCTTGCCGAAGAGCGGCGAGCGCGGGCCGCACCAGAGGTACCAGAGCGCGTCGGCGTCCCGCCCGGCCCTTGAGGCGCCGCGGCGGAAGGCGCGGCGGACGACCGAGTCGAAGGCGTCGAAGAGTGCCCGGCCGCGGACCGTCTCGCCGTCTATTTCGAGCGGGAGAGGTTCGCCCTGCTCGTCAACGGGGAAGCAGCCGTGGAAGATGACGGCGTGGTCGCGCCTGAGCCACATCGCGCCGTGGCGCGCGACGTAGGACATGTGCTGCCAGAGCCGCGCGCTTGAGACGAACGACTCGCGCAGGCGGTCCATGCACTCGCGCTCTTCGGCCGAGAGCGCGTAAGGGTCGGCGGGGTCAACGGTCGGGAAGCGCGCGTCGCGCAGGGGATAAAGGTGGCCGTCCAGCTCGACGGTGCCCTCGCGCGGGTCGATGCGGTGGAGCAGGTCGCGCCAGCTCATCTCCCAGGCGGGGTGGCGCGCGGCCGTCTGGGCTTCGAGCTTGAACTGCATGACGGCGGCGGCCTTCTGCATCCGCGCGATGAGCAGCGGGTCGCGCTTGCCCGGCAGCTTCGGCAGAAAACGTTCGGCCGGGTCGTCCGCGTAGGCTTGAGAGCGCGCCAAAGTTTCAAGAGGGGCGAGCGTGATGCCGTAGCCCTCTTCGAGCTGGTAGAGGCGGCGGTAGCGCAGAGAGACGCGCAGCACGGTCGCAATCAGCGCCTCCTGCCCGAGACACGCGCCCATCCAGAGCGCGTCGTGGTTGCCCCACGCGAAGGAGACGTTGGGCTGACGCATCAGGTAGTCAATCACCTTGTCGATGCGCGGCCCGCGGTCGCCGAGGTCGCCCGCGACGACCAGCTCGGAGACTAAAAGGTTTCGGACGAGGCGCGAAGTCAGCCGGACGGCCGTCAAATCGCGCCCGTGCTCGGCCAGCTCGTCGAGCATCGAGTCAACGTATTCCGGCCCCCGCCCCGCGCTCGGCTCCGACAGAAGCTCCTCGCAAATCTCCAACGCCTCCACGGGGAAGAGCGAGCGGACGTGCTCGCGCCGGTAGTTGCGCGCGAGGCGGCGGACGACCTCGAACTGGAGGCGGAGCGTGCGCCGCACCCAGGCCCGGCGGGAATCGGATTCGGAGAGCGCGCCGCGCAGGTGCTCCATCGCCTCGCGCGGGTAGTAGAGGACCGACAGCAGCTCGCGCTGCTCCCCGCCCGAGAGCCGGCCCTCGAAGATGGAAGAGACGAGGGGCCGGAGCGACCCCGAGGCGTTGTTGATGACGTGACGCAGCTTCTTATACTCGCCGTGCACGTCGCTGACGACGTGGACCGTCTGCTTCGGGAGCGACAGCGCCGCGCGCAGCACCGCCGCCTCGGCCATCGCGTGCCCCGAAGTCGGATACCGGTGCGCCATGTCGCGCAGCGCGGTCAACTCGTCGATGTCGAAGGAGACGGCCAAGCTCTCACCGGGTAAGGGTTAAAGGCGTCGTCAGCGCGCGACGCGGGCGCCGCCGCCCTTCATGACGCGCTCGACTTCGGAGAGGGTCGCCGTCGTCGTGTCGCCGGGGGTGGTCATGGCGAGCGCGCCGTGGGCGGCGCCGCACTCGACGGCCCACTGGGGGCCGCGGCCCGTCAGGAAGCCGTAGACGAGGCCGGAGGCGAAGGAGTCTCCGCCGCCGACGCGGTCGTAGATTTCGAGGTCTTCGCGCGTCTGCGACTGGTAAAGCTCGCCCTCGTGGAAGCAGACGGCGCCCCAGTCGTTGACGCTCGCCGTCTTCGCGTTGCGCAGGGTCGTGGCGACGGCCTTAAAGTTGGGGAAGTCCCCGACGGCGCGCTCTATCATCCTGCGGAAGTTGCCCACGTCGAGCTTCGAGTGGTGCTCGTCCAGTCCCTCGACTTCGAGCCCGAGGCAGGCGGTAAAGTCCTCCTCGTTGCCTATCATCACGTCCACGAAGGGCGCCAGCTCGCGGTTGACCTCCTGCGCGCGGGCCTTGCCGCCGACGCCCTTCCAGAGCGAGTCGCGGTAGTTCAAATCGTAAGAGACGACGGTGCCGTGGCGCTTGGCCGACTCCATCGCCTCGCGGGCGACCGCCGGCGTCGTCTCGGAGAGGGCCGCGAAGATGCCGCCGGTGTGGAACCAGCGCGCGCCCTCGCGGCCGAAGATTTGTTCCCAGTCAACGTCGCCGGGCTTGAGCTGCGAGACGGCCGTGTGGCCGCGGTCCGAGCAGCCGAGCGCGGCCCGCACGCCGAAGCCGCGCTCGGTGAAGTTCAGGCCGTTGCGGACCTCGCGCCCGACGCCGTCGTACTTGCGCCAGATGACGTGCGACTGGTCCACGCCGCCCTGAAAGATTAAGTCTTCGACGAGGCGGCCGACGGGGTTGTCGGCGAGCGCGGTGACGACCGCCGTGTCGAGGCGGAAACAACGCTTCAGGCCGCGCGCGACGTTGTACTCGCCGCCGCCCTCCCAGACGCGGAACTCGCGCGCCGTGTGGACGCGCACGTCGCCGGGGTCGAGCCTGAGCATCACCTCGCCCAAGGAGACGCAGTCCCAGCGGCACTCGGATTTGGGCTTAACCTCAAGCATCTCTCTAGCTCTCCACGCCCACGCGCGCCGGTTCGAGCCGCGGCACCAGCAGGTGAAGTATCAGGAGCGAGCCGAGGTAGGCCGTGGCCGCGATGATGAAGAGCGGCGCGAAGGACTGGGCGTCCGGCTTGTCGCCGAGCAGTTGCCCCGTCAGCAGCAGGATTGCCATCGCGCCCACGGCGCCCGCCATGCCGCCCAAACCGACCACCGAGCCGACCGCCTGCTTCGGGAACATGTCGGAGGCGGTCGTGAACAAATTCGCCGACCAGCCCTGGTGCGCCGCCGCCGCCAAGCCCACCAGCCCGACCGCGATCCACATGTTCGAGACGTGCGTCACGAGCACGACCGGCACCACGCAGATGGCGCAGACGAGGAGCGCCACCTTGCGCCCGAAGTTGACCGACCGGCCGCCCTTGATGAGCTTCGACGAGAGCCAGCCGCCCGCGATGGAGCCCACGTCGGCCATCAGGTAGATGACGACGAAGGGCGGGCCGAAATTCTTGATGTCGAGCTGGAAGACCTGCGAGAAGAAGAGCGGCAGCAGGTAGAGATACCAGCGCCAGATGGAGTCGGTGGCGAACTTGGCGACGACGAAGGCCCACGTCTGCCGGTGCGGCAGCAGCCTGAGCCAAGGCACCTTGACGGTCGGCTCGGGCGGGTCCGACTGGATGTGAGCCAGCTCCGCCTTGCTGATCTTCGGGTGCTCCTCGGGGCGGTGGTAGAAGGCGAACCAGAAGGCGAGCCAGACGAGGCCGATGGCGCCCGTCATGATGAAGGCCCACTGCCAGCCCCAGTTCAGGAAGAGCCACGGCACGGCCAGCGGCGCGATGATGGCGCCGACGTTCGACCCGGCGTTGAAGATGCCGGTGGCGAGCGCGCGCTCCTTCTTCGGGAACCACTCGGCGACCGTCTTAATCGCGGCGGGGAAGTTGCCCGCCTCGCCCAAGCCGAGCAGGAAGCGCGCGGCGCTGAAGCCCGGAATCGTGCTCATGAAGGCGTGCAGGATGGAGGCCAAACTCCAGAAGGTGAGCGAGACGGCGTAGCCGATGCGCGTGCCTATCCAGTCGAGGAAGCGGCCCGCGCACAGCAGGCCGATGGCGTAGGCGACCTCGAACCAGAAGACGATGTCGGTGTAGTTCTTCGCCGTCCAGCCGAACTCCTTCTGCAACTCGGGGCCGAGGATGCCGAAGACTAGGCGGTCCACGTAGTTGACCGTCGTCGCGAAGAACAGGAGCGCGCAGATGAGCCAGCGGTAGCGGCCCATGCGCGTGTCGGCGTGCTCGACGGCGGCGACGGCCGCGCCCGTGGCGCTGGCGCCCGAAGACTGCATCGGCGCCACGTCTGAGCGCGACTTAGCATCGGCAACGTCTTCGACACTCTTGGTTATATCGGACATGGTTTACCCTCTCGTCTTAAATAGTCGGGCGGGCGCGGCGGATGCGCGCCGGCATCCCCTAGAGCGACAGAACGTCGGGGGACAAATACTCGCGGCCTTCCAGGGTGATGGGGATTCGGGGCCAACCGGGGGTGTGTGTAAGAATTTCTACCCCGTCGCGCGCCGAGACGCAAGTCTCCTCGGCCTTCGTCCCCGTAATCGAAGGGTTCCACGCGAACGCCTGGCGCTCCTCGACCACCTCGGCGCTCGCCGGGTGGGCCACCCAATCGCGCGTGCGGTAGCCGGCCGCGCCGCCCTGATGGTGCAGATTCTCTTCGCCGGGAAAGCCGACCTCGGCGTAGGCTTCCGCGGCCGTGCGGTAAAGCTCGGCGCCGGTCGAGCCCGGCCGCGTCGCCGCGTAGAGCCGCGCGTTGACGCGGGCGACGGCGTCCGTCCTCCGCCTTAATTCGTCGGGCACCTGACCGACGCAGGCGATGCGCGTCAGAGAAGCGATGAGCCCCTGCCGTCGCGCGCAGACGACGACCATCACGACCCGCTCCCACCGCCGCGCCGAAGGGACCGGGTGACGATACTTGCCTATGCGCTCGTCCGACGCCACCAGATTCACGACGGCGCGGATGCCCTCGGCCGCCAGCGCCGCCGAAGCGATGGCCGCCACCTCCGTCTCCGTCCGGCCCGGCTGCAAGCCCCTCATCACTTCGCCGAGCACGCGGCCCGCGTCCGCGCCGAGCAGGCGGAACCTCTCAAGCTCGCCTTCCGTCAAACGGTAGCGGCAGCGCGAGACGAGCCCTTCGACGACCGGCACGTCGCCCCCCACGGCCAAATCCGAGCCGAGCGCGGCGCCGCCTTCCAGCAGAGAGCGCGCGCGGTCGGCGAGGAACGTCGGCGAAGCCTTCTCCTCTTCCCACGCGAACTCGACGGGCTCGAAATCGAGCCCCGCCAACTCCTCCTCCTGCAACCGCGCCATCTCGATGCGGCTGGCGAGCACGAACCGGCGCCCGTCGCGGCGCACGAGCAGCGCGCCCGCGCCGGGGTCGCGGCTCTGGTCGATGCCGTTCGTGCCCCCGGCCGTCAGCCACGTGAAGTTGTGCTGCGCCCCGAGAAGGAGGCCGCCCATTCCTTGCGACTCCGACGCGCGGACGAGCCGTTCAGACTTCTCCGCGATTTCGCTCTTTCGATTCACGAATTTATAGAAGGTTAGACCAATTAAAGTGCGGACGGTAGGTATGTAACACCAGCGCGGGACAACTGTCAAGCCCCTGCGACCCGGTAAACCGATTTTGTCGCCAGCTTTATCCTCAAATGCCTTGCATTGTCTGTCGGCGTGTGGTAAATAATCACTTCCCATTCGACTGAATGGTTATACCATTTGTCCGCCGAAGTGTCGGCCGGGCGAATATAAAAAAAGAAGTCTGCGAAAAGATGTCGGAGGGCTACGAAGAGTGACTGCTCCCAGCAACCAACCCATCGGGCGCCGCGTGGTCGGCGAAAACGTCTGGCTCGGGCGCGGCGCGGGCGAGAGCCCCGCCGAGGCCGTCGCCGGCCTTGAGGCGCGCGGCGATTACCCCTACGAGGTGCTGGCGACGGAGGAGGAGGTCGGGCGCGCGCAGCTCGAAGAACTCCGCCGGCTCGGCCGCGAGAAGGAGGGCGACATCAGCTTCGTCCTCCTCGGCGGGCGCGGCGCGCAGGCCATGTATCGTGTACTCGGCCGCCTCGCCGAAGGGACCGAGGAGGACGAACTCTTGGGGCGCCTTCACGTCTTCACGCAGGACGCGCTGGCGCCGATGAGGATGGACAACGGCCTGAGCTTCGTCCGCGACTTCGAGCGGCTGCTCGGCCCCGCCTTCTTCGAGAAGGTCAAGAGCTTCACGCCGATGCGCACCGACACCGACGACCTCGAAGGCGCGCTCGTGCGCTACATGGAGAAGCTCGACTCGGTCGGCGGCATCGACATCTTCTTCCTCGGCTTCGGGCCGGAGGCGGAGGAGGCTTCGCACCTGGCCTACATCAAGCCGGGCTCGGGCGCCGCGGCCGGCGACGTGGCCGGCATCATCCCCATCTCTGCGAGCATCCTCGAACACCACGTCAGCAAGTTCAAAGCCGGCGGCAGCTCCATCACGCCCGAGGACGAGGCCGAGTGCCGCTCGGCCACGCACATCCTGACGCTCGGCCCCGCGGCCATCCTCGGCGCCCGCCGCGTCGTGCAGTCCATCGTGGACGCGAGCACGGCCCCGGCCAAGCGCGCCAGCTACCGCCGCCTGCTTGAGACGCAGATTTCCGACGAGCCCGAGGAGCGCGCCGCGCAGCTCGACCGCAACCCCGGCCTCTGGCTGCGCCTCCACCCGAACGTCCGCTCGCTTATCCTGCCGGACGTTCTTGAGGCTTAAGTGAGGCGCGCGGGCGCGAACCGAAAGTAAACATGCCGAGCACGACGACGCAGGCCGCGCCGGTCAGCGAGTACGCCATCATCGTGAGCCCCGAAGACAACCCCGCGGTCGTCAAGCGGGAGGCCGCGCCGGGGCTCGAAGTCGAGCTGCCGGGCGGGCGCGTCGTCGCCGTGCGTGATTCGGTCACGCCCGGCCACCGCTTCGCCACGCGCGACATCGGCCTGTCGGCGGGCGGCCGGGTGGCGGCGCCGGCCGAGGAGCACAAGCACCGCGGGTTCCAGTTCCGGGCCGAGCAGGCGGTTTCGCTATAGAGCAATCAGGGAGAGACATGACGACAAGAAGGGCTTTGATTAATCACCACGCGGAGGCGGGCGGGACGACGAACCCGGCGCGGGCGGGGCGCATGCTGCTCCGCCTGCTGCGGGCCGCGCAGCCCATCTCGCGCGTCGAGCTGGCGCGGCGCCTCGGCGTCAACCGCAGCACCGTGACCGACACCTTCAAGCCGCTCATCGCGGCCGGCGTCGTGCTCGAAGACGCGGCGCCCGTGGGCGCGGCGCGCAACCTCGGGCGCCCGCCCTCAAGCCTCTCCTTCAACACGGGGCGCGACCTCTTCGCGGGCGTCTCGCTCGGCGTCAAGCGTTCGCAGGTCGGCGTCGCCACGCTCGGCGGTGAGATTCTGGCCGAGGAAGAGTTCGAGACGCCGGCCGAGGCCGAAGAGGCTTTGAAGCTCGTCCGCTCGTCGGTCGAGCGCCTGTGCGCGCGCGTCCACGGCGGGCGCGAGCTGCGCCTGATAGGCGTCAGCGTGCCCGGCCCCGTCAACGCCGAGCGGCGCTGTTTGCTCTACGCGCCGCACCTCGGCTGGCAGCACGTCCCCGTCGCCGAGGCGCTCGACTTCGACGCCGGGGGCCGCCGCGTCCACAGGGGCGAGGGCATCCCCGTCGTCGTCGAGAACAACGCCACGGCCGCGGCGCTCTACGAGTCGCGCCTGAAGCTGCGCGGGCGGGACTCGGGGCTGATGAGCGACTTCGTGCTCGTCCGCTCGGGCACGGGGATAGGCGTCGGGCTCGTCATCGGCGGCGAAGTTTATAGAGGCACGGGCAAGGGCGCGGGCCTCGCTGGCGAGTTCGGCCACATGACGATTGTGGCGGGCGGCAAGCCTTGCCCGTGCGGCAACCGCGGGTGCTGGGAGCGTTACGGGTCGGCCGCCGCGGCGTCCGCCCTTTACGCGGGCGACCGCGTGCAGTTGGGGGGCGCGGCGCCGCCGCGCTTCGTCGAGATAGTGGCGCGGGCGGAGGGCGGCGAGCTTCGCGCGCGGAGGACTCTGGAGCGGGTCGGCGAATACCTCGGCATCGGGATAGCGAACGTGCTGATGGGGCTCGGCGTGCCGCGCGTGATTATCAGCGGGCGCGTCGTCCACGGCTGGAAGTACATCAAAGACCCGCTGCACGAGGCGGTCGGGCAGAGCATGGCGGGCCGCCTCGAAGGCTGGTCGGTCGAGCCGGGCCAGCCGCAGGGCGCGGGCCTCGGCGGCGCGCTCGAAGTCGCCGTCGAAGGCTTTCTGGACGCGGGGCTCTACGCCTGAGGGAAGTTTCAAAAATGATTCTCGACAAGTTCAGGCTCGAAGGCCGGGTGGCTTTGGTGACGGGCGCGTCCGCCGGGCTGGGGAAGGCGATTGCGTTGGCGCTGGCCGAGGCGGGCGCGGACGTGGCCGCGCACGGCAACTCGCGCGAGCCGGAGGCGACGTGCGAAGTGATTCGCGCCGCCGGCCGCCGCTCGGCGGGGCTGCGCGCGGACCTGTCCGACAAGGACGCCCCGCGGCAGTTAATCGAAAGGACGCTCGCGGAGTTCGGCCGTCTGGACATTCTCGTCAACAACGCGGGCACGATTCGCCGCGCGCCGTCGGTCGATTATTCGGAAGAAGATTGGGCGGCCGTCATCGAAGTCAACCTGTCGGCGGTCTTCCGCCTCTCGCAGCTCGCCGGGCGCCACATGGTCGAGCGCGGGTCGGGCAAGATTGTGAACATCGCTTCATTACTTTCGTTTCAAGGCGGCGTCACGGTGCCGGCCTACGCGGCTTCGAAAGGCGGCGTGGCGCAACTGACGAAGGCGCTGGCGAACGAGTGGGCGTCGAAGGGCGTCAACGTCAACGCCATCGCGCCCGGCTACATGAGGACCGACAACACGGCCGCCTTGCAGAAGGACGAGACGAGGAATCGCCAGATACTCGAACGCATCCCGGCGGCGCGCTGGGGCGAGCCGGAGGATTTGACCGGCGCGGCAGTCTTCCTCTCTTCGCCCGCGAGCGATTACGTCAACGGCCACGTCCTCGTCGTGGACGGCGGATGGATGGGTAGGTGAATGAAGTTCAGCCTCGCTCTCGTCGCTCTCTTAACTTTCTTCGCGGGCGCCTCGGCGCAGCCGGGCCGGACCGGCGTCTCGAAAGTCTGGGTCGCCGACAACGGCGACGGCACCTATAAGAACCCGGTCCTGCACGCCGACTTCTCCGACCCGGACGCCGTGCGCGTCGGCGACGACTTCTACATGACGGCGTCGAGCTTCGGCTCCATTCCGGGGCTGCCCGTCCTCCACTCGAAAGACCTCGTCAACTGGCGCGTCATCGGCTACGCCCTCACGCGCCAGCCGCCCTACGAGCACTACAGCCGGCCTCAGCACGGCAACGGCGTCTGGGCGCCCTGCATCCGCTTCCACGACGGCGAGTTCTACATCTACTACCCCGACCCAGACTTCGGCATCTACGTCGTCAAAGCCAAAGACCCGGCCGGCCCCTGGTCCGAGCCCGTCCTCGTCAAAGAGGCGCGAGGGTGGATTGACCCCTCGCCGCTGTGGGACGACGACGGCAACGCCTACCTCGTCAACGCGCTGGCCGCCAGCCGCTCCGGCGTCAAGAGCATCCTCGTCGTCAACCGCATGAGCGCGGACGGGACGCGGCTTCTGGACGAAGGCGTGATGGTCTTCGACGGCCACGACAAGCACCCCACGCTCGAAGGGCCGAAGTTCTACAAGCGCAACGGCTACTACTACATCTTCGCGCCCGCGGGCGGCGTCGAAACCGGCTGGCAACTCGTCCTCCGCTCGCGCAACGTCTACGGCCCTTACGAGGAGAAGATTACGCTCGCGCAGGGCAAGACCGAAGTTAACGGGCCGCATCAGGGCGCGTGGGTCGAGACGCAGACGGGCGAGCACTGGTTCCTGCACTTTCAGGACAAGGGCGCTTACGGACGCATCGTCCACTTGCAGCCCGTTAAGTGGGTCAACGACTGGCCCGTGATGGGCTCGGACCCGGACGGCGACGGGACGGGCGAGCCCGTGCTGACTTACAGGAAGCCGAACGTCGGACGGACGTGGCCCGTCCAGACGCCGCCCGACTCGGACGAGTTCGACGCCAACGGGCTCGGGCTCCAATGGCAATGGCACGCGAACCCGAAGCCGAACTGGGCCTTCCCGTCGGGCGCGCTCGGCCTGCTGCGCATGTTCAACGTGCCGCTGCCCGAGGGCTACCGAAACTTCTGGGACGTGCCGAACCTGCTGCTGCAAAAGTTCCCCGCGCCCGAGTTCACGGCGACCACCAAAGTCACCTTCACGCCGCGCACCGACGACGAGGAGACGGGCCTGATTGTCATGGGGCTCGACTACGCTTACGTCTCAGTCAGGAAGCGGCCGGAGGGCCTGTTCGTCTCGCAGACGGTTGTAAAAGACGCGGAGAAGGGTACGAAGGGGAAGGAGAGCGCGGCGGCGCCGCTCAAGGGCAACACCTTCTATTTGCGCGTGAAGGTTTCAAAAGGCGCCGCGTGTGAGTTCAGCTACAGCGCCGACGGGCGGACGTTCACGCGCGTCGGCGAGCCCTTCACGGCGAAGCAGGGCAAGTGGATAGGAGCCAAGGTCGGCCTCTTCGCCGTCCGCACCGGCAAGACGCGCGAGACGGGCTACGCCGACTTCGACTGGTTCCGCGTCGAATAAAGCTTCACTTCTTTAGTTTGCCCGTCTTCGGGTTCCAACCGTCGTGGCCGCCGAGCACTCGTTCGGCGGTCATTTTTTTTGCCTCGTCTTTCGTGAGTTGGCGCGACCAGGGGACGCGGGCCGCGGGGTTGGCGCCGGGGCCGCGGCTGTTGTATTCGGCGTAGCGGGCGGTCTTCTCGCGGTCGGGGAAGTTCCAGTTGTGCCAGCCGGCGGGGCGGACGGCCGCCGACATCTCGGTGTTGAGGAAGGCGACGGCCGAGTGCGCGCGCCACGGGCGGCCGAGGTAGGTTTTAACTTCGGGCGTCTCGGCCGTGATGCGGCAGTCGTTGAAGACGAAGCCGTGGGGCTGGTCGTGCGGGGTCGAGGCGGCGGTCAGGTAGCCGTCGCGCAGGACGTGGATGTGGCAGCGGTCGAAGAAGGCGGTGGCGGCGCCGAAGATGAAATCGACGTGGCCGGCGATGTAGCAGTTGACGAAGTATTGACGGCCGCGGTTGAGGAGGATGGTGTCCTGCCAGCCGAGGAAGCGGCAGTTGCGGAAGACGGCGCGGTCGCCGTCCACGCGGATGGCGAGCGCCTGCCCGACGGGGCCGGCGGAGTTTTCAAAAGTTATGTTCTCGGCGACGAAGTCGTCGGCGTCGATGAGGGTCGAGGGCGTGCGGAAGGTGCCGATGGGCTTGCCGTCGGGGCCGGGGACTCCGGCGTGCAGGTCGTAGGTCAAGACGGTCGTCCGCGCGTCCTCGCCTATGAGGCGGAAGAAACGCTTCTCGCTCTGAACGTAGACGGTTTCCTTGTAGCGGCCGGGCTTGATGCGGATGAGGACGGGGCTGTCGGGCGTCCCCGAGGGGACGGACATGACGGCCTCCTGAACGGTCTTGAATTTCCCGGTGCCGTCCTGCGCGACGACGATTTCGACGGGCGCCGCCTGCGCCTCACTCGCGGCGAACAGGAAGCAGGCGAGCAGCCCCGTGAGGACTGCCGCCCGCGTCGAAGGATTGTTTCTCGTCATAAGAGTTACTGCGTGGGCGGCGCCTGCGGCGAGTTGACGCTGCGGCCCCGGCGGGCGGGCTCGAAGCGGACGTTCTCGAAGGAGATGGAGCCGGCGTGGTTGACGACCTCGGCGGATTCGAGGCCGCGGAAGTCGCAGTCCTTGAAGCGCACGTTCTCGACCGTCACGCCGGGGAAGCCGACGACCCACAGGACGCGGGGGCTGTTCGTGCTCGTCACGTTTTCAATCAAGACGTTGCGGACGACGGGCTTGTAGGGGCCGCGGTCGCCCGTGTCGTAGAGGAGGTCGATGGTGAGGATGGCCTCGGCGACGCGGCCGACGCGGACGTTACGAAAGAAGACGTTCTCCATCACGCCGCCGCGGATGGCGTTCGACTTGAAGCGCAGGGCGCGGTCGAGGTTCGGGCTGTCCATCTCGCAGTTCTCGACGAAGACGTTGCGGACGCCGCCCGAAATCTCGCTGCCGATGACGACGCCGCCGTGGCCGTCCTTCATCGTCGAGTTGCGGACGATGATGTTTTCGGAGGGGACGTTGATGCGGCGGCCGTCGTCGTCGCGGCCCGACTTGATGGCGATGCAGTCGTCGCCGGTGTCGAAGACGCAGTCTTCAATCAGGATGTCGCGCGAGCTTTCGGGGTCGCAGCCGTCGTTGTTGGGGCCGTGCGTCTTGATGTTGACTTTGCGGACGGTGATGTTCTGAGAGAGCACGGGGTGGATTTCCCAGAAGGGCGAGTTGATGATGGTGACGCCTTCAATCAGGATGTTGCGGCTGCGGTAGGGCTGGATGAAGGGCGGCCGGAGGTGGTAGCCCTCGCCGAAGACGCGTTGCTCGACGGGGACGCCGCTGTTGCCCATCTCGCGCAGGCGGCGCACGTCCGGGGTCTGCGGCGACGAACCGGGGCCGCCGGGCCGCCGCGCCCAACGCCACCAGTTGTCGTCCGACGCCCCGCCGTCGAGCGTGCCCTCGCCGGTGACGGCGATGTTCTGCTGCTCGAAGGCGTAGATGAGCGGCGAGTAGTTCATCAGCTCCGTCCCCTCCCAGCGCGTGAAGACGGCGGGCAGGTACTTGCGCGGGTCGGAGCTGAAGCGGAGCGTGGCGCCGCGCGAGACGTGAAGGTTGACGTTCGACTTGAGGTGGATGGCGCCGGTCGTGAACGTGCCGGCGGGGACGACGACGCGCCCGCCGCCCGCGCGGTTGCAGGCTTCGACGGCGCGGCGGATGGCGTCGGTGCTGTCGGAGCCTTCGCGCGCGCCGAAGTCGGTGATGTTGAAATCACGCGCGGGGAAACGCGGCGGGCGGATGCGCGCGAGGATGGAGGGCACCGTCTCCCATCCGACGGCGCGCGCCGCGGCGGCGGCCTGATTCCTCCGCGCGCGCCCCCTCTGCGCTGCGGTCGGGACCATAAACAACGACTGACAAGAGGCGACGACGACGAGCGCGGCGACGAGACGGCGGATAGGGCTATGCATGGATGTTCACCTGCCTTGTTCCGAAACTGTCTGGAGTTGATGTGGGGGGATGATAGCAGACTAGGGGCGGCGCTTCACCCCTTCGTGCTTCTTCGCGCTCGGCAGCTTGTCGGGCAGGTCCAACTCGTCGTCCACGAGCACGTCCATCCAGACGTTCGCAATCCGCGCGTAATCCAACAGGACGGGCAGCGGCGGTTCGCTCGTGCCCAACTCGTAAGCGGATACGCTGGTCCGCGAAAGCTTCTCGTCAAGACCTAGCTCGCGCAGCATGCCGTCTTGCGACAGGTCGAGCGCGAAGCGGATTTGCAGAAGCTTCTCCGGCAGCCGCGCCGGCTTGGGACGTGGCGAGCGCGCCATCAGAAGTCTCCCTGCTCAACAGCGGCGCTCACCACTCGCTTTGAGGTTGAGGCCGAATAGACGACCACATTCTTTAGTACTTCACCCTTCCCGGCAGCTTTTCCGGCAAGTCGACGCGGTCGTCCGCCAGAACTTCCATGTGAACGCCCGCAACGCGGGAGTATGCAAGAAGGGTTAGCAAAGACGGCTCGCGCAGCCCCGTCTCATACTCTGAAATCCTCGCGTACTGCATCTGCTCCTCAAGCCCCAGACGCCTGAGCATTTCCGGCTGAGAGAGTCCTAGCGCCTCCCGTATCTGCCGCAGCTTTTCGGCCAGGCGTTCCGGCTTGGGTCGCGCCGTGCCCATCAGGAGTCACCTCCCGAATAAGCACTCCGCAACTTGCCTCTTCTCTCAGTTGAGAGTAAACTGTCTCTGCGTAACTGATTCGCCGTGAGTAGGAACCTTCCTTGCTCAACGGCGGCGCTCATCACTCACTCTGAGGCTGAGGCCGAGTTACGCATCCGACCGTTGTCTTATTTTCAAAGACTGGAACGCGCGCAGAATAACACAGGAGATTGACGTGGGCATTCTGGTTGTCAGCTAAAGATGGGGATGCGGGAAGGGTAAAGCATCCCCGAACAGGCACGCCCATTCCCTTACGGGGGCGGGCTGTGCCGCGGGGCCGTGCGACGCGGGTGGGCGGCGCGCGGCCCCGTCGTCTGTCTACGCTCCGGGTTGAAATTATTAAAACCGCCGGGCGTCGTGTAGGGTCCCGCGGACGAGGCAGGCGAAGACGAAGGCGCCGGCGAGGAAGAAGAGGCCGGCGCTGGCGGTGATGACGGCGTCGAGCGCGTCGGGGTTGAGCGGGCGGCCGAAGTTGACGGCGATGACGTGGCCGACGCCGAGCCAGAAGAGCGCGTCCATCCAGAGCACCGCGCCGCAGACCGCGACCGCGAGGAACATCGTGAGCCAGACGACGAGCCTCGTCTGAAATTCGTTGTGTCCCTGCGCGGAGATGTTCGCTGACATGCGGCGTGCCCCCTCGGTCTTCGGAAATCATTCGCAAAACTTATGGGTTAAAGGTTAACGGCCGGGCCGACCGGGCGGGTTGTTTTTAGCTTGCGGTGTGCTTGCGATTCGCGGGCGGCGGCGATATAGAATAAGGGGCAGAGGAGAAAACGATGAAGCTGATAATTCTCGCGGCGGGTTACGCGACCCGTTTGTATCCGCTCACGCTGGACCGGCCGAAGCCTTTGTTGGAAGTCGGCGGGAAGCCGATGATTGAGCACGTGTTGGGGAGCCTGGGGGACGTGCCGCAAATCGACCGCGTGTACGTGGTGACGAACAACAAGTTCGCGGGCCACTTCGAGCGGTGGGCCGAAGGGTACGCGGGGCGCGGCGAGCGGGCGCCCATCACGGTCATCAACGACGGGACGACCGACGATAAGAATAAGCTGGGCGCCATCGGCGATTTGCATCTGGTGTTGACGCGCGAGCAGTTGGACGACGACGTGATCGTTGTGGCCGGCGACAACCTCTTCGACCGGAGTCTGGAAGGCTTCGTCGAGTTCTGCCGGAAGACGAATGCCCCGGCCGTGGGCGTTTATGACGTGGGCGACCTCGAAGAGATACGCAAGTACAACAACATCGGCACCGACGACGAGGGGCGCATCACGTCGTTCGAGGAGAAGCCGGCCGAGCCGGTCAGCACCGTGACGGCCATCGCGCTCTACTTCTATCCGAAGTCCGCCCTGTCGCTCATCCGACAGTACATCGCCGAGGGGAACAACCCGGACCAGCCCGGCCGCCTCGTCCAGTGGATGTACTCGCGCACGCCCTTCTACACGTGGCGCGTGCCGGGCACGTGGTACGACATCGGCTCGAAGGAGACGCTGGCCGAGGCCGACGAGGTCTTCTCGCGCGGCGGCAAGGACGCGGCCGGGGCGTAAGGACGAGACAGGGGCACAAACTCCGGGCACGGCGGGGAAGAAATTCCTTCGCCGTGCCTTTCATGTTTGAGGCGGCCGGGGAAAAGTTCTTGACAAGGGGCGGGGCCGAGTAATAGAAAGCTTTTGTTTATCCTTGCAACAAAGTTCCCGCTCGGTTCAAGACTCGATGTTACGGACACGCAACGTCTGGCGGGCGCGCGCGGTGCTGGCGCTGCTCGCGTGCCTCGCGGCGGCCCCGGCGCGCGCGCGGGAGGATGCGAGAAGGTTCTTCCCGGCGAAGGACCTGATGCGCGTCGGCGTCTACTACTACCCCGAGCACTGGCCCGAGTCGCAATGGGACCGCGACTTCGCGAACATGGAGCGGATGGGCTTCGAGTTCGTCCACATGGGCGAGTTCGCGTGGGCCTTCATGGAGCCGGAGGAGGGGAGGTTCGACTTCGCCTGGCTCGACCGCGCCGTCGCGCTCGCCGCGCGCCACAAACTGAAAGTCATCCTCTGCACCCCGACGCCCATCCCGCCCGCATGGTTCGGCGAGAAGTACCCGCACGCCTTCCTCGTCGGCCAGGACGGGCGGCTGCGCGAACACGGCTCGCGCGGCAACAACGCGCTCGCCGATAAAGACTACCTGCGACTCTCCGAGCGCGTCGTCGAAGAGCTGGCCCGCCGCTACGGCAGGAACCCTGCGGTCTGGGGCTGGCAACTCGATAACGAGCCGGGCGCGCCGCCCGACTACAGCCCTTCGGCGCAGGCGGCCTTCCGCGAATGGCTCCGCGCGCGTTACAAGACAATCGAGACGTTGAACCGCGAGTGGGGCGCGGCCTTCTGGAGTCTTCAATACGCGGGCTTCGAGCAGGTCCGCGTCCCGAACCCTTCTTACCTCTACGGCGTGAACCCGCACGCCATGCTCGACTTCAGACGCTTCACCGCCGACCAGACCGCCAAGTTCCTCAACCGGCAGGCCGCCGTCCTCAGGCGCCACACGGCGCCGACCCAGTGGATAACGACCAACTACATCGCCACCATCTGGGGCTCCGACCCGCGCCGCTCCGACCAGCTCGACTTCGCCGCCTACACCGTCTACCCCATCGGCGGCGGGCGCGGCGTTGACGAGCAGGGCGTCAACCGGCTCGGCTGGCAGCACGGCATCGCCTTCGCCAACGCCTTCTATAAAAACATCAAGGGCGCGACCGGCGTGATGGAGTTGCAGCCCGGTCAGGTCAACTGGGCCCGCATCAACCCGCAGCCCGCGCCGGGCGCCGTCCGCATGTGGCTCTGGCACGCCTTCGCCGGGGGCTGCTCGTTCGCCTCGCCCTACCGCTACCGCCACCCGCTCTACGGCAGCGAGCTTTACCACTACGGCATCGTCCGCACCGACGGCGTCACGCCCTCGCCCGGCGGCATCGAATACTCACAGGTCGCGCGCGAGATGAGAGAGCTTCGCGCGAAGTACGACCCGGCCGCTGTGCCCCCGGCCGCCTACACGGCGCGCAGGACCGCCATCCTCTGGAACCACGAAAACCTCTGGGACCTCGACCAGCACAAGCAGACCGCGCTCTGGGATACGTGGGGCCACATGTTCCGCTACCTCGAAATCGCCAAGTCCTTCGGCGCCCCGCTCGACTTCGTCTCCGAGGCGCAGGACTTCGACTCTTACCCCGTCCTCATCGCCCCCGCTTACCAACTCATCGACGAGGAGCTGGTGCGCAAGTGGACGCGCTACGCCGAGCAGGGCGGCCACCTCGTCCTGACCGCGCGCACGGGCCAGAAGAAGCGCAACGGCCAACTCTGGGAGGCGCGCTGGGCCGAGCCGATTTACAACCTCATCGGCGCCGAAGTCTCCTTCTTCGACGTGCTCTTCGAGGACGGACGCGGCGAGGTGACGATGAAGGGCACGCCCCACGGCTGGAACGTCTGGTCCGACGTGCTCAAGCCGCTCGCGGGCACGGAGGCGCTGGCGCAGCACTCAAACCAGTTCTACGCCGGACAGGCGGCGGCGACCTACAGGCGGATGGGGAAGGGGAGCGTCACCTACGTCGGCGTGCAGACCAAAGACGGCGGGCTTGAGCGGGAGATTCTGCGCGAGGTCTACAGGCGCGCTGGTGTGGCGGTCGAGGACTACCCCGCGGGCGTCTACGCCGACTGGCGCGACGGCTTCTGGGCCGCCGTCAACTACTCTTCGCGCCCCGCCGATGTCCGGCCGCCTGCGGGCGCCGAAGTCCTCTACGGCACCAGCCCCCTGAAGCCCGCCGACGTGCTCGTGTGGAGATGAAGACGAACGCCGGGAGGTTGAATTGAGACAGCGCAAACAAGCGAGCGGCGCCCGCCTGCTCTTCGCACTGGCACTCCTTCTTTGGCTCCCCGCCGCCGCGGGCGCGCAGGTGCTCGGCGACCCGCCCGACCCCGGCCGCGACTTTCAGAAGATGGAGCAGGTCTACTTCGTCGGCAGCCGCGTCGCCGACTTCGACGCGGCGACGGGTCAGGGCACGCTCCAGTGGGACCGCTACCTGCGCTCGGCCTCGCTCTCCTTCAACAAGATTGACGTGTCGCTCTCGAAGGCCAAGGGCAACGAGTTCCCCGGCACCGAGTACGACGAGAACCCGCAGCTCCCCTTCTCCGTCACCTTCGTCACGCCGCGCACCGTCCGCCTCCGCTTCTCGACGCACGCGGCCGTGCTTAACGACTCGCCCTCGCTCATGCTCGCCGGCCCCGTCGCCCGCGACGCGAGTTGGAGGGTCGAGCAGACGGCCGACGCCATCACTTACACGGGCGCGCACGGCCGCGTCCGCATCATCAGGCAGCCGTGGCACGTCGAGTTCTACGACGCCGCGGGCAAGCTCCTGACGCGCACGCAGAACGCGGGCGACCCCGGCACCTTCTTCTCGACCGTGCCCTTCTCCTTCGTCCGCCGCGCCTCCGACCTCGGCCGCTCGACGGCCGCCACCTTCCAGCTCGCGCACGACGAAAAGCTCTTCGGCACCGGCGAGTCCTTCACGCGCCTCGACAAGCGCGGCCAGCGCGTCCTCGCCTACACGCGCGACGCGATGGGCGTCCAAAATGAATTGATGTACAAGCCCGTCCCGTTCTTCCTCTCCAGCCGCGGCTACGGCATGTTCGTCCACACCAGCGCGCCCGTCGCCTTCGACTTCGGCAAGAGCTTCGACCAGCACAACACCGTCTACACCGGCGACGAAGACCTCGACCTCTTCGTCTTCCTCGGCGACCCCAAAGACATCCTCTCCGAGTACACCGCGCTCACCGGCCGCAGCCCCGTCCCCCCGCTCTGGTCCTTCGGCTTCTGGATGAGCCGCATCACCTACAAGTCGGAGGACGAAGTCCGCGACGTGGCCGCCAAGCTCCGCCAGCACCGCATCCCCTCCGACGTGATTCACCTCGACACCGGCTGGTTCGAGACCGACTGGCGCAGCAACTATCAATTCTCCAAAACGCGCTTCCGCGACCCGGCGCGGATGATTGCCGACTTGAAGAAGCAGGGCTTCCGCGTCAGCCTTTGGCAGTACACCTACTTCACGCCGAAGAACGAGCTTTATAAGGAGATAGTGTCGAAAGGCTACGCCGTCAAAAACGAGGGCGGGCGCCTGCCCTTCGAGGACGCCGTGCTCGACATGAGCAACCCGGCGGCCGTCAAGTGGTATCAGGACTTGATAGCGGGCCTGCTCAAGATGGGCGTCGGCGCCATCAAGGTTGACTTCGGCGAGGGCGCGCCCGCCAGCGGCCTCTACGCCTCGGGGCGCGGCGGCCTCTACGAGCACAACCTTTATCCGCTGCGCTACAACAAGGCCGTCGCCGACATCACGCGCGAGACGACGGGCGAGAACATCATCTGGGCGCGCTCGGCGTGGGCCGGCAGCCAGCGTTACCCCTTGCACTGGGGCGGCGACGCCGAGAACACCGACTCGGCGATGGCGGCCCAACTGCGCGGCGGCCTCTCCTTCGGCCTCTCCGGCTTCACCTACTGGAGCCACGACGCGGGCGGCTTCGTCCAGCGCGCGCCGCGCGACCTCTACCGCCGCTGGCTCGCGTGGGGCGTGCTCAGCTCGCACACGCGCGCCCACGGCTCGCCGCCGCGCGAGCCGTGGGAGTACGACGAGGCGCTCACCGAAGACTTCCGGCGCGCGCTGGGCCTTCGCTACTCGCTCATGCCCTACATCCTCGCGCAGTCGAAAGACTCTTCCGCGCGCGGCTTCCCGCTCGTGCGCACGCTCTTCTTCGAGTTCCCCGACGACCCGGCTTCGTGGACCGTAGACGATGAGTACATGTTCGGCTCAAGCCTCCTCGTCGCGCCGCTGATGGAGGAGGGCGCGAACGCGCGCCGCGTCTACCTCCCGCCCGGCGTCTGGGTCGATTACCAAACGGGCAAGGCGTACCGCGGCGCCCAGTGGCAACGCATCGCGGCCGGACCCGTCCCCGTCATCCTCCTCGCGCGCGAGCACTCCGTCATCCCGCACGTCAAAGTCGCGCAGAGCACGGCCGACATCGACTGGGCGAACGTCGAGCTGCGCGCCTTCTCGACCGACGGCGCCGCCGCCGAAGGTCTCTTCGCGCTGCCCGACGGGCGCATACAAACTCTCAGGCTGGAGCCCGGCCCCGCGGGCTTGCGCCTGCGCGATGACCCGCTCCGCGGGCGCGTCAAATGGCAGGTCACACAAGTCAAGTGAAACGGACACGAAAACTAATTCTGCCGGCCCTCGTCGCGGCCTGCGTCCTGTGCGTAAAAACTTTCGCGCAGACGGAGACGCCGCCTTTAAAACTCTCCTCGCCGGACGGGCGGGTGGGCGTCGCGCTGGCGCTCGCCGAGGACGGCACGCCCGTTTACTCCGTCACTTTCAACGGCCGTGAAGTCATCGCGCCTTCGACGCTCGGGCTCGAATTCAAGCAGGGCGGGCTGCTCGCGAAGGGCTTGCGCGTGACGGGCTCGAAGCGCGACTCGCGCGACGAGACTTTCGCGCCCGTCGTCGGCAAGACGAGCCGCGCGCGCGACCACTACAACGAGCTGACCGTCTCGCTCGAAGAGCAGGCGGCGCCGGGGCGCAGGCTCGAACTCGTCTTCCGCGCCTACGACGACGGCGCCGCCTTCCGCTACCGCCTCCCGGCCGAGGGCTGGAAGGATGAATTCGAGATGACGGCCGAGCACACCGCCTTCCGCTTCCCGACCGACCTCGACTGCTGGGCCTTGCAGCTCGGCAGCTTCACGACCAGTTACGAAGGCGAGTTCGACCGCGTAACTTCCGGCCGCATCGCCCCCGGCGCCGTCGTCGGCCTCCCGCTCGTCTGCCGGACGCGCGACGAGCTGGCGACCTTCGCCCTCTCCGAAGCCGACCTCGAAGACTACGCCGGCCTCTACTTCACCGGCTCGGGGCGCGGCTACGGCGTCCGGAGCCTCCTCTCGCCGCGCCGCGACGACAAGACGGTCGCCGTCCGGGCCCGCGCGGGCGCCGACGGCTTCCGCACGCCGTGGCGCGTCGTCATGCTCGCGGGCGACGCTCACAAGCTCATCGAATCGAACCTCGTCAACGCCCTGAGCCCGCCGAGCAGGGTCGCGGACACTTCGTGGATAAAGCCGGGCAAGGCCGCGTGGGACTGGTGGTCGGGGCGCGTCGTCGAGGGCGCGTCGTTCGAGACGGGAATGAACGACGCGACGATGAAGGCTTACATCGACTTGGCCTCCGAGCTGGGGCTCGAATACATGCTCGTGGACGCCGGCTGGTACAGCAAGCTCCCCGAGTGGGGCGACAAGATGGATTTGAAGGCCGACCTCACGAAGACGATTCCCGAGATAAACCTGCCCGAACTCGTCCGATACGCGCGCTCGAAACGAATCGGCCTCTTCGTCTGGGCTCACTGGCGCCTCGTCAACGACCAGATGGACCGCGCCTTCCCCTTCTTCGAGCAACTCGGGCTGAAGGGCGTCAAGATAGACTTCATGGACAGCGACGACCAGGAGATGGTCGCCTTCTACCACCGCACGCTCAAGAAGGCGGCCGAGCATCATTTGATGGTCAACTTCCACGGCGCCTACAAGCCGACGGGCCTCGCCCGCACCTACCCGAACTATCTGACGCAGGAGGGCGTCTTAGGCGCCGAGTACAACAAGTGGTCGGCCCGAGTGACGGCCACTCACAACGTCACGCTCGCCTTCACGCGCCTCCTGCTCGGGCCGATGGACTACACGCCGGGCGCCTTCGGCAACCGCGCCCGCCCGAGCTTCGAGATTAAGTTCGTCGGCCCGCAGGTGATGACGACGCGCGCCCACCAGCTCGCCATGTACGTCGTCTACGAGAGCCCCCTCGCCTGCGTCTCCGACTCGCCCGGCGCCTACCGCGGGCAGGCGGGCGCCGACTTCCTGAAGGCCGTCCCCACCACTTGGGACGAGACGCGCGCGCTCACAGGCGAGATTGGCGAGTACGTCGTCGTCGCCCGCCGCCGCGGTCGCGACTGGTACGTCGGCGCGATGACGAACGAGCGCGGGCGCGAGGTGCGCGTCCCGCTCTCGTTCCTCGGCGGCGGCGCCTACCGCCTGACCCTCTACGCCGACGGCCTCAAGCCCGAGGACGTGGTCACGATCTCGGGCGACCTGGCGCGCGGCCGGCTCGACGGCTCCGACAGCATGACCCTCAAGCTCGCGCCCTCGGGCGGCGCCGCCTTGATATTCAAGGCGCGATGAAAACTGACAACTGACAACTAATTCTTCATTCCAAGGAGCAGCACATGACGAAGAAGGTAAGCCGCCGCGATTTCATCCGAGCCTCGGCGGCCGCAGGCGCCGCCGGGCTGGTCGCGCCGTCGGTCATCGAAACCCTCGGGGCCGCGCCGCAGGGCAGTATCGCCTCGACGCGGCCGCTCACCTCGTTCGACGCTCAGGCGCGCGAAGTCCTCTCCCGCATGACGCTCGAAGAGAAGATCGGGCAGATGACCCAGCCCGAGCAGGACGCGCTCAAGGAGTTGGAAGACATCCGCACCTACTTCGTCGGCTCGCTCCTCTCGGGCGGCAACTCCGACCCGAAGAAGGGCGGCGCCCCCGACAACAGCCTCCAGGCGTGGACCGACATGTACGACCGCTACCAACAGGTCGCCGTCAAGACGCGCCTCGGCATTCCCATCCTCTACGGCGCCGACGCCGTCCACGGCCACAACAACGTCCTCGGCGCCGTCATCTTCCCGCACAACGTCGGGCTCGGGTGCACGCGCAACGCGCGCCTCGTCGAGCAGGCCGCGCGCGTCACGGCCGAGGAGGTGCGCGCCACCGGCATCCAGTGGACCTTCGCGCCCTGCGTCACCGTCCCGCGCGACGAACGCTGGGGCCGCGCCTACGAGGGCTTCGGCGAGTCGCCCGAGCTGGCCGCCACCTTAGGCGCCGCGGCCGTGCGCGGCTTGCAGGGCCGCAACCTCTCCGACCCCTTGAGCGTGCTGGCCTGCGCCAAGCACTACGTCGGCGACGGCGGCACCGTGATGGGCACCGGCAGCTTCGGCACCGCCGACGGCAAGGCGCCGCTGCTCGACCAGGGCGACACGCGACTGAGCGAGCGCGACCTGCGCCGCATCCACATGCCCGGCTACCCGGCGACCATCAAAGAAGGCGTCGGCACCATCATGCCTTCCTATTCGAGCTGGAACGGCAAGAAGGTGTCGGGCGACAAGTACCTCCTGACCGACGTGCTCAAACAGGAGCTCGGCTTCCAGGGCTTCCTCATCTCCGACTACAACGCCATCGACCAGATAACGAAGGATTACAAGGAGGCCATCGCCGTCTCCATCAACGCCGGGATGGACATGGTCATGGTCCCCCACCGCTACCGCGAGTTCTTCGACCTCCTGCGCGCCAACGTGAAGGAGGGCCGCGTCCCGCAGTCGCGCATCGACGACGCCGTGATGCGGATACTTCGTGTGAAGTTCGCGATGGGGATGATGGACAAGGACCGCTCGCAGCTCGCCGACCGGAGGCTGCACTCGACCTTCGGCTCGGCCGCGCACCGGCAGGTCGCGCGCGAGTGCGTGCGCCAGTCGCTCGTGCTTTTGAAGAACACGCGGCGGGCGCTCCCGTTGAGGAAGACGGCCGCGCGCATCCACGTCGCGGGCAAGGCGGCCGACGACATCGGCAACCAGTGCGGTGGCTGGACCATCGACTGGCAGGGCAAGAGCGGCGACGTGACGCCCGGCGGCACCACCATCCTGCAAGCCATCCAGAACACCGTCTCCAAACAGACGAAGGTGACTTTCTCGAAAGACGGCACGGGCGCGTCGGGCGCGGACGTTGGCGTCGTCGTCATCGGCGAGACGCCTTACGCCGAGGGCGTCGGCGACCGTCAGGAACTAAACCTCGCGCCGGAGGACGTGGCCGCCGTCGAGAACATGAAGCGGGCCGGCATCCCCGTCGTCGCCGTCCTCGTCTCGGGCCGCCCGCTCGTCATCGACGCGGTCCTCCCGAAGTGCGACGCCTTCGTCGCCGCCTGGCTCCCCGGCACCGAAGGCCAGGGCGTCGCCGACGTGCTCTTCGGCGACTACAAGCCGACCGGCAAGCTCTCGTTCTCCTGGCCGCGCACCAACGCCCAACTCCCCATCAACGTCGGCGACCGCGGCTACAACCCGCTCTTCAAGTACGGCTTCGGGCTGACGTACTAGGATTTCGGATTTGGGATTTCGGATTGCGGAGTCCCCGCAGATTGACCCCGCAGGGGTCGCCGATAATAGCCGGGGGCAAGCGAAGATGCGGAGCATCTGAGCGCCGCCCCCGGTAAATACGGCAACATGAATCCGACCCTGAAAGGGTCGCACCGCCGCGCACGGGTGCGACCCTTTCAGGGTCGGAATCGTTTTCGCGTCCTTCCGGGGGTGGCGCCTCGGCGCTCGCGCGCCTGCGGCTGACCCCCGGCTATTACAGGCGACCCCTGCGGGGTCAAATCCGCAACCCGCAATCAGAGGAAGGCGGCGAGGGCGTAGATGAGAGGGGCGTTCCAGTTGATGGCGATTTCGTTGACGCGGTAGTTGTCGGCGTCGTCAACCCAGTCGGAGGGCTTGGGCCAGCCGCCGCCGACGAGGTAGCCGGGCCAGGGGGGCGAGCCGGGCCGCGCCATCGAGCGGCGGTCGTGCGGGTGGCGGGGCGGGTCGAAGCCGAGCCCCGTCACGTAGGAGCGCCCGTGGAGGTTGCGGCCGAAGAGGTGATGAAGGGCGTCGAGCGCCGTCTCGACGTAAGCGCGCCGGGGCGCGATGCGGTCGGCGGCGCGGAGCAGGAGGACCGCGTTCGCCACGCCGCCGTTCGCGCCCCAGTAGTACCTCGTCAGAGGGCGCGCGTAGCCGTGGCCGTCGCGGACGGCGACGATGCGGTCGGCCGTCTCAAGCAGCGAGGCGCGCACGCCGCGGACGAGGCGCGCGTCGCGGCCCGCGCGCTTCGAGAAGAGGTAGGCGAGCATGCCGAGGTTCTTCACGTCGCCCCAGCCCCAGTCCTGGCTGAACTTGCTCTGGAACGTGGAGGCGCGCGTCTCGAAGTCGGAGAGGTAGCGCGCCTCGCCCGTCGTCTCCCAAAGCTCGGCGGCGGCCCAGAGGCGGTCGTCCGAATCGTCGGTCTGGTAGGGGCCGGTGGTGAAGCCGCTCAGGTCGGCGCGCTTGCTCTGCGGGTTGGCTTTTAGAAAGTCGTAAGCCCTGCGCGCGGCGGCGAGGCAGCGCGCGGCGTAAGGGCCGTGGAAGGGCTTGAAGGCGCGCGCGGCCGACGCCAGCATGGCGGCGAAGTCGGCGGCGGCGGCCGTGCTCTGAGGCGTGAAGAAGCGGGCGGTCTTCTCCTCCTCGGGCATGATGGCGGGGCCGAAGTCTTCGGTCGAAACCTTGTGATAGACCGAGCCGTCGGGCGCCTGCATCTTCAGGAGCCAGTCCGTCTCCCACTTGATTTCGGCGAGGAAGGCGTGCAGCAGCGGGTCTTCGGGCGGGATGTCGGGTTTGACTTTGCGGATGCGCGGGCCGAACTCCTCCCACGCGCGGAGCATGATGCCGACGGTGACGCCCGCGTTGACGACGTACTTGTTGTAGTCGCCCGCGTCGTGCCAGCCGCCGGTCGCGTCTCGCGTCTGCGCGCCGCCGCCGACGAAGTCGAGCCGGGCGTCTTCGGTGTGGCAGGCGTCGTGCGAGAAGAAAGTCCCGCCGTGCTCGGCGCGCACGGCCGCGCCGCAGCGCCAGAGGTACATCGCGCGCAGGGCGACGGCGAAAGGGGACCTGTACACGTAGTCGTCTATCTCGAACGGGTGAGAGGCGCGCGCGCCGTCGGCTTCGAGGCGGTAGACGCCCGGCGTCTTGAGGGCGGAGAAGTCGGCGACGCAGAGGTCTTCGTCGGTGTCGCGGTTGCGGCGCGGGCCTGACGCCCTGCCTTTGAAGACGACGCGACCGTTCGATTCACTCACCACCCGGAAGTCGCCGCACGGCGCGGGCAGCGTCGCGCGCTTGTCGCGGCCGGGGAGATAGCCGACCGTGTCGAGGCGGACGCGCGGGCCGGTCGCGTCCTGCGCGTCGGTCAAAGGCGCGAGGACGAGCGAGAGACAGAGGAAGGGAAGTGTCAGGTTCTTTTTGTTAGGCATGTTATGCTCGCGGCATGAGAGAAAAGGTGCGTTGGGGCGTTCTGGGCGCGGCGAAGATTGCCGTCGAGAAAGTCATCCCGGCCATGCAAAGGGGCGAGTGGTCGGAGGTCGTCGGGCTCGCTTCGAGAGACGAGGCCCGCGCGCGCGAGGCGGCGGGGCGGCTCGGCGTCGCGCGGGCTTACGGCTCCTACGAGGAGCTTCTGGCCGACCCCGACATCGAGGCCGTCTACAACCCTTTGCCGAACCACCTGCACGTCCCCTGGACCGTCCGCGCCGCCGAGGCCGGCAAGCACGTCCTCTGCGAGAAGCCGATTGCGCTCGACGCCGCCGAGGCGCGCACGCTGCTCGAAGTG
The DNA here is from genome assembly GCA_035941045.1 of Pyrinomonadaceae bacterium. GTDB lineage: Bacteria > Acidobacteriota > Blastocatellia > Pyrinomonadales > Pyrinomonadaceae > QHXN01. The sequence continues at coordinate 51,708 of DASZEK010000094.1, read as the reverse complement.
CGCGACCGCACGGGCCTGCGTATTCAGGAGGCGTTCATGGTGCGCACTCACCCGCAATGGCTCGCCGCGCGCGACCTCGTCCGCGCCGGGCGCATCGGCGAGTTGCGCGCCTTCGAGTGCCACTTCAGCTTCTTCAACCGCGACCCCGCCAACATCCGCAACCGGCGCGAGTGGGGCGGCGGCGCGCTCATGGACATCGGCTGCTACCCCATACAGCTCTCGCGCTTCGTCTTCGGCGAGGAGCCGCGCCGCGTCCTCGGCCTCGTCGAGCGCGACCCCGAATGGGGCGTTGACCGGCTGACTTCGGCCGTCCTCGACTACCCTTCGGGACGGGCGACCTTCACGTGCAGCACCCAGATGGCCCCGCACCAGCGCGTGCAGATTCTCGGGACGAAGGCGCGCATAGACGTTGAGATTCCCTTCAACGCGCCGCCCGACCGGCCGACGCGGATTTTCGTGGACGGCGAGACGTTGGAGTTCCCGGCCTGCGACCAGTACACGATTCAAGGCGACCTCTTCTCGCGCGCCCTGCGCGAAGGCACGCCGCAGCCCGTCCCGCTCGAAGACGCCGTGGGCAACATGGCCGTCATCGACGCCGTCTTCCGCTCCGCCGAGTCGGGCACGTGGGAGACTCCTTCGGGCCTCGGCTGACATCAGCGCGCGGCGAAGGCGTCGGCGAGCGAGCGGACGCGGAGCCGTTTGGAGAGTTCGGCGGCCGAGACGCGGCGGGCCGCGCGGAACTCCACCTGCGCGGGGCGGTTCGGGAGCAGGTCGAAGAAGTTGTCGGAGAAGGAGCCTTCGACCCCTTCGGCCGAGAGGTGGACGCCGCGCGCGAGCCTGTCGGCCGTCACGGTCACGACCGTCCTGCCGCGCACGCCCTCCGCGCTCAACACTATCCGCGGCGGCGTCAGCGAAAGCTCTTTGAAGGGCTTGAAGAAAAGGCTGTTTGAAGAGACGGTCTGGCCGCCGACGAGCAGCTCGCCGTGGAGGAAAACTTTGGACGGGTCACGGCCGCGCAGCAGGTCGGCGGTCGGGACGCTGTGGTAAGGCTTGCTCGCGAGGGCGGCCACGTCGAGCGTCAGGGTCTTTTCGTGGAGTGCGCGGCCGTCGAAGTCGAGGAGGCGGACGCGAAGCTCTGCGGGCGTCTGCGTGGTGCGGTCTGAGACGACGTAGAACTTCACCTGCCCGTCTTCCTCGTGCGGGCTTAGGAGCAGGTCTTTGTAGAAGCGGCGGGCGTAGAAGTGCAGCGCCTTCCAGCGGCCGTAGTAGTCGATGCCGGACCACGAGGCAACGGGCCAGCAGTCGTCAACCTGCCAGTAGAGCGCGCCCATGTTGTGCGGCATGATGCGCCGCAAATGTTCGGTCCCGACGCGGATGCCTTCGGCCTGAAGGATTTGGCTGACGTAGAGGAACGACTCGAAGTCTTTGGGCTGGGGGTACTCGCGCAGCATGTACTCGCGGACGAGTTGGTTGCCGCGCGGGTGCTTCTGGTGGGCGAGCATGACGGGCGACTCGATGTCGTGGTCGGCGGGCCGCGTGTAGGCGCGCACCGATTCGATGAGGGGGAAGGATTGGAAGCCGTACTCGCTCATAAAGCGCGGGAACTGCTTCTCGTATTCGTCGAAGGGTCGAGAGGCGTGCCAGACCTGCCAGTAGTGCACGTCGCCCATCCTCTGCGAGTCGGCGTCGTCTTCGAGGTTGGAGCTGGGCGAGCTGGGCCAGTAGGGGCGCGAGGGGTCTTCTTTGGCGACGACCTCGGGCAGCACGCCGTGGAATAGTTTCTTGTAGTCGTCCCAGAGCTTCGCGGGCAGCTTGTCCTTCCAGCCCCAGTGCATCCACGCCGTCTCGATTTCGTTGTTGCCGCACCAGAGGACGACGCTCGGGTGGTTGCGCAAACGCCTCACTTGGTCGGTCGCCTCGGCGCGGACGCTGTCTAAGAAGCGTTGGTCGCCGGGGTACATGCTGCAAGCGAACATGAAGTCCTGCCAGACCATCAGGCCCAGCTCGTCGCACAGTTCGTAGAAGTCGTCGGACTCGTAGATGCCGCCGCCCCAGACGCGGAGCATGTTCATGTTGGCGTCGCGGGCGGACTGGAGGAGGTGGCGGTAGCGTTCGCGCGTGATGCGCGTGGGGAAGCTGTCGGCCGGAATCCAGTTGCCGCCCTTGGCGAAGACGGGCACGCCGTTGACGACGAAGGTGAAGCTCTTGCCTGCCTTGTCGGGCTGCTGCCGGAGTTCGAGCGTGCGAAGGCCGACGCGCGTCGAAGTCTGGTCAACGGGCTTGCCTTGTATGAGCAGGCGGGCGCGCAGGGTGTAGAGCGTCTGCGGGCCGAGGCCGTTGGGCCACCAGAGCGAAGGGTTCGGGATGGCGAGCTTGAGCGCGAAGCGGTTCGTGCCTTCGGAGAGTTTGACGGGTTGGCTGGCCGTGACTTTCCTGTTAGCCGCGTCCTCGACGACGACGACGGCGTCGGAGCTGCCCGCGGAGACTAGCTCCACGTCGGCCGTCAACTGCGCCGACTCTTTCGTCAGTTGATTCTGCGTGACGCGAAGGTCCGAGAGGCGCGCGTCGTCCCACGCTTCGAGCGTGACGGGCTGCCAGATGCCGCTGGTGACGAAGCGCGGCCCCCAGTCCCAGCCGTAATGGTAGGGGGCCTTGCGCGTGTGCGGGCTCGTCTTCTCGCCCTGGTCGTTGACGGCCGGCAGCTCGTAGCCGAGCCGTTGCATGACGGGGAGGACTTCGTTGACGGGCGAGCGGAAGCGGACGTGCAGCGTGTTCGCGCCGGGCCTGAGGACGTTCTTCACGTCCACGCGCCACGTGCGGAACATGTTGTCGGCGTCGAGCAGGGGGCGGTCGTTGAGCGTGACGTTGGCGTAGGTGTCAAGGCCCTCGAAGACCAGCTCAAGGCGGCGCCGCGAGAGCACGTCCTTGCCGACGGTGAAGCTCAGTTGATACTCCCAGTCGGTCTTGCCTATCCACTGGAGCTTGGGCTCGTTGTCGCGGAAGAAGGGGTCTTCGATGAGCCGGTTGTCGAGCAGGTCCGTGTGGACGCAGCCGGGCACGGCGGCCGGGTGCCACTCGGCCTTGCCCGCCTGCCGGAACCTCCAGCCCTCGTGCAGCGGAATCTTCCTGACGGCCGCCGTCTGGGCGAAGACCGTCGGGGCCGCGAGCAGGAGGAGGAGGCCGAGGGCGGTCGCGAGTTTTCTTGTCGTCACCGTTGTCACCTCACAGCCGCGCGAGTCGTTCGCCCACGGCGCGGAGGGCGGGGTAGAGTTCGCGGTAAGCCTCGTACTGGCGCGCGAGCAGCGCCGCCGCGTCGGCGTCGGGCTCGGTGGTGGAGGCGGCGCGGACGACTTGCTCGCAGGCCGCGTCCACCGAAGCCCACGCTCCGGCACCGACGCCCGCGAGCAGCGCGGCGCCGTAGGCCGCGCCCTCTTCGGCTTCGACCGTCTCGACGGCGCGGCCGTACACGTCGGCCTGTATCTGCCGCCAGAGCGCCGAGCGCGCGCCGCCGCCGCCCAAGCGCACGCGCTCGACGGGCACACTCATCTCTTTGAAAATCTCGAACGTGTCGCGCAGAGAAAAGGCGACGCCTTCGAGGACGGCGCGCAGGACGTGGGCGCGCGTGTGGCTCGCCGTCAGGCCGGTGAGCGCGGCGCGCGCGTGCGGGTCGAGGTGCGGCGTGCGCTCGCCCATCAGGTAGGGCGCCCACAACACGCCGCCTGAGCCGGCGGGCGCCGTGGCCGCCTCCTCCGTCATCCTCTCGTAAGGGTCGCGGCCGTCGTCTTCCCGCGCGCCGAACTGGTCGCGGAACCAGCGCAGAGACAGACCCGCGCCCTGCGTCACGCCCATGACGTGCCAGCGGCCCGGTACGGCGTGGCAGAAGGTGTGGACGCGCCCCTCGGGGTCGAGCGCGGGCTTGTCGGTCGCGGCGAAGACGACGCCCGAAGTGCCGATGGTGGCGCTCACCGCGCCGGGGCGGACGATGCCCATGCCGACGGCGCCCGCCGCCTGATCGCCCGCGCCCGCGACGACCGGCGTGCCTTCGAGCAGGCCCGTCTCCCTCGCGCCCTCGCTTGAGACGCGGCCCGTCACCTCCTGCGACTCGTAGACGCGCGGCAGCAGACCCTCGTCAAGCTCGGCCGCCTCCAGCATCTCGCGCGACCAGCGGCGCGCGGCCACGTCCAAGAGCAGAGTGCCCGAGGCGTCGGCCACGTCGATGGCGTGCTCGCCCGTCAGGCGCAGGCGGACGTAGTCTTTGGGGAGCAGCACCGAGCGGACGCGCGACCAGACCTCCGGCTCTTGGTCCCGCACCCATAAAAGTTTCGGCAGCGTGAAGCCGGTCAGCGCCGGGTTGCAGGTCAGCTCAATCAGCCGCGCCCGGCCGACGCGCTCCGTGATGCGGCGACACTGTTCGTCCGTGCGTTGGTCGCACCAGATGAGCGCGGGCCGCAGCACTTCGTCCGCTTCGTCTAAGAGGACGGAGCCGTGCATCTGGCCCGAGAGCCCGACGCCGCCGACCTCTTCGGCGCGCACCGAGCCGCGCCGCATCGCCTCGCGCACGGCGGCGGCCGACGCCCGCCACCAGTCGCGCGGCTCCTGCTCGGCCCAGCCCGCGCGCGGCGAGGCGAAGGGCTCGTGCTCGACGGTGGCCGAGGAGACGACGCGCCCCGCCTCGTCAACGACGACGGCGCGCGAGCCGCCCGTGCCCACGTCAATGCCGAGAAAGTTCATCTCTGTTCCCCCGGTTGGGATTGGAAAGCGTTAAAGTAGTATCATGTCCGTCAAGAAGATTTGAAGTTGACAGGAAACGGGCCTACTTTTTCTTTGGAGTTGGGGGTGAAGCATGCCAAGTGACAAGTACACGCCGCGGCCGGAGCACAAGTTCAGTTTCGGCCTTTGGACCGTCTCAAACCGCGGGCGCGACCCGTTCGGCGACGCCGTGCGTCCCCCGCTCTCGCCCGTCGAAGCCGTCCGCCTGCTCGCCGAAGTCGGCGCGTGGGGCGTCAACCTGCACGACAACGACCTCGTCCCGATTGACGCCACGCCCGCCGAGCGCGACCAGATTGTCGGCGAGTTCAAGGCCGCGTGCGAGGAGAACGGGCTGGTCGTCCCGATGGCGACCGTGAATCTCTTCTACGACCCTGTCTTCCGCGACGGCGCCTTCACCTCGAACGACCCGCAGGTGCGCGCCTACTCCTTGCAGAAGACGATGCGCGCGATGGACCTCGGCGCCGAACTGGGCTCGAAGATTTTCGTCCTCTGGGGCGGGCGCGAGGGCGTCGAGACGGACGCCTGCCGCCGGCCCGACGAGGCCGTCAAGCGTCTGCGCGAGGCGCTCAATTACCTGTGCGAGTATTCGATTGATAAGGGCTACGACTACCGCTTCGCGCTCGAAGCCAAGCCGAACGAGCCGCGCGCCGACATCTACATGCCGACGACGGGCGCCTACCTCGCCTTGATCGCGACGCTCGACCACCCGGACCTCGTCGGCGTCAACCCCGAGGTCGCCCATGAGCACATGCCGGGCCTCAACATGACGCACGCCGTCGCGCAAGCCTGGGAGGCGGGCAAGCTCTTCCACATCGATTTGAACGACCAGACGCCGGGCCGCTACGACCAGGACTTGCGCTTCGGCTCGGCCAACCCGAAGGCCGCCTTCTGGCTCGTCAAGTTCCTCGAAGACGTGGGCTATCAGGGGCCGCGCCACTTCGACGCGCACGCCTACCGGACGGAAGACTATGAGGGCGTCAAGGACTTCGCGCGCGGCTGCATGAGGACTTACCTGATTCTCAAAGACAAGGCCGCGCGGTGGAACTCGCACCCCGAAATCAAGTCGCTGCTGGCGGACATCGCCAAGCTCGACGGCAACGGCCACGTCCCCGGCAAGTTCGAGAAGGGCGGCGCCGACGCGCTCCTCTCGCAGAACTTCGACCGCGCCGCCCTCTCCTCGAAGGGCCTCCAATACGAGCGGCTCGACCAGCTCACGATGGACATCCTCCTCGGAGTCGATTAGAGCGCCGGGCGATAAGGACTGGCTTGCAAAGCCCCGAAGGGGCGGAATGCAAAAGCCTGGGGCAGAGCGAACGGAAGTGAGCGTCGCCCCTGGTCACGCCCCGGAAAAACGTGGAGCCCTGAAAGGGCGGGATAACGTTATCCCGCCCTTTCAGGGCTCGTTAACTATCCGCGTCACTATCCTGGGGCGATGCCCCAGGCTTTTACATTCCGCCCCTTCGGGGCTTTTTAATTTAGGGCGCGGGCTTGCGGAAGGCGCGCACGTAGTCGGCGAGGCCGCTGATGTCGCGCTTCGAGAGCTTCTTGCCGAAGGCCGGCATCTCGCCCTTGCCGCCGGTGATGGAGTTGACGAGGCGGCGCTCGCTCTTCTCCTCGCCCCAGAACCTCTCGTCGGTGAAGTCGGGGGCCGACAGCATCTCGCCCAGCGTGGTCCGCCCGCGCCCGTCCGCGCCGTGGCACCTCGCGCACTTCTCCCCGAACAGTGCCTTGGCCTGCGCCGCCCTCGACTCCGTGCCCTCCTCCCGGAGCCCGGCGCGGGCCTGCCACCCGCCGACGAGCAGCGCCAAAATCACGAGCGAGCCTTTAATTGTCGTCCTCGTCATCCCGCCGGAGAATGTAAACCACGGCCCGCCGTTTTTTCCAGCGGGGCCGCCCTGATATACTCCGGCCCGCAGGTCCGAGACGTTGTTTCCTCTTCAGAAATCCTTGAAGTCAACCGGCAGAAAGATTCAGGCGGGCGTCGTCGTCCTCTTCCTCTGCGGCTCGCTCGCGTGGGCGGGCTCCGCCCTCACCTCGCGCGCGCAGGGGCCGGCGATGAGCGCGGGCGCCCCGGCCCCGACCAGTTGGCGCCCCGCCAAGGACGCCCGCTACGTCGGCCCGCAGGCGTGCGCCAGGTGCCACGAGCAGGAGTCGCAGACGCAGCACGCGACGGCGATGGGGCGCGCGCTCGAACCCGTCGCGACGAGCGAAATCCTCCGCGCCCACGCCGAGCTGACCTTCCGCGCCGGCCCCTACACCTACACCATCACGCGCCGCGGCGACCAGAGCATCTACACCGTCACCGACGGCAGGCAGACCATCTCAGCCCCCATCCTCTACGCCTTCGGACAGGGCAAGGCCGGGCAGACCTACCTCTACCAGCGCAACGGCAAGTTTCAGGAGACCCGCGTCAGCTTCTACAGGAAGATTAAGGGGCTCGACTGGACCATCGGCTACGAGCGCGAGCCGCCGCCGACGCTCGAAGAGGCCGTCGGCCGCGAGGTCAGCACCGACGAGGCGCGCAACTGCTTCGGCTGCCACACGACGGCCTCCGCGTCGGGGACGCAGTTGCAATTAGAGAAGATGATGCCCGGCGTCTCCTGCGAGGCGTGCCACGGCCCCGGCGCCGACCACGTCCTCGCGATGGAGGCTAAGGACTTCAAGAACAAGCGCATCTTCAACCCCGGCTCGATGAACCCGGACGAGCTGTCGCAGGAGTTCTGCGGCTCGTGCCACCGCAGCGCCGAGTCGGTCTCGGCCAACTCGAAGCTGCGCGGCATCAACAGCGTCCGCTTCCAGCCCTACCGCCTCTTCACCAGCCGCGGCCACGACCCCTTCGACGAGCGCCTCAGTTGCACGGCCTGCCACAACCCGCACCAGGACCCGAAGCACGACGAGGCGTTCTACGACGCCAAGTGCATGGCCTGCCACCGCTCGCAGGCGAGCCTCAAGTCGGAGGCGCTGGCGAAGTCCGAGGCCGAGGACGGCCGCGACGCCAAGCCCTGCCCCGTCAGACAAAACTCCTGCGTCTCCTGCCACATGCCCAGGGTCGAAATCCCCGGCTCCCACACGCAGTTCACCGACCACCGCATCCGCATCTCCCGCGAAGGCGAGCCGTTCCCGAATTAAACAAAGTTATGGCGCGATGGTGAATTTCTCCGTGCGCGTCGCGGTGTCGCGCGCGTCGTGGACGGTGACTCGCAGCTCGTAGTCGCCGGGGCCGAACTTGTCGATGGGGACGGCCGTGGCGTATTGGACGCGGCCGTAGGCGTCGGGCGCCGGGAGGTCGTAGGAGGCTTGGCCGAGCGTGCGCCCGGCCTGCATGATTTCGAGTTTAAGCTTGGCGGGCGTGGCCGAGGCGTGCGGCGGGTAGACGGTGACGAAGAAGGCGAGGTTCTTGCTCGCGGCCTTGCGCACCGGCTCGTTCATGTTGGGGTAGATGAGCACCTCGCCGAAGTGGAAGGGGTTCGGCGACTGCTTGTCGGCGGCCGTCGCCTGCTCGGCGCTCTTGATGAGGACGATGCTGCTGAGCCTGAGGCGCGAGTCGTCGCCCGCGGGCACTTCGAGGGCGGACGCTTGCATGCTCGCGCGGTCGTTCGTCGCGTCGTGGACGACCGCGGCGACGGTGTAGCGGCCCGGTTCGAGCCGCGTCTCGCGGTAGAAGAGAATCTTGCCGCGCCGCGCCGCGTCGAGCTGTTCGAGCGGGCCGCCGAGGACGTACTGGTTGCTCAGCTTGCGCACGGGCCGCCCGGCCTCGTCCTTGACTAAGACGACGACGGAGAAGTTCGTCGCGTAACTCTTCTTGTCCTTGCCGACGACGTAGTTGATAGAGCCGGCGGACACCTCGACCATGACGGGCACGAGGCCGGCGTTGCCCGGCTCGGGGAAGTTGAAGGCGGCGACGCGCGAGTCGAAGGCGCTCGGGGGCGGGCGCTCGGAGCCGAGGAGGACGAGCGCCGGCACCTCGTAGTGGAGCACGGGCGTGTCGTAAGAGGTGTTCAGGGCGAAGTAGCCTTTGCGCGCCTGCACCTCGACGCCGGGACGGTTGACCTTCAAGCTTATCTGCCGGAACTGGCCGTCGAAGTTCTGGTTGCGCGGGCTGTAGGAGAGAAGGTAGTAGGCGTGCAGGTCTTCGTCCACTTGCCGCAGGCGCGGGCCGGGGTTGTTGGTGTTGCTGATGAAGAGGCCGCCCGTCCCGCCCGCGAGTTCTTTGAGCCCGCCCTCGGGGTTCTGGTTCATGAGGTCTTCGTTGCGCTCAAGGTCGCGCGTCATCGGGCCGGAGCCGTCGGAGGGGCTGCCCGCCACGGCGATGCGGCGGCGCCCGAGGGCCTGCATGGCGCGGCCCGCTTCGGCGTCGGCGCTCAACACGCGGAGGCCGGCGGCGTCCACCGCGTAGATGCTGACGTTGGCGCGGTTGGCCGCGCTGATGACGCTGCGGAACTGCGACTGGACGGCGGTCGGAATCGCCACGCCTTCGGAGAAGAAGATGAGCGCCTTGCGGCGCGGCAGCCTCCCCATCGCGTTGATGACGGCGAGCAGCGCGTCGGTCGTCGCAAAGCCCTGCTGGCCGCGCTCAAGGATTTCAAAGCCTTCGACGGCGCGGCGCGTCATCTCGGCGAACTGCGCCTCGGCCGCCGACGCGCCCGCCTCCGGGCCGACGTTGCCGCCCGACGCCTCGCCCGTGCCGGCCAGCCCCGAGCCCGAGAAATTGTCCGTCGTCGGCGCCGCCATCTGCTTGTTCGCGCGGTCGCCGGCCGGCTCGCCGCCCGACGCGTACGGCGTGGAGCCGCGCGCGCCGACGCGCTCGACGGCCTGACGGACGAGCCGCGCGTCGCTGGTGAAGGGCTGGACGGCCCTGAGCTTGAGGTCGATGCTGAAGACGCCCATGAAGTCGTCGGGCCGCGACTCGTTGCCGACGTAAGCGAGCGCCGCGTCGCGGGCGCGGGCGCGACTCTCGGGCGAGAGGCGGTCGAAGACGAGCGCGACGGCGCTCAGAGGGTTCTCGCGCGACGGCCGCGCGGGCGCGGAAGACGACGGCGCCGAAGGCGAGGTCGCGGCGGCGCCGGATGTTGCCTTGTCGTCGGGCCTGCCGTTGGGCTTGCCGTCTGCCTTGCCGGCCGCGGCCGGGCCGCGCGTGACGAGGCGGAACGACCTTATCTCCTGCTTGACGCCGTCCTCGTAGACCTCGAAGTCCGAAGGCTTCAGGTCCCTGACGACGCCTTTCTTATCCTTCACCACCGCGTCGAGCAAAACCTCGCTGGAGCCGACGACCACCGTCTCGTCGTCCTGCCCCTGGTCGCGCGGGTCCTGAAGCGGGCGCGGTAAAGTCGTCAGCGTGACGGTCAGCGCCAGGATGGACGCGGCAAGTACTTTCATGACAGCCCTCGTTTCGGTAATCGTTAGCGCCTGACGGGCTGCGCCGCGTCCTCTCTGACGACGACGTAGCGGTCGGGCATGACATCCTTCAGCCGCGTCAACGCGCCCGAAGGCCAGCGGACCTCGACCTCGTCAACCTTCGCCGCGCCGCCCAGCCCGAAGAGCAGCCGCAGGTCCGAGGCCGAGAAGTAGCTCGCGCCGCCGAGCAGTTGTTTGGAGCGGCGCGAGGCGCCCGCCCTGACCGTCACGAGCGCGCCCGTGCCGTCGCGGTTACTCCGCGTGCCGATTAGCTCGACGCCGAGCCAGTGGTTGCGGTTGCCGCCGTCGTTCCTCAGGAGCGCGGGAGGCTCGCCCGCGTTCATCAGCAGCAGGTCCGGGTCGCCGTCGTTGTCGTAGTCGCCGACGGCGAGGCCGCGCCCGAGGTAAGACTTCCTGAGCGCCGCGCCGCGCTGCGCCGCCACCTCGCGGAAAGCCTTGCCCGTGTTCTCGAAGAGGAAGGCCGGCTCGGCGTAGGTCGTCTCGGGGAAGACCTTCTGGATGGGCTCGAACGGGTGGCCGTTGAGGACGAAGAGGTCGGTGAGGCCGTCGTTGTCGTAGTCGAGGAAGCGCGTGCCGAAGCCGCTCACGGGGAGGCTGACTTTGCCGAGTCCAAGCTCGTAAGTCGTCTCGCCGAAGGTGCCGTCGCCGTTGTTGTGCCAGAAGGCGTTGGTCTGCTGCGAGAAGTTCGTGACGAAGAGGTCTTGAAACCCGTCGCCGTCTATGTCTTCGGCGTCCACGCCCATCCCGCCGCGCACCCGCCCGTTCGGGTCGAACGCGCACTCGGCTTCGAGCGCGACCTCGGAGAACTTCAGGTTGCCTTCGTTGCGGAACAGGAAGTTGGGGTCAGAGTCGTTGGCCTGAAAGATGTCCATCCGCCCGTCGTTGTTGTAGTCGAGGGCGACCACGCCCAAGCCCTTCGCCCTGTGGGCGGCGATGCCCGACTTCGCGCTCACGTCCTCGAATCGGCCGTCGCCGTTGTTGCGGTAGAGCACGCCGGGCGAGCCCTTGAACTTCGAGATGTAGCAGTAGGGGCGGCCCTCGAAGAAGTCGCAGGGGACCTTGGCGGCGTCGGGGTCGAAGTCGAGGTAGTTGCAGACGAAGAGGTCGAGGCGGCCGTCCGCGTCGGCGTCGAAGAAGGCGGCGCCCGCGCCCCAGAGTTTGTTGTTGACGCCGGCCTTGTCGGTCACGTCCTCGAAACGGCCGTCGCCGCGGTTGCGGTAGAGGCGGCTTGAGCCGTAGCCGGTGACGTAGAGGTCGGCGAAGCCGTCGTTGTCGTAATCGCCCGAGGCGAGGCCCATGCCCCACATGAGGTGGTTGATGCCGGCGGCCTCGGTCACGTCGGCGAAGGTGCCGTCGCCGTTGTTGCGGTAGAGGGCGTCCCTCGTTTTAGAGCCGGGCTCGGGCTGCGTGTAGTTGACGAGGTAGATGTCGAGGAGCCCGTCGTTGTTGTAGTCGAGGAAGCCGCCGCCACCGCCCATCGTCTCAATCAGGTACTTGATGCCGGGGGCGAGACGCGTGACGCCCCACCTGATGCCCGCCCGGCCGGTCACGTCCGTGAACTCGATTGCCCGCGCCCCCTCGGCGGGCGCCTGACGCGCCGACACGGGCGGCAGGGCCACGACCGTGCAGGCGGCCGAGAGGAGCAGGGCGGTCAGGGCGGGCCTCATGCGCGTTAAGTTAAACCATCGGCGGCGAAGTGACAATTCGGGCTTTTGGCCCGGCTTTCCAAGGAGTTTGTTCGGCTCCCGGACCAAGTGCGGATAAAAATTTTCTTGACAAGGAGGGGATTTAGTAATAGCTTTTGTCCGGTCTTGCAACAAAGCGTTCGATAGTTTTAACCCCAAAAGTCAGAATTCACAACTAAATCTTTCGAGCCGGATTCGGCGAGGAGCTTCTGTCGGCGGCCGTCCCCCTTAACTTAAGGGGCAGGCTTGACGGGAGGGGCCTCCCGACTCCGCGTGACGGGGCGGGGCTCTCAGCTTGTTCTGCCTACCTGCTCTAAAGGCTTTAGCTTCATCGTCGCGGCGCACCTGATGCGTGCGTCGCCGACGTGCGTTCGTCGGCTGATTCCGTCCGTCAGCCACTTCGAGACCGGCGATTCCGGGAGGCCATTCAATGTTAGTGACAGACCAGGCGCGGCGTTTGACGACAGGCGGCTTCGGGCCGGCTTCGGGCGGCGGGGGGAAGGTCGGACTCCTTCTCTCGTGCGTGTTGTTGGGGGCGTTATCTCTGCTGGCGGCCGCGCCCGCCGCGTTCGCGCAGGGCACGACGAGCGGCACGGTGCGCGGCGTCGTCAAAGACCCGGCCGGGGCCGTCGTCCCGAACGCGACGGTGACGCTCGCCGGCCAGCGCGGCGACGAGCGCAAGGCGACGACCAGCGACGCGGGCGTCTACGTCTTCACCTCGGTTGACCCCGGCGCCTACACGCTCCGGGTCGAGAGCCAGGGGTTCAAGACCTACGAGCGGCAGTTCAACCTCGCCCCGACCGAGACGCGCGGCCTCGACGCGGAACTCGAAGTCGGCGCCCCGACCGAGACGGTGACGGTCACGGACCAGGGCTCGGCCATCAAGACGGAGACGGGCGAGCGGTCCGAGACGATTACCTCGGCGCAGATCGAGAACCTCTCCATCATCAGCCGCAGCAGCCTCGAACTCCTGCGCATCCTGCCCGGCGTCGTGCCGCCCGACCCCAGCGACCCGAACTCCGGCATCGACCGCGTCTCGTTCGGGGGCGGGGCGAACGCCACCGCCAACTACACCGTCAACGGCATCCGCGGCGTCAACAACAACGTCAGCATCGACGGCTCGCGCGTCGTGGACATCGGCTCGAACAACGGCACCATCATCACGCCGAACGTGGACATGGTGCAGGAGGTGACGGTCAAGACGAGCAACTACGCGGCAGAGTACGGCTCGGGCGGCGTGCAGATTTCGGCGACGACGAAGGGCGGCACCAAGGACTTCCACGGCGCCCTCTACTACTACTTCCGCCCCAACAGCCTGCAAGCCAACGACCGCTCGAACAGCGTCCTGCGCAACTCGCGGCCCGACACCGACTTCAAGTATCCGGGCGGCAACATCGGCGGCCCCATCATCCTGCCCGGCACCAACTTCAACCGCAACCGCGACAAGCTGTTCTTCTTCGTCGGCTTCGAGGTCCAGCGCCAGCGGCCCGACCGCGGCTCGCGGCTCGGCACCGTCCCGACCCTGCGCGAGCGCAACGGCGACTTCAGCCAGTCGCCTTCGCGCTACGGCGCCTGCATCGGCGGGCAGTTCATCGGCGGCCAGTGCGTCGGCGGCACGGTCGTCACCGGGCTCACGCCCGCCCAGGGCGGCACGCTCTGCCCGCCCGACACCATCAGTTGGGCCAGCTGCACCAGCGGCAACGGCGGCGTCGGCGTTGACGGCGGCGTGCGCAACCCCATCCCGAGCGGCAACCTGACGGCCTTCCGCAACCCCATCGGGGCGGCGCTGCTGAACCTCTACCCGCTGCCCAACTTCGTCCCCGACCCCGGCAGCACGCTTGAGGCCCAGCGGCGCAACTACGCGTCGAACATCATCGCGCCCATCAACCGCAACGACCTCAAGATGCGCTTCGACTACAAGGTCACGAACAACACCAACATGTACCTGCGTCTGGCGCGCGAGGCCGAGTCGGACGACGCGCCGTACGGGATTTGGTGGGGGCCGTCGGCCTTCGAGTTGCCGAGCCACGTGGTCGGCAGTAACCTCGGCCGCTCGCTGGCGACCAACATCACGAGCGTCATCAGCCCGACGATGACCAACGAGTTCGTCTTCAGCGCCAGCAAGCTCCAGCTCCACTACGACTACAACGACCCGTCGAAGGTCAGCAAGTCGGCGCTCGGCATCGCCAACCTTCAGGCGCCGCTCTCCACCGGGGCGCTCGCCCCCCGGTCGGCGACGCCTTACGCGCCGCTCCAGTTGATTAGCTGGGAGTCCAACAACGCGAACATGTGGCAGCCGGGCGGCCTCCCGCTCTTCGCCAACAACGACAGCATCTCCGCCTCCGACACCGTCTCGAAGGTCTACAACAACCACACGCTCAAGTTCGGCTTCCTCGCCGAGCGGGCGACCAAGGTGCAGAACGTCCAGAGCAACGTCGAGGGGCAGATCAACTTCGAGTCCGACCAGGCCCGCTCCACGGGCAACGCCTTCGCCAACCTCTACACGGGCCGCATCAACGGCTTCGACCAGAGCACGACCGCCCCCGTCGGGCGCTACAAGTTCTGGAACTTCGAGGGGTACGGGCAGGACAGCTTCAAGCTGCGCCCGAACCTGACGGTCGAGTACGGCGCGCGGCTCTCCTACTTCGGCACCAACAGGGAGACGACGGGACTCGGCTCCGTCTTCGACCCGACCGTCTACCAGCGCAACCAGGGGGCCTTCCTGACGGGCGCCAACGGGCAGGTTGACCTCTCCCGCCCGAACGGCTTCCTGCTGGAGAGCCGCGGCGAGATACCGGCGGGCGTCTACGACGAAGGCCCGGGCCTGAAGATAGGGCCGCGCCTCAACATCGCTTGGGACATGTTCGGCAACGGCTCGACGGTCTTGCGCGGCGGCGCGGGCGTCTTCTACAACCGCGTCCAGGGCAACTACAGTTACGCGATTCAGACCCTGCCGCCCAACTACCTGACCGTCCACGCCGACAGTTGGGGCGCGCCCAACAACGACATCACGCTCGACAACATCGCCAAGTTCAACCCGCTCAACATCCCGCCGGGCGCGAATTGCCGCTCGGTCGGCAGCGGCGTCTCGGGCGTCGGCTGCCCCGGCGGCTTCACGTCGCAGAACCGCCACGAGAACGGCATCCCGCGCATCACGACCGCCAGCCTCTCGCTCGCGCGGCGCCTGCCGTGGAGCCAAGTCGCCGAGGTCTCCTACGTCGGGACCTTCGGCCGCCACCTGCCGCAGCGGCGCGGCATCAACTTCATCCTCAACCCGCTGACCTCGGGCCTCTTCGGCAACGACTGCCCGAGCGGCCCCAACTGCGCCAACCTCGCCAACCCCGTCCACCGCGCCGCGGTCGCCAACAACCCGGCGGCGTTGGCGCAGCTCTTACCCTACCCGGCTTACGCCGGCAACGGCGGCGGCATCCAGGTTCAGTCCTTCGACGGCACGTCGAACTACCACTCGATGCAGTTCACGCTGAACCGGCAGTTGGGCAGGAGCCTGCAATACTTCCTGACCTACACCTTCTCGAAGGCCCTCGGCACGACGGGCGTCAACGAGAGCGCCGGCAACTCCATCGTTGACCCCATCAACACGCGCGAGCGCAGCTACGGCGTCCTCCCGTACGACCGGACGCACATCTTCAACCTCTCTTACAACTACAACCTCCCGGACCTCGCCCGCGGCGGCTTCCGGAACTGGTTCACGAAGGGCGCTTTGAACGGCTGGCAGATGTCGGGCATCACGACGGCGCAGAGCGGGCGCCCCATCTACGTCAGGTTCACCGGGGCCATCACGGGCAGCACCGTCCTCTTCTCCGCCTTCGGCCACAACGCGGCGGCGGGCGGCGACACGCCCGGCTCCGCCGGCATCGCCCCCATCATCCTGCGCAACCCGACGACGGGCACCACCGACGTGAACGGGAAGTATCTGGACGTAGGGGCCTTCCAGATTCCGGCCTTCGGCTCGTCGGGGCCGTACCAGTCGCCCTTCTACATCCGGTCCCCGACGACGACCAACTGGGACCTGACCTTCTTCAAGAACTTCAGCTTCTCGGAGGATAAGAAGTTGCAGTTCAGGCTGGGGCTCTTCAACGTCTTCAACCAGGCGTTCCCGAACCCCGACCTCGGGGACATCGGCGGCCTCAACGGCCCGGCCCTCGCCCTCAACACCAGAAACAAAATCAACCCGGCGACCGGCACCTGCACCCGCATCGCGCAGGGGACTCCGACGGGGACCGGCACCATACCGGGCGACACGACGCTGTGCGACCCGACTAAAGGGTTCGAGATAGACCCGAACGCCGTCAACACGTTCGGCCGCATCGTCAACAAGCACGGGCACCGGAGGATCGAGCTCGCCTTCAAGTTCTACTTCTAAGCGGGCGCCCCATCCCCGGCCCTGAATCTGGTGCGGCGGTGGCCCCCGAGGCCATCGCCGCACCAAAAGTTTTTCGTCAACGCCCGCGGCGGCTGAGGAGGCACGCAAGAAGGTGACGCCCCATCGGTTTAAAGTGACGGGTCTCGCCGTGTCGCTCCTCCTCGTGAGCGCCGCCTCCGCCGCGGCCCAGCAGCCGAGGGAGTTGCCGAGGCCGTCGCAGCCCGCGAGGGTCTGCACCATCCAGGGGCAGGTCTCGCTCCCCGAAGGGGCGCCGGCCTCGAACGTCCTCGTCACGCTCGTCTACAGGGGCGGCGTGCCCCGCCAGACTTACGCCAACGAGCACGGCCGTTTCGAGTTCGCGGGCATCCCCGAGGGCGCCTACTCCCTCTCGGCCAAGAGCCTGACCGACCCCGGCCTCTCGGTCGAGGGCGTCGAGGCCGACACCACGCGCACGGTCACGGGCGACCTCAACATCAGCCTCATCCTCCGCCGGGACATCACGCCGACGGGCGTCGCGTCGAAGGCGGAAATCGTCACCGCCGCCGAGGCCGAGCAGAAGGTGCCGAAGGCCGCCCGCCGCGCCTTCAGAGACGCCGTCAAGTTCAGGGAAGAGGACCGGTCCGAGAAGGCGCTCGAAAGCCTCTCGCGCGCCGTCGAGCTCTACCCCGACTACTTCCAGGCGTTCGCCGAGCGCGGCGACCTCCTCATCGCCCTACATAAGCTGGCCGACGCCTGCAAGGATTTCGAGAGCGCCCTCAAACTGAACCCGCGCTACAGCCCGGCCCTGCGCGGCGCCGGCTACTGCAAGCTCGAAGGGCGCCAATTTGAAGAGGCCGCCAAGTACCTCGAACAGTCCGTCAGCGCCCAGCCCGTCAACCCGAACGCCTACCTCCTGCTCGGCATCGCCTACCTCGAACTCGACCGCCGCGAGCAGGCCCGCGACGCGCTCCTCAAGGCGCTCGGCTTCAACACCCGGCGCGAGCTTCGCGCGCGCATCTACCTCGGCAACCTCTACGCCCGCTCGGGCCAGTTCAAAGAGGCGGCCGACGAGCTGCGCAAGTACCTCGACGAGAACCCCGACGACCCGGCGGCGGCCGAGCTTCGGGAGGTCGAATCCAAATGGCGCGCCCGCGCCGCGCCTTGAAGACTCGGCCCCGAGTGCGCCCTCTTTGTCGCCCTCAAACCCTTCGGCTATAATCGTCGCCCGCGAAACGACGGCGGCGGATGTCTCCCCCGGAAGCGTCCATTTAAAATCCAAGGCATCGCGGTCGACCTGCACCCTTCATGCTCATCGGTCTGTCTTTAGCTCTGCTGCTGGCCCTGGCCCCGGCCCAGGACGGGGCCGCCGCGCGCCGGTCCGAGTCGGACTTCGCGCGCGCCGTCGAGTTGCAGCAGAGGGGCGACCTTGAGGGCGCCCGCGCCGCCTACGAGGCCGCCCTGCGCGCCGTCCCGGACCGCGCCGACGCGCTCTCGAACCTCGGCGTCGTCTTCGCGCGCCTCGGCCAGTACGGCGAGGCCGTCAGGCGCTACAAGTCGGCGCTCGCCCTCGACCCCAAGATGCACGAGACGCGGCTCAACCTCGGCCTCGCCCACTTCAAGACCGAAGACTTCACGGCCGCCGCCGCCGAGTTCTCGCAGGTCGTCGGCGCGCAGCCCTCGAACCAGCAGGCGCGGCTCCTGCTCGGCCTCTCCTTCCTGCAACTGAACAAGCTGCCCGAGGCGGTCGCGGAACTGGAGGCCGTCCGCCGCGCGCAGCCCGACAACGTCGCCGCCGCCTACGCGCTCGGCACCGCCTACATCGGCCTCGACCAGCCGGACAAGGCCGAGCCGCTCGTCCGCGTCGTCTTCTCGCGCGTCGAGCCGGCCGAGGCCCACCTCATCCTCGGCTCCTTCTACCTCGCCATCAAAAACTTCCCGAAGGCCATCGAAGAGTTGAAGGCCGCCGCCGGGGTCAACCCGCGCCTCCAGACCGTTCACTCGCAGCTCGGCAACGCCTACCTCTTCTCCGGCAACCGCGACCTTGCGTCCGCCGAGTTCGCCTTAGAGCTTCAGAACAACCCGCGCGACTTCAACGCCAACGTCCGCCTCGGCTGGCTCTACCGCGAGGACGGGCGGCTCGACGAAGCCGAGGCTTTGCTCAAGCGCGCTTTAAGTTTGAGGCCGGGCGACCCGGCGCCGCTCTACCAGATGGCGCAACTGGCGCAGGCGCGCGGCAAGTCCGAAGACGCCGCCGCGATGCTCGAAGAGGTCGTCCGGCGGAGCCCGAATTTCACGGCGGCCCATGTCCTGCTCGCCCGCGTCTACCACAGGCTCAAGCGCCCGGCCGACGCCGAGCGCGAACGCCTCGTCATCGAACGGCTCAACAAGGAGCAGCAGGAGAAAGAGCCGACGCCCGAGACGCAGAGCGCCCGCGCCGCCAAAGCGCCGCCCGCCGACACCCCGGCCGCCGCGGTCACGCCCGCCGACGTGCGCCTCGAAGGCGACGTGTTGCGTGAGAAGGGCGACCTTGCCGGCGCGCGCGCGGCCTACGAGGCGGTGCTCCGCGCCGAGCCCCGCCGGGCCGACGCGCTCGCCGGCCTCGCCTCCGTCCACGCCCGCCTCGGACAGTACCCGCAGGCCATCGAGCGTTACAGGCAGGCGCTCGACATCAACCCCAGCCTGACGGAAGCCCTCCTCAACCTCGGCCTCGCCTACTACAAGACGGGCGAGTTCGACCGCGCGCGGGTCGAGCTGTTGCAGGCCGTCGCCGCGCAGCCCTCGAACCATCAGGCGCGACTCCTGCTGGCCTTGAGCAACTACCAGCTAGGCCGTCTGGCCGACGCCGTCTCCGACCTCGAAGCCGTCCGCGCGGCCGAGCCCGCCAACCTCGCCGCCGCCTCCACGCTCGCGCTCACCTACCTCGGCCTCAGGCGCCTCGACGACGCCGAGCGCCTGATCGACAAGGTCTTCCGCGGCGTCGAGACGGCAGAAGCGCACCTCGTCGTCGGCTCGCTCTACCTCGCCACGCACGAGTACCCGAAGGCCGTCGCCGAGTTGCAGAGGGCACTCCAGCTCAACCCGCGCGTGCCGACGCTCCGCTCCACGCTCGGCAACGTCTACGTCGCCGCGCACGACCGCCAGCAGGCGCTCAAGGAGTTCCAGTCCGAGCTTGAGCTGAACCCCGGCGACTTCGTCGCCAACGTCAACCTCGGCTGGCTCTACCGCGAGGACGGGCGGCTGGACGAGGCCGAGGCGCTCCTGAAGCGCGCTTTAAGTTTGAGGCCGGGCGACCCGGCGCCGCTCTACCAGATGGCGCAACTGGCGCAGGCGCGCGGCAAGTCCGAAGAGGCGGCCGCGATGCTCGAAGAGGTCGTCCGCCAGCAGCCCGGCTTCATCGCCGCGCACGTCCTGCTCGCGCGCCTCTACAGCAAGCTCAACCGCACCGCCGACTACGAGCGCGAGCGGGCCGAAATCGAAAGGCTCCAGGCGCAAGAACAGACGCTCTACCACGAGCGGCAGAAGAATCTACAGAACCAAACCGGCCCGCAGGCGCAGCCGCCACAACCGGCGACGCCGCCGGAGCGGTAGGGAACACGGAAGTGGCACGCAGAACAATCTTTCTCTCGCTCTTAACGGCGTCCGTTTGCGCGCTCGCGGCGCTCCCGCGCCACGCGCTCGCGCAGGAGCGTCCCGCCGCCGCGCCCCCCGTCACCTTCACCGAAGTCCCCGCGCAGGAGAGCGGCATCACGTGGACGCACAACAACGCCATGTCGCCCCAGCGTTACCTGCCCGAGACGGTCGGGGCGGGGTGCGTCTTCTTCGACTACGACAACGACGGCTGGCTCGACATCTACCTCGTCAACAGCGGCCCCTCCGACTTCTATCAGCCCAAGCCCTCGCCCAAGAACGCGCTCTACCGCAACAACCGCGACGGGAAATTCGTTGATGTGACGGACAAGGCAGGCGTCCCCGGCGAGACGTTCGGCATGGGCGCCGCCGCGGGCGACTACGACGGCGACGGCTGGCAAGACCTCTACGTCACCAGCTACGGCCGCAACATCCTTTACCGTAACCAGGGGAACGGCACCTTTACGGACGTGACCGCCAAGGCCGGCGTCGCCGCCCCCGGCTGGTCAACCTGCGCCACCTGGTTCGACTTCGACAAGGACGGCCGCCTCGACCTCTTCGTCTCCAGCTTCGTCCTCTACAACAAGGAGATGAGCTGCGGCAACAACCGCTTGGGCCGCAACTTCTACTGCATCCCCCGCATATTTAAGCCGCGCCCCAGCTTCCTCTTCCGCAACAACGGCGACGGCACCTTCGCCGACGTGAGCGCCGCCTCCGGCATCGCCGGCTCGCCCGGCAAATCCTTCGGCGCCGTCGCAACGGACGTGAACAACGACGGCCTCTCGGACCTCTTCGTCGCCAACGACACGATGCCCAACTTCCTCTTCGTCAACCGCGGCGGCGGCAAGTTCGAGGAGGCGGGACTCGCCTCGGGCGTCGCCTACAGCGAGGCCGGTTCGCCGCGCTCAGGCATGGGCGTGGACGCCGCCGACTACGACGGCGACGGCTGGCAAGACCTCTTCGTCGCCAACATCGACCAGGAACTCTTCAGCCTCTACCACAACCAGAAAGACCTGACCTTCATCGACGACCCCGGCGAGATCGCGCCCGCCACGCGACTGCTCTCGGGCTGGGGCCTCAAGTTCTTCGACTACGACAACGACGGCGACCCCGACCTCTTCCTCGCCAACGGCCACCCCGACGACATGGTCGAGACGCTGACGACGCGCGTCAAATACAAGGAGCCCATCCTGATGTTCGAGAACACGGGGCGCGGCTTCGCGGACGTGAGCGCGCGCTCCGGCGCCGTCTTCGGCAAGACGTTCCCGGCGCGCGGCATGGCCGTCGGCGACTACGACAACGACGGCGACTTGGACCTCCTCATCTCGAACAACGGCGAGGCGCCCGCGCTCCTGAGGAACGACGGCGGCAACCGCAACAACTGGCTCGGGCTCCAGCTCGTCTCGACGAAGAGCAACACGGGCGCGGTCGGCGCCGTCATCACTTGGCAGGCGGGCGCGCTGAAGATGACGCGGCTGAAGACGAGCGGCGGCAGCTACCTCGCCTCGCACGACCCGCGCGAAATCCTCGGCCTCGGCCGCCAGGCGAAGGCCGACAGCGTCGAGATTCGCTGGCCGAGCGGCAAAGTTGACAAGCTCACGAACCTCCCCGCGGGCGCCTACGTCCGCGTCGTCGAGGGCGAGGGCGTGAAGCCCGCCAAGTAGGCCGGCCTTCTTCAACGAAGTTATGAACGCAATTCCCTTTATCAACTCGTCGCCGCGCCCGAGAGTCCTCGCGTGCCTCTGCCTGCTGTGCGCGCTGACGGCCCTCTTTTCTCAGGACGCGCCCGGCCAGCGACGACGCGCGCCGCGCCCCTCGGCCACGCCCGCCGCGCCGCCCGCGCAGAACGCTTCGCCCGGAGAGTTCGAGAGGCTCGCCGCCGAGGCCACGTCCGCCCGCGAGGGCGACCGCGCCGACGAGGCCCTCGCCGCCTACCGCAAGGCACTCGCCGTCCGCCCCCAGTGGGCCGAAGGCTGGTGGTACCTCGCCACGCTCCTCTACGACCGCGACAACTACCGGGAGGCCGCCGACGCCTTCCGCCAGACCGTGCGCCTCCAGCCCAAGGCCGGGGCCGGCTGGGCCATGCTCGGCCTCTGCGAGTTCCAGCTCGCGCGCTACGACGACGCGCTCACACACATCCACCAGGGCCGCCAGCTCGGCGTCTCGGACAACGTCGAGCTGACGCGCGTCATGCGCTACCACGAGGGCCTCATCTCCATCCTCAAGGGCGAGTTCGAGCGCGGCCAGCAGACGCTCGGCACGCTCAGCTACGAGGGCGTCAAGAGCGAAGACCTCATCATCGCCCTCGGCCTCTCGGTCCTGCGCGTCGGGCTGACGCCGAAGCAGATTGATTTAAACTACCGCGACCGCGACCTCATCCGGCGCGCCGGACTGGCCGAGCACTTCGCCGCCCAGAAGAACATGTCCGACGCCCAGCGCGAGTACGACCTGCTCGCCCGCGACCACGCCAAGGTCGCCAACGTCCAGTACGCCTACGGGCGCTTCCTGCTCGCCAACCGCGACGAGGACGGCGCGCTCGCCGCCTTCCTGCGCGAGCTTGATAACTGGCCGAAGCACGTCCTCGCCCGCTGCCAGATAGCCAACATCAAGCTCCAGCGCAAAGACATTCAGGGCGGCCTGCCCTACGCCGAGGAGGCCGCCAAACAGGCGCCGCGCCTGCCGCTCGCACACTACCTGCTCGGCCGCCTGCTCCTCGAAGCCGGCCAGAACGACCGCGCCATCCAGGCGCTTGAGACGGCCGCCAAGATGGTGCCCGACGAGGCCAAGACCTACTTCGCCCTCGCCCGCGCCTACACCCGCGCCAAGCGCAAGGCCGACGCCGACCGCGCCCGCGAGACCTTCACGCGTCTGAGCAAGGAGGCGACCCGCGACGACGGCCAAGCCAGCGGCTCCGCCCTCCCCGACGACACGGCCGCGCCGGAGAAGCCGCCCGAGCGTTGATGGTGGCGCGCGCATGATTTAACACAGGGGCACAGAGGGCACAGAGAAAGATAATTCTCTGTGCCCCCTGTGCCCCCTGTGTTCTCTGTGTTGAAAAAGCCGTCCGCTACACTCAGCCCTCACTTCTCGAAGACGACGTTGTCCACGACGATCATGCCCTTCATCGGCGAGCAGCTTTCGCAGAAGGCCGTGATGCTGACGGCGGTCAGCTTCTTGAGCACGTCCTTGGGGCCCACCTTGGTGTCGGCCCAGGTGGGCTGGGCGAGGGTGTTGAGCGGAATCTTGTAGGTGTTCAGGCCCGGCTTGACCTTGATGGCCGACGAGGGGAAGCCGCTCGACATGTTGATGCCCTGGCCGCGGCTGATGATCTCCACCCGCAGCCGGGGGACGCCCGTGGCGTAGACATCCATCGAGAGGTACTTGTAGGCGCTCAGGTCATCGGCCACGGGCTTGCCGTCCTTGTCGGCCTGCCCGGAAATCTGGAGGCCGACGCCCGCGTACTGGTTCGGCGAGTAAAGCTCGTAGTCGAAGGCGGCGGCGCGGTTCGGGTCGTCCGGCTTGAGCCGGACGAGTTCGGGCGCCGCGGGGTTCGAGTTCGCCAGTCCCTTCATCTTGCTCGGCGTGGACTCCTGGTAGGAGATGAGCTGCACGAAGCCGCCGCGGCTGCTGACGGGCCTCCCGTCCTGCATCGCCTCGAAGTCGGCGTAGACGAATTTGTCGCCGCCGGGCTGCGGCGTTTGCGCGACGGCCGCCGCCAGCAGCGAGGCGCAGAGCAAGAGGGCGAAGAACGGCGTTTGACGTTTCATTGAATCTCTCCGTCGGTGGGTGTGCCGGCCGGCCTCGGGCTTCGCGCCGGCCGTCCGTGATGGGGCATTATACATCGGGCCCTTCCGGGCGGCCGGGGAAAATTTATGTTGACGGGCGGGCCCGCCTGTTCTACTTATGTTGGCGTACGCCTCGGCCGCGCCGCCCCTTTCCCCGTAGGGTTTAGACGTTGCGACGAATCAATCTCAAAAGAGCGAGTGTCGCCCGCGCCGACACCATCCGCGACATCAACCGCCAGATCGTGCTCAACTACGTCCGCGAGCGCGCCCCCATCTCTCGCGCCGAAATCGCGCAGGAGACGGCCCTCCAGCGTTCGACCGTCTCGCTCATCGTGGACGAGCTAAAGGCGCGGAACCTGATTGAAGAGATAGAGGGCGAATCCCGCGGCGGGCGGCCGCCGATTCTGCTGCGCCTGCGCGCGGCGGGGCCGGTCGCCATCGGCGTTGACCTCGGCACCGTGCGGACGACCGTGGCGACCAGCGACCTCGCCGGCCGCGTGCTGGAGAGCGACGAGTTCGACACGGACAAGGACGCCGACGAGACGCTGCGCCGCGTCGTCGGTTCGGTCCGCAAGCTGATGCGCCGCAACAAGGGGAGCATCGAGGGCGTCGGCGTCAGCGTCCCCGGCCTCGTGGACTTCGCGACGGGGAGCGCGCTCTTCGTCCCCTACTTTAAGTGGCGCGACTGGGCCGTCGCCCGCGGGATCGAGGAGGCGACCGGCCTGCCCGTCGCCGTGGACAACGACGCCAACGCTGCCGCACTGGCCGAGCTTTGGTTCGGCCGGCCCGAGGTGCGCGAGGCGCGCGACTTCATCATGGTGCTGGTCGAAGAGGGCTTGGGCACGGGCATCATCTTCGACGGGCAGGTGTACCGCGGCGAGGGCGGCGCGGCCGGCGAGTTCGGCCACATGACCATCGGCGAGGGCGCCCCCATCGCGTGCGCGTCGGGCAGCCGCAACTGCTGGGAGGCGTTCGCCTCCGAGCGCGCCGCCTGCGCCTTCTACGAGCGGCGGGCCGGCTCAGACGCGGCGCTCAAGCTCTCCTTCGTCCAACTCATGGACCGCGCTCTAGGCGGCGACGAGGCGGCGCGCGGCGCCCTGCTCGACACGGCCCGCTACCTCGGCATCGGCATCGCCAATCTCATCAAGGGCCTGAGCCCCGACGCCGTCATCGTCGGCGGACGCATCGCCCGCGCCTGGCCGCTCATCGCGCAGGAGGTTCGCGGGACGGTCGCCGAGCACAGCCTCTGCCGCGGCCTGCCCTCGCCCCGCATCGTCGTCTCCAGCCTCGGCGAATACCCCCGCCTCATGGGCGCCCTCAGCCTCGTCCTCGCCAGCAAGTTCGCCTCCGTCAGCACGCCATGAAAAACGGGTGCCGGGTGCCGGGTGTCGGGTGCCGGGGAAAGACAAACTCTTAACCGGCACCCGACACCCGTCACCCGTCACCCTTTTTATAGCAGGCCGCGGCGGGCGAGCGCGTCGAGCAGGAGGGGTTCTATCTGCCGGCGGATGTGGTCGTTGGCGTAGCCGGCCCAGGCTACGTCGGCCTCGACGTTGAGCGGGGCGCGGAGGGGGCCGCCCGAGAGGTCTGTGACGACGACGCCCAGCTCGCGCGCGATGAGTTCGGTGCAGAGGTCGTAGGGGTGGCAGCAGATGCCGAGGGCGAGGCCGCGCTCGGCCATGCGCCGCTCCATCAGCGGGCGCAGGTCGGCGGTGAAGCGGTCGTGGCCGGCCATCAGCTCGTAGAGCTGCCCGCCCGAAGAGAGGTACTGGTCCTCGAAACAGTGGGCCTTGCCGGGGCGGACGGGGCCGAGCGCGCCCATCACCACCTCCTCGTCAATCGCCGCCAGCTCGTCGCGCGCGCCGGGGAAGAAGCGCGAGATTTGCGCGAAGCCGTGCTCGATGGTGCGCGCGGCCGAGGGGCGGAGGTGGAGCGGCACGCGCTCGCCCGTCAAACGGTTGACGCGCTCGCCGTGTGCGCCCTCGCCCTTGATTGCCCAGAGCGAATCGCAGAGGTGTTGCTTGACGAGCGGAATCTCGGTCTGGACGGCAAGCTCGATGTCGTGGAGGCCCGTCTCGGCGCCCCGGTTCGGCGCGACTCCCGTCAAGACCCACGCGCTGCGCTTCTGATACATGATGCCGCGCGTGCCGTCTATCGGGTCCACGATGACGCGCCAGAGGGCGTCCGCTTCCCGAGAGCCGTGAGGCAGAACTATCTGACCTTCTTCGAGCCCTTCGGCGACGAGCACGACGGCCGCGCGCGGCGCGACCTCTGTCTCGAAGAACTCGATTAAAAGCTCCTCGCTCACGCGGTCAACGGCGTAGATGGTGTCGCCCTCAACGTCGCGGTCCACGGCGGCCATCGCGCCCGCCGCGTCGCGCTCGCACGCCTCGACGACGGCGTCGCGGATGCGCTCGTGCAGACGGCGGATGGGCTCAAGAAAATCGCGCACCTCCGAAGTCATCGCGCGCCCCCTTTCCGCGCGTGCCTGTAGTGGACCTCCGAAGCGGCGCGAAGCTCGGCGGCCTTCTCCTCGGGCGAGGTGTCGGAGAGGAAGTTGCCGCCGCCTATCTCGGGCCCGGCGAGGTACTTGAGAAGGTTCGGGCGGCGCAGGGGCGGGTGGAACTCGACGTGGAAGTGAAAGCCCGAGTAGTCGCCGCCGTCGGTCGGCGCCTGGTGCAAGGGCATGACGTAGGGGAAGGGGATTCGCCAGAGGTTGTCGAACTTGACGACGACGCGGCGGAGCACGTCGGCGAAGTCGCGCCGCTCCTCTTCGGTGAGCGCGGCGACTGACGGGCGCGTCTGTTTCGGCGCGACGAAGACCTCGTAGGCGTAGCGCGCGAAGTAGGGCATGAAGGCGACGGCCGTGTCGTTCTCGCAGATGATGCGCTCGCCTGTCTCGCGCTCGGCGGCGAGGATGTCCTGGAAGAGCACGCGGCCCCTCTCCTTCAAATGCTTTTGCGAGACGCGGGCCTCCGTCTCGATGGTCTTGAAGACGAAGTTGGTGGCGTAAATCTGACAGTGCGGGTGCGGGTTCGACACCCCGACGGCCTCGCCCTTGTTCTCGAAGATGAGGACGTGTTTGACCTCCGCCCGCGCGCCCAACTCTTTGTACTGCTCCTGCCAGACGCCCACCAGTTCTTCGACTTCGTCAAGCTCCAATTCCGCGAGCGTCAGGCTGTGACGGGGGCTGTAGCAGACGACGCGGGCGAGGCCCTCGGCCGGCATGTTGCGGTAGATGCCGGGCGGCTTCGGCAAATCGCGCGGCGCTTCGGGGCTGGCGCAGGGCATGTCGTTGTCGAAGACGAAGGTCGAAGTGTAGTCGGCGTTGCGCCGCCCCGAGACGCGCGGGTTTCCGGGGCAGAGGTAGCAGTCGGCGACATAGTCGGGCACCTCCTCCTCCGCGTGCTCGACGGTGCCGCCGCTCCAAGGGCGGTTCTGCCTGTGCGCGGCGACGACGACCCACTCCTCGCGCAAAGGGTGCCAGCGTTCCTCCCAAGTCACCTCTGCTCCCCTCCCCGGCGAAATTTAATTGGTCTGTCGGACAAATGCATCTTTAACATTCGACGAGACTTTTGTATAGTTGTGAGCGAAAGCCACATCACGCCTTCGAGGTTCGCCGCTGATGAGAAACAAGCACATCTCTATCGCCTTAATGTGTGCCGCGCTGGCCGCGCTGATGCTGGCCTGCGCGGGGGGCTCGACCAACACGAGTAACGGCGGGGGCACCGCCAATACGGGCGCCGCAGGCGGCGGCGGGGGCGGCAAGAAGCGCCTCGCCTTCGTCACCAACAACCCGTCGGACTTCTGGACCATCGCCCGCAAGGGCACGGAGAAGGCCGCCGCCGAGCTGGGCAACGTCGATGTCGAGTTCAGGATGCCCGGCGAGGGCTCGGCCGCCGAGCAGAAGCGCCTCGTTGACGACCTGCTCGCCAAGGGCATCGACGGCATGGCTATCAGCCCCGTCGACCCGGCCAACCAGACGCAGATGATTAACGACGCGGCCGGCAAGATTCTCGTGCTCACGCAGGACTCGGACGCGCCCACCAGCAACCGCGCCTGCTACATCGGCACCGACAACAAGGCCGCCGGCCGACAGGCGGGCGAGCTGATTAAGGAGGCCCTGCCCGGCGGCGGCAAGATTATGATCTTCGTCGGCAAGTCCGACGCGCAGAACGCGCGCGAGCGTTACGAGGGCTTGAAGGAGGCCATCGCCGGCTCGAACATCGAGATCATTGACGTGCGCACCGACGACGCCGACCGCGTCCGCGCCAAGGCGAACGCCGCCGACACGCTCGTCAAGTACCCGGACGTGGCGGCGCTGGTCGGCCTCTGGGCCTACAACGCGCCGGCCATCCTCTCGGCCGTGCGCGACGCCGGCAAAATCGGTCAGGTCAAAATCATCGCCTTCGACGAGGAGGACGACACGCTGAAGGGCATCAAGGAAGGCGCCGTCGTCGGCACGGTCGTCCAGCAGCCCTTCGAGTTCGGCTACCAGTCAATCAAGGCGATGGCGCAGATACTCGGCGGCGACCGCTCCGTCATCCCCGCCGGCAAGCAGGTCTTCGTCCCGACGAAGGTCATCAAGAAGGACACGGTCGAAGAGTTCACCCGCCAGCTCAACCAGCTCCGCGGGAGGGGATGAAAAGCAGTAGCCGGTAGCCGGTAGTCAGTAGAAGCCGCCGCGCCGCGGTCGCTGCTGCTGACAACTCGGCTGTAAGGCGTCGAAGGTCTTCTGCTGACTATTGGCTACTGACTACTGAGCCTTATGCCTTCTCCAATTCTCGAAATGAAGGGGATCGGCAAGCGGTTCCCCGGCGTGGTGGCTTTGGACGACGTGTCGCTCGAAGTCTATCCGGGCGAGGTCGTGGCGCTCATCGGCGAGAACGGCGCCGGGAAGTCCACGCTGATGAAAATCCTCGGCGGCGTCTACCAGCCCGACGCGGGGCAGATTCTCATCGAGGGCCGGTCGGTCGTCATCAACAACGTCTCGGACGCGCTGCGGCTCGGCGTCGGCTTCATCCATCAGGAGCTGAACGTCCTCGACAATCTGGACGTGGCCGGCAACGTCTTCCTCGGCCGCGAGCCTTTGAAGGGCGGCTTCCTCGTGGAC
Organism: Pyrinomonadaceae bacterium; assembly: GCA_035941045.1. Lineage (GTDB taxonomy): Bacteria > Acidobacteriota > Blastocatellia > Pyrinomonadales > Pyrinomonadaceae > QHXN01. The sequence continues at coordinate 22,950 of DASZEK010000094.1, read as the reverse complement.
CGCGCGAAGATGAAGAAGGAGTCGGAGGTCTACCTCAAGAGGCTCGGCCTCGACGTTCCGGGCGACACGCCGCTGGCGCGCCTCTCCATCGCGCAGCAGCAGTTGGTCGAAATCGCTAAGGCCCTCTCGCAGAACGCGCGCATCCTCATCATGGACGAGCCCACGTCGAGCCTCACGCTGACGGAGACGGAAAGGCTCATTACGGTCGTCAAGGACTTGCGCTCGCAGGGCGTCAGCGTCATCTACATCTCGCACCGTCTGGGCGAGGTCAAGGAGTTGGCCGACCGCGTCGTCGCGCTCAGAGACGGGCGCAACGCCGGGACCATCCCGCGCGAGGAAATTAGCCACGACCGCATGGTCCGCATGATGGTCGGCCGCGAGCTTTCGCACTTCTACGTCCAGCCGGAGGGCGGGGGCGGCGGCACCGTCTTCGAGGTGCAGAACCTTCGCACGCGACGCTACCCGCAGCACCCCGTCTCCTTCGCCGTGAGGCGCGGCGAGATACTCGGCTTCGCCGGGCTCGTCGGCGCCGGCCGCTCCGAGGTGGCGCAGGCCGTCTTCGGCGTCGAGCCGCCGCTGCCCGGCTCGGCCCTCTCGCTCGAAGGCCGCCCCGTCAACGTCCGCTCGCCGCAGGACGCCATCGCCGAGGGCATCTATCTCGTGCCCGAAGACCGCCGCCGCTCGGGGCTCATTCTCGAAGAGGTCATCCGCAAAAACATCTCGCTGCCCTCGCTCGGCCGCTACAGCTCGGCCTACCTCGTCCGGCAGGACGACGAGCGCAAGGCGGCGACCGAGTACTCGAAGCGCCTCAACGTCAAGGCGCCTTCGGTCGAGGTGCGGGCCGGCAACCTCTCGGGCGGCAACCAGCAGAAGGTGGTGCTGGCGAAGTGGCTGGCGCGCGACCCGAAGGTGCTCATCTTCGACGAGCCGACGCGCGGCATCGACGTGGGCGCCAAGGCCGAGATTTACGAGCTGATGCGCAAGCTCGCCGAGCAGGGCGTCGGCGTGATGATGATTTCCAGCGACATGGAAGAGATTCTAGGCGTCAGCGACCGCGTCGCCGTCATGCACGAGGGCCGACTGACGGGCGTCCTCGAACGCGCCGAGTGCAGCGAGGAGACCATCATGAACCTCGCCGTCGGGCGCGGCACGGACGGCCACTAAATCCACATCAGGACGACACGACATGACTCCAATCAGCAGGCCATCCATACTCGCCCTGTGCGCGCTGGTCGTGCTCTCGTGCGGGCTCGTCGCGGAGGGCAAAGGCACGGTGAAGAAATCGGACTTCGGCTCCGTCGAGGGGCGGAAGGTTGAACTCTACACGCTCACCAACTCGCGCGGCGCCGAGGCCCGCGTCATCACCTACGGCGGCGCCGTCGTCTCACTCAAAGTCCCCGACCGCCGCGGCCGGATGGGCGACGTGGTCCTCGGCTACGACGACATCGAAGGCTACCTCAAGCAGAGCTCCTACATCGGCGCCCTCATCGGCCGCTACGGCAACCGCATCGCCCGCGGGCGCTTCACGCTCGACGGCCGCGAGTACACGCTCGCCACCAACAACGGCGAGAACCACCTGCACGGCGGCAACAAGGGCTTCGACAAAGTCGTCTGGGAGGCGCGGCCCCTGCCTTCGCGCGCGGGCGCGGCGCTGGAGCTTACTTACCACAGCGCCGACGGCGAGGAAGGCTACCCCGGCGACCTCCACACGCGCGTCGTCTACACGCTGACCGACCAGAACGAGCTGCGCGTCGAATACACGGCGACGACGACCAAGGCCACGCACGTCAACCTCACGCAGCACTCCTACTTCAACCTCCGCGGCGCCGGGGACGGCGACATCCTCGGCCACCAGTTGACGCTCTTCGCCTCGCGCTTCACGCCGACCGACGCCGGGGCCATCCCGACCGGCGAGCTTCGTTCGGTGCGCGGCACGCCCTTCGACTTCCTGCGCCCTCATACAATCGGCGAGCGCATCGACGCCGACGAGGAGCAGATTAAACTCGGCAAGGGCTACGACCACAACTTCGTCGTCAACGGCCGGATGGGAGTCTTGAGGAGGGCGGCCGAGGTCTACGAGCCGACGACGGGGCGCGTGATGGAAGTCTGGACGACCGAGCCCGGCGTCCAGTTCTACTCGGGCAACTACCTCGACGGCAGCATCGGCAAGGGCGGCAAGGCGTACCCGTACCGCTCGGGCTTCTGCCTTGAGACGCAGCACTACCCGGACACGCCGAACAAGCCGAGCTTCCCCTCGACGGTGCTGCGCCCGAGGGGGCGCTACCGCACGACGACCGTTTATAAATTCTCGGCGCGCTGACTCGGCGCCGGGCGGGTGACGGCGAATGACTGGCAAGCTCGGCCGGGCACTTTCCTGCTGTCTGATGCTCCTGCTGCCGGCGGCGGCGGGCGCGGCCGAGCCTGAGCGCCCGCGCCTCGGCGCGCAGGTCTGGGTCGAGCCGGGCCAGACCGAGCAGGACCTCGACCGCTGGTTCAAGACGCTCGCCGACTCGCACATGCCCGTCGCGCGGCTCTTTCTGATGTGGAACTACCTTGAGGCCGAGCCCGGACGCTGGGACTTCCGCCTCTACGACGCGGCCTTCCGCGCCGCCGAGCGCCACGGCGTGCGCGTCGTCGCCACGCTCACGCCCAACCACGGCCCGGCGCACCGCGGCTACACCTACTCGACGCAGGGCGGCGCGATAACGACGACCGAAGAGAGGCTGCGCGAGGCCGACGACTACGTCGCGCGCGTCGTCAACCGCTACCGCACGAGCCCCGCGCTCGACAGCTGGATGCTGATGAACGAGCCCGGCCAGCGCGCGGCGGCCGACCCGCTGGCGCTCGCGCGCTACAGGCCGTGGCTGAAAGAGAAGTACGGGACGGCCGCCAAGCTCGACGCCGCGTGGAACACGTCTTTCACCTCGTTCGACGAAATCGCCTACGACCCGCGCTGGTCGGCCGGCGGCTTCGGCTTCGCGGCGCCCGCCGCCTTCACGGACTGGCAGACGTTCTGGCGCGGCCACCTCGCGTGGTATCTCTCGCGCACGGCAGGCGTCGTGCGGCGGCTCGACCCGGCGCACCGCGTCCACGTCAACCCGCACGCGCTCGTCGGCAACCTGTCTAATAACTCTCTGGACCTGCCGGCGTGGCGGCCGTTTCTCGATTCGCTCGGGGCCTCGATTCATCCTTCGTGGCACTTCGGCCTGCTCGGGCGGGAACAGTTCGCGCTCGGCGTCTCGTGGGTCTGCGACCTCGTCCGCGGCGCGAGCGAGCCGAAGCCGTTCTGGGTGACTGAGCTTCAGGGCGGGGGGCAGCTTTACAGCGCGGCGCGGCCCCTGACGCCCGACGAGAGGGACATCGCCCAGTGGGTTTGGACGAGCGTCGGCGCGGGGGCCGACCGCGTCATCTTCTGGCTGCTGAACGCGCGCGGCGCGGGCGGCGAGGCCGGCGAGTGGTCGATGCTGGACTTCGGCGGCGGCGTGACGCTGCGGCTCGAAGAGGCTTCGGTGATCGCCCGCGTTATCGAGCGCAACGCCGACCTGTTCGCGCGGGCGCGGCCCGTCGAGTCGCGCGTGACGATTCTTCTGAGCCTTGAGACGATGACGCTTCAGGAGCGTTTCCGCGCCGAAGACTTCGCGGGGCGCGACCGCGACGCGCACGTCCTCGAAGCCCTCGGCTTCTACCGCGCGCTCTCGGAACTCGGCATCCCCGCGAGCCTCAAGCACGCGCACGACTTCGACTGGCGCGGGGACGCGCGCGGGCCGCAGCTTTTAATCCTGCCGCACGCGAGCGTGCTCACGGCCGCGCAGGCGAGCGGCGTGGAAGGCTTCGTCAGGCGCGGCAACACCGTCGTCGCCACGGGGCTGACGGCCGCCTACGACGCCGAAGGCCGCTTCTTGCCGCTCAAGCGTTGGCCGCTCGCGGGCGTGGCGGGCGCGACGCTCATCGACTTCCGCGTCGTCGGCGAGCGCGGCGAGGTTGCTTTGACCGACCCGCCGGTGAAGCTGCCGACACACTTCGTCGAAGGCGACATCGGCGCCCCCTCGCAGGAGGTCGTCGTCGGCACGGGCTACGCGCGGCAGACGGCGTCGCGCAGGAAGACGGGCGCGGGCGAGTTCGTGTGGGTGCCTTCACTCGTGGGCTTGGGCGCGTGGCGCGGCGACGGCGCCCCGCTGGCCCGCTGGCTCGAAACAATCGCAAAGCCCTTCGCGCGCGAGGCGCCTTTCGGGTTCGAGGGCCGTCAGCCCGATTGCCTGATGCGACAGATGCGCGGCGGCGAGGGCGAGTTCGTGACGGTGATAACGAACGGCGCCGGGCAGCCTCGGACGTGCCGCCTGCGGAAGCCCGAAGGGCTCGTGCCCGCGAGGCTGTGGGGCGACGCGCTCGCCGGGGACGGGCGGAACATCTCACTCGGCGCGCGCGCCACTTCGGTCTTGCAATGGAAGCGGGCGGCCTGAAATCTTTTGAGTAAGATTATGACGAGAGCGACGGCGGTAGCTGGTGAGTTCGGGAGAAGGTTCGGGGGCCGGCCCCGCGTCTTTCGCGCGCCGGGCCGCGTCAACCTCATCGGCGAGCACACGGACTACAACGAGGGCTTCGTCATGCCGGCGGCCACCGACCTCGCCGCGTGGGCCGCGGTCGCGCCGCAGGAGGGCAGGGAGGTGCGCGTCGTCTCGCTCGACCTCGACGACGAGTACGCCTTCTCGCTCGACGACGCGGGCGCGGGGCGGCGCGGCCAATGGACGGACTACGTGCAGGGCGTCGCGCTCGCGCTCGAAGCGGGCGGCTTCCGGCTGCGCGGGGCGCGGCTGATGGTGTCGAGCGACGTGCCGATAGGTTCGGGCCTCAGTTCGTCGGCGGCGCTCGAAGTCTCGTCGGCGCGGGCGCTGCTGGCGGCGGCCGAACAGGATGCGGACCCTCTGACGGTGGCGCGGCTGTGCCAGCGCGCCGAGAACGAGTTCGTCGGCGTGCGCAGCGGCATCATGGACCAGTACGCCTCCTGCTTCGGGCGCGAGGGCCGCGCGCTCCTCCTGGACTGCCGCAGCCTTGAGTCGGAGGCGCTGCCTTTGCCGGGCGGCGTGACGATAGTCGTCTGCAACACGATGGTGAAGCACAGCCTCGCTGGCGGCGAGTACAACCTGCGCCGGGCGGATTGCGAGGAGGCGGCGCGGCTCCTCGGCGTGCGCTCGCTGCGCGACGTGACGGCGGAAGACTTCGCGCGCCGGGCCGACGAGTTGCCCGAGCGTTTGCGCCGCCGGGCGCGGCACGTCGTCACGGAGAACGCGCGGGTCGGGGAGGCGGCCGCCGCGCTCAAGTCGTCGGACCTCGGGGCCTTCGGGCGGGCGATGAACGAGTCGCACTTCTCGCTGCGCGACGACTACGAGGTGAGCTGCAAGGAGTTGGACCTGATGGCGGACCTCGGGCGCGCGCGGCCCGGCGTCTACGGCGCGCGCATGATGGGCGGCGGCTTCGGCGGCTGCACCATCAATCTGGTCGAGGAGTCGGCCGTCGAAGGTTTCTTAGGGGACGTGCCGGTGGCTTATGAACGCGAGACGGGCCTGAAGCCGGCCGTCTACCTGTGCCGCGCGTCCGAAGGCGCGGGGGAAGTGACGCCGGCCTAAAGAAGTGAACATGTTGGCGCGGGGGGCGAGATGAGAAAAGAACTCGGGACATTCGTGCTGCTGGTGGTGCTGTGCGTGGTGGTGGCGATTATCAACCCGCGCTTCCTCGGCGGGGCCAACCTCCAGAACATGGCGCGCCTCATCGGGATGTACGGCATCTTCAGCATCGGCATCGGCATCGTTATCATCACGGGCGGCATCGACCTCTCGGTCGGCTCGGTCTTCGCGCTCTTAGGCGTCCTCCTCTCCATCGCGCTGACGGGCTGGCAGGTGCCGGGCGCGCTGGCGGTGCTCTTAATCATCGCGGTCGGGGTCGGGCTCGGCCTCGTCCACGGCCTGCTGATTACGCGCCTGCGCGTGCAGCCCTTCATCGTGACCCTCTGCGGCCTGCTCTTCTACCGCGGCCTCGCGCGCTTCATCGCCAACGACGAGACGAAGGGCTTCGGGACGGGCGAGGGCTTCGAGTGGCTGGCGGCGTTGGCGACGGGGAGCGTCTTCGGCGTCCCGATGCCGTTCGTGCTGCTCGTCATCATCGCGGCCGTGATGTGGGTGGTGCTGCACCGCTCGGTCTACGGGCGCTACCTGTTCGCCGTGGGCCGGAACGAGGAGGCGGCGCGCTACTCCGGCATCAACGCGCGCAACATCGTCGCCAGCGCCTACCTCATCTCGGGGCTGATGGCGGGCGTGGCCGGCGTGCTCCTCGCCTTCTACACCAACTCCATCTCGCCCTCGTCGCACGGGAACTTCTTCGAGCTGTACGGCATCGCGGCGGCGGTCCTCGGCGGCTGCTCTCTGCGCGGCGGCGAGGGCTCCATCGTCGGCATCATCATCGGCGCGGCGCTCCTCCAGGTCTTGCAGAACCTCGTCAACCTGCTCGGCATCCCTTCTTCCTTGAACTTCGCCGTGATGGGCGCCGTCATCCTCATCGGCGTCATCGCCGACCAGCTCCTCAGCCGCAAGCGCGCGGCGGCATGAAGGCAGTAGCCAGTAGTCGGTAGTCAGTAGGAAAACGAATCGGGGGCCGACGCTCGTTGCGTGGCCCCCGATTTCTTCTGCCGACTACCGACTACAGTCTACTGCTTTTTGTCCGTCAAGCCCGGCCAGTCGTCGGTGCGGAAGGGCGAGGCGGGGAGGCCGGCGCCGTTGTAGAGGTTGGCGCTGACGGGGCTGTCGGCCCACGCGTAGCGGACGGCGGCGGGGCGCGGCACCTGCGGGCTCCGGACGACGACCGTGTCGCCTTCGACGTGCGCCTCGGCCCAGACGAACTTGCGGTCCGGGCCGGCGACGGCGAAGCCTTTGAGCGCCGAGCCGTCGGGCGTCTTCAGCCCTTTCGCGTGCTTGAAGCGGAGGCGGACGCGCTCGCCCTCAAACTTTGAAGATTCGTAGAGCGGCCCCGAGGGCACGACCCTTTGCTTATAAGTTTCGGCGAGCGCCCAGCGCGCGAGGCGCCGGCCCACGTCGAGCTTGTTGCGCGGGTGTATGTCGGCCGGGTCGCCGATGTCAACGGCGACGGCCATCCCGGTGTTCGGCACGGTCCGCATCGTGAAAGTCTGCGCCTCGCGCAGCTCGGCCCACTCACTTTCGGAAGGCTCCGACTTGACGGGTTGCCAGCTCGCGAGCTGGACGAAGTAGAAGGGGAAGTCGCCCGCGCCCCACGCCGCGCGCCAGTCGCGAATCATGGCGGGGAAGAGCGTGCGGTACTGGTAGGCGCGGCCGGCGTTCGACTCGCCCTGATACCAGATGGCGCCGCGGATGGTGAAGGGCGTAAGCGGCGCGACCATCGCGTTGTAGAGGACGGTCGGGTTGTAGTGGTTGCGGGACCCCGGCGGCATCGGCTGCGTCGAGAAGTCAATCTTGGCGGCGGGCACGGCGAACTCGGCTTTGTAGTCCCACGCGCCCGCGAGCGGAACCTCGCCGCCCTTCGGCCCGTCGGAGGGCGCGAGCGACATCTCGCCCCCCGCGAAGCCTCCGCCGCCCATGCGGTCGTAGACGCGGACGGCGACGACGTTCCGGCCCCCACGCACCAAGCGGCCGGGGACGCGGTAGCGGCGCGGCGCGACCCACGAGTTCGGCGTCTCGGCGCCGGTCGAGCCGACGCGCTCGCCGTTGAAGTAGGTCGTGTCGAAGTCGTCTATCGCGCCGAGGCTCAAGACGAGGTCGCGGCCCGCCCACGCCTCAGGGACTTCCACCGCGCGGCGGAACCAGACGACGCCGTCAACGTCGAGCCCCGACTGCTCCCACACGCCGGGCAGGCTCATCTGCTTCCAGCCTTCCGAGTCGCGCGCCGGGTCGGCGAAGCCTGCCGCCTCGCCCTTGTTGCCGGGGTCTTCCGTCAGGTAGCGGCGCGACCACTCTCCTTGCGCGCGCTCGTACTCGCGCTCAAGCCGCGGCAGGTCGCCCAGCTCCTTGTCGTAGCGTTCGAGGATGGGCACGAGCGCGGGCGAAGAGGCGAGCGCGGCGCGGCTCGTCCACGACTCGGCGGGCGTGCCGCCCCAAGAGGTGTTGATGAGGCCGACGGGCACGGCGAGCGTCTTGTGCAGCTCGCGGCCGAAGAAGTAGCCGACGGCCGAGAAGCCGGCGGCCGTCTCGGGCGTCGTCACCAGCCAGCGCCCTTCAACGTCTTCGAGCGGCGCGGCGGCCGTCCGTTTACTGACGGTGAACAGGCGAATCTCTTTGTAGCTCGCCTGCGAGACTTCGCGCGCGCCGTCGGTCGTGGCGGACAGCGGCCACTCCATGTTCGATTGGCCGGAGCAGACCCAAACCTCCCCGACCAGCACGTTCGAGAAGCTGAGCGTGTTGCTGCCCCTAATCGTCAACGTGTGCGGCCCGCCCGCCTTCAGCGGGCCGACGAAGACCTGCCAACGCCCTTTTGAATCGGCGACCGTTTGCGCCGTCCGCCCGGCTATCTCCACGCCGACGCGCTCGCCCGCCGCGGCCCACCCCCACACGCGCGCCCGCGGCCCCTGCTGCAACACCATGTTGTCGCCGATGACCGCCGGCACGCGCACGTCGGCCCTCGCCTGCGGGGAGCCGAGCGCCAGAAACAATCCCGACGCGAAGAGGAAGAGTTTGCAGGTTCGCTTCATGGTTCTCCGAAGAAACAAGTGTGATATAGTCCGCTTCCGTCAAGTTCTACAACAAAGTCCCCCGCTCTTCAAACGCCGTTTCAAACACGAAGGTGAAGCCATGCCCAGACTCCTTTCGTCCGCCCTGTCACTCGTCATCATCCTGAACGGGGCCGCCGCCGCGCGGCAGAACGCGCCGGACGTGGAGCGCCGCGTCGAAGACCTGCTCAAGCAGTTGACCATCGAAGAGAAGATAGAGCTGCTGGCCGGCGTTGACGACTTCTTCGTCAGGCCCGTCCCCCGCTTGAAGCTGCCGCGCCTGAAGATGGCCGACGGGCCGAACGGCGTGCGCAACTTCGGCCCGGCCACCGCCATGCCAAGCGGCGTGGCGATGGCGGCGACGTGGAACCCGCAGCGCGTCGAGAGCATCGGCGCCGAGATAGGCCGCGACGCGCGCGCCAAGGGCGTCCACTTCCTCTTAGGCCCCGGCGTCAACATCTACCGCGCGCCGATGAACGGCCGCAACTTCGAGTACATGGGCGAAGACCCCTTCCTCGCCGCGCGCGCGGCCGTCGCCTACGTCCGCGGCGTGCAGGCGCAGGGCGTCACCGCCACCATCAAGCACTTCGCCGCCAACAACTCCGAGTTCGACCGCCACAACACCGACTCAGTAGTTGACGAGCGCACGCTCCGGGAAATCTACTTCCCGGCCTTCGAGGCGGCCGTCCGCGAGGCGCGCGTCGGCGCCATCATGAGCTCCTACAACTTCCTCAACGGCGAGCACGCCTCGCAGAACCGACACCTGATGACGGAGGTGGCGAAGCAGGATTGGGGCTTCGACGGCGTGATGATGTCGGACTGGGGCGGCACCTACGACGGCGTCGCGGCCGTCAACGCCGGTCAGGACTTGGAGATGCCGGGGCCGCGCCACACGAACGCCAAGAACCTCCTGCCCGCCATCGAGCAGGGCAAGGTCTCGGTCGCGACGATTGACGACCACGTCCGCCGCATCCTCCGCACGGCCGTCCGCTTCGGCTGGTACGACCGCGAGCAGACCGACCTCTCCATCCCGCGCTACAACCAGCAGGGCCGCCGCGTCGCGCTCGAAGCGGCGCGCGAAGCCATTGTCCTTTTGAAGAACGAGGGCGGCGTGCTGCCGCTCGACAGGAAGAGGGTCAAGTCGGTCGCCGTCGTCGGCCCCAACGCCTACCCGGCCGTGCCGATGGGCGGCGGCAGCGGGCGCGTCGAGCCGTTCGCGGCCGTCAGCCTTTTGGAAGGCTTGAGCAACGCGCTCGCCCAGACGGCGAACGTCTACCACCACCGCGGCCTGCCGACCCTCTCCGAGCTGGCCGACGCGACGAGCTTCAGGACGGCGGCCGAGGGCGGCGAGGCCGGCATCCGTGCCGAGTACTTCGACAACGCCGACCTTACGGGCACGCCCGTCATCACGCGCACCGAGCGCCGCGTCAACTTCCGCCGGCAGGGCGGCGCGTCGTTCCCCGAGAAGACGGCGGGGGACAGGTTCACCGGCTTCTTCACCCCGAAGACCGCGGGCGAGCACGACCTCTTCGTCGAATCGTCGGGCGAGGACGGCGGGCGCTTCCGCCTCTTCGTTGACGACAAACTCGTCCTCGACAACTGGACGACTCACCCGGCGATGGTCAATCAGGCGACGCTTAATCTCGACGCGCGGCCTCACAAAATCGTGCTCGAACACCGCGGCCGCTCCTACTGGCTCGGCGGGAGGCTGGCGTTAGGCATCACGGGCCGCGGCGGGCTCATCGACCCGCAGGCGAGGGAACTGGCCGCGCGCTCGGACGCCGTCGTCATCGCCGTCGGCTTCGACCACGAGACTGAGAGCGAGGGCGCCGACCGCACGTTCCGCCTCCCGCCGGGGCAGGACGAGTTGATAAAGGAGATGTTGGCGGCGAACAAGAACGCCGTCGTCGTCATCACGTCGGGCGGCGGGGTCGGGATGGGCGAGTGGGTGGAGCGCGCGCCGGCCGTCGTCCAGGCCTGGTATCCGGGGCAGGAGGGCGGGACGGCGCTGGCGGAGATTCTGCTCGGCGACGTGAACCCTTCGGGGCGGCTGCCGGTCACGTTCGAGCGGCGGCTGGAGGACAACCCCGCCAACTACTACCCGCAGCCGGGCACGAAGCGCATCGTCTACGGCGAGGGCGTCTTCGTCGGCTACCGCGGCTACGAGAAGGCGGGCACGAGGCCGCTCTTCCCGTTCGGACACGGGCTCTCTTACACGACGTTCAAGTACGACAATCTTGCCGTGAAGCCTGCGCGCGGGGGGACGTTTGAAGTCACGTTCGACGTGAAGAACACCGGCTCGCGCGTCGGCGGCGACGTGGCTCAAGTCTACGTCACGCCCGCCTCCGCGCCCGTGCCGAGGCCGGCGAAGGAGCTGAAGGGCTTCTCCAAAGTCTTCCTCCGCCCCGGCGAGACGAAGCGCGTGACGGTGACTCTCGACGCGCGCGCCTTCTCTTATTACGACGTGAACTCGAAGAGTTGGCGGGCCGAGCCGGGCGACTACGGCGTGCTCGTCGGCCGCTCGTCCGAGCAGATAGAGCTGCGCGGCAAGGCGACGCTCTCGCCTTAATTAAAGAGACGGGCTGGCGGCGTCGGCGCGGGCGTCGTGTTTGATGACGGCGTCGGCGAAGCGTTCCATCTCTTCGAGCTGGGGGCTGCACTGTAACAACAGCAGGTCAACGCCCGCGGCCTCGAACTCGGCGACGCGCTCGGCGACCTGGTCGGGCGTTCCCGTGAGGCCGGAGCGGAGGCCGCGGTTCGAGACCGAGTAGTCTTCGAGCGAGACTTGCTGTTCGAGCTTCGTGTTCGAGAGCCATTGCTGGTAGTTGCCGTAGCCGGCGGCCGACTGGCGCACGTCCGTGATGCGCTCGACCTCGCGCCGCGCCTCCTCCTCCGTCTCGCGCACGACCGTGTAACCCGCCACGCCGAATATCATCGGCGGCAATCCCATCCTCTCTCTGCGCGCCGACATGTCCTCTATCTTCTGGCGGACGCGCGCGGGCGGGTCGCCGTGCATGACGTAGGCGTCGCAGCGCGCGGCAATCAACTCCTTGGCCGCCTCCGACTCGCCGCCCGCGTAGATGACGGGGCGCGGCTTCGTGACGGGCTTCGGCTGGAGGACGGTGTCGGCGAGCTTGTAATACTTGCCCTCGAAAGAGAAGTGGTCCTCGCGCCACGCGCGGTCAACGACTTCGAGCCACTCGGCCGTGCGCGCGTAGCGGTCGTCGTGCTCGTCGAACTGGACGCCGTACTTGCGCGCCTCCTCGGCCCACCACGAGGAGACGACGTTTAGGGAGAGCCGGTTGCCGCCGCCGATGTGGTCGATGTTGGCGGCCTGCTTGGCGAGGAGCGCGGGGTTATGAAAAGTCGGCCGGACGGCGACCATCAGTTCGAGGCGGCGCGTGACGGCGGCGAGCGCGGCGGCCGTCGTCCACGCGTCGAGCGAGGGCGCGTCAACGCCCTTGATGTCGTTGAGGTTCAGCTCGGCGACGAGCGTCAGGTCGTAGCCTATCTCCTCGCTGCGGCGCGCGAGGCGGGAGACGTAATCCCACGTCGCCTCCATCCGCTCGTCCTCGACGTTCCTCAGCCAGCCGCCGAAAACCGGGAGCCAGTAGCCGTAACGCATCTGACAGCCTCCTCTTCGAGAAAGTCCACGAGCCGCGCGTGCGGGTCGAAGCCGACGACGCGCGGCGCGTCGGCCACGAAGTTCGAGAGCGCGTTGATGTCGTAGAAGTAGATCGAGCCGTCGCGGTCGTCCGTCATGTACTCGACGCCGCCCAGGTCCAAACGCCCGGCGGCGGCGATGCGCTCGACGGCTTCGATAATCTCGGCGGGCGGCGTGTAGGCTTCGACCTTCAAGCCCGCCTTCGGCGCGTCGGCCAGACACACCTCGCCGACGGGCGCGGGCGCGGCGTCTTCGAGCTGGCAGAACTCGGCCGGGCAGAGGTTGTAGCTCTCGCCGGTCGTGTAGACCTTGATGGCGTAGAGGAACTTTCCCGCCAGCGTCTCGACGCGCGTGATGTGGCCGCCGCGCGCGGGGACGAACTCCTGCACGAGCGCCGTGTGGTCAACGCCGAAGTCGATCGCGCCTTCGGACGCGGCGCGGGCGAGCGACGAGGGCGAGTCGAAGCGGACGACGCCCGCGCCCCGGCCGCCGATGTTGGGCTTGACCATGACGGGGAAGTCGAGCCCGCGCGCGGCCTCCACGACTCGGGCGGCCGAGTTGACGACGCGCGTGCGCGGGTGCGGAAGATTCAGACGACGAAGGAGGGCGAGCTGTAGCGCCTTCGACGTTTCTATGGCGAAGGAGGCCGAGCCGTTGACGACGCGCACGCCCGTGCCTTCGAGGTGTTCGAGGAAGTAGCGCGTGTAGAAGACGGCGTTGCCGTGGTCGCGCAGGTAGGCCGAGGCGCTCATGCGGTTGAAGAGGAGCGCGTAGTCGGGCGCGGGCTCGGACGAGTCGTAGGCGTGGGCGGCCGCGTCGAGGCGGACGTAAGGCGTGCCGCGGCGGTCGAGCTCGGCGAAGAGCGGGCGGAACCAGTCCGGGTGCTCGTAGTAGACGGCCAGCGTCGGCGTGCTTGTGTTCAAGTTCGGAGTCTCCGGAAAAGCCGAAAGCCGCCCAACGGCGAGCGGCTTCAGATTGTCAGTTTTGAGGGACGACAGAAACCTTAAACGCCCGCCGCCGCGCCCGTCAAGGCGGCCCGCGCCGGACAGCCGAAGGCGTTCACACCGCATCTCAGTCGGTTGGCGTCCGGCGCGCGCTTGGGTTAACCTCGAAAGTCGCAAGACGCCTTGGCCGCAAGAATCTTACAACCCTTCAGGAAGGCAGCATTCACGACCGATGAGGAAGTTCACCCACGCACTCGCGCTGGCGCTCGCGCTCGCGTCCGCCGCCGCCGCGCAGCCCGGCGGCGCCACCCGCCAGCGGCCCGCCGCCGCCCGGCCGACCCCGACGCCCTCGGCGCAGACGCCCGCGCGCCCCGCGCCGACCCCCGCCGCGACTCCCGCGCCCGCCGCCGCCACGGCCGCAGACCCGTGCGGCTGCGAGCCCGTGCCGCTGCCGGCCGTCGTCGCCACCGTCGGCGCCGTCAAGATTACGCCTGCCGACTTCAGCGAGCCGACGCGGCGGCAGATAGAGATGTTGAAGCAGCAGGTCGTCGAGGCGCGCAAGAACGAGCTGAACCTGCAAGTCAACAGCATCCTCCTCGAAGCCGAGGCCAAGAAGCGCGGCGTCACCACGACCAAGCTGATTGACGACGAGGTCGTCGCCAAGACCGTCAACCCGACGGAGGCCGAGGCGCGCGCCTACTTCGAGCAGAACCGCGCGCGGGTCGAGCAGCAGGCAGGCCGCCGCGTCGAGTTCGATGAGTTGAAGGCCAGCGTCGTCGAGTTCATGAAGGGCGAGCGGCAGCAGCAGCGCGCCCTTGAGTACGCGCAGACCTTGCGCGCCGCCCACGCCGTCAAGATGAACGTCGCGGAGGCCGCGCCGCCCGCGACGCCGGCCGACCGCGCCCGCGTCCTCGCCGTCGTCAACGGCCGCAACATCACGTCGGGCGACATCGAGGACTCGCTCCGCCCGCTCGTCTACTCCGTGCAGGAGCAGATCTACGCGCTCCGCCAGCGCGACCTCGACCTGCGCATCAACGACCTGCTGCTCGAACAGGAGGCGCAGAAGCGCGGCGTCACCTCGCGCGCGCTGCTCGAAACCGAGGTCGGCGGGAAGGTGCCCGTCGTCACGGAGGCGCAGGCGCAGGAGTTCTACAATCAGAACAAGGAGCGCGTGAACGGCGACTTCGCGACGCTCAAGTACCAGATCATCGATTACCTACAGGAGCAGGAGCGCAACAAGCTGAACGCGGCCCTCGCCGAGCGGCTGCGCAAGGCGACGCCGGTCCAGACCTTCCTCGTCGCGCCCGAGCCGCCCGTCTACAAAATCGCCACCGACGACCAGCCCTCGAAGGGGAACCAGAACGCCTCGGTCACGCTCGTCGAGTTCACCGACTACCAGTGCCCGAGCTGTGCGGCGGCGCACCCCGTCCTCGAACGCCTGATGGCGGAGTACGGCGACCGCGTCCACTTCGTCGTGCGCGACTTCCCGCTGCCGAACCACGCCGACGCCCGCAAGGCCGCCGAGGCGGCCGAGGCCGCGCGCGAGCAGGGCAAGTACTGGGAGTACACTGCGCTGCTCTTCCGCAACCAGTCGTCGCTCGGGGTGGACAACCTCAAGCAGTACGCGACCTCGCTCGGGCTCGACCGCGCCAAGTTCGACGCGGCCCTCGACGGTGGCAAGTTCGCCCCGCAGGTTGACCGCGACCTGCTCGACGGCCAGAAGATCGGCGTCGCCGGCACGCCCTCCATCTACATCAACGGCCGCCTCTCCAAAGTCCTCACCTACGAGGGCCTGAAGGCGCAGCTCGACGCCGCACTCAAAGGCCCCGGCCGCAGTTGAGACGCCGCGGGCGATGGGACCAGAGGCGCGGCCCGAAGGCGGGCCGCGCCTCTCTTTTGCGACCGGCCTGCCATAAATTTTTATCCCCGTATAAATAGGTAAACCCCGGCGCCATGCCGGGCGTCTAACCTCGTCGGCTTTCCCCCCGAATTGGGTGGAACTTTCACCCATCCCCGACAGAATAGAATAGGAGCAGGGTCGGCCGGGCGCGGCCCTGTTTTTGTGCGCCGACGCCCCGCACGCTTTCGGAACAATCCGGCGCGCGTGTGCGTAGAACAACTGTCGAAAGTTCGTCCGAGAGCTTTTCTCGCCTTAAACAGACAACACCTGAAGAGGCCCCGCGCCGGGGCCGACGAAGCCAGAGGCACGAGGATTCAATGAAAATACTGCGGGCTGTTCTAGCTCTTGCGCTGTTCGCGCTCACCGCGGGCGGCATCGCCCCCCTCCCCCACCGCGCGGCCGCCGCCGTCCAGGCCGGCAGCAACGCCCTCGGCGACGTGGTCGCCGTGGACGCCGCCGCCAAGCAGATATTCGTCAAGACCGACGCCGGCCCCGTCGTCATCGTCGCCGTCTCCGACGCCACGAGAATTCTGAAGAACCCTCCGGGCGAGTCCAGGACCGACAAGGCCGTCCCCTACACGCTGGCCGAAATCGCCGCGGGCGACCGCGTGCTCGCGCTCGGCAAACTCTCCGAGGACGGAAAAACTTTAGCCTCGGCGCGCGCCGTCATTGTTAATACGA
The DNA here is from genome assembly GCA_035941045.1 of Pyrinomonadaceae bacterium. Lineage (GTDB taxonomy): Bacteria > Acidobacteriota > Blastocatellia > Pyrinomonadales > Pyrinomonadaceae > QHXN01. The sequence goes on along the minus strand of DASZEK010000094.1, from coordinate 7,033 downwards.
AGGCCGACATCGCCGTTAAGAATGAGAGGGAGCGCGCCGAGTGGCAGGCGCGCGGCATCGTCGGCGTCGTTTCGGCCGTCAACGCCGAGACCAAGGAGATTACCCTCCAGACGCGCACGCCCGAAGGGCCGAAGCCCGTCGTCGTCGCGGCCGGCGGCCCCGCCGTCAAGCTGCGCCGCTACGCGCCCGACTCCATCAAGTTCGCCGACGCCAAGCCCTCCTCCTTCGAGGAGGTGAAGGCCGGCGACCAGCTCCGCGCCAAGGGCGAGAAGACCCCGGACGGCGCCCGCTTCACGGCCGAGGAGGTCGTGACCGGGGCGTTCCGCACCTCGCTCGGCACAGTCAAGGCCGTGGACGCGGCCAAGGGTGAGATCACCATCGAGCAGGCCACGGACAAGAAGCCGCTGACGGTCGTCGTCCGCCCCGACTCCGTGCTCAAGCAGGTTCCGGCGCAGATGGGGATGATGATGGGTGGCGGCGCCGGCGGCCCCGGCGGCCCCGGCGCTGGTGGCGGCCCCGGCGCCGGCGGAGCCCGCGTCGTCGTGCAGGGTGGTCCCGGCGGTGCAGCCCCGAGCGGCGGCCCCGGCGCGGCCGGCCCCGGCGCGGGCGGCCCCGGACGCATGATGATGGACCCGCAGCAGATGCTCGACCGGCTCCCGCCCGTGACGCTCGCAGAGCTTAAGCCGGGCCAGATGATCGTCGTCTCAAGCACGGTCGGCGCCGACCCGACGCGCGTCACCGCCATCCAGCTCGTCGCCAACGTCGAGCCCATCCTCGCCATGATGGCGCGCAGGCAGGGCGCCCCCGGCGGCATCCCGAACCTGAGCGGCGGCGGCGCGGGCGGCGGCTTCGGCTTCGGCATCGGCCAGCCGTAGGGCGGACATAAATTAAATAAACCCCACAGGAAGTTAAAGGCACTGATAATGAAAGTTTCACTCAAAGCAATCGGAAGGGGCTTCGCCCTAACGCTCCTTCTCGTCGCCTCGACGGCCGCGGCGTTCGCGCAGACGCCGGCCACGGCCACGCTGCGCGGGCAGGTCTCGGACGAGTTCGGCGGCGCCATCATCGGCGCCACCGTCACGGCCGCCGACGCCTCCGGCAAGCCGAAGACCGTGCAGACCGACTCGGAAGGCAACTTCGCCATCGCCGGCCTCGTGCCCGGCACCTACAACGTCCGCGTCGTCTCGCCCGGCTTCGCCTTCTACGAGAACGTGGTCGAGGTCGCGCCCGGCGCCGTCGAGCCGCTGAAGATTACGCTCGGCGTCTCGCTCGAAAAAGAGGAGGTGACGGTCGCCTCCGAGGCGCCCATCAGCATCGACAACACGAGCCCCGGCGCCATCGTCCTCAAGGGCAAGGACCTCGATGCCCTGCCCGACGACCCGGACGAGCTGGCGGCGGCCTTGCAGGCGCTCGCCGGCCCCTCGGCGGGCCCCAACGGCGGCCAGATTACGATCGACGGCTTCGAGGGCGGGCGCATCCCGCCGAAGGACTCCATCCGCGAGGTGCGCGTCAACGACAACCCGCTCTCGGCCGAGCGCGACCAGCCCGGCTTCGGCGGCATCCAGATTTTCACCAAGCCCGGCACCGACAAGCTGCGCGTCAGCATCAATTCGAGCTTCGCCGACGAGGCGCTGAACTCGCGCAACCCCTTCGCCCCGCGCCGCGAGGACTACCAGTTCCGCCGCCTCGGCGGCAACGTCAGCGGCACCATCGTCCCGAAGCGGGCCTCCTTCTTCTTCGACGCCGAGCGCGCCGTCACCGACGACAACGACATCATCAACGCGACGGTCGTCGACCCCTCGACGCTCGCCACCTCGCGCTTCCAGCAGACGCTCCTGACGCCGCGCCGGTTCTTCAACATGAACCCGCGCTTCGACCTCGCGCTCAACAAGGACCACACGCTGACGACGCGCTACGGCTACTTCCGCTCCGAGGTCGAGGGCAACGGCCTCGGCAGCGGCTTCGCGCTCCCGACCCGCGCCTTCGACTCGGTCTTCTCGCAGCACAACCTCCAGATGACCGAGACGGCCGTCATCAACGCCACGACGATTAACGAGACGCGCTTCCAGTTCATCCGCTCGCGCAACGAGCAGCAGGGCGACATCGCGCAGCCGGGCGTCAACGTCGAGTCGGCCTTCTTCGGCGGCAGCTCGCAGGTCGGCGACTCCTACAACCAGTCGAGCCGCTGGGAAGTCACCAACATCACGACCATCGCGCGCGGCGCGCAGACCTTCAAGTTCGGCGGCCGCCTGCGCGGCGTCAAGATCGAGGACTTCTCGCAGCAGAACTTCGGCGGCACCTACTCCTTCTTCGGCGGCGGCGGCCTGACCAGCATCGAGCGCTACCGCCTCGCGCTGCAACTGCCGGGCACCGTCAACCCGGCCACGACCAAACCCTACACCCCGACCGAGCTCTTCAACCTCGGCGCGCTCCCCTCGCAGCTCACCATCGCGGCCGGCGAGCCGCTGGCCGAGGTCAGCCAGATAGACTTCGGCGGCTTCTTCCAGGACGACTGGAAGGTGCGCCCCAACCTGACGCTCGGCGCCGGGCTGCGCTACGAGAAGCAGTCGAACATCGACAGCTCGATGAATTTCGCGCCGCGCCTGTACGTGGCGTGGGCGCCCGACGGGACCGGCGGCCGTCAGGCCAAGACCGTCATCCGCTTCGGCATCGGCTACTTCTTCGACCGCTTCAACGAGAGCTTCACGCTCCAGACGCTCCGCTTCAACGGCATCAACCAGCAGCAGTACCTCATCAACGACCCGACCATCCTGGCCGACCTCTCGGCGCAGGTCGGGACCGACGGCGTGTTCCGCGCGCCGACGGCCGCCCAGCTCGCCGGCTTCAACCTGCCGCAGACGACGCGCGTCACCGCGCCCGACCTGCGCGAGCCCTACTCGTTCACCACCGGCCTCTTCGTCGAGCGCCAGCTCACGAAGACGATGACGATGAACATCGGCTGGATCAACTTCCGCACCAAGCACGCCCTGCGCTCGCGCGACCTGAACGCGCTGCCGCCCGGCGCGCCGACCGCGCCGTCCGCCACGCGCGCCCACGTCTACCAGTTCGAGTCGAGCGGCACGCAGAGCATGCAGAACTTCCAGATCGGGTTCAGCAACCGCTTCAACCCCGGCCTGACGCTCTCGGGCTTCTACTCGCTCGGCAAGTTCGAGACCGACACGGACGGCCCCTTCAGCCTCCCGAGCGACTACACGAACCTGCGGGCCGACTACAGCCGCGCCTCGTGGGACGTGCGCCACCGCCTGTTCATGCTCGCCTCCATCGGCATCCCCAAGCTGAAGTTGATGCTCAACCCCGTCGTCGTCGCCAACTCGTCGCGCCCCTTCAACATCATCACGGGCGTTGACACCAACGGCGACGGCTCCCTGACCGAGCGCCCCTCGCTCGTCTCGAACACGACCTGCGCGGGCCGCACCGACGTGAGCACCGGCGTCGTCTGCACCCCCTACGGCACCTTCAACCTGAGGCCCGCGGCCGGCGAGCAGACCATCTCGCGCAACTTCGGCAAGGGCCCCAACTTCGTCTCCGTCAACCTCGGCATCAGCCGCTCGTGGGGCTTCGGCACCACGGCGGCGGGCCGCGCGGCGGCCGAGGCGAAGAAGAAGCAGGAGGAGACGAGGCGTGCCGAGCGCGCGCAGGGCGGCGGCGGCCAGCGCGGCGGCGGTAATCGCGGCGGCGGCGGCGCGGGCGGCGCCGGCGGTCAGGGCGGCGGCGGCGGCATCCCCCCGATGCGAGGCCCCGGCATGATGATGATGGGCGGTAACGCCTTCGGCGGCAGCGAGAAGAAGTACAACATGACCTTCTCGCTCAACTTCCAGAACCTCCTGAACCGCGCCAACCTCGGCACGCCCGTCGGCAACCTCAGCTCGCCCTTCTTCGGGCAGTCGTTGCAGTCGTTCGGCGGCGGCTTCATGGTCATCGGCGGCCCCGGCGGCGCGGGCGGCGGCGGCGGCAGCGCCGCGGCCGGCAACCGCAGGGTCACGGCCTCCGTCCGCTTCAACTTCTAAGCGAAGCGACAGGCGAAACGAAAAGGCGGGCGCCCTCTCGCGCGAGAGGGCGCCCGCCTCGGTTTTCAGGAGGAAGGCTGTCCGGCCCCGACGGCCTCAGACGCTCAGAAGCTCCTGCTCCTTCGTCTTCGCCAGCTCGTCCACCTTGCCGATGTAGGTGTCCGTCAGCTTCTGCACTTCCTGGAGGGCGTCGCGCTCGGCGTCCTCGGAGATTTGCTTGTCCTTGAGCATCTTCTTCAGCCGGTCGTTGGCGTCGCGGCGCACGTTGCGGATGGCCGTCCGGTGCTCCTCGGCGGCCTCGTGCACCTGCTTGGCGAGCTGGCGGCGGCGCTCCTCCGTGAGCGGCGGGACGGGGACGCGAATCATCTTGCCGTCGTTCGACGGGTTCAGCCCCAGGTCGGAGGAGCGGATGGCCGACTCGATGGCCTTCAACTGCGTCTGGTCCCAGGGCGTGACGGTCAGCATGTTGGCCTCCGGCGCGTGGACCGACGCCATCTGGCTCAGCGGCGTCGGCGTCCCGTAATACTCGACCACCACCGAATCCAACAGGCTCACGGCCGCGCGCCCGGTCCTGATGGTCGCCAGCTTCTTCCTCAAATCCTCGACCGCCCCCTCCATCCGCGGCCGCGTATCCTTGATCACGTCCTTTTCGCTCATTAGTTTGCCCGCCCGAACGGCGCCTTTTGTTTCCAATGACTTGCCGGCATAAATCGGCTGCTAAAGCTTACCGGGGTGTCATCAAAATGGAGTCGGAAAGTCCACAAAAGTTTATCACAGTTCATCCCCAAATTGTTATGAGCGCCCCCCACCTGGGACCCGCCGCACCCGGTGCTGCTCCGCGGCCCGCCCCGACGAATCCGGCCGGCGCGTTTTGTTGATTTTGTTTATTTGGTGGAATACATTGTGTCTGCTTTCTTTCGAGCTTACCTGACATCGAAAGCACTTTCCTTACGAAATGAAGGCAGAACAAATAGCCATCGTCATAGAAGGCGTTTCGTTTTTCTTCGTGACGCTAGATCTGTTCGGTAAGGACAAAATCGAGGGCCTTCATCACAAGGCCGTGGCTTCGCTGGAGAGAATCAAGAACGAGGATTTTTACAAGAGGATTGAGACCTGGCTGGCCTTAAGTGACGAGGAGGAATATCACAGACGAGAATTCATAGCTTCAACTTTAATCATTGTCGCCGTCATAGGCGTGGGCCTCCTGTTTCGAGTATGGGGCATCAGTTGGATTATCCTGGTGATAGCCCTCATGTACGCTTTCTCAATCGGTGTCGGCATATTGAAGGCCGTCAACTTCTCCCTGCTAAGATTATTGCCCCTGTACGTCAAGATACTTGAGGTGGTTATCGACGGCTACTTCGACTTCGCACTTTTTTTATTCGAGAAGCTCAGGCTTGAGGGGCTGATGCTGACGATCGGCGCCGTCCTGTTCCTCGTCAGCAAGACGATTTCTTATTTCGCCGCCGCATAGGACGAGACACAGAGAAGCCCTCCGACTCGGAGGGCTTCACGTTATTGAGCGATTTCCGGCGGGGGTTATCTCGCAGTCCGTCACTGCTTTTGAGGCAGTTCGTTGCAGACTCGCGTGCCGACGCCTGCCTCGCCCATGACGACGCGCATGATGTTGCCGGGCCTGCGCATGTTGAAGACGACGATGGGCAGGTTGTTGTCCATGCAGAGCGAGATGGCCGAGGCGTCCATCACCTTCAACTGCTTCTCCAGCACTTCCTGGTAGGTGATGCAGTCGTAGCGCGTGGCCGTCGGGTCCTTGACGGGGTCGGCCGTGTAGACGCCCTCGACCTTCGTCGCCTTCATGATCACGTCGGCGCGGATTTCCAAGGCGCGCAGGGCGGCGGCCGAGTCGGTCGTGAAGTAGGGGTTGCCGGTGCCGGCGGCGAAGATGACGACGCGCTTCTTCTCAAGGTGGCGCACGGCGCGGCGGCGGATGAAGGGCTCGGCCACCTGCGGGATGTTGATGGCCGAGAGCACCCGCGTGTGGACGCCCGTCTTCTCAAGCGCGTCCTGCAAGACGACGGAGTTCATGACGGTGGCGAGCATGCCGATGTAGTCGGCCGCGGCGCGGTCCATGTTGCCGGCGCTCTCCGAGACGCCGCGGAAGATGTTGCCGCCGCCGACGACGACCGCTACCTCGACGCCGAGCGCGTGGACGGCCTTTACCTCCTCGGCAATCGAGCGCGCCACCTCCACGTCCACGCCGTACTTCTGCGCGCCCATCAGGGCCTCGCCCGAAGCCTTCAGCAGGATGCGCCCGTAGACGGGCCGGGCCGCCGCCCCTGTGTTCGGTGAACTCATTTTAGTCCGGGCCTACTGGTTGCCGCCGCTCATCGAGGCGACCTCGCTGGCGAAGTCGTCGTCGCGCCTGGCTAACCCTTCGCCCATCTTGTAGCGGGCGAAGCGGCGGATGGTGATGCGCTCGCCCGTCTTGGCGATCTTCTCGGTCAGCAGCTCGTTGACGGTCTTGGCCGGGTCCTTGACGAAGGGCTGGTCGAGGAGGACCGTCTCCTCGTAGAACTTGTTGATGCGGCCCTCGACGATCTTCTCGACGACCTGCGGCGGCTTGTTGGCGTTCTTCGGGTCGTTCTGAATCTGGCCGAGCGCGATCTCGCGCTCCTTCGAGGTCACGTCCGCCGGGACTTCTTCGCGCGTGACGTAGCGCGGCTCGGCCGCGGCGATGTGCATGGCGATGTCCTTGACGAGCGCCTGGAACTCCTCGGTGCGCGCCACGAAGTCCGTCTCGCAGTTGACCTCGACGAGCACGCCGACTTTGCCGCCCATGTGTATGTATGAGCCGACCGCGCCTTCGGCGGCGATGCGCCCTTCCTTCTTCTTCGCCGAAGCGAGGCCGCGCTTGCGCAGAATCTCAATCGCCTGCTCTTCATTGCCGCCCGCTTCCGCAAGCGCGTTCTTGCATTCCAGCATGCCCGCGCCGGTTTTCTCGCGGAGCGACTTGACCGCCCCCGCCGTAATCTCTGCCATTGTTC
>DASZEK010000093.1:0-40051 GCA_035941045.1 Pyrinomonadaceae bacterium | reverse complement strand
CTCTGCCAGTTCTGCAACGACTCGAACCAGAAGCGCGAGGTCCCGAGGTATTGGACGGTCGTGACGCGCTCGGGGCTGCCGTGCTCGGCCTGGTCTTCGTTGTAGTGGCGCGCGCCGCCCGCCGCGTGGAGCATGAAGGTTACGAGGAAGAGGAGGAGGAAGGCGAGGCTCAGCGAGTTCTCGTAGAGCTTGAGGACGAGGCCGCCTTTGCGGACGGGCCAGGGGGCGTCCTTCTTGTGCTTCGACTTGGCGGGGTCGCGGTCAACCGCTTCCTCCTCGTCGAGCTTCTTCGACTCGGCCGAGCCCTTCTGGTAGAGGAAGGCTGTGAGGATGATGAAGAGGAACATCTGTAGGAATTCGGATTCCCAGTTCTCCATCGTCGCCTCGACGAAGTGCGGGCTCTGCACGTACTCGCCGAAGGTGATTTGCGGGCGGCCGTGGTCCTTCTGGTCGTTGTTGTACTCGCGGTAGCCGGTGAGGCTCTGGCCGAAGATAAGGGTCAGGAAGAAGAGCCCGAGCCAGACGATTGAGAGTCCGTTCTCACGTAGGATGCGACGCATCAGGCGGGCCTCCGGGTCGAAGATTTGTTAAGGCTTGAAGGGTCTGGTGACGCCGACCGACATGCCGGCGAAGAAGCCGACGCGCGGCGCCTCGGGGTTCAGGCCGAAGCGCGCCCCGGCGTCGAAGGCGAGGCGCGGGCCGGCCTTGTAGCGGAGGGCGCCGAGCGCGAACACGCCGCGCGGCTGCACGTCGTCAAGGCTCTGCCCCGAAAGCTCGGCCTCGAAGCCGAAATGGTTCTTGAAGTCGTGCGAGACGGAAACGGCCCCCTGCCCGCCGTGCTCCCGGCCGGGCTCGCCCTCGCGGCCGACGAGCAGGTAGGCGACGTTCACGTCCACGTCCGTCTCGCCGAACTTCTTGCTCAGGAGGCCGACGACCTTGTGGTCGAAGCGGCCCGTGCCGAGTCCCTTCTCTTGGTCGGCCGTCGGGAGCTTCACGAAGTAGGCGAAGGCGAGCGCCGGATGCTCTGTCGTGTCTTCGAGCGCCACGACCTGAAAGCCGACGCGCGTGTCGCCGACTCCCGTCTCGCGCGCGCGCGTCTGCTCGTCGGTCTCGGAGCGGACGGCGTCGAAGTCCAAGTGAAGCAGGAGGCGTTTGGCGGCCGAGTAGCGGAGCGTGAGCGGCAGCGTGTGCTCGGCGCGCACGTCGCGGGCGCGGAAGTTGGAGTCGTAGCCGAGTTCGAGTTGCAGCACGCCCGGCTTCGGTATCTCCGCCGGGCTCGCCACGCCGGGCCGCGAGGGCTTTATCTCGTCCTCCTCCCCCTGCTGTTGCCGCGGGGGTGAGAGGAGGTTGCCGGCGAACGGCCTCGATTGCTGGGCCGCCGCGCCGCCGCAGGTGACGAGGAGGAGAAGCGCGAGCCAGCCCAGACGCCGACGGTAAGAAGTGTTCATCGAAACCCCCTTATATCACAATGTTGTCGAAAAGCGTTTTAGAACAAGACCGCCGCGCAATCTGTACGCAAACGTAAAAAGGCGGAGGGTGATTGCTCACGCCTCCGCCCCGCGGGTCTTCCCCTTGTAATCTTAAGTGCCGCTCACTCCGTGTTCGGATTAAACTCCCTCTTGACCTCCAGGCTTTCCGGCTTCTGCGCGCCGGGCACTTCAATTTCCGTCTGCGGCTCGCCCCGCAGCTTCTCTTCGGGGCTCAGGTCTTCGAATCTGATTTCGTCATACATCGCGGACACGAAAAACCCCCTTTCTCCGGCACCCGCGGGTGCCCTCTTTTACTTCTGTGTAAAGAAGCGCCGGACCTGTAAGAGCCCGGCGCTTCGCTTCTACACAAACACCCTCGCGGGTGTCGCCTTAAGTGTCACGGATAGTAACCGAGGCCGCCGCGCGGGTGGTTGCGGGAGTGTTGCGTGTTAATTACGATGCCCGTCCGCGTGCGAAGCCCGGCGCCGCGGCGCAACAAACATGTCGCGTCGATAGCGCGGAACGTCAACCTTCTGGGTTATGATGAAGAAAAGTTTCTTTATGGGAGCGTAACCTTTGAGCGCGAAGAAAGCTTTGTGCACGGCCGCCGCGTTCGCCCTCCTGTTGGCGGGCTCACGCGCAAGTTGTCTCTCTCAAACGCTGCGCGAGTACGCCGACCGCGCGGGCGTGCTGGTCGGGGCCGCCGCCGAGCCGCGCCTGCTCTCCGAGAGGGAGTACGCCGCGACGCTCGCGCGCGAGTTCAACATGCTGACGGCCGAGAACGCTTTGAAGTGGGGAGCGATTCGGCCCACCCGCGCCGCCTTCAACTTCCGCCCCGGCGACCGCCTCGTCGCCTTCGCGCGCCAACACAACATGAAGGTGCGGGGCCACACGCTCGCGTGGAGCGAGTACAACCCGGCGTGGATTGCCAAAGGGCGCTTCACGCCCGAGCAGATGTCCGCGCTGCTGCGCGAGCACATCACGAAGGTCATGCGGCACTACCGCGGACAAATCTTCGCGTGGGACGTGGTCAACGAGGTCTTCCTCGCCGACGGCAGCGTCGAGCCCTGCATCTGGTACGACCAGCCCGGCATCGGCTTCAAGGGCAAAGGCACGGCCTACGTCGAGCAGGCTTTCCGCTGGGCGCGCGCCGCCGACCCAGACGCCCTGCTCTTCTACAACGACTACGACACCGAAGGCATCAACCCGAAATCGGACGCCGTCTACGCGATGGTCAAAGACTTCAAAAGCCGCGGCGTGCCCATCGACGGAGTCGGCATACAGGCGCACATCGTGGACCTTGAGGCCAAAGACCTCGCCACGATTGACGCCAACATCGCGCGCCTCGTCGCGCTCGGGCTGGAAGTCCACATCACGGAGATGGACGTGGGCCTGCCCGTTGACGCGTCGGGCCATCCGGCCGACCCCGCGTTGCTCGCGCGGCAGGCGGAAATCTACCGTCAAGTCATAGAAGCCTGCCTCCGCCAGCCGCGCTGCACGGCCTTCCAGACGTGGGGCTTCACCGACAAGTACACGTGGATTCCGGAGTTCACTAAAGGCGCCAAGGGGCTGCCGCTTCCCTTCGACCAGCTCTACGCGCGCAAGCCCGCCTACGACGCCCTGCTCGAAGCCTTGCGGCGGCGCGCGGCGACGGAGAAAAGATGAGACGCAGCCTCTACCTTCTGACACTCGCCGCGCTGCTCGCCTTCTGCACGCGGGGACTCGCGCAGTCGCAAGCCGGTTGGGCGGACTACGCCTCGGCCGACTTCGACGTGGTGCCGAACGTCACCTACTCCGTCGCCAACAACACGGAGCTGAAGCTCGACCTCTACCTGCCTAAAGACCGCAGCGCGCCGCGCCCGACGCTCATACTCTTCCACGGCGGCGGCTGGGTCGCCGGGCAGAAGGAGAACAACGTCTTCTACCTCCTGCCTTATCTGTCGATGGGCTGGGCCGCCGTCAACGTCGAGTACCGCGTGGCGCGCAACTCGCTCGCGCCCGCCGCCGTCGAAGATTGCCGCTGCGCACTCCGCTGGGCCACCTACCACGCGAAGGAATATAACCTCGACCCTTCAGCGTTCGTCCTCACCGGCACCTCGGCCGGGGGCCACCTCGCGTTGATGACGGCGATGCTGCCCGCCGGCTCGCCCTTCGACCGGCAATGCCCGACCGCCGACAACACGCGCTGGAGGGAGGCGACCGAGCCGCCGCTCAAGGTCGCCGCCGTCGTCAACTTCTTCGGCATCACGGACGTTGCCGAACTCCTCGAAGGCCCGAACGCCAAGCACTACGCGGTCGAATGGTTCGGGAGCCTGAGCAACCGCGCGGAGCTTGCCCTACAGCTCTCTCCCATCAACCACGTCCGCGCCGGCCTCCCGCCCGTCATCACGCTGCACGGCGACGCCGACGACATCGTGCCTTACAGTCAGGCCGTGCGCTTCCACGCCGCGCTCGACAAGGCAGGCGTGCCGAACCGCCTCGTCACCGTCCGCGGGCGCGGCCACGGCGGCTTCACCCGTCAGGAGCTCGTCAGCGGCTATGCCGCCGTCCGGGACTTCCTGCGCCAGCAGAACTTTGTGAAGAATGAGTGAGCCGCCGAAGAGGAGATGAAGATAACCGACATCAGGGCGACGACCGTCACCGTCCCGCTCGAAGCCCCGCTCAGGCACGCGAACGGATGCCACTGGGGCCGCTTCGTCAGGACCGTCGTCGAAGTGGAGACGGACGAGGGGCTGGTGGGACTCGGGGAGATGGGCGGCGGCGGCGAGTCGGCCGAGGCCGCGTTCCGCGCGATGAAAACTTATCTGGTCGGGCACGACCCCGCGCGGCTCGAAGAGATGCGTTTCCTCGTCGCCAACCCGACCGCCTCGCTCTACAACAACCGCACGCAACTCCTCGCCGCCATCGAGTTCGCCTGCCTCGACCTGCTCGGCCGGAAGTGGGGCGTGCCCGTCTCCGAAATCCTCGGCGGGCGCCTTCGCGACCGCGTGCGCTTCGCCTCCTACCTCTTCTTCCGCTACCCGAACCCGCGGACGGGCGCGGGCGAAGTCAGGACGGCCGAACAGCTCGTCTCTCATGCGCGAGAGCTGAAGGAGCTTTACGGCTTCACGTCGCACAAGCTGAAGGGCGGCGTCTTCCCTCCCGAGTACGAGCTTGAATGCTACCGCGCGCTCGCCGCCTCGCTGCCCGGCGACAGTTTCCGCTTCGACCCGAACGGCGTCTGGTCAACCGAGCAGGCCATCCGGTTCGGGCAGGCAATCGAAGACGTGAGGAACGACTACCTCGAAGACCCCGTCTACGGGATGTCCGGGATGCGCCGCGTGCGCGAGAAGGTGCGCGTGCCGCTGGCGACGAACACGGTCGTCGTCAACTTTGAACAGCTCGCCTCTAACGTCCTCTCGACCGCCGCGGATGTCGTGCTGCTCGACACGACCTTCTGGGGCGGCATCCGCCAGTGCGTCAAGGCGGCGGCCGTCTGCGAGACGTTCCAACTCGGCGTCGCCGTCCACTCGTCGGGCGAGTTGGGGATTCAACTGGCGACGATGCTCCACCTCGGCGCGGTGCTCCCCAACCTCTCGTTCGCGGCCGACGCCCACTATCATCACCTCGCCGACGACGTAATCGAGGGCGGGAAGCTTCGATACGAAGGCGGCTCCGTCGCCGTCCCCGAAGGGCCGGGCCTCGGCGTCCGGCTCGACCGCGAAAAGCTGGCCGAGTACGCCGAGCTATACAAGCGCCTCGGTGGCTACGCCTACGACCGCGACCCGCTCCGCCCCGGCTGGTCGCCCACCATCCCCAACGACCGCTGGGCCGACCCCGCCGACGCGCGCCCGCCCGCCGACATGCCTTTCTGAAATCCCCGAAGGGGATTCAACCTCTCGAAGCCCTGAGCTTATCGGACTCGGTTGGGCTATTCGGCCTTTGGCTTGCGCGCGGGTCGCTTCTCGGCGAGGGCGCCGACCTGTTGCTTCAGCTCTTCGAGGTTGCGTTCGTACTCGGCGCGCGCGCGGCCGAACTCTTCGCGCATGGCCGCAAGCTCTTCGCGGAGGCTTTGGACCTCTGCGCCGGAGGCGGAAGCCTCTTCGGACGACGGCTCCGTCTGGCGTAAGGCCGCCGCCGCGAAGGTCTGTGCGGGGGCGACGGTCGTCTCTTCGTCGGTCTGGACGGGCATGCTGCGGCCGGACGCGCCCGCGACCGTCGAGTAGCTGCGGATGGTGCCGTCTTCGATGACGAGGTGGACGTTCGCGCCTTCGTCGAGGCGCGCGGGCGTGGTAAGGAGGCGGATGAGGTTTTGCAGGCCGTCGCAGGGGTCGTATTTGTCAAAGCCGGCCACGTTGATTGACTCGCGGAAGAAGCCCTTCACGTCTTGCAACCGCCTCCCGATTAAATCCGCCCTCGCCACACCACCGGGCTCGTCCTCGCGCGACGCGCAGAAGAACCAGTCGCGCAGGATTTCCCCGAAGGCGTCGCCCAGTCCCCCGAACGTCTTGCCGAAGAGCGCCTCTGCGCCCCCGCCCTTCAGGGCGGTCGCCGCGATGTTCAGCATGGCGCTCGTGATGACGTTCGGCGACTGGCTGGTCCTCGAAGCCGTGTAGCGGCCGAACCGCTCGGGCAGGACGGCGCAGCAAAGCTTCTCGACGGCCTTGCCGATAAGCGGCAGGACGGGCACGAGCGAGAGCCAGTATTCGACGGTGGGGAAGCTCTTGACGTACTTGCGCTTCGAGAAGTTGCAAATCTTGTAGACGCTGCCGTCCTTAATCTGAATGCAGGCGAGGTAAATCTTGTCGCCGCGCTCGCACTCGGGGCAGTTGACGAGCAGGTGGTCGCAGAAGCAGTCCTTCAAGTACTGGAGCAGGCCGCCGGAGAGGCGGACGAAGGCTTCGAGCACGGCCGCGCGGTATTCGACGAGGGGCGGCTGGAGCGGGATTTGCCGCGAGGGCGTGAAGCGCGAGGCGGGCGCGTGGTTGATGGTGTTGCTGGTGCTGTTGAGGACGTAGACGCGGCTCGACCCTTCGGCCTGCGGGTCGGGGCCGACCGCGATGGACATCGGCGAGACCTGGACGGGGTAGCGGAAATTCTGGTCGAGCTGGTAAGTCGTCGTGATTTCGTTCGTGTCCTCGAAGACGAGGCGGACGCGGTAGCTGTCGGCGAAGGTCAGCATCAAGTAGCTCGTCTCGTAGTTGTAGGCGAGCCGGACGGCCGTGTTCTCTTCGAGGTCCACCATCCAGGGGAGGATGGGCGTGCCGAACTCGGGGCTGCGCGCGTCGAAGACGAGGAGCTGCTTGTTGTTGGAGAACGAGGGCGGGTCGGCGACGACGAAGAGGAGCGGGGTGGGCTTGGCGTCGTAGGCGACGGCGATGTCGTCGCTGCCCGTCAGGCTCGACTCGTTGACCTGGAGCGCGAAGATTTCGGGCTGGTTCTCGGCGACGAGGAGGTCGTAACGCTGCACCTGGTCGTAGTGGCCGGGGGCCGTCTGCTCGGTGCGCGCGGTGGCGTAGGCGTAAGCCTCCCGGCCCTTCTCGACGACGACGAGGTGGCCGACGGCGTTGAAGGGGAACGCCGGCTCAAGGTTGGGCTGGACGTTCTTGGGGTCGATTTGGTAAAGGCCCTTTCCCTTGCCCGCGGCGTAGACGAGGTCCGACCCCTGCCGGGTGCCGAGCGTCACGAGCTGCACGTCGCAGACGATGGAAGAAGACTTCCACTCGTGGCCGGTGCTGCCGATGCCCGCGACGGCGAAGAAGCTGTCCTTGCCGTTCAGCGTGGCGACGGCGTAGAGCCGGTTGCCGTCGCGCGAGAAGGCCACGTCGTGCACCTTCGCGCCGTCGTCGGGGAACCTCAGCTCCTCGACCATCTGGTTCGAGGCGAGGTCGTAGACGTTAATCTTGTTGCCGAGCCCGCAGGTGTACGCCCTCTGCCCGTTCGGGTGGACGCGGAGGCGGCGGTGGTGGCCCTTGCCGAAGACGGTCGGGATGTAGAGCGGGTCTTTCGAGGGGTCGTTGAGGTTCGTGTAGGGGTATTCGGGGAACTCCGTGTTGTCGAACTGCCCGCAGAAGGTGTGGCTCTGGAGCAGGCCGCGCAGACTCAGGTAGAGGTTCTTGAGGATGGTGTGCTCGGTCTGTAAGTCGTCGAGGCCCTTCTCGCCGGAGAGGTAGACGAAGCGGCCGTGGTTCTTGTTGAAGAGTTGAATGAGGAGGTTGAAGAGCGTCGTCCAACGCTTCTGCGCCGCGGTGACGAGGCCCTTCGACTGGCCCGGCTGCTCGGAGAACTCCTTCCTGACGGCTTCGATGAGGTTGCCGAGGCAGTCCTGAAAGAAGTCCTCCCAGAGCGTGTCCTTGAAGATGGAATTGAAGCCGTCGGAGGCGGGGTCGTAGCGTTCGAGCGAGTAGTGGTTGTCGGCGTCGCCGTTGAGCACGAGGCAGACTTCGCCGTCGCCGCGCAGGAGCGGCGAGTTCGGGTTCTGCTTCTCGTGCTCCTCGATCATCTTGACGAGGTCGATTGCCTCGTCTTCCTCGTGGATGATGTCGTTGCCGTCGCAGTCGATGGCGTAGCCCTTGCGGACGGTGACGTGGCGGCGGGGGGCGCCGGGGCGGTCGGGGCCGCAGTTGACCTGAAGGCCGCAGACGATGCCCCAGCCGTGGAGGTGCTTGTTGTGGAAGCGCAAGTCGCGCTGGTGGCACAGATGGTCTATGGCCTCCTGAACGGTCTCGACGTTGGGCATGTCGCAATGCGTGTTGTCGAAACAAACGTCCTCGGCGCAGATGTGCGTGAGCGGCGGAAAGAGCTTGCGGCAGTCTTCGACGACCGAGACGCCGTCGCTGTTCGAGAAGAGGAGGGCGAGGCGGCAGTAGTGGTGTTTGACGCCGCGCGGGGGCTGGGCCAGCGGCGCGTCGTTGGGCACGCCGTAGGGCGGCCATTCGATGTCGGCCGTCGCCGTGCGCGCGGGGATGAGCCAGTAGTCGCCCGGTTTGTAAGTGCCTTCGGAGAATTCGACCTGAATGCCGCCTTCGATGTCGAGCCAGCCGGCCGCCATCGGGAGGCCGTCGGCCGTGCCCGCGTCGCCGGGCTGGTCCCAGCGGCGCAGGCGCAGGCCGGCGCGCCCGTCGAGCGCGGAGATGTCCGTGTCGAGGGTTATCTCTCGCAGCTCTTTCTTAACGTTCGTGATGAGCGCGAGGGGGCGGGGCGCGGCCGTCAGCTCCGACTCGTCGTCAACGATTTCGACCCACTGGCCGCCGGAGAAGCCGAGCACTTCGTCGCGGCCGAGGTCGGAGACGGTGACGACATCGCCGTTAATTTTTTCGACGTTCGTCTGAACGGAGCCGTTCTCGCGCGACCACTTGAAGGAGGCCGAGGCGCGCGGTCCGCCCTTGTGAACTTCGACGCGGTAGAGCTGATTTTCGAGCCGCCTGTAGCCGGCCTCGGGCGGGAGCAGGCAGGGGTCTTTGGGGTCGTCTTCGGGCTTGGTGCGCGCGTTCATCAGGCCCGTCGGCGGCGCGACGAGGGCGTCCCACTCGGGCAGTTGTGATTCACAGTCAACCTGCTGGTTGTTCGGCGCGGCGACGGGGAGCAGGCCGAGCTGCCAGACGTTTTTGATGCGCGTCGTGGTGTCGGGGCCGCCGAGCGCCTTCTCGCGGATGAGCGGGTCGTCGAGCGCGGTGACGTGGCGCTCGAAGACGCGGAGGTAGGCGACGTAGTGGCCTTCGGGGAGCTTAAGCGACGGGAGTTGGACGGGCGCGTCCGGGTCGGGCGGCTCGGCGAACTCGGGCGAGGCGAGGTCGGGCTGAGTCAGGTAGGTCGTGAGGCGCTTGAGGAACGGGTGGTCCGAGTCCTGATAGGCCGGCAGGTGCCAGTCGAAGGTCAGGACGCCGAGCCCTTCGTCAACGTTGATGATGAGACGCGTGCTGAGCTGGCCGTCGTCGCCGGAGATTGTGACCCACTGGCCGGGGCTCAGGGGTCGCCCGTCAACGACGAGCGTGGCGGCCGTGGCCTGCATCCCTTGCAGGGAGCTGAGCGCGACTTTGGACGCGTCCGTCTCGCAGAGCAGGCCGTCCACGTAGATGCGGCCGTCGGAGACGGAGAGGTCGAAAGGCGTGAGGGGCGCGTTGGAGTCGAGCGCCTGAACCTCGAAGCCGCCCGTCTCCTTCGGCACGCCGCAGAGGCCGATTACGTCGCGCGCCTCCGTCTCGGTGCGGCGGTGCTGAATCTCCAACTGCTCGTTCCAGTCGGCGTCCGTTTGCACGCGGCCCTGCTGCATGAGCACGCCGCTGTAACGTTTCCGGCGGTCGAAAGTCAGCCGGCTGAAGTCACCTTTCATCACGGTCCTCCGCGGGTGGGTTATGAGTGCTAAAGAAAACTAGTCGCGCCTTTAACTGGCGTAAAAGATGCCGGCTTCGAGGCCGAAGCGCAGGTACTCGTCCAGACGCGCGCGGAGGTTGGCCTCGCGCTGCGGCTGGTAGAGGTGGTGGAAGGCGCCCATCTCGGAATCGTCGTCGGCGCCCTCGCGTATCTCCTGCGCGCAGCGCACGTCGAGTTGGCAGTAGGCCGCGTCGCCGTAGCGCAGCGAGGTGAAGACGGGGCGGACGCGTGCGAGCTGGGCCGGCCCGGCGCCCTTCACCGGCTGACAGTGATAACGGCGCGGCACGCGCGAGCCGGGCGGCACGTAGGAGAAGCGCACGCAGCCCTCCTGCAAACGCTCGGCGTGGACGGGCGCGACGCCGGGCGCGTTGGGCGAGGCTAAGAAGATGGTGTTCGAGGCTTCGAGCGTCTCGGTGCGGACGCGGCCGACGACGGTGCTGTTGCTGATGTCGAGCGACGCGCCCTGCTCGCTCACCAGCGGCGACTCGTAAGCCGACTCCGTCTCGCCGCCCGCGTCCACGATGCTGTCGGTGATACGGACCTTCGCGCCCTCGACGGCGCGGACGGCGCCGACGATGGAACGCTCTATCTCGACGACGACGTTCGCCGCCTCGACGACGACGCGCGGCCCGGCCGGCTGGCCCGCGACGGTGCCAATCGTCTTGCTCTCGCCCGGCAGCAGCGTACAGTGACGGATGCGCAGGAGGCGCAGGCCGTTCGGCTCGCCCGCGAGGTCGGCGGGGACGTGGAGCGAGCCGCCGCTCATCACGAGGCCGTTCAGCGTCAGCTCCGAGCCTTCGCCGCCGAAGAATGAGACGGCGCCCGAAGGGACGAGCACGGGGCGGCGCTCCTCGGCCGCGCGAACTTCAATCCTCTCCCCCGCCGCAATCTCGAAGGCGGGCGTCTCGACGCGGTAGTCATTGCCTTCAATCTCGACGGCGCCGCCTTCCGTCAACGTGTTCAGCGCGTCCTGAATCGTCGCCTCGTCTGTCGGGACGAGGACGACGGGCGCGAGGTCATCCTGAAAGGTCGTGTCGCGCCCGTACTCGCCACCGCCCGTCTCGGCGCTGAAGCCATAGTTGAACGTGACGCGCACTTCGGGGTCGGTGTAGACGCCGTCGGGCAGGCGCAGGCGACCCGTGACGGGGTCAACGGCGTGCTTGTCTTCGGCCTTCGCCGCGTTGGCCCAGTCGGCGCCGTCGTCGGAGAGGTCGCAGACGACGACTTCGCCTGCCGCTATCTCATTCCCGTCAACGAAGAGGACGATGCTCTTGCCGTAATAGATGTTCTTGTAGCGGTCGAGCGCGCGGCGGCTGATGGGCTCGGGGACGTTGACGGGCTCGGCGAGGTGCGTGATTTCGTCCTCGGTCTCGTCGTTGTTGAAGAGCGGCGTGTCGAGGCCGAGCGGGTTGAAGAGGAAGCGGCGTTCGTCCACCTTGTAGGCGGGCGCGGCCGTCAACGTGTAGCTGCGCAGGCGCCAGAGGAAGAGGCCGACGCTCGGGATGTTGTAGCGACCGCGGCGGCCCGTGACGTGTCGCACCTCGGCCGTGTGCGCGACGGTGTCGAAGGCCGAGTTGATTCTCTCCAGCGGCTCCCAGCGGCGGAGGTCCGGCGCCGCGAGGTTGTGCGGCCGGAGGTGGTTCATGTACTGCGTCGTCGCCAGCAGCTCGAAGAACTCGACGGCGCGGGCGGGCCAGTTCGTCACGTCGCGCGCGAGCTGTTCGAGCACGGTCGCCGTGCCCTTGCGACGGCGGTAGCGCAGGGCGTTCGCCACCTGAGCGCGGTTGCTCCACGGCGAGTCGTCGCGCGCGAAGAGGCCCGACACGCCGACGAGGTCGCCGATGTAGGGGACGGCCCACTCGGAGCAGGTTTCGATGAACTGGTCGTCGTAGAGCTGTTCGAGGTCTTCTTCGATGACGGCGACCTGACCGGCGATGACGGAGAGCAGCGCGCGCAGCGGCTCGCCGCGCTCGGCGTCGCGGACGCGGTAGACGGCGGGCAGCAGCTCGTAGAGGCGTTCGGCGTCGAAGCTCATGGCATGACCTCCAGTTTCGGCGGGGCGGGGTCGAGCGTGAGCAGCTCGGCGCCGAAGGTCTTCGTCGTGCCGGGCCGCGGCGCCGCCGCCGGCAGGCGCGAGAAGAGCTTGGACTTGGTGAAGAAGATGAAGCCGACGCGGTAGAGCTGGTCAACGTCCACGGCGACGACGCCCGCGACGCGCTGCATGACGGAGACGACTTCGCTCAAGGTCACGTCCTGCCCGAACCGCCGCGCCTCGAACGAGAAGTGTTCACGAAGCCCGTGCGCCACCTCGGCCAGCACCGTCTCCGCGACGTAATCCTCCTGCACCTTGACCTTCGCCTTCAGACGGAAGAAACGCTTGCCGTAGTCAACGAGCGTGAGCGGCACGGCCGGGTCGCCCGCCGCGCGCATCGCCGTCAAAAGGTTCGTGTGAAGCGTACTCCCCTTCGCGATGGACGCGCCGCCGACGCCCGCGACCGTGACGAGGACGCCGCGCTGCTCGCCCACCCACGTCCACGTGGCGAGCGCCTTGCCGACGCCCGCGAACGCCCGCGCGAAGTCTTCGTAGTCGCGCAGCGAGACGATGCGGCCGAGCGTCATAATCGTCAGCGGTGCGTTCGTGCGCGCGGCGTCGCGCGACTCGGGCGGCGAGGCCCCCGCGGCGGCGAGCGGGTTCGTCGCGCCCTTCAATCCGAGCGGGCGCGTCATCAACTGCGAGAGCTGCGCGGCCTTCACGAGCCCGCCGAGGCCGGAGCCCTTGCGGTAGGTGGCGACGACGTTCTCCTGCCCCGTCGGCAGCCGCGCGCCGGTCCGGCCGTCGCCGAACATGACGGTGGTCTTGCCGTCGTCGTCCGTGCGCGTGACGTAGACGCGCTCGTCGGGGCCGTGGCCGTAGAAGGAATGGACCTCGTGCCAGAGGAGGCCGTTGACGCGGATTGAGAGCGTGGTCTGTGAGCCGGTCGGGGTGGCCGCGCCCGTGTAGGTGAGCGGCGGCTGGCGCAGCGTGAATTTTTGAAAGGGCCGCGTCGCGTCGCCGCCGCCGAGGACTTCGCGCACCGTCTCGCCGTGCGTGGCGAGCGCGACGTTGGCGTTGATGCGGACGGTCGAGCGGACGTAAGAGTGCGCGAGCGGCACTTCGAGCTTGAGGCGCGTGAAGCCTTCTTTGGTGAGGACGTGCTCGGCGTTGAGGACGGTCGCGACCTCGCTGGCCGTCACGCCGCGCTTGTTCGACAGCTCGCCGCTGACGACGATGTGGTGGCCGGGCAGGATGCCGTCAACCCAGTTGTCGAGCCTGATGAACTGGCCTTCGATAGGCTCTTTGGAGGGGAAGCGCGCCAGCGACAGCTCCTCGCTCTGCGCGAAGACGGTCGTCGTGCGCGGGCTGAACTCGTCCCACTTGTTGCGGTTCTCAAGCAGGAGGCGCGTGACCTTCGCGCTCAGCGTGAAGTCGGATTTCGTGACCTCGGGCGCGGCCAGAACCTTGTATGCCCTGACGTTGGGGCCGGCCTTGAGGACGGCCCAACTGTCGGGCGCGATGCCCTGATAGACGTTGTCGAGGAAGATGTAATTGTGCGAGGCGCTGCCGTGGTAGTTGTCGAGCGTCTGGTTAATCCAACTGTCTTTGCGCTCGGCGTAGACGCCTTTCTTAAACCCCACGGTTCGGACGTATTCGCCGACGCGCTGGGTCGCGGGCAGCGCCGACCAGTCGGGCGCGTTGTGGCCGAAGATGGCGGCGCGCGTGCGGAAGACGTTGAGGCGCGGCGCGGGGTCGCGCGCGGCCCTCAGGTTCTCGAAGAGCTGGCGGACGCTGAAGCCGTCGCGCCGGGCGTCGGCCTCAAGGTCGGCCGCGTCAATCGTCCGGCCGAGGTACTTCTTGACGAAGGGCGCGACCTCGGGGCCTTCCTCGTAGCCGTCGTTGATGACGCCGTAGACGGCGTCGGCCAGCGAAGGCCGCTTCTCGACCGTGACCTTCGTTACCTGCCGCTCGTTGTCGAGCTGCACGTCGGTGACGAGGCGGAAGACGGCCTTCTTGTCGAAGGGCGTGACCAGTATGCCGTCGCCTTTCTTGATGCCGGTGGCGAGCCCCTCGAAGTAGTAGGTCCGGTCGCCCCAGCCGACGGGGTGGCGGATGGTCATGTGCGGCCGGAGGTCGTTCCACTCGACGCGGGCCGCGACGCGCTCGACCGTTTCGAAGATTTGCGGCTGCTCGCCGGGGCCGGGCACGCTCTGCACCTTGATGCCGGGTTCGAGCACGGTGCGCGAGGGCACGCCCAGAGCCTCGGCCTCGCGCTCGGTCGCGCCGGGCACCTTCTCCAAGGTGAAGGCGAGGTAGGTCGAGGCGGCGACACCGGGGCGCGGCTCGTAGCCGATGAGGCGCGACAGCTCGACGACCGACAGGCGCTCGCCGGCCGTGCGCAGGTAGGACTCGTTGGCGATGCGCTCCTGATAGAACGTGAGCACGTCGGAGACGGAGGCCCACGCGTCTAAGAGCGCGACGGAGAAGTCGTCGTCGTCGCGCGTCGTGAGGGCGCGCAAGGGGGCGTAGCGCGGGTCGGAGAGTCGCGCCACGAGCGTCTGCTTGAACTGCGCGTGCGTGCCGACGCGGTAGGCGACGGCTGAGAGGCCGGGCCGGTTGGTGACTTCGATGGGCGTCTCGATGGAGACGCCTTCGCAGCAGCCGCAGGCATCGAGCGAGCGCAGCGTCGGGTCAATCGTCTTGCTCATCGGCCCCCCTTGAGCACGGGGCGGAAGACGCCCCGGTCGGGAAAGTTGCGGTCGTTGTCGAGGCGCGCTATCTCAAGCCGCCCCAGCTCAAGCTTGCCGGCGTCGATGCCACTCGTGCCTTCAACCCCCTGCCGCGCGAAGCGCGTGACGGTGACGGAGTCAACGCCTTCGACCCCTTGGGCCGCGGCGACGAGCGGGGAGAGAAAGACCGTCTGGCCGAAGGTGTAGTTGTCGGGGTGGAAGAGGCGGCGGCGGCTGAAGACTTCGAGCAGCGCAGCGCGGACGTGGCCGCGGAAGTAGTTGGGCTTCAGGCAGAAGACCATCTCGATTTCGAGCGGCACGTAGCGCGGCGCGTCAATCTCAAGGTCGTGGCCGGCCATGCGGAAGCGTTCGAGGTGGCGGCGCATCTCGCGCTCGAAGTTGGCGTCCATGTCGAGCCCGCCGCGCCGGTCAATCGTCAGGAAGACTGTGTTCCAGCTCCCCGTCCAGCGGAGCGTCGCCGCGGCGCGCTGCACGCCCTCGTGGCGCTCGGCCATCTCGGCGTAGTCCTTCGGCGTGACGGCGCGCTCTTGCCGCAGGAAGGCGACGGGCGCGTCCTGCCGCGCGCGCTCAAGCGTCTCGGCCTCGGCTCCGCCGCCCGCGGGCATCGGGTTCGAGACATCGAGGACGGCCGCCTGCGCGGTGACCACGTGCTTCAAAGTCTCGGCGCCGACGTTGCCGCGCGTGCCGTTGCCGACGCGGTAGGTGGCCGTGAAAGTCGTCCCCGAAGCCGGGCGCGAGGCGAAGCGTTCGTCGCCGAAGCGGATGAAGGAGGTGGAGTCCGACTCGGTCTCGACGACGAACTCGGTCTTGCCTGCGTTGCTGCCGAGCAGGTCGCGCTTCGGCATCCACTTCGAGACTTGTCCCTGAAGCGTGCCCTTCAAGCTTATCTGCGGCAGCGCCGGGCGGGCGCGGAGGGCTTCGGCGGCGGGCCGCGTCGGGTCGTAAGGCGGCGCCTGCGTCACGTCTTTTTCCGAGAGGCGCGGGCGGAAGCGCGGCGGCGTGGCGCGGCGGGTGGAAGCGTGGCAGAAGTCGGGAGGCTGCGGGCGTATCTTGTCGAGGTCCGGGTTTGAATGCGGGACGGTGCCGAGCGGTTCGTCCTCGACGGTCAAGCCGTGGTCGGCGAGGACGATGTTGCCGAGGGCGATGCCGGCGGGCCGCTTGTCGGCCTCGTCGCCGCCGACGACCACGTCCCAGAGGCAGAGCGGGAAAGGCAGCGCGTCGGCGTGGTCCCAGGAGATTTCGAGCACGCGGAGGGGTTGCGTGCCGGCCTCGTCTTCGGCGACGAGCGGGTCGGTCGCGTTCTTGATTTTCGTGATGCGGACGGCGTGGCGGCGCGCGGGGTCGGCCTCCTCTTCGACGCCGTTCTGCGGGTTGCGCGCCTCCTTGAAGACGAGCACGTCGCCCACTTGCAGATGTTGTAGACGCTCGCCGTCGTTGCGAAGGGTCGCGCGCGTCGCGCCTTCGGGGAGGCAGCAACGCTCTTCGCCCCAGGTGTGGAAGATGATTTCGTTGTGCGACTGGTAGAGCGTCGCCGCGTGGACGGTCTCGAAGACGACGGGGCGGCTGTTGAGGGCCGTCTCGTGATGTTCGGAGCCGGGCTGGATGCGCTCGGGGAGGCCGTGGACGCGCGTGAGGATTTGCGTCCCGGCGTCGAGCGGTACGGCGTCGGAGGCGACGCGGACCTGCACCCACGCGCGCGCGTTCGAGCCGTCGCTCAGTTGGTAGTCAACGAGTCGCGCGTGGCGGCGGACGGAGACGCGGCGGCGCGCGGTGCCGAGGTAGGCTTCCGTGGCGACGGCGTCCTGCTGGTAGCTCAGATAGTCGCCGACATAGGCGAGCACTTCGACGAGCGCGACGCCGATGTCGGCCGCGTGGCGCTCCTGCCAGCCGGGCATGAGCACCGACATGCGGTCGAGCATCAACTGGCGGAAGCTCGCATAGTCTTTCGCCAGATAATTCAGCTCGGGCGCGGGCTGCGGCTCGTCGGCGCAAGCTTTGGTTTCTTCGCAGTCGAAGTCGGTCGGGCAGGCGACTTTGAAGGAGAAGTCAACGGCCGAGAGGACGGGGTCGTAGACGGCCGGGTCGGACTCGTCGAGGAGTCGGAGCGTGTAGACGGAGAAGTCGCCGCGGCGGTCAACTTCGAGGGCGACGACGTGGGCGTCGCCGCCGGGCGCCTCGGTCAGCTTCGTGACTTTGATGTTGCGGACGCGCTCGCCGCCTTCGACGCTGAACTGTTCGGCGGTCAGAGCACCCGCGGCGAGCGGCTTGAGGAAGTGAACGAAGAGCGTGCGCTGGCGCACCTCGACGGGGTCGGCCGGGTCGTCGGAGACTTCGAGGAACTCGATGCCGTTGAGCGTCGGGTGTGCGGCGACCGCGTTGCGGCGCCGCTCGTCGCAACAGAAGTAGTTCATGCGCTCGTGCCTCCGCGCGCGAAGCGTGCTATCTCGCGCTGCTGCGTGCGCCGGTTGACGTACTGCACGGCGACGTGCAGGGCGGAGTCGCGGTTCTCAACCAAAACTTCTTCGACCTGTATCAAGTCGTCGAGCCATTGCTGCAAGGCGCCTTGGACGAGGAACTGAGTGGCGGCGGCCAGCTCGTCGGAGTTGGGCGCGAAGACGAGTTGCGAGAGGCCGCAGCCGAAGGTCGGGCGGTTGACGCGCTCGCCGGGCGAGGTGAAGAGCACCTGCTCGATAAGGTCGCGGATGTGCGGGTCGCGCGCGGACGTGGCCGTGCGCCCGCCCGAGTCGAAGCCGAAGGGAAAGTCAACGTCCATCGGTCCTCCTCACATTCCCGTGACGCGCGTTTGAGTCAGGACGTGGATGAGCGGCGTGCCCGTCGGCGTGCAGACGGCCTGACTGTCGAGGAGCAGGACGGGCTGGCCGGCGACGGTGACGCGCGTGGCGGCCGTCACGTACTGCGCCATCACGCAGGGGCCGCCCGAGTTGGGCGGGAAGGGGCAGCCGGCGACGGCGTAGGGGCTGGCAATCGTCGTGACGGGCTGGCCCATGACGGTCACGCGCGGGTTCGGCGCGACGGGCGTCGCCTGGCCCGCGTGCGCGCACGTCACGGTCGCGCCCAAGTGCAAAAGGAATCCCGGCATCTTCTCTTCCCCCTCAGTTAAATGATGACCATCGCGCCCGCGTTGATGGTGACGGAGGGGCCGACCATGACGATGGAGGCGCCCTTGCCGTTCTGGATGTAAATGCCCGTGTCGTTGACGATGATGGAGGCGCCCGTCGTGCTCTTCAGGATGATGCCGCCGGTGGGCCCCGGCACGTCGCTGACCTGGATGCCGTTCTGGAGCGGCGTCTGGATGGTGACGCCGGGGACGACCGGCGGGACGATGCGCGCGAAGGCCGGCACCTCGGCGGCCGTGCCCCAGAAGCAGCCCGACCAGATTGGGTAATCGGGGTCGCCCTGCTCGAACTCGACCCACACGCCCGAGCCGATGATGGGCACCGTGTAGAAGCCGTTCTGGATGCCGGCCAGCGGCAGGCAGGGCATGGCCCACGTGCCGGGGATGACGGTCACGTCGGGGACGATGACCATGAGGCGGCCGATCATCATCGGGTCGATGTTGTTGACGACCGTGCCGCGGTACTTGCCGTAAAACTTCTTCGGCGACTTGTCGGTCGCGTCGCTTATCAGCCTGTCAATCAGCTCACTCATGCGGGCACCTTCGGGGTAATGGAAATCAGTCCGTTGCGGCTCAGCTCGAAGCTCTGCTTGTACTCGCCGCGCTTGATGTCGTGCGTGACGCTGGTGACGTAGTAGAGGCCGTCGAAGGCGAGGCCGACGCCGCGGACGCCGACGAGCTTGCGCGCCTTCAGGAGACGGCCGTAGCGCATCACGTCGAGGCTGCCCGACGCGCTCACGTTGTCGGCCATGCGCGAAGCCTTCGCCAAGCCGATGAGTGCGCCCTGAATGGGGTTGAACTTGGCCGTCTCCGTAATCCATTCGAGGCGGTTGGGGAGGGGCTGGACGGCGCCGAGCGGCGGGTTTAGGGGCGTGATGGGCGGAATCGGAATCGGGATGGGCACCTTCGTCGCCTGATTCTGGATGACGACGACGGGGAGGACGGCCTTCTCCTTGTCGAAGCGGAAGCTCAAGGATTCGACGTTGGTGTGCGCGTCCATCTGGACGTTCAAGGCCGGCTGCGGCACGCCGAACTTTATCTCGGGCCCCCAGTAGGCGACGCTCATGCCGGGCTGCGGGCCGGGGTCCATGTAGAAGACGTAGCCGACGAGGTCGGCGAGGTAGTTGATGTAGGTGAGGTCTGTGCCGCGCTGCTGGGGGATGCGCTCGACGGGGATGGGTATGTCCATCAGCACGCTCGGGACGATGGCGGGGATGACGCCGAGGAAGGCGTACTTGGCGACCATCGCCAGGACGCGCCCCTCGGGCGGCAGGCACGGGTAGGGGATGCCGCTCAGGTCGAGCCAGTCCATCAGGGCGCTCAGGTCTTCGCCCGTTAGCGTCAGTCGCGAGTGGCGCGGGTCGCTGCCGGGCGTTATCTGGTGGTTGGTGATGACGCCGTCCATGATGACTTCGGGCGTGCCGTTCATGGTGACGACGATGACGACGCGCATGACGGGCGGGAGGCTGCCGGCCGAGAGGAGGAAGGCGGTCTGGAGCGGCGAGTCGTTGCTGAGGTCGAAGTTCAGCTCGAAGCCGCTGCGCTTGCCGGAGCCGACCGTGACGCGGACGCTCGTCAGCGCGTCCACGACTTCGCGCGGGACGGGGATGGGCACGGCCGGCCCGATCATGAGCGTGAGCTGGATGCCTTTAAGCATGAGGCGTTCCGGGGATGCCCTCGGGCAGCGTGATGCGCAGGCGGCGGCCCGTCGTCTCGGTCAACTCTTCGGGGCGGATGGCGCCGTTCGAGTCGCAGAGGCGCCAGAACTGTTCGGGGTCGCCGACGTAGCGGGCGGCGAGATGGTCGAGCCGCTCGCCTTCGACGACGACGTGCTCGGCCAGAAGCTCGAAGCGTTCGGGCGCGGGAACGAAGCGGCGGCGCAGGTAGGCGACCTGCTTGCCGTCGGCCGTCTCGCGCGTGGCGATTTCGATTGCGTAGTATCGGCTGGTGATGGGAAACATGCCTTGACACCCTTTAAGGAATCTTCGTGACGCCGAGGCCGCTCAAGGGGCCTCCGTGGTAGAGGGCGGCGAGCCGCTCCTTCTGCTGCTGGTAGGCGAGGTAGATGCTGCTGCCCTTGTGCTCGAAGTTGAGGTCGTTGACGCTCAGGACGCGGAAGCCGAGGCTGACCTTCGCGCGGATGGGATTCAGGGCCGGGTCGAAAGCCTCTTCGGTGACGCTGAAGTCGGTGAGCCTGACCGGCATCACGCGATTCTTGCTCCAGACGAAGAGGGTGAGCGGTGATTCCATCGGCGTGATTTCGAGCGAGCCGGAGTCGGCGAGGCGGCGGTTGGCCTGAATCTGGTTGGTCGTCGGGTAGACGAGCGTTTCGAGGGCGGCGAGGTGGGCGTGGATGCCGAGTTCGGCGACCGTGGCGTTCTGCTCGGGGAATTCGAGCTGGTCGGTGGCGTCAATCTCGGCGTCGAGCTTGATGGTCTCGACGGGCGGGCCAGTCAGGCGCAGCGCCTCGGAGCGGTCGCCCGACTCGCCCTGCGCCTTGATTTGGAGGCTGCGCGAGAGCGTGTCGGGGTTGTACTGCAAGGTGATAACGCGCTGCACGGTCGAAGTGCCGGGGTCGAGCACGACGATGCCGCCCTTCAGGAGTCGCGGCGAGCCTGGGAAGTGGGTCATGAGCGTTTCGTCCTCAATGTGTGTCGCCCCGAAAGCGGCCGGCTATTTCTTCAACCACCCAGGAGGGTGCGTATCTCTTTCAGCTTGCCGCCGACGCGGTCTTCGAGCGCCCGCAGCGGGTCCATCGGCGCCGTCAGCTTCCGCTGCGTGAAGTAGTTCAGCCAGAACTTCATGGTGACTCGCCACGAGTCCTCTTGCTTCAGAAACGCTTGCTTTTGCGCGTCGGTCGGCGAGTCGGACGTGCCGAGGCGGTTGGCGAGTTTCGTCCCCGAGGAGATGAGACCGTTGGCCCAGTGGGTCAACTTGCCGACCACTTCCATCGCCTCGTCCTGCTGCGTGGGCCCCGCAGACATGCCGGGCAGGAGGGGCGCCTGTTGCGCGGGTGCCGGGGCGGGGCCGAGCGCCGGGGGCTGCGCCTTGGCGGCGGCGGGCTGTTGGGGCTTGGCGGCGGCGGCCGGAGGCGGCGCTTTCTTCGCGGCGGGCGGCTGGGCCTTGGCGGCGGCCGTCGCCTGCCTCTCCTTTTCGAGAGTGACCAGATAAT
Organism: Pyrinomonadaceae bacterium; assembly: GCA_035941045.1. Classification (GTDB taxonomy): domain Bacteria; phylum Acidobacteriota; class Blastocatellia; order Pyrinomonadales; family Pyrinomonadaceae; genus QHXN01. Next base: position 19,137 of record DASZEK010000093.1, on the reverse strand, counting down.
CGGCGACATCGCGCTGCTGCGCTTCGAGCTTCTTCGTGTCTTCGAGGACGTGCGGGCTCCTGATTTCCTCCCACTTCGCCTTCTCTTCCGCCTGCTTGACGAGGGGGAGCGCCGCCAGCCGCTCGTTGCGCTCGCGGTTCATCTCGGCCAGCGACTCCTCGTCCGGGGTCATGGGCGCGCTGCCCGCTTCCTCGGCGATTTCGAGCAGGATGGCCGCCTCCTCCGACGCGCTGACCTCGACCGGCTCAATCGGCACGGAGACGTGGACCCACCACGTCTTGTTCTCGACGCCGAAGATGGTGTCGTGGCTCATCACGGTGGACATGACGAAGTTGTCCGACTTCTCGGACAGCTCGACGCGCAGGAGCTTCAGCTCGTTCATCACGTCGTTGGAGAAGTACACGTCCATCGAGACGACGGCGTAGAGCTGCACGTTGCGGTACTGTCGGCGCGCGATCTCAATCCGCTTCTCCTCAATCATCCCGCTGATGGACGACTTGACGCCCCGGCTCTCCATCTTCTTGTCAATCGACTTCAGCGCCTTCTCCGTCTCCGCCTTCGCCATCTGGTAGCGGTTGAGCATGTCGAGCACCATCGGGCCGAAGGTCTTCGTTATCCCGAGGGCGACGCGGCCGGGCGTCAGGCGCGGCTTGACGCCCCCGGCGCCGCCGGGCGCCTTGGGCGCCGACGAACCCTTCAGGCCGGCAACCGGGGGCTCGGGCGCGGCCGTCGGCGCGGGAGGCTTTGTGCCCTCGGTGGGATTGACGCGCACGCCCGAGGGCTTGACGCGGACGTTCGGCTTGGCGGCGGCGGCGACGGGAGGCTCGACGGGGGCGTTCCCGACGGGCGCCTTCACCTGCGGGGCTTTCGAGACGGCCCCGGCTCCGGCCGGCTCGGGCGTACCAGCGCCCGCCGCGATGCGGACTCTGGTGCGGGCCGGAGCGCCCGCCCCGGCGCCGGGCGCCTCCTGCGCCGCGCCCGCCGACGCGTTGAGCCTCGGCGCCGCGCGTTTTCCTCTTTCGAGCGCCTGTGCTTCGGCGATGGCCGCCAACTCCTTTTCGGCCTCGGCTTCGGCCTCGGCGGCACGTCGCGCCGCGTCGTCGCCGATGTCAACCCTGAGACGGCGCTGCGGCGGCGGCTCGCGCTCCAGCGGCATCTCCTCGATGGTGAGCTTGTCGCCGTCGAGCCTGAAGCGTTTGCCCGTCGCCGGCTGCGGAGGCGCCGCGGGCGGCGGCTCGGCCGGTATCTGCGAAGTGTCAACGCGAAGGCCGGTCGCGGGCGGCTCGGCGGCCGAGGCGTTGGGCGCGACGTTGGGCGTGACGGCCTCGGCGGCGGAGGCGGCGGCTGCGGGCGGAGCGACCGCGGGCGGCTCGACTACCGCCTGCTGCGGGACGAGGGCCTGCTGCGGCGGGGCGGCGGCCGGCGGCGTGACGGCCGCGGCGGGCGGCGCCGCCGCCTGACCCGCGGCGAGCGGGGGCGCGACGACGGGCGGCAAAGTTATCTGAAAACCGGGCGCGTTCGAGGCCGCCTGCTCGGGCGGCGCGGGCGCCTGCGACGGTTGAGCCGCCGCCTGCGCCGGGGGAGCACCGGACGCGGCCTGTGCGGGGGGCGCGGGCGCTTTGGCGGCTGCCTTTGCGCTCTGAGGGACGAGGACGAATTTGTTGCCCTGTCGCAGATAGAAGCGATACCTGCGGACGGCGTGGCCGGACGCGTCCTGTTCGGTGTAGGTGACGTTGATGCCGCGGACGTTGGCGTGGACGTTTTTTTCGAGGTCTTCGATGGCCTTGTCAATCAGCTTCGGGTCGGAGATGCCGAAGGGGATGCCGACTTCGATGGTCCCGCCGGCCGGCATGTTCGGAAGCGGCGCATTCAACTGGAGCCCGCTGCCGATGGCCTTGCGGCGGATGGCTTCCTTGAGGGCGGTGAGGTCGGCCGCGCGCTCCTTCGTCTTGGCGACGAGGTTGCCGGCGCTGCGTTTGTTGCCGGGGAAGATCGTCACCCGATGCGTCACGCGCCCGGCGGGCGCCGACGTGACGGTCGTCACCTCCAGCCGCTCGCTCGAACCGTCCGTGTACTCGACGAAGAAATCGGGCGTGGTCCGGCCCTTGACGGAGGGGATGACGGTCAGCTTGAGGACGACGCGGCCGTCGGGCGAGCCGTGTTCGAGGTATCGAATGATGACGCCCAGCTCGTTGGCGGCGGCCCTCTCAAGTGTCGGGTTGGCGAGGTGCGCCGAGCGGTTGAATATCTCCGTGAGGCCGTTGCCGCCGGGGTCGAGCCGACCGCCGTACTTCCGGACGAGTTCGGCCGCCGCCTGTGCGGCCTTGATTTGGTTGGTCGTCTGGCGCGTCTCGATTCTCGGCCCCTGCGGGGTGGCGACGACGATGGACCCGGCGACGGCCAGCGGCGGCGTGTTGGCGACCTGCGCCAAGGCGGCGTTGACGGCGGGCGGCGGCGCACCGAGCGAGGCGGCGCCGACGGCCATCGCCTGTGAAACCGGCGGAGGCGTGGGCGGCGGCGTGGCGGGCGGCGTGGCGGCGCCGGAGGTGGGGTCGGGCGGCTTTTGCGGCGTCATGGCCGCGCGCACTTTTTCGAGCACTTCGGGCGTGCGGACGCACATCTGTCGGCCGTCGCGCACGGCCTCGGGGCCGATGATGATGTCGAAGTCTTCGAGCTTCAGCCCCTTGCGCGAGAGGAAGTGGTTGAGGATGTTGCGGTAGGGCTCGCCGGAAATCTTCGGGATGCCGCGTCGGGCCATGTTGAAGAAGAGCATGAAGTCGGGCTCTTTGGTCAGGTCGAGCACGCGGCCGAGGGCCTGCGGGTCAACCTTACCGGCGAGCACGCGCCGCACGGCCGGGTCGTCGGGCGAGCGCATCTCGGCGTAAGCCTCAGCCACGTCGGCGCGGTCGGTGTAGTACTGCCCGTGCCCGAGGTCGTGGACGACGCCGCGCCCGGTGCTCGTGTCGGCGGCGGCCTTCCCTCCTTCAATCTCTCCGCGGAACCAGTCCTCGGGCGCGAGGCTCAGGAGCGACGAGGGCGCGACCGGCGAAGAGAGCGCGGCCGGGAGTCCCGCCGCGAGGCGGAGCGCCACGCCGTCCGCCTGCCGCTCGGCCGGGTCGTCGTGCGAGCCGGAGAGGCGCGCGCCCGCGCCCGCCCTCCCCGCCCCGTGCTGTACGACGTGGGTCAGCTCGTGCGTCAGGAGTTGTCTGCCGAGGCCCGTCCACGGCCTGTAGGCGTCGCGCGCGAAGACGACATCAGGGCCGGCGGTGAAGGCGGCGGCGCGGAGTGAGCGCGCGGCGCGGGCCGCCCGTTCGTCGGTGTGGACGCGGACGCGGCCGAAGTCGTGACCGAAGCGCGCTTCCATGAAAGAGCGCGTCCCGGCGTCGAGCGGCCAGCCCGGCGAGTTGAGCGCCTCTTGCACGACGGCGGGCGCGCTCGCGCTCAGGACACGCTCGGCCGCGCGGTCGGCCTCCCGCTCGGAGGGGTCGCCGGCCGCGCCCCCCGTCAGCTTCGGCTGCGACCCGACGAGCTTCTTCTTGTCGCAGTCGGCACACTCGCCGGTTAAGCCGGCCGAGCCGCCGCAGGCACACTGGCGCTGTAACAGCCCGGCCCGCGCGCCGGAGGCTTTCGCGGCCGGCGCGGCCTTCGCCCTGCTCTGTGTGTGCGCGCTCAACGGTCGAACCTTCCTCCGCTCACTTCTTCGGCTTTAAGGGCGAGGGCACGGCGCCGCCGAGCTTGACCTCGGTGACGCTGGCCGTGTTGGTCGGGTCGCCCTGGCTGTAGTGCGACTTCGAGATTTCGACGTGATAGGAGATGCTGGCGACGATGCTGTTATCGAGCGGGTCGAAGGCGTAGGTCGAGAAGTCTGCGCTGTAGGTGATGGGGAAGTCGGAGGAGTCGAGCGAGTTCTTGCCCTTGCACCAGCCGGGCGCGTCGGCGATGACGAGCTTGTCCTTCGTGAACATATACTCGTGCGGCGGCGGCCCGTCGGAGGCGGACGGGCTGTCGGTGCCGGGCTTGGTGTAGGTCTGGCCGCCGCGCGTGGCGGTGCGCTTGGCGAGGCGCGTGGCCCGCAGGTCTTCGGCGCGGCCCTGAGAGAGATGGAACTGAACCTGATGGACGTTGGCGACCGAGCCGGTGAAGGAGGCGTCGTTGTACGGGCCGGGCTTGTTGAGGCTCACGTCGCAGGCGAAGTCCCCTTCCTTGTAGCCGCCCACAGCCCCGCCCGACGAAGTCACCAACTCGACCTTGCCGACGACGGGCTTGTTCGAGTCGCGCGAAGTCTTCTCGCCCACGTCCAACCCCTGCTCCCCCATCTTCTCCGCGCCCGGCGACGCGGGCTCCTCCTTCATGAACTTCTCGTCCAGCCCACCCGACTGGGCGGGCGTCTCGTCGAAGGCGCGAGCACGCTCACGCGGCCGAAGTCGTGTCCGGGCATCGAAGACGCGGAGGCGCTTCGCGTCGCGTCGTGCGCCGTGACGGTTGAAGCCTTTGGCGAGGTCGAGGTGAGGCGGTTGCGGCGGCACTCTTCGCAGTCGCCGACGAGGCCGGGCGAGGCGCCGCAGCCGCAGCGGCGCGCGGAAAGGTTCGGGCGCACGGCGCCGCCGCCCCCCTTCGTCGGAATCATTTGCTGCTCGTGCGCCATCATTCCGGCAGCCCCCCGTAAAGAGTCTGCGCAATCTGTTCGCCGATTGATTGAGCGGACGAGCCCGGCGCGAAGTTGAAGGAGCCGCCGTCGAGCCGCGCCGTCTCGAAGCCCTGCGAGAAGTTCGGGGGGACGCCGCGCTCCGCGAAGAGGCGGGCCAGCTCGCGCTCGACGGCGTCGCCGATGCGGTGGCGGTCGCCGGGCGCGAAGCCGTGCAGGACAAGCTCCTCGATGTGCAGCTCAAGGTTCGCGCGCCTCATAGCCAGCCTCCGCTCTCGGCGCCAGTCAGCGGCTTCTCAAGCTTCTCGTACTCGCTTCCGGCCGCTTGAAGCAGGTGGGCCATCGAGACGGCCTGACCGGCGTCGGCGGCGATGAAGGCGGCGTTGAGGGCGATGTTACGGATATTGCCGCCCGCGACGTTGAGGCGGGCGAGCTTGTCGTATTGAAGGCCCGCGGTGGGCGTGTCGGGCGGAAAGACGCGGCGCCAAATCTCGGCGCGCTGCGCCGCGTCGGGGAACGGGAAGTGGACGACGAAGCGGAGGCGGCGCATGAAGGAGTGGTCGAGCGCCGTCTTCAGGTTCGTCGTGAGGATGGCGAGGCCGCGGTAAGCCTCCATGCGTTGGAGGAGGTAGCTGACTTCGATGTTGGCATAGCGGTCGTGGCTGTCTTTGACTTCGCTGCGCTTGCCGAAGAGGGCGTCGGCCTCGTCGAAGAGGAGGACGGCGCCGCTCTCCTCGGCGGCGTCGAAGACGCGGCGGAGGTTCTTCTCCGTCTCGCCGATGTACTTGCTGACGACCGAGGAGAGGTCGATGCGGTAGAGGTCCAAGCGGAGGTCGCCGGCCAAAACTTCGGCGGCCATCGTCTTGCCCGTCCCGCTCGGCCCCGAGAAGAGCGCGCTGATGCCCAGGCCGCGCGCCCCGCGCGAAGCGAAGCCCCAGCGTTCGTAGACGGTGGCGCGCTGCCGGACGTGGGCGGCAAGCTCGCGCAGCGTGCGCAGTTGGTAGTCGGGCAGCACGATGTCTTCCCAGCCGGCGGCGGGCTCGATGCGCTGCGCGAGGTCGTCGAGCTTGGCGCGACCGCGGACGCGGCAGGCCGACCAGAGGGCTTCGGCCGGGGCGACTTCGCCTTCGCGCTCGAAACTCTCGCGCGCCTGCGCGGCGGCGGCGTGGATGCCTTCGGCGCCGAGGCTGAAGTTTGAGATGAGCGTTTCGAGGGCGCCGTTCAACTCTTCGGACGCGGGGCCGAGGGCGCTGCGCCAGAGCATCTGTTGCTCGGCCGCGCTCGGGCGCTTCACCTCGAAGGCGAACAGTCGGCGGCGCAGGCGGGGCGTGTCGCGCGACGCGAAGAAGGCCATGCCGCGCACGGACTCGGCGAAGGAGGTGACGGCGTGCGGGGCTTCGGCGCCGTCGGCGTCGAGCAGCAGGGCGCTGCCGCGCAGGACGGCTTCGCGGTTCCAGAGGCGGGCCAGCGCCTCGCGCTCGGCGACCTGCTGCGGCACGTCGGCCGAGTCAATCGCCCACAGATCGAAGCCGAACATCGAGGCGACGGCCGCCGCGACGGCGCGCTTGCCCGCGGGGTCTTCGCCGCCGAGCGCGACGAGCGGGTGCGCGGGCTCGGCGTGCTCTTCGGACCAGAGCCGCGCCAGCCTCTCGGCAAGCTCGCCGTGCGAAGGCGGGAGCACGTCCGGCGCCGAGACGGGGTGGAACAAACCCCAGAGCCTTTCGTCGAGGTAGTTGACGCCGGTCAGGTGGTGAAGCACGCGCTCGTCGATGCGGACGCGCGCCTGAGTGAGAGAGTGCTGGCCGGGCTCGACTTCGACCAGGCGCCAGTAGCGGAGCGGGGCGGCGGGGCTGAGCGCGCTCCAGTGTGCGCCGGGCAGCGCGGCCAGAGCGAGCCCGAAGGTCGGATGACCGCGTCGCCCTTCGCCCTGCGCCGTCGCGCAGAGCGCGGCGAACGAGGCGTCAAGCTCGACGCCCGCACACATCAGCAGCACGTCGCGCTCGAACGGCGACAGGCCGAAGCCCGCGCACAGCGCGTCGAGCGCCGAGGGCACAGACTCCGACTCGGCTGAAGACTCCGGTTCACCTTCTGACGCCGCAGAAGCCTCCCTCCCAAGCTCCTCGGCGGGCGCTTCGCCCCGCGCCTCTTCGCCGGCACCTTGCTCGCGCTCGACGTAGCGGGCGAGCGCCTCGCGCACGGACGCGAGCCGCGCCAGCAAGAGCTGCTGGTTGGCGCTGTGCCAGTCGTGTGCCGGGTGGGCGCTCATACGATGTCCACGAAGGGGGCGTTGTACTTGTTCGACGCGTCCGTCTCAAGCGGGCTGTCGGCCCCGTCCACGCGCAGGCGGACGAGGTACTTACCCGGCTTGACGTGGTCGAAGTTGACGAGCACGGTGCCGGTCGTCGGCGGCGGGACGAGCGGCGGCATGATGACCTGATAAGGCGACCTGCGCTCGAAGCTGTAGGAGGCGGGGGCCTCGCCGGGCGGCGGGTCGATTTGGTTAAGCAGGAGGACGGCGCGCTGTTCGCGGCCGACGGCGGGCGAGACCGTCAAATCGACGGTGCCTTTACGCAGGGATGCGTCGCCCGGCGCCGGGCCGCTGACGACGTTTGGCGGCGTGTCAAGGTGCGGACGCAGGACGAAGGAAGAGACTTCGGAGGCGACGCCGAGGTGCGGCGTCTCGGGCGTGCCCATCAGCCGGTAGTGGACGACCTGCACGCCCTTGACGCCCGCGAGCAGGCCGGCCGGAAGAGGGAAACTGATTTGCGACTCGCTCACGTCGGCGGCGGCGGGCGTCACCTCGCTGTCGCCGACGAGGACGCGCGTGTCTTCGCCGCGGAGCTGGTGTCCGGCGAGGACGAGATGATGGTTATGAAGGATGGGCTTGTTGGCGAGCGCCGGGTCGTTGGCGTTGACCTTCGATAGCACCTGTTCGATGACGGGCTGTCGGAAGGGGACGGCGTAGATGTTGCGCTCGCGCACGGGCAGCGCGGGCCGGGCGGCGCCGCTGCGGCTCTCGATGAGGACGACGGAGACTTGGTAAGCGGCCGACGGTCGGTAGCGCGCCTGAAAGGCCGTCCAGAGGCGCGAAATCTCTTCGGTGCTGATGTTCTGCGGAACGATTTTGATCTGCTCGACCTGCTCGGCCAGCCCCGACTCGAAGAGCCCCTGAAGCGATGGGGGCAGGCTGCCGACTTCGAGCGGCAGCGGCGAGAGGGCGCGGCGTATCGAGTCGCGGACGAGGACGGGGGTCTCGTGAAGAATCTGCATCCCGTAGCCGAGCAGTATCTCCGTGTGCAGGTCCTTCTCGCCGTAGGCCGTCAGGATGTAATGGAGGTCGAGCGCGAGCGGCGGGTTGGTGAGGCGCGCGCCGCGCGAGTCGCGCGAGGGCAGCGCGGCGTTGCGCCAAGCGGCGTTGGGCGTCACCTGATAGAGAAAGAGGTTGAGCTGGCTCGGCTCGGAGTTCTCCTCAATCTTGATGCGGTCGGGCGCCAGCGCGCTGACCGTCACGGGGCCGAGCATCGTGGTCAGGTCGTGGTCAACCACGCCGTTGTTGAGCAGGTCCTTCAACACGGCCGTGACCGAAGCGATGGCGAGCGCCGTACTCATCTCGAACCTCCGCCGCGACGCCGCAAGTAGTCTTCGAGCGTGAGGGCCGGGCGCGGCGGCGGCGCGGGCGCGCGCCTCGCCTCCTTCGCGGGCGCGGCGACGGCGCGCACGTCAACCCGGCCGATGGTGACGCGGATGGTCGGCGCCGCCTCGTCGCGCCCCGCCTCGTCGGCGGAAGCCCGCGGCGGTTGGGCCTCGAAGACTTTGGGCAACGGCGACAGGCGCGGCTCGACGACGCGCGGCCTTTGCGTCGGACCCGACTCGGGGGAGCGCGGCGGTTCGCGCTTGGCGTCAAAGACCTTGATAGAAGTTTCCTCACGCGCAGGACTCTTCCCCGCTTCGACGCTCGCGGCCGTCGGCCTCGGCGCTTCTTTCTCGACGAGAGTCTTTGCGGTCGTCGGCGCGTCGGGTGCGTGTTCGATGGGCGGCGCGGGCGGCGGTTCGCGTGGAGGCGATTCGGGTCGTCCCTCAAACACCGACGGAGCCGCGAAGTGCTCGACGGGTGTGGGCGGCGCACTCTCGGCGTGCGGCGTCGCGTCGGCGTGTCGCGCTTCCGCGTGTGCTTCAAACGGCGGCGCGGCCGGGTCCGTCTCGCCTTCCTGCGTTTCGAGGTCGAAGGCCGCGAAGGTTCCGTGCGGCTCGAAGCGGGAGGCGAGGCGGGGCTGGACGACCCTCGAAGGGTCGAGCGTCCGCTCGACAAGGTTTTTAAGGTAGTCGCTCATCTAGCCGACCATGTCCAGATAGATGCGCCTGCGCTGCGGGCTCAGCGCGAGGATGTCGGCCTCGCGCCAGCCGTAAGCTTTGGCTAAACGGTGGACCTCGCCGAGCGTGCGCGCGGCCCACGCGTTCAACTCGCCCCAGAGGTATTGGCCGATGTCGAACGCCTCCTGCCACGCGTGCGCGCAGGCCGTGCAGTTGAGGGCGAGCCGCATGTCGCCCTGCGGGTCGGCCTCGCCCATCCGGGCGCCGACGGCTTCGAGCACTTCCGAAGGTAACTGCGCGGCGTCCACTTCCCCGTCGCCGAATCGGGCCGACAGGACGCAGCGCGAGAACAGGGCGCGCGCGGCTTCGGAGGCGTCTTCGCACGGGGCGAGCGCGGCGAGGTCGTTCGTGTCAGGCAGTCGGAAGAGCACGTCGTAGTCGCCCGCGCGCAGGGCATGGGATGAAGGCTGCTCGCCATGTTGCTCGACGAGAAGGTCGCCCACTTCCATGTCCATCTCCATCCGCTCGCCGCACGCGGGGCACGAGGCGAGGCTCGTGAGACGCGGGCCGAAGACCGACGCGCGAAGCTCAAGCAGCGCGCGGTCGCGGCGGCCGATGCTGAGACGCGAAAGGTTCTCGGCCGTCTCGCCGCTAAACGCCGAGAGCAGCGAGACGGCGCGCTCGTGCGGCGGGCGGCCGAGGCACTTCTCCCAAGCGTCGAGCAGCTCGTGTGCGGACAAGGCTCGCATCGGGGTTTATTAGACGGGCGGCTCCGTGAAGCTCGGCTCGGACGGCTCGACGACGTTGTAGTCGCGCTCCCAGCCTTCGTTCTCCAACTTGATGTGCTGGATGGCGACGGCGTTGGCGTTGGCGTCGAGGTCGGGCACGGCCTGGTACTCGGAGACCCAGCAGCGGTAGACCCTGTAAGAGAGGACGAGCTGGCCGGCCTCGTTGTAAAGCTCGATGATGAGGTCCTTGCGGAAGTCCTTGAGCGAGACTTCGCGGCCGAGCCCCGACCCGAAGTTCCAGACCTTGTTCGCCCACTTCTCGAACTCGGTGTCGTGCGTGACGCCGCGCTCCAGAGTGATGGCGTCGTACTCGGTCCGCCCCGGAGACTTGCGCGTGGTGCTCGGGTCGCCTCCCTCGCGGTGCTTGACTACCTCGGTGCTGCGCTTGAGCATGCCGACCTTGCTGACGCCGGCCACGTAGCGGCCGTCCCACTTAACGCGGAATTTGAAGTTCTTGTAGGGGTCGAACCGCTGCGCGTTGACGCTGAATTGGGCCATCGTCTTTTCTCCTTAGACCTCGATCTGGCCGGCCAGTTGTTGAATCTTGATGATGACGAACTCGGCGGGCTTCAGCGGCGCGAAGCCGACGAGGATGTTGACGATGCCGAGGTTGATGTCGTTCTGCGTCGTCGTCTCCGAGTCGCACTTGACCAGATAAGCCTCGCGCGGCGTGCGGCCCTGGAAGGCGCCCTGGCGGAAGAGGTTGTGCATGAAGGCGCCGACGTTCAGACGAATCTGCGACCAGAGCGGCTCGTCGTTCGGCTCGAAGACGACCCACTGGGTGCCGCGGTAAAGGCTCTCCTCTATGTAGAGCGCGAGGCGGCGGACGGGCACGTACTTGTATTCGTCGGCGAGCTGGTCGGCGCCGCGCAGCGTGCGCGCGCCCCACACCACCTTGCCCGTCACGGGGAACGAGCGGAGGCAGTTGATGCCGAGCGGGTTGAGCATCCCGTTCTCGGCGTCGCTGAGGTTAGCGGCCAAGCCCTGCACGCCGTTCAAGGCCGCGTCGAGTCCGGCGGGCGCCTTCCAGACGCCGCGCTGCGTGTCGGTGCGCGCCATGACTCCGGCGATGATGCCGCAGGGGACGAAGGTGTCGAGCTGGCCGTCGCGCAGCGGGTCGGATTCGATGACGCGCGGGAAGTAGAGCGCGGCGTTGCGCGCGGACGTGCCGCTGAGGTTGAGCGTGGGCAGCCCGTTGACGGCCTTGGTGGCGGCCGTCTGCGGGTCGGCGCTCCACGCGAAGGGCGGGTCAACGATGAGCATGGCGCGGCGCGCGACGCAGAAGGTCATCGCGTCCGAGAGCACGCCGGTGGGCAGGTCGCCCTCGCGCGTGTCGGGCGGGATGCAGAGGAGGTTGAAGATGTCAGTCTTCAAGAGGGCGTACATGCCCGTCTTGTTGCCCTCGTTGCCGAGGAAGTCGAGCGCGGCGCTGAGGGGGTCGCTGTTGGCCCCGCCCGTCAGGTCGCCCGACGCGGGGGCGATGGGGAAGGCCAGCGGGTTCGGGTCGGGCTCGATGTGGATGTTCTGCGACTGCTGGGCGAGCACGCGGTCCACGCGGCGCGCGTTGTCGCCGACGGAGAGGTTGATGAGGCGTTCGAGGAGGAGGTCCGAGCCGGCGTTGCCGCCCCCGATTTTGAAGACCGAGATGTTGAAGAGGTCGCCGGGGGCGAGGCCGTACTGAGCGGCGACTTCGGCCGTGATGCCCGCCGTGTCAATCTTGACGCGAAGCTTGTCGCCCCACTTGCCGGGGTCCGTCGCCATGAGCTTGAGGCCGCCGACGGTCGCCCTTGAGACGCCGTCGTTCGGGCCCGGCGCCGCCCTGTAGAGGCGCACGATGACGGCCTGGCTCCCGCCGTTCTGGTAAAAGTCCCTCACCGCGTAACTCATCGGGTCCTTCGGCGAGAGCCCGCCGAACGTGCGCTCGAAGTCGCCGAAGCTGTTGACGACGACCGGCTCGTTGACGGGGCCGCGTTGCGCGCGCCCGATGAAGGCCGTGACCGAGGTGGCGACGCCGGTAATCGTGCGCACGCCGCTCGGCACCTCTTCGATGTAGACGCCCGGATATGTTACTGCGACAGGCATAGGTGGTTCTCCTTCTCGGTGTTGGCGAAGAGTTCGGTGGACGGCCGCCGAGAGCTTTAGACCGAAGCCTTGCGCCCGACGAGGATGCGGACGCTGGCGTCGGCCGCGCCCGTGTTGGTGAAGACGAGCTTGTTAGGCACGGCGTCGAGCAGCCCCGTGGCGCCCGCGCCGATGAGCGTCTGCTGCGAGTCGAGTTTCACGCTCTTGGTCCCGCCGTCCACCTTGTACGTAAGCGCAGTCGGCTTGTAGATGTCAGACTTGATAAGCAGGAAGAGCACGTCCGCGGCGGCGCCCGGTGCGACGTTGACGGTGGCAGTGCCGGCCGTCGCGCCATTCTGCTTCGGCACTTTGACATCGATGATGTCGTAGGCGTCCACTTCGATGGCGTCCGAGGCGGTGATAGTCGGCCCGCCGTCCACCAGTACGTTAAGCGCCCAGTTGATTTTGACTGCCATATTTTTTTGCTCCTTGGAATTTGTCCGGGGCTCGGGGGAGGCACGCGGAGGTTTTGCGAGAGACAGATGCGCCCGCCTCTCGGTCCGCGGGTTTAGAGCGGTCCCAAGTCGGTGACGATGTTGATGAGTTGAGAATTGGCCGGTGAAAGCTCCGGCCGCCCTATGTCTGTGAGAACCGAGAAAGCTTACTCTGGCGGTAAAACGGCGCGGGGCGGCGCCTGCCAGCTTGCTCTTTGGAATGGCTGTCCGCACGCCTCGGCGGCGCGGCCGGACTTAAAGAAACTTACGCGAGGAGCATGAAAAGAATTGCCTGTTCGTGCGCGGGGCAGAGTAATCCCACTCTCCCGTGCCTGTCAAGACGATTGTACGCAATCGTATTTTTCCAGCCATCCAGCCGACTCTGAAGGATTCTTCAGCTTCTCGCTCCAATAATTGCGGCATACATCCGAGGTAAAATTTATATTGACCGGCCATTAATGTAGACATATCATTGCCAACATACTGCGAGAAGGTGCGAGCCAATCTTCCCTTTCTCGTACTTTAATCCCCGAGGAGGTCGGCTTGGCTACCCCGGAATTCATCACCGCCACAGAAGCCTGCGAGTATTTGGGCGTCTCTCCCGACACCTTCAGGCGCATCGTCCGCGACCTGAATCTGCCCACGGTGAGCGACCCGACCGACGCCCGCGTCAAACTCTATAACCGCGCGGCCATCTCCGCCCTCAAACAGCAACCGCTGACGATACCGACGCGCCACAAAGTCATTACACTCAGCAATAACAAGGGCGGGGTCAGCAAGACTACTTCGGCCATCTCGCTCGCGGCCGAGGCGGCGGCCGAGGGCCTCAGGGTCTTACTTATCGACGCCGCCCCGCAGGCTTCGGCCACCAACTCGCTGCTCGAAGAGGGCGAGTGGGCGCCCGACACCGAACACGGCATTCTTATCTCCTGGCTGAAGGGGGACGCCGCCTTTCAGGAATTGGTTAAGCCTATACGTTACAAGGATTTCCAGATTGACATCATCCCCAGCTCGACGAAGAACGACCAGATAGACCGCGCCAACCCGCTCGAAGCCGTGCCCGCCCTGCGCGAATTCTTCGAGAGCTGGGACGATTCGCCGTACGACTACATTTTCATCGACACCGACCCGTCTTTCGGCACCCTCGTCTCGATGGCACAGGTCGGCAGCCACTTCGTCATCTGCCCCGTCCAGGCGGACGTTTTGTCCGTGGACGGAACAATCCAGTTGACTCGCCAGCTCCAGCGCGCGCGCAACCTGACGAAAAGCCAATTCCCTACCCTTTTAGGCTTCTTCCTGGCGCGCTTCGACTCGCGCAAGCGCGTTTGTAAAGAGGCTCTGGACACGCTCCGCGCGGCCTACCCGGAACTCGTCTTCGACACCGTAATCCCTGATAACGTGAGAGTTATGGAGAGCCCCGGCCAGAAGGCCCCCATCAATTTAACCGCGCCCGACTCGAAAGGCGCGGTCGCTTATAAGAGTCTTTGGCAGGAGGTGCGGTCCCGTGTCGAAAGAATCACCGCCGGTGCGTGAGGTCGTGCCCTTCAAGGCCGGGAAGCGGCGGTCAACCTTCCGCAAGCTAAATCTTGATTTTGCCGGAACTGCCCTCGAAGAAGCCCTCGCGCGCCAGGAGCAGCAGGGGGAAACCGTCGAGCCGGAAGCGGAAGAAGTAAAAAATCCCACACTTTCAAACATTCAATTGACCCCTGTCACAGGGGTGACAGGGGTCAAAAACGAACCGGCCTTAACTGAATTGACCCCTGTCACCCCTGTGACCCCTGTCACAGGGGTCAAGGAAGATGCAGCTCCCCGACGTGATTTCACGCGGGCCGCCAATTCAATCGTCAGAGACGCCATCCCCGCAGGCGTCTTCACGGGTAAAGGGAAGCACCTCTACGACTATCTTTATTCCCAGACTCGCGGCGCCATCGTCCCGGTTCACTCGGCCAGAATTCCGACCGAGAAGGTGATGAGCGGGGCGGGCATGACTCGGAACACGTTCAGACTTCACTTGGAGAGGCTTTGCAACGCCGGTTTGATCGAGGTGGACCAGCGGCCGGGGGAGCACGGCGGCAACATTTATACGGTCCGTTTGCCGGAGGAAATCGGCTTACAAAAGGGCAACAGGGGTGACAGGGGTGACAGGGGTGACAGGGGTCAGAATCTACCCCTGGTACAGGGGTCAGAAGTTGACCCCGGTGACAGGGGTTTAAGTCTAACGTTTACAGACAATTACGGCGAGCCTAAGACTTTTATTAAGACTATTGAGAAAAATGATGATGATGAGGCTTTCGCCCGCTTCGTCGCGGCTCTCGCAAAGGCCGCGCGCGAGTTGACGGGTAAGGCAACGTCGGCGGCGGAGGCCGAGCGTTGGGAGGAGTTGGGCGAGGTGTTGATTACGGAGTTGAGGATGGCGGCCGGCCGCACCTCAGTCTCCTCCGTGCCCGCCTTCCTCTCGGAACATCTGCGCCGACGGCTCTGGAAGCGCCGCGCCAAAACGGGGGAGGCCGAACAGCACACGCAGGATTCGCCCGCCCGCCCGCCCGCTCACGAGCCGAGCGCCGCGGGCTGTCCCGACTGCTACGGGACGGGGATGTACTACCCGGAGGGCTTCGACAAGGGCGTGGCTAAATGCTCCCACCCGAGGCTGCGCGAGCGCGAGGTGCAGGAGGGCGACAAAGCTTGAGTTGGCGCGTGTGAAACGTGGCCCCTGAAGGAAAGGGCCATGAGATGGACGGAAGCGTTTGAGGAGACGGGAGGAGGGCACACAAACTAGGTAGTCGTGGACCCTTAGGCCGTGGACTTCATCACTACCCGCCGCCCGTAGAGGGGGCCCGCGCATTCGGTATACGCGGGCCCCCTCCCTTCAAATGCGACCAGGGGGCCGGGGCGGCGGCGGCGCTTCAATGGACATCGATCCCCAGTCGGGCGGCGCAGTCCTGGAGGATTTCGGCCTCCCACGGCGGCCTCTCCGGGGAAGCGGGGTGCGTTAGCGGGGAAGGGATTCTGCCGCACATGTGGAGGAAGACCGCCGCCGAGTGCTTATAGGCGGGGACGGGCGCGCGGAAGGCCACGTTGCCGAGGTGCTGGAGCGCGTCCGAGAGCGCGTAGTAAGAGGCGTCGCCCTCCCCCCAGAGCCGGTCGCGCTCGGCGAACCGTTCGGGGGCGAAGGCGGCGAGGCCGAGCAGGTAGTCGGAGCCGTACTCGATCATGTCGACGCCGAGGTCGTTACCCGTGTAGACGCGGAACTCCGGCCGCTCGCGGTCACGCAGGGCGAGCCGGCTAAGCTCCGTCAGCCTGTCGAGGGACGAGTGCTTCATCCCCTTCATCTCCGGGATGTCGAGCAGGCCGCGCACCGTCTCGTCGTCGAAGACCTCGCCGCAGGGCGCGAAGAGCGGGCTCAGCTCGAAGCCGAGGACTTCGGGGAACCCGCGGCACACCTCCCGGTAGAGGGCGACCTTCTCCCGCGCGCCGAGCCCGTGCATGCGCGCCGTCTGGAAGAGGATGGGCGTGCCTCCCGCCTCGGATATCGCTCCCATCTGCCGCCGGTAGAGCGAGACCACGTCGCCTTCGAGCCCTTCGATGTAGGCGCCAGCAACGAACGTGGCGCCGGGCCCCAGCGCCTCGCGCGTCCAGCGCAGCACGTCGAGCCTCTCCCGCTCGCCGATGAGGTTGACGTAGCCCGTGTCCATGTTAACGGCGTTAGTGAGCCCGGCCTCGCGCGTGGACACGAGGTTTCGCTGGAAGGCTTCGACCGCGACGCGGCCGTCCGGCTCGTAGGGGAGGAGGGCCGCGGCGATGCCTTCGACGCGCCGGCGCGGGCGCAGCCTTTCGATGAGGTTTTCTACGTTCACTCTGTTCTTCCCCGCCTCCTGAGGACGTTCGTGGGGTCCGCGCGCCGGCCGCAGCTCTACCCCCTCCCGCGCTTGATCTGTTTGAGCCGCGCGGCCGCCTCCGTCTCCCGGTAGAAGGGGTCGAGCGGGTAGCAGCCGGACGGCAATCCGTTGCGCGGCGCGGTCGTGCAGTCGCTGAAGGTGCGGCAGACTAACTTGCGCCGCAGCTCCCGCCCGCCCAGCACGTCGAGCGGGAGCGCGGGGTAGGAGAGCACCATCCGGCCGAGCCCGACGCTGTCCACCCAGCCCCCGCGGACCGCCGCCTGGGCGACGTGCGGGAGGAACTTTTGCAGATATGAGTAGCCCGCGCCGACGAACAGGAGGTCGGGGAACAGCCGCTTGAGCGCGCGCACGGCAAGCATCTGCCGCTCGACGCCGACGAGGGGGTCTTCCGGGGGCAGGTAGCCGTCCGACGGCGGGTAAGCCGCCGGGCGCTGGACGTGCGGGTTGTAGTACGGGCTGCCGGCCGAGATGCTGACGAGCCTGATGCCGAGTTCGAGGCACAGCGACAGGAAGCGCGCCGTCTCGCCGAAGTCCTCAGCGAGCGGGTTCGCGGGGTCGAGCCCAAAGCCCCAGCGGTAGGGAAGCAGCCCGTCGTAAGGCTCCGGCACGCCGGGGCCGGGGCGACCGGGCAGCGAGGCCGAGGGGTCGGGGCGAAAAGGGATCGTGTCGAACGCCGAGAGGCGGACGCCCACGGCGAGCCCCGGCGCGGCGGCCCTCACGCCTTCGACGACCTCGCGCAGGAATCGCGTGCGGTTCTCGAAGCTCCCGCCGTAGTCGCCCGGGCGCGTGTGCGCGCTCAGGAACTCATGGCCGAGGTAGCCGTGGCAGTGCTTCACGTCCACGAAGTCGAAGCCGGCCCGACGTGCGACGCTCGCCGCGCGGTGGAAGTCTTCTATCACCTGCCGGACCTCGCCGTCCGTCATCAGGGGGTAATCGTCGGCGAGGCCGAGCCGGGCGTCGAGTATGGGGTGTCGGTAGAGGACGCGCGGGGCAGGGGGGCCTTCGGGGCGGCTATAGCGGCCCGAGTGGGTGAGTTGGAGCCCGACCAACAGCCCGTCGTCCGAGCCGGCCGCGGCGCGGTGTTCCTCGACGAGCAGCTCGCGCAGCCGCGCGAGGTCATCGGGGGCGTGAGGGCCGAACAGAAGCTGGTTGGGGTTAGCGCGCCCTTCGTGCCTGACCGCGACCGCCTCGCAACCCCAGACCAGCTTCGCCCCGCTGGCCCCGAAGTTGCGCCAGCGGCGGCGCGTCAACTCCGTGGGCCTGCCGCCGGCCGTGCCGTCCCAACCCTCCATCGGGTGAATCGCGAAGCGGTTGCCGATGCGCGCCTCGCCCGCGCGCAGGGGCTGCGCGAGCGGCGACGCGCCGCCCGCCTGCAACTCCTCGTCGCAGGGAATCGAGAGCCCCAGTCTCGCCAGCGCCTCGATGAAGTCGGCCGTGCCCCGGACGCCGCCGAGGTTTAAGAACTGTCGCGTGCTCATGCCGAACGGCCGCCGCCTCCCCTCAGACCTCCTCCCACCTGCGCGAAGCGTTCGCGCGCTCGACTGCGTCGAGCACCCTCTGCGTACGCACGCCGTCCTCGAAGTCGGGCTTCGGCTGCCTCCGCTCCCCGATGGCCCGGAGCAGGTCGAGCACCGTGTGCGTGAACGTGTGCTCGTAGCCGATGATGTGGCCCGGCGGCCACCAGCCGTCCATGTAAGGGTGTGTCGGGTCGGTCGCGAGGACGGTCCGGAAGCCGCTCTCCGGTCCCTCCTCCACGTAGAGTTCCAGCTCGTTCATCCGCTCCATGTTGAAGGTGAGGCTCCCGCGGCTGCCGTTGACCTCGAAGCGGTTGTAGTTCCTGCGCCCGGGGGCGAAGCGCGTCGCCTCGACGGAGCCGACCGCCCCGTTCTCGAAGCGGACGAGCGAGAGCGCCGCGTCGTCCACCTCCACGGGGAGCAGCCCGCCGCCTTCGGGCGCCGGGCGCTCTCTGACGAAAGTTTCGAGCATCCCCGCGACCTCCGTTATCTCGCCGACGAGGTAGCGCGCGAGGTCTATCGAGTGTGAGGCGATGTCGCCTAGGGCGCCCGAGCCGGCCTTCGACTTCTCCAGCCGCCACACGCGCGGGACTTCGGGGTTGACGAGCCAGTCCTGAAGGTACGTGCCGCGGTAGTGGCGCACCTCGCCGATGCGGCCCTCTTCGATGATGCGCTTGGCGAGCGCCACCGCCGGGGCGCGGCGGTAGTTGTGGCAGAGCATGTGGAGGCAGTTGTTAGCCCGCACGGCTTGGAGCATCCGCTCGGCGTCGGCCACGTTGTTGGCAAGCGGCTTCTCGCAGAAGACGACCTTGCCGGCGGCCGCGGCGGCGAGCGCGATGGGCAGGTGCGTGTCGCCCGGCGTGCAGATGTCTACCACGTCGATGTCGTCCCGCCGCACGGCCTCCTCCCAGGAGGTGGCGTGCTCCTCCCACCCGAAGCGCTCGGCCGCGTCGCGGACGCCGGCCTCGTCGCGGCCGACGATGACCTTCAGGGCCGGCTTGACCGGCACGTTGAAGAAGCTGGCCGCCTGCCGCCACGCGTTGCTGTGCGCGCGCCCCATGAACTTGTAGCCGATGAGGGCGACGTTGATTGTTTTCATGTCGGTGTGGCTTTGACGCCTCAGGCGTTGAGTTGCTGCCAGACCTCCTCGTTCAAGTCTTCGAGCGTGTCGAGCACGGCGTCGGCGATACAGAAACGCGGGTCGGCCTTCGGCGCCGGCTCGGGGACGGCGACGCACTTCATCCGCGCCGCCTTGGCCGCGAGCACGCCGTTGAAGGAGTCTTCGACTGCCAGGCACTCCGCCGGGGAGACGCCCAGCCGCCGCGCGGTCGTCAGGTAGACGCCCGGGTGCGGCTTGCCGTACTCCTCTTCCTCGGCCGAGTAGGCGACCTCGAACTCGCCGGCGAGCCCGAGCCGCTCGGTGACGGC
>DASZEK010000092.1:0-15410 GCA_035941045.1 Pyrinomonadaceae bacterium | reverse complement strand
GGGCGCCATCAGCGCCATCCCTTTGGGCATGGTGTACCTGCTGTTCGCACCCTTCCCCTGGCAACTCGCCAGCTTGCGCCAGTCCATCACGCTGCCGGAGATGCTGGTGTGGTGGGCGTCGTTCCCGCTGCTCTGCCTGGGGGCGTGGTTCACGCTGCGGCACCGGCTGCGGCAGGCCCTGCCGATCATCATCTTCACGACGATGCTGACGCTGGCCTACTCCATCTTCCAGGGCAACGTGGGGACGGCCTACAGGCAGCGCAGCCAGCTCCTCGTCTTCTACTTCATCTTCGTCGCCGTCGGCTTCGTGCTCGTCAAGGAGCGGCAGGAGGACAGGAACCGCGCGCGGCTGGAGGAGCGGCAGGCGGCGCTCACGTCGGCGCACACGGCCGAGGCGGCGCGGCGCTATCAGGCGTGGAAGCGTGAGCGCGAGCAGGAGTTCGAGGACCTGGCGCGCACGCTCAGCGAGAGGATGAATTCTTAGGATGTGTGGGATTGTCGGAGTCGTCCGCCCCGAGGGGCGTGCCGCGGACGGCGAACTGCTGGCGCGGATGAACGAGGCGATTCGCCACCGCGGGCCTGACGAGGAGGGCACCTACCTCAAGGGCCGCGCCGGGATGGCGATGCGCCGCCTCGCCATCATCGACCTCGCGGGCGGGCAGCAGCCCATCTCGAACGAGGACGGCACCGCCTGGATCGTCTACAACGGCGAAATCTACAACTTCCGCGAGCTTAAAGACCGCCTCGAAAAACTCGGCCACCGATTCCGCACCGACTGCGACACCGAGGCCGTCGTCCACGCCTACGAGCAGTGGGGCTCGGACTGCCCCAACTACTTCCGCGGCATGTTCGCCTTCGCCATCTGGGACGAGCGCAAGGAAGAGCTATTCCTCGCCCGCGACCGCGTCGGCAAGAAGCCGCTCCTCTACGCGAAGGTGGGCGGCACCTTCGTCTTCGGCTCCGAATTCCGGGCGCTCCTCGCACACCCCGAAGTGAGCCGCGACGTTGACCGCGAGGCGCTGCACCACTACCTCACCTTCATGTGCGTGCCCGCGCCGCTCACGGCCTACCGCGACATACGCAAGCTCGAACCCGGCCACTCGCTCACGCTCACGCGCGACGGCCAAATCAAGACCGAGCGTTACTGGCAGCCCGACTTCAACAAGAAGATCAAAATCTCCGAGGAGGAGGCCGGCGAGCGCGCCCTCGAACTGCTCCGCGAGGCCGTCCGCATCCGCCTCATGTCGGAAGTGCCCCTCGGCGCCTTCCTCTCGGGTGGCATCGATTCGAGCGCGGTCGTCGCGCTGATGAGCGAGGAAAGCTCGACGCCCGTCAAGACCTTCTCCATCGGCTTCGAGGAGCAGGACTTCTCCGAGCTTCACCACGCGCGCCGCGTCGCCGAGCACGTCGGCGCCGACCACCACGAGTTCGTCGTCCGCCCCGACGCGCTGGAAGTCCTGCCCACGCTCGTTGAGCACTACGGCGAGCCCTACGCCGACTCCTCCGCCATCCCGACCTACTACGTCTCGCGCGAGACGCGCCGCCACGTCACCGTCGCCTTGAACGGCGACGGCGGCGACGAGTGCTTCGCCGGCTACGAGCGTTACGCGGCGATGCAGCTCTCGGAGCGTTACAGGAAGTTGCCGGGGATGCTGAGGGAGCAGGTCATACACCGCGCCGTCCGTATGCTGCCCTCGTCGGAGCTGAAGCCCTCTTTCCTGCGCCGCGTCAAGAGGTTCCTGCGCGCCGCCTCGCTCCCGCCCGTCGAGCGTTACCTGCACTGGGTCAGCATCATCAACGCCGCGGCCAAGCGCGAGCTGTACACGGACGAATACCGGCGCGAGACCGCCGGCCTCGAAGACCGGATGTGGCTGGCGCCGTGGTTCGCCAAGGCGAACGGCGCGGGCGTCGTGGACGCGTCGCTTTTGACGGACACGATGACGTATTTGCCGAACGACCTGCTCGTCAAGGTGGACATCGCGAGCATGGCCGTCTCGTTGGAGGCGCGCTCGCCGTTCCTCGACCACCACGTCATCGAGTTCGCCGCCTCGCTCCCCGAGGGGTTGAAGCTGCGGGGCCTGACGACGAAGTACCTCTTGAAGAAGACGCTGAAAAAACTCCTGCCGTCGGAGAACCTGACGCGCCCGAAGATGGGCTTCGGCGTCCCCGTCGGCCACTGGTTCCGCGGCCAGATGCAGCCCTTCATGCGCGAGCACCTGCTCTCGGACCGCGCGGCCCGCCGCGGCATGCTCCGCCCCGAGGCCGTCCGCCGCATGCTCGACGACCACACCGCGGGCGTCCGCGACCACACCCACCCGCTCTGGACGCTGCTGATGCTGGAGCTTTGGTTCCAGAGGTTTATAGATTAGGTGCCGGGCGTCGGGTGGCGGGGAAGACAGTATTAACCCGGCACCCGACGCCCGGCACCCGAAACCCATCCGGAGGATTTTGATGAAGGGAATCGTTCTGGCCGGGGGCCTGGGCTCGCGGCTCCGGCCGCTGACGGCGGTGACGAACAAGCACCTCCTGCCCGTCTACGACCGGCCGATGGTCTACTACCCGATACAGACTTTGGTGGACGCCGGCATCCGCGACATCATGATCGTGACGGGCGGCAACTCGGCCGGCGACTTCCTCCGGCTGCTGAAGAACGGCAAGGACTTCGGCCTCAAGCACCTCAACTACACCTACCAGGAGGGCGAGGGCGGCATCGCCGCCGCGCTCTCCTTGTGCGAGGACTTCGCCGACGACGAGCCGGTCTGCGTCGTCTTAGGCGACAACATCATCGAGCGCAACATCCGCCGGGCGGTGAAGGCTTACCGCCATCAGGGCGGAGGCGCCAAGATTCTCTTGAAGAAGGTCACGGACCCGCAGCGGTTCGGCGTGCCGGAGCTTGCGGGCCGCAGCGTCGTCCGCATCGAGGAGAAGCCGCGCGAGCCGAAGTCGGACTACGCCGTCATCGGCATCTACATGTACGACTTCGAGGTCTTCAAAATCATCAAGACCCTGAAGCCTTCGGGGCGCGGCGAGCTTGAGATTACCGACGTGAACAACGCCTACATCGAGCGGGGCGAGATGACGTGGGACGAGCTCGACGGCTGGTGGACCGACGCCGGGACGTTCGAGTCGTTGCTGCGGGCGTCGAACCTCGTGGCCGAGACGGGGGCGAACAAACTCGACGAGGGCGCCGCCGCGGGCGCCGCGGAGGGGCACGATGCGGCCTGAGACGGAATCGAAGGAGCTGACGGGGCTCGCGGCGTCGGACCTCAAGCCGGGGAAGATCGACGGCGTCGTCGTGCGCGACCTGCGCAAGTACGTGGACGAGCGCGGCTGGCTGGCCGAGCTGTTCCGCCGGGACGACACCGAGGAGGAGTTCTGGCCGGCGATGGCCTACACGTCGGCGACGCTTCCCGGCGTCCAGCGCGGGCCGCACGAGCACGCCGACCAGGCCGACTACTTCTGCTTCATCGGCCCCTCGAACTTCAAGGTGCGGATGTGGGACAACCGCCCCGGCTCGGCCACCTACGGGCGCGTGATGACGCTCTTCGCCGGGGAGGACTCGCCCCGCGCGGTCGTCATCCCGAAGGGCGTCGTGCACGCCTACCGCAACGTCGGCGCCTCGGTCGGCATCGTCGTCAACCTCCCCAACCGCCTCTACGCCGGCCACGGCCGCCGCGACCCCGTGGACGAGATACGCCACGAGGACGAGCCCGAGACGATATTCAGGATGGAAGACTGACAAGGGTGTCGGGTGTCAGGTGCCGGGTGCCGGTAGGAAGTACACTGACGCCCGGCACCCGGCACCCGACACCCCGTTATGAAGGTTCTTCGCATCATCGCGCGGCTCAACGTGGGCGGGCCAGCCCGGCACGTGGCGTGGCTGGAGGCGGGGTTGCGCGGGCGCGGGGTCGAATCGACGCTGGTGGCGGGCGTCGTCGCGCCGGGCGAAGACGACATGGGCTACTTCGCGCGCCGGCTCGGCGTCGAGCCCGTGACGCTGGCCGAGATGAGCCGCGAGATTTCGCCGAAGGACGCCGTCACGGTCTGGAAGCTCTACCGGCTGATGCTCCGCGAGCGCCCCGACGTGGTGCACACGCACACGGCGAAGGCGGGCACCGTGGGCCGCGTCGCGGGCCTGCTCTACCGCTGGCTGACGCCGTCGGCGCTGTGGGGGCGGCCCCGCCCCGCGCGCTTCGTCCACACGTACCACGGCCACATCTTCCACAGCTACTACGGCCGCTGGAAGACGCGCCTCTTCCTCTCGATTGAGAGGGCGCTGGCGCGGCTCGTCACGGACCGCGTGGTCGTCATCAGCCCGCAGCAGCTCGAAGAGATTAACGGCCACTTCCGCGTCGGGCGCCGCGAGCAGTTCCGCGTCATCCCGCTCGGGTTAGACACGGGGGCGTTCACGGGCGGCCCCCGCAGCGCGGAGCTGCGGCGCGAGTGGGGCGCGGGCGAGGGGGACTTGCTCGTCGGCATCGTCGGCCGTCTGACCGAGGTCAAGCACCACGAGCTGTTCCTCGAAGCCGCGGCCGGGTTCAAAAAGAGGTGGACGGGCGCGGCCCGCGTCCTCTTCGTCGTCGTCGGCGACGGCCACCTGCGCGCGGGGCTGGAGGCTCGGGCGCGGGCGCTCGGGCTCGCCGGTGATGTAATATTCGCGGGCCTGCGCGACGACCCGGAGAACTTCTACCCGGCACTCGACGCCGTCGCCCTCACGTCACGCAACGAGGGCACGCCGCTCACGCTCATCGAGGCGATGGCGAACGGGCGAGCCGTCGTCGCGACGGCCGTCGGGGGCGTCGTTGACCTGCTCGGCGGCCCGGCGGAGTCCGAGATGCGGCACCCGCGCGCGTGGAGGGTCTGCGAGCGCGGAGTGAGGGTCGAGCCGGGCGACGCCGAGGCGTTCGCCGAGGCGCTCGAATATCTGATGAGCAGCGAGGCGCTGCGCCGCCGCTTGGGCGAGCGCGGCCGCCGCCACGTCGAGGCCAACTACTCTGTGGCCCGCCTGCTCGAAGACGTGGCGGGCCTCTACGAAGAGCTGGCCGGCGAGCGGGCGCGGCCGAAAGAAATCACACACGCGCTCAGGCGCGGCTGAAGGGGGAGTAGAAACTTTTGCGAGTTTTAATCACAGGCGGCGCGGGCTTCATCGGCTCGCACCTCTCCGACTTGTACGTCTCGCGCGGCGACGAGGTCTATTGCCTCGACGACCTCTCCACGGGGTCGATAGACAACATCGCGCACCTGAAATCTAACCCCCGCTACCACTACACGATTGATTCGGTCCACAACCAGCCGGTCGTCGCCGAACTCATCGACCAGTGCGACGTGGTCTTCCACCTCGCGGCGGCCGTCGGCGTCAAGCTCATCGTCGAGAGCCCCGTCAGGACCATCGAGACGAACGTCCGCGGCACGGAGGTCGTGCTGGCGCAGGCCAACAAGAAGAAGAAGAAGGTGCTGATAGCCTCAACGTCGGAGGTCTACGGGCTCTCCTCGGAGGTGCCGTTCCGCGAGGACGGGAACCTCGTGATGGGGGCGACGACGAAGGGGCGCTGGTCTTACGCCTGCTCGAAGGCGATTGACGAATTCCTCGCCCTCGCCTACTGGCGCGAGAAGAAGCTGCCGACCGTCGTCGTGCGCCTCTTCAACACGGTGGGCCCGCGCCAGACCGGGCAGTACGGGATGGTCATCCCGACTTTCGTCAGGCAGGCCTTGGCCGGGCGCCCCATCACGGTCTACGGCGACGGCAACCAGACGCGCTGCTTCGGCTACGTGGGCGACGTGGTCGGCGCTTTGGCCGGGCTGATGGGCAGGGAGGAGGCGGTCGGGCAGGTCTTCAACATCGGCTCGAACGAGGAAGTCTCCATCATGCAGCTCGCCGAGCGCGTGCGCGACCTGACGGGCTCGAAGTCGGAAATCGTGACGGTCCCTTACGACGAGGCGTACGAGGAAGGCTTCGAGGACATGCCGCGCCGCGTGCCCGACATCTCGAAGGTCGGCGCGCTCGTCGGCTTCCGCCCGACCGTCACGCTCGACCAGATACTCCAGTCCGTCGTCGAGTACTACAGCGGGAGGCAGAACGGCTAAAAGCCGCACTTGATTTCCGCGCGGGGGTTTAATAGCTTCTACGGGCGAGCGGGCACATCAGTAGTCTTCGAGTAATGCCTTACGAGAGTGGTCAACTGTTGCCGGTCGGGGTCGCGCTGGCGCTGTCGCTGCTGCTGACGCCGGCGGTGCGGGCCTTCGCCCAGCGCCACGGCTGGGTGGCGAAGCCGCGGGCCGACCGCTTCCACCGCAAGCCGACGGCCATGCTCGGCGGCGTCGCCATCTTCGCGGCGGTCGTCGTCTCGTACCTGCTCTTCGTGCCGCACACGCGCGACGGCTGGGTCGTCATCGGCGCCAGCACCTTCCTCTTCGCCGTCGGCCTCATCGACGACCGCCTCCACATCAAGCCCTACCAGAAGCTCATCGGGCAGGTGTTGGGCGCGAGCCTCGTCGTCTACTTCGGGCTGACGCTGCCGTGGGGCTGGTCGGCCTCGCTCGGCGTGACGGTGACCATCTTCTGGCTCATCGGCATCACGAACGCCATCAACCTGCTCGACAACATGGACGGCCTCGCGGCCGGGGTCTCGGCCATCGCCGCCGTCTTCATCGCCGCCAGCCTCGCCATCAACGGGCAGATGACCGAGGCGATACTGCTCGCCACCTTCGCCGCCGCGCTCTTGGGCTTCCTCGCCTACAACTCGAACCCGGCGACCATCTTCATGGGCGACTGCGGCTCGATGTTCATCGGCTTCTTCCTCGCCAGCTCGGCGCTCCTCAGTTCGGCCGGCGACCGCGGGCGCAGCTTCATCGTCGTCGTCGCCGTGCCCGTCCTCATCCTCTTCATCCCCATCTTCGACACGACGCTCGTCACCGTCGTGCGCAAGCTCTCGGGCCGCGCCGCCTCGCAGGGCGGGCGCGACCACACGTCACACCGCCTCGTCGCGCTGGGCCTGTCGGAGCGGCACGCGGTCTGGATGCTCTACGGGTTCGCGGCGGCCTCGGGGATTCTGGCGCTGGTGGTGCGCGAGTTCGAGTACCACATCGGGATTGCGATGACGCTCGGCTTCGCGGTGGTGCTGACGCTGATGGGCGTCTACCTGGCGGGCGTCAAGGTCTACGACGAGGAGGAGGTGGCGGCGGCGCGCGAGAAGCCGCTCGTCTCCTTCCTCGTGGACCTCTCCTACAAGCGGCGCATCTTCGAGGTGCTCCTGGACCTCGTCCTCATCGTCTTGGCCTACTACGCCGCCTACGTGCTGCTCTTCGGCTCCGAGTGGCCCGAGGATTTGTGGCGGCTCTTCCTGCGGACGGTGCCGCTGCTCATCTTCGTCAAGATTTCGGCGCTGCTGGGCGCGGGCGTCTACCGCGGCCTGTGGCGCTTCATCAGCCTCGACAACCTCATCGTCTACGCGAAGGCCGTGCTCATCGGCTCGGTCGGGAGCGTGCTGGCCGTGCTCTTCGCCTTCCGCTTCGAGGGCTTCTCGCGCGCCGTCTTCGTCCTCGACGCGATGATCTTCTTCCTGATGCTCGCCGGGAGCCGCGTCGCCTTCCGCCTCTTCCGGCAGATGTTGCCGCACCCCGGCGGGGCGGGCGGGCGCCGCGTCCTCATCTACGGCGCGGGCGACGCGGGCGAGCTTTTGCTGCGCGAGATGCGCAACAACCTCCAACTCCAGTACACGCCGGTCGGCTTCGTGGACGACGACCCGCACAAGAAGGGGCGCGTCATCCACGGCCTGCGCGTCTTCGGCGGCAACGGCCAACTGCGCCGCATCTGCGACGAGCAGCGCGTCGAAGAGGTGCTCATCTCCAGCACCAAGATTGCGGAGGACCGCCTCCGCGAAATCCTCCGCGACTGCGAGGAGGCCCAAATCACCCTCAAGCGCATGCGCATCGAGATTGAACTGGTGGGGCACGAGTTTTAAGAGGCTTCATCCCGTCTTTATGGCCGAGCAATTAGTCTTCATCAACGTGCGCCCCGTCTGGCGGAGGGCGGTGGTGTTAGTCGCCGCAGCCGCAGCGCTGTGGGGGGCGTGGCACGGGCTGAGGTGGTGTCTGGGCGGGACGATGGCCGAGACGGCGCGCGACTTCGGGACGGCGGAGGCGGCCGTCAGGCTCGCGCCCGACGACCCGACCTCGCACATCGCGCTGGCGCGGCTGCACCGCGTCAGCTTCCTGCCCGAGTCCGTGCCCGTCTCGCTCGCCGAGTACGAGCGCGCGGCGCGGCTCGCGCCGAACGACTTTCTGGTCTGGCTGGAGCTGGGGCGCGCGCGCGGCTCGGCCGGAGACGCGGAGGGCGGGGCCGCCGCGACGCGCCGCGCCGTCGAACTGGCCCCGGCCTACGCGCAGCCGCGCTGGCACCTCGGCAACCTGCTGCTGCGCGCGGGCCGCGTCGAGGAGGCGTTCGCCGAGCTGAGGCTCGCGGCCGACGCCGACCCGGCGCTCCGCCCGCAGGTCTTCAACCTCGCGTGGCAGGTCTACGGGCAGGACATGGCGGCCGTGACGCGCGCCGTCGGCGACTCGCCGCAGGCCCGCGCCCAACTTGTCACCGTGCTCCTCGGGCGCACGCGCCTCGACGAAGCACTCGCGCTCTGGTCGGGCCTGCCCGCAGGGGAGAAGCGCGCACAGCAGGAGGCGGGCGGCGCGCTCGCCCACGCCCTCTTCGAGAAGAAGCGTTACCGCGACGCGATGCGCCTCGCCAACGAGCTGAGCGCCGAGGGCGCGCGCCTCCTGGAGCCGGGCAAGGTCTACAACGGCGGCTTCGAGTCGAACATCCCGCCGCCCGGCCAGAGCCCCTTCGACTGGCAGGTGGCCTCGGTGCCGCAGGCGCAAATCGCCCTGGACCCGCGCACGCGCCGCGGCGGCGAACGCTCGCTGCGCATCTCCTTCAACGTCTCCGGCGCGCTCGACTTCAAGAACGTCCTTCAGCTCGTCGTCGTCGAGCCGGGCGCGCGCTACCGCCTGAGCTTCTACGTGCGCGCCGAGGACTTGAGGAGCGTGAGCACGCCGCTCGTCGAGGTGCTCGACCCGTCGGACCCGACGCGCGCTCTGGTCGCCTCGGCGCCGCTCCCCGCCGGGTCGAGCGAGTGGCAGCAGGCGACTCTGGAATTCACCGCGCCGGCAGGGTCCGAGGCGGTCATGGTGCGCGTCGGCCGGTCGGCCTGCGCCGAGGCGTGCCCCATCTTCGGTAAAGTCTGGTATGACGACTTCGACCTCCAACGTGCCGGCAACGGCGCCGCGCGCTGAAGCCGCGACGGCCGTGGAAGCGCCGCCGCCCCCCGCCCCGCCCGCGCCTCCGGGCGCGGCGCGGACGGCCGCGGCCTCGATGCCCCCGCGCACGCTCTGGGGCCGCTTCATCGTCCTCGTGCTCTGCCTCGCCGTCGTCCTCTCGACGCTGGCTTTCGGCACGGTCCACCTGTGGGCGCTCGGCTTCTTCCAGGCGGGCGCGGCCGTCATCGTCGCGCTCTGGGCCGTGGACGCGTGGCGGACGGGCGTGCTGCGCGTGAGCCGCAACGTCTTACAACTCCCGCTCGTCGGGCTCGCCGCCGTCGGCCTCGTGCAGCTCATGCCCTTCGCGGGCGGGCCGCTGACGATGGACCCTTACGCGACGCGCTTCGTGCTCGTCCAACTCGTGCCGCTTCTTATTTACTTCGCCGCCGCGCTCGCCTTCATCGACACGCCGGGCCGCCTGCGGACGGTGGCGCGAACGGTCGTCGTCTTCGGCTTCCTGCTCGCCGTCTACGGGCTGATGCAGCACTTCATCAACCCGGCGACCATCTTCTGGGTGCGCGAGCCGAAGCAGGCCCAGCCCTTCGGCCCCTACGTCAACCGCCACCACTTCGCCGGCTACATGGAGCTGACGCTGGCGCTCCCGCTCGGCCTCCTCTTCTCGGGCGCGGTCGCCAAAGAGCGGGTGCCGCTCTACGGCTTCGCCGCGCTCATCATGGCAATCGCGCTGGTGGTGACGAACTCGCGCGGCGGCGTCATCAGCATGGCGGCCGAAATCTTCTTCCTCGCCGTCGTGGCGTTCGCCTTAAAGCGCCGGGGCTCGGGGGGCGAGGGGCGCGCGTCGCGCATGAAGGCGGCGGCGGCGGGCGTGGCGCTGGCCTTCGTGATGGTCTTCGCGGTCCTGCTCGGGTCGCTCTACTTCGGCGGCGAGGACGCGCTGAGCCGTCTGGTCGGGACCGTCAACGCCGCCGACCCGACGACGGGCCGCGCGCACTTCTGGCGCGGCACGCTCCAGGTCATCAAGGACCATCCCGTGCTCGGCGTCGGCCTCGGGGCCTTCGCCGACGCTTACACGCGCTACGACACGGGCGGCGGCGCCTACCGGCTCGAACAGGCGCACAACGACTACCTGCAAATCCTCTCGGACGCGGGGATAGTCGGCGGCCTGCTCGGCCTCATTTTCGTCTTCGCGCTCTTCCGCATGGCCCTGAGGCGCGTGCAGTCGCGCGACAAGTTCCGGCGCGGAGTCGCCCTGGGCGCGCTCTCGGGCTGTGCCGGGGTGCTCGTCCACAGCTTCTTCGACTTCACGCTGCACACGGCCGCCAACGGCCTGCTCTTCCTCCTGCTCGCCGCGCTCGCCACCGCCGGCCCGCACGTCGAGGAGGCGACCGAGCAGCGCGGACGGCGTCGGCGTCGTCGCCGCCACCACGGCTCGGACGAAGACACGGGGGCCGGCGACGGCACGCAGGAAGAGCCGCAGCAGGCCGCGGCCTGAACAAGTGTTGATACTTCGACCGACGGGGGAAAGATGCGGATACTAGTCACCGGCGGCGCCGGCTTCATCGGCTCGCACCTCTGCGAGCGGCTCATCAATGAGGGCCACGAGGTCATCTGCCTCGACAACTTCTTCACGGGCCGGCGCGAGAACGTCTTCCGCCTCATGGACTCGAAGCGGTTCGAGCTGGTCCGCCACGACATCATCGAACCCGTGCTTTTGGAGGTGGACCAGATATACAACCTCGCCTGCCCGGCCTCGCCCGTCCACTACCAGTACAACCCCGTCAAGACGGTCAAGACCAACGTCATGGGGACCATCAACATGCTCGGCCTCGCCAAGCGTGTCCGCGCCCGCATCCTTCAGGCTTCGACCTCGGAAGTCTACGGCGACCCCCACGTCCACCCCCAGACCGAAGACTACTGGGGCAACGTCAACCCCATCGGGATTCGCAGTTGTTACGACGAGGGGAAGCGTTTGGCCGAGACGTTGATGATGGATTACCACCGGCAGAACGGGGTGGACACCAGAATCATTCGCATCTTCAACACGTACGGCCCCCGCATGCTTGAGAACGACGGGCGGGTGGTGTCGAACTTCATCGTGCAGGCTTTGAGGGGCGAGGAGTTGACCATCTACGGGACGGGCGAGCAGACGCGCTCGTTCTGCTACGTGTCGGACTTGGTCGAGGGCTTCGTCAGGCTGATGAACGTCGAGGAGGGGGCGCTGTCGGACATGGACGTGCACCAGCCCGTCAACGTCGGCAACCCCGGCGAGTTCACGATGCGCGAGCTGGCCGAGGAGGTGGCGAGGGCCGTCGGCTCGGAGGTCAGGACGAAGTTCTGCCCGCTGCCGCAGGACGACCCGCGGCAGCGCAAGCCCGACATCTCGCGCGCCCGCGCCCTGTTGGGTTGGGAGCCGACCGTCCCGCTCAGGGAAGGTTTGAAGAAGACCGTCGAATACTTCGCCGGGAGAATCAAGAAGCAGTAGTCGGTTGACTAACAACATGTCGCACACCGAACACCACCCGCACACGGCGGCGCCCGCGAGCGTGCCGGAGATGTGCCTGTCGGCCCTCGAACGCCACGCCAAGCCGGACGCGCTCAACCTGAAGCGGGAGGGGCTGTGGCTCCACATCCCCGGCCGCGCCATCGTCGAGAGGGTGCGCGCCGTCGCGATGGGCCTGTCGGCGCTCGGCGTGCGCAAGGGCGACCGCGTCGCGCTGCTCTCGGAGAACCGGCCCGACTGGTCAGTCACCGACCTCGCCATCCTCAGCCTCGGCGCCGTCAACGTCCCCATCTACACGACGCAGGCGCCCGACCAGGTCCGCTTCATCCTCGAAGACTCGGGCGCCCGCGTCCTCTTCGTCTCGGGGAAGAAGGTCTTCCGCCACGCGAAGCCGGGGATAGAAGGCGTCGAGAGTTTGGAGAACATCGTCTTCTTCGACACCGACGCGGCCCCCTCGCACGAGGGCGCGCTGACGCTGCTCGAATTAGAACAGCGCGGCGCGGAGATGGACCGCGCCGCGCCGGAAGTCTTCTCAAGGATGCTGGCGGCGGTCGGGCCGGAGGACTTGGCGACGATCATCTACACGTCGGGGACGACGGGCGAGCCGAAGGGCGTCATGCTCACGCACCACAGCTTCGTCGCGAACTCGACCGCCATCGGCTCGGCCCTGCCCATCTTCGACACGGACGTGGCTCTGTCGGTGCTCCCGCTCTCGCACATCTTCGAGCGCGCCGTCTTCTACGTCTTCTGCCATTGCGGCGTCTCGGTCTACTACGCGCCCTCGTTCGACGTGGTCGGCGAGTATCTGCGCGAGGTGCGGCCGACGATTATGACGGCCGTGCCCCGACTCTTCGAGAAGGTCTTTCACAAGATAGTCAAGAAGGGGACTTCCGAAGGCGGGCGCAAGGAGAAGATTTTCAACTGGGCTTTGAGGGTCGGCCAGCGTTACGCGGAGTTCAAGGACAAGGGGCAGGAGGTGCCGCCGCTGCTCTCCATCCAGCAGGAGGTGGCGAGCCGGCTCGTCTTCTCGAAGTGGAGGGAGGGCGTCGGGGGGCGCTTGCGCTACTTCGTCTCGGGAGGGGCGGCGCTCTCGCCCGCGCTCTCCTACGCCTTCCTCGGCGCGGGCGTCACCATCCTGCAAGGCTACGGCATGACCGAGACCTGCATCGTCTCGGCCAACCGCCCCGACGACAACAAGGTCGGCACGGTCGGGCTGCCTTTCCCCGGCGTCGAGGTCAAGCTCGACGCCGAGGGCGAGATACTCGTGCGCGGGCCGAACGTCATGAAGGGCTACTACAACCACCCGCGCGAGACGGCCGAAGTGTTCGACGCCGAAGGCTGGTTCAAGACGGGCGACGTGGGGACCTTCGACGCCGACGGCCGCCTCTCCATCACCGACCGCAAGAAGGAGCTGTTCAAGCTCTCGAACGGCAAATACGTCGCGCCGCAGCTCGTCGAAAGTCTCATCAAGCAGAGTTCCTACGTCAGTCAGGTGGTCGTCGTCGGTGCGGGCCGGAAGCAGCCGGCCGCGCTCGTCGTCCCCGACTGGGAGGCCCTGTCGGCGGCGCTCCCCGCGCCCCAGTCCGAGGGGCACGCGCCGCGCGCCGATCGGAGCCGCGACCCGGCGGCCGTCCGCGTCGTGCAGCGCGACATCAGCGAGCTGACCTCCTCGCTCGCCGACTACGAGAGGGTCCGCCGCGTCGCGCTCCTCCCCGAAGAGTTAACGATTGACGGCGGCGAGCTGACGCCCACGCTCAAGGTCAAAAGGCGGGTCATCGACGAGAAGTACCGCGACCTGATAGACGGGCTTTACGACGGGGTGGGATAAGAAGGGGGCCGGGTGTCAGGGGCCGGGTGTCGGTGAGAATAGCGTCGGGCGCCGGGAATGAAAGGTGTCTTTACCGACACCTGACACCCGGCGCCCGACACCCATTTTCAGGCGTCCGTGAAGGTCAGCCGTTCAACTTCCATGACGGCGTCGGCGAAGCGGGCGCGGTTGAGCGACGCCTCCGTCATCAACTCTTCGGCCAGGCGGCGCAGGGCGCGCGGCATCGAGAGCGCGACGAAGGGGAGTGCTTTCGGCGGCGGCGGGAACCGCGAGAGAAGCTGTGCCTCGGCGCCGCAGAAGTCGCAGCCGGCGACGTGCTCGGCGACCTTCGCGCTGTGCGCGCGGCGCAGAATCGCCTCGGCCGTCGGACACGTCCGCTGCTTTCTGAACAGGGCTGTGCTCGTGGAACGCATGTTTATCCTGGCAGCCTCCTGCGTCTTCGGCCGCGCTCGGCGTCCGGGTCGGGTCGGACGGCGGCCTTCGAGTCGCGAAACGCGCCGTGTAAAACGCACTCGCGGTAAATCTGAGGACGGGGGCGAAAACTTGCGGCGAGGGGACGCGGGCGGCCCGTAATGCTTGGTTTCAGGCGTTTCGCTCGTGCACCGACTCTTAAACAATCAATCCCCGGCGACTTCCAAACTTCTCGGCCACGGGGGTGCCAGCCGGGCGCCCTTTTCTTCTGAGTTATCAAGGTGTTGGCCGTTGTGTAAAAAGGTGTTGCTCAATTTTGGGATTGCTGTTACCATCTAAAACGTGTTCGGGGCGCCGCCACGGCGCTGACGCTTACGGACTCCCTTTCACGGCGGCCGCGCCGATTCCCCTTCTGCGGCTGACCGGCGCGGGTCACCCTGCAAGGTCACGAAATCAACCCAAAGCTTCGCGGAGCGCAGATGTCCTCTCACGGGCCGCACGCTTCTCGTGCCTTCCCCGACCGGCCCTGCAAAAATGTTTGAGACGACGCGAAACCCCGGCCCGGCGGCCCCCCCATCCTCCTCAAAGCGCACACCACCCCAACCCTTCAGAACTTGCTCTAACAGAACAAGTACCAGTAACATGGCTGCACCAACCGCCGATCAAGATCATCACTTGAGCGACCCAATGACGAGCGCCACCGAAGACAAGCCGAGCCCTCGGCCTGAACGCACCCAAGGGTCGCACGACCGGCCGCACCGCCAGGCCGGCGCCTGGGTGGACAGCCTCCGCCGCTCGGATGTGTCGCGCCTCTGGGCGGAACTCCAGCGCCTCGTCGTCAACCACCCGCTGGTGCGCGCCAGCTACAGCGCCGGCCTCCTGGTCGAGGAGGGCGACCGCGGCAGCGCCTACCTCGACCTGACCCAAGAGCTCTTCGTCACCCTGCTCTCGAAGTCGCGCTTCCAGCACTACCTCGACGCCGGGATGACCGACCCCGAGATCGAGTGCGAGGTGGGCCAGATCGAGCTGACGAACCTGCTGACGGCCGAGCTCCGGAAGCGCCACCCGGAGAGTTACCGGCTCGCGCGCCGCATCTCGACCATCATCCAGTCCTCCGCCAACTTCCGCCGCCTCGACCGCCCCGCGGGCGCCGACACCGACGACGAGGTGCACCGCCGCCTCGTGGACCGCGTCTACGGCCTGCGCGAGTGGCGCGAGGACAAGCCGCGCCGCAACCAGCAGGAGCTTGAGCAGCGCGTGCAACTCATCCCCGTCCGCCAGCGCGACACGCGGATGGTGGGCTGCACGGGCGACGCCCAAATCATCATCAGCAACTCGGACCTCGAAGACCTCATCGTCTCGGTCCTCGAAGCCTGCGACTCGCCGGTGGACGTGCGGGCGCTG
>DASZEK010000091.1:0-84484 GCA_035941045.1 Pyrinomonadaceae bacterium | reverse complement strand
AAGATTCTCCGCGCCCTTCTCTTTAGAAGCCGTCGGCCTCTACTTCTATTTCACTTCCTCGCGAGGACGACGGGTGCCTCTTCGCTGGCGCGGACGCGGCCGAAGAAGGCGCGCACGTCGGCGTACTTGTCGGCCGGGATGGTGGCGGCGCGGTGGACGAGCGTGCGGGTGAAGACGAGCTGGCCGTCCTTCAGCTCGTAGGTCGCCGCGTAGGTGCCGAAGTCGGAATCGATCCTGACGGCGTCGGGGATTTCGTCCACGGCGAAGCCGGCGGGGAGCTTGAAGCGGACCGTCTCGGTGAAGGCGCCGGCCGGGATGACGAGCGGGAGCTTGCGCGTCGGCTCGGCCAGCCACAGCGAGTCCTCGCGCCCGACGACGGCCGGCTTGAAGACCAGCAGGCGCCCCTGCATGGTCTGAGCCCAGCGGCCGGCGGCGAAGTCCACGTCCAGCGCGAAGCGGCCCGCGGCGTGGTCGTCGGTCGTCTCTATCTTGGTGAATTTGGCGCCGGTCGCGGCGCTTGACACCCACCGCTCGACGACGCGCGTGAAGTCGGGCTTGGCGAGCCCCTTGAAGACGCGGCGCAGGGTGACGGCCGACTGGCCGGCGAGGCGGTCGCGGACGGAGGCCGTGATGGAGCCGTCGTCCGAGAGCGACGCCTCGACCTCGCGCTTCCAGAGGTTGTCCTCGGGGCGCGTCACGGGCATCCGCAGAAGCTCGGAAGACTCGGCCGAGTTGATGAGCGCGAGGCTGTCCTGCTCGTGGTGCGGCAGGTCGCCGACGGGCGTGTTGTCGTCGGTCGGGTCGAAGATGAGGAGGCGGCCGAGCTTCGGGTGGCGGACGACGGTCGCGGCCTGCGTCTCGTCCGAGACTTTGACGGCGATGATGGCGTGGTTGAACTGGTAGGGCGAGGGCCACTCGGGGCGGACGAAGGACGGGTCGCCCGAGTAGATGCTGACGAGGAAGGCGTCCACCTTCAGCGCCTTGAGCATGGCGCGCATGAGGGTGGCCTTGTCCTTGCAGTCGCCGTAGGACTTGGCGAAGACCTCGTGGGCCGGGTGCGGGCGGTAGCCGCCGCCGCGGCTGATGTTGGTCTGGATGGAGATGTACTTGACGTTCTGCGCGTAGCGGCCGACGGCCTGAATCTTCTCAAGCTCGGTCTTGGCGCCGGCCGTCAGCTCGCGCGCCTTCATGGCGATGGCGTCGTCGAGGGTGGCCTGCGGGTCGGCCATCCCGGCGTTGAAGCGCGCCACGTCGGCCCACGTCTCGAAGGTGTGGCCGGCGAACTGCGAGCCGGGCGCCGGGTAGTAGCTGACGGCGAGGCGCGGGGCGAGCGCCGACATCGAGGGGCTCGACGGCTCGTCCTCGATGGGCGGCAGGTTGCGGACCTCCCACGTGTAGGTCGTGCCCGCCACCGTCGGCTCGACCTTCGGGTGGTTGAAGGTGACGGCCGAGGCTCGCCAGCCCGCGGGCAGCGTCAGCGTGAAGCGCGAGACGAGCGCGGGCAGGTCGCCCTGGAAGGAGTTCAACTCCTGCGTGAAGTCGGTCCGCTCCTCGACGACCGACGTGTAGCCGAAGACGGCGCCGGGCGCGTCGATGTCGGCGTCGCCGTGGATGCAGCGCATCCGGTACTCGTTATAGATGTCGTTCTCCTCCAGCGCCGCGTCGCGCGTCTCCTCCTTGCCGTAGCGGTTGACCTCGCCGCCGGTCCTGAGGAGCCAGGCGCGCAGCTCGCGCACCTTGCCCGAGTTGGTCAGGTAGGTGGCGGCGGCGTGGGCCTCGGCGCGGCCCTCGCGCGAGAGGACGCGGACGGCGTAGTTGGTGGTCGTCACGACGCGGCCGTCCTCCCCGACGACGACGCTGCGGTCTTTGAGGAGGACGACGGCGCGGACCTTCTTGTCGTAGGCGGGGGCCTGCGCGCCCGCCGCCTGCTTGAGCCAGGCGGGCACGTCGTCGCCGACGGGCGTGGCGGCCGCCGCGGGCCACGCCGCGAGGGCGACGAGGGCGGCGAGGAGCGCGGAGCGGAGCGGGGCGTGTAGCATTTCTTAAATCTCCCTGAGACGGGTGTCAGGTGCCGGGTGCCGGGTGCCGGGAATGCTTTTACTGAAACCCGACACCCGACACCTGACACCCTCGGTCGTTACTTCTGCGCGCCTGTGGCGGGCGCGGGGGCGCCCTGCTTGAGCGCGATGGTGTGGCCGTCCTGCGTGCTGACCTGGTCGAAGTAGGTCTTGAGCTGCGGGTAGCTGGTCGTCGGGAAGACGAGCGCCGCGCCGTTCTCGTGGTTGCCGCCGCCGAAGAAGAAGCTGCGCTTGTAGATGAGGACGCGGCCGTCGTCCGTGACGCCGAGCGAGGGCTTGTACTGCGTCAGCGAGCCGGAGCCGAACGGGGCCGGGGCCTCTGCGTTGTCGAGCGCGAAGCCTTCGGGGATGCTGAGCTCGACCTCGTCCTGCTCGGCCCAAGGGTAGTGGAAGTAGACGAGGTGGCGGCGCGTCGTGGTCGTGAACATCGGCCCCTCGCCGTTCTGGAAGAAGGCGGGTTTCAGGAAGAGGCGCTTGCCGGTGCGCTGCGCGTAGCCGGGCACGCGGACGTGGAAGCTGTAGGCGATGGGCTTGTCCGGGTCGGTGACGTTCTCCATCTTCACGTCCGTGACATCGGCCGTGCCGAAGTGCCGCTTGACCTGATTCTTTACCGACTCTTCGCGCTGGGCCGGCGAGTCGTCGTCGTAGTACTCCTTCACGTCGGCCGCGATGTGGCCCGTGTACTCGATGCGCACGTCGCCTTCGAGCGTGCCGTCGTCGGCGAGCTTGAGCTTGGCCGTCCGCTTCTCGACCGACTTGTGCGGCGGCGAGACGGGGCTCATGACCCAGGCCGGCGCCTTCTCGTCGGCGATGAGCGTCTGCTGCCCCTCCTCCTGCCAGCGGAGCATGCCGAAGGTGGTGTAGGTGGTGCCGGGGTCGAAGAGGCGCCACTTGTCGCCGACGCGGACGGCGATGCTCGTGGGGTTGATGAAGTAGTCGTCGGGGAACTCGGGGTCGAAGAAGATGTCCTCGCGGTCGGAGGCGGCGGCCATGCGGACCTCGAAGCCGGCCCCTTGGGCGAGCGCGCCGAACAGGTAGTTGATGTCCCAGCCGTCGCCCATCCCGCGCTTGAGCGTGTCTGTGGGCGACTTGTTCTCCTTAATCTTTTTGAGCTGGTCGGGGGTGAGGCCGAGCGCGTCGTCGGTCACCTTCTTGACGTGCGAGCGGACGAACTTGAAGAGGCGTTCCAGCTTCTCGTCGTCGGTCTGGGCGCCGGCCGTCTGCTCGGCGGCGGCCTTTTTGACCTCGTCGCCGGCCTTCAGGCGCGACTTGTAGCCGGCGCCGAGCTTGCGGGCGTAGTCGGACCAGAACTGCTGCGGCTGGGGGAGCTTCGAGCCGGTGCCGTAGAAGGCGAGCATCCACGGGCGCACGGCGTAGGGCGGGGGCATCTTCGGCTCCTCGCGGAAGGCCGGGACGTTCGTCATCGAGGTGACGTAGAAGCCGTCCTTCTTGGCGAAGGGCGTCATGTTGCCGTGGAAGGTCTGCGCGCGCAGGCCGACCGAGCGGCCTTCGGAGTCCACGAGCGCGTCGCCGTAGGGCTTGATGTAGTAGGTGACCGACTGGACGGGGATGTCGCGCGAGAAGTCGAACCGCTCGTAGGAGGTGATGCCGTCGCGGACCTCGCGCCAGCGGTACTCGATGAGCGAGCCGGGCTCGACGCCGGGCAGGGCGAAGGAGCGGGCCTTGAGCTTGACGCCGCTGGCCTTGACCAAGTCGCGCTGGTACACGTCCTCCTTCTTCAGCTCGACTATCTGGCCGTCGGGCTTGACGGTGCGGCCGGCGATGTCCTTGATTTTGATGTTGCGCCCGCGGAACTTCAGCTCTGGCAGGTCCACCTTGCTCTGCGCGTCGCGCCCGCGCTCGTTGAAGATTTTGATGCGGACGTAGTGGCTGAGCACGGTCGAGGGCTGGCCGCCGTTGTCCTCGTAGGAGACGCGGACCTCCCAGAAGACGACCTCGGCGTCGGCGTCCTTCTCGACGGCCGGCTCCTTCATGGCGAGGTGGGTGGGGTCGATGGGCTTCCAGTCCTTGTCGCCGGCCAGGGCCGCGGGGGCGCAGGCCAAGACGAGGAGCGAGAGGGCGAGCGCGAGGCGCGCTCCCGCGCGGGCGGCGGAACGGGGGGATTGCATCTCCTTAGGACCTTTCCTTTGTGAAGTGTTTGTGACT
Source organism: Pyrinomonadaceae bacterium (assembly GCA_035941045.1). Lineage (GTDB taxonomy): Bacteria > Acidobacteriota > Blastocatellia > Pyrinomonadales > Pyrinomonadaceae > QHXN01. The sequence goes on along the minus strand of DASZEK010000091.1, from coordinate 80,240 downwards.
CTGGGGCGGCGAGGTCGGGTGACGCCTCCGCTTTATTGACCGGAGGCCCCAGGTGGAGGGGCCTGCCTTGCACGGGCGGGGCATTTTACGCCGCGCCGGGCCGGCTAATCAAGGCCGGCGCCCTTTTTTTATCGCGCGGGCGTGATATAATCCGGCCCTCTTCAAAGACAATCGTGGCGCTCGGACAAACCTTTAAGATACGGGAGGATTAGAAGGATGGCTACCGAACTCAGGCGCGGCGAATCGGCCGTCTCGCGCGTCGAGGAGCTTTTGGGCGACGACGCCCGCGCCCTGCTCGACTTCAACTCGCCGAAGATTTCTAAAGACCTGCTGCACACGCCGGGCCCCGACTTCGTGGACCGCGTCTGGGCGCACTCGGACCGCAACCCGCAGGTCCTGCGCTCGCTCCAGAGCCTCTTCAACCACGGCCGCCTCGCCGGCACCGGCTACCTCTCCATCCTGCCCGTTGACCAGGGAATCGAGCACTCGGCCGGCGCCTCCTTCGCGCCCAACCCGGCCTACTTCGACCCCGACAACATCGTCCGCCTCGCCGTCGAAGGCGACTGCAACGCCGTCGCCTCCACCTTCGGAGTGTTAGGCGCGGTCGCGCGCAAGTACGCCCACAAGATTCCCTTCATCGTGAAGGTCAACCACAACGAGCTTTTGACCTACCCGAACAAGTTCGACCAGATTCTCTTCGGCACCATCGAGGAGGCGCACCAGATGGGCGCCGTCGCGGTGGGCGCCACCATCTACTTCGGCTCGGAGGAGTCCGGCCGCCAGATAGTCGAGGTCGCCGAGGCGTTCTCCATCGCGCACGAGCTGGGGATGGCGACCATCCTCTGGTGCTACCTCCGCAACCCGAAGTTCAAGGGCAAGGAGGGCGACATGCACACGGCGGCCGACCTGACGGGGCAGGCCAACCACCTCGGCGTCACCATCGAGGCCGACATCATCAAGCAGAAGCTGCCCGAGCGGAACGGCGGCTACAACATGCTCAACGTCGAGTCGAGCTACGGCAAGACCAACCCGAAGATTTACACCGACCTGACGAGCGACAACCCCATCGACCTCGTCCGCTACCAGGTGGCGAACTGCTACATGGGCCGCGCCGGGCTCATCAACTCCGGCGGCGAGTCCAAGGGCCAGAGCGACATGGCCGACGCGGTGCGCACCGCCGTCATCAACAAGCGCGGCGGCGGCATGGGCCTCATCTCCGGCCGCAAGGCTTTCCAGCGCCCCATGCAGGAGGGCGTCCAACTCCTGAACGCCATTCAGGACGTTTATCTGGCCGAAGAGATAACGGTCGCCTGAAGCCTGACTGAAGTTTTAAAGCGAAGCCGCGAGCGCCGGGGTCCTGTTCCCGGCGCTCTTGTGCTAAAAGAAATCCGCCCGCGAGTTCTCGTCCGTAAACGCTTTCACGACCCGACCGACAGAAGGCCCGAAGAGAGTTTGAGCGCCCGTCCAGAGCAAGATGAGTTAGACGCCGAGCTCGTGCGCGCCACGGCGCGCGGCGACGAGCGCGCCTACGCCTCGCTCTACGACCGCTACAGCCCCATCCTGTTCGGACTCCTGCTGCGTATATTACACAGCCGCGCCGAGGCGGAAGACGTTTTGCAGGAAGTCTTCCTCCAGGTCTGGCAGCAGGCGCGCTCGTTCGACCAGTCGCGCGGACGCGCGTTCACGTGGCTGGTGACGCTCGCCCGCAGCCGCGCCATCGACCGCCTGCGCTCGGTCGAGTCGCGCGAGCGCGCGGCCCGCCGCTCCGCCGAGGAAGGCGTGACGGAGCGGGCGGCGACGGAGGAGGCGGCCGACGCGGCGGCCGAGCGTTCGGAGCAGGCCGAGGTCGTGCGCGCGGCGCTGGCCGAGCTGCCCGAGGAGCAGCGCAAGACGCTCCTGCTCGCGTACCTCGACGGGATGTCGCAGTCGGAGATTGCGGCCCGGACGGGCCAGCCTTTGGGGACGGTCAAGACGCGGACGCGCGCGGGGCTGAAGAAGCTGGGCGACCTCCTGCGCGGTCGGATGGGGGAGGCCGCGGTCTAAGGGGGAGGGGCCGCGGCTCGGGGGTTAACTTTTAAGGGTGATGGGCCACGAAGATTACAAGGAGATGTTGGCTCTGGAGGCCGTCGGCGCACTCGAAGCCGAGGGGCGGCGCGCGCTCGACGCGCACCTCCCCGGCTGCGCCGAGTGCCGCGCCGAGATGCGCGACATGAGCGACGCCGCGGCCGGCCTCGCCTACTCGGTCGCGCCCGTCGCGCCGCCCGCGCACCTGCGCGCCCGCATACTCGAAACCGTCCGCGCACAGGCGACCGCCGCCGCCGAGGGTGCGACGCCGCCCGCTTCATCCGACATCAGGGGCGAGGCGCGTCGCCTGCTCGCCCGTCTCGGCCTCTGGGAAATCCTGCGCGCGCGGCCCGCGCTCGGCTTCGGCGCGGGCGTGGCCTTCGCGGCAATCGCCGCGCTGGCATTCACGACGGCGCTGCTGTGGCAGAGGGCCGACCGCCTCGGCGCCGAGGTGGCCCAGCTCTCGGGACGGCTGAACGACACGCAGGGCGAGCTGGCCGAGCAGCGCGGGCAGTTGGCGCGTCAGCGCGAGCTGGCCGAGATGCTGGCGGCGCCGGGCACGCGCGTCGCGTCGCTTAACGGCAAGGACGTGGCGCCGCAGGCGCACGCCGTCGTCGCCGTCCACAGCGCGACGGGCCGCGCCATGCTCGTCGCCGAAGGCTTGCCCGCCGCCCCCGCCGGCAAGGCTTATCAACTCTGGTTCATCGCCGGGGGCAAGCCGCCCATGCCCGGAGGCGTCTTCAAGACCGACGCCTCCGGCCGCGCGATGATGAAGGACCTCATGCCCGAAGGCGCCGCCTCGGCCAACACCTTCGCCGTCACCCTCGAAGCCGAGGCCGGCGAGCAGGCCCCCAAAGGCGCCATGTTCCTCCTGAGCGCGGCATCTTAAAAATTCTGCTACACTGTCTCACCAAAACAACGGGCGCGAAGGAGCGGGGCGACGGTGGCGGACGAGAAACCGAAATTAACCAACGAGATTAACGCCGAGACGGGGCAGTTCGACGCGCGCTTCATGCTCTGGCGCGGCTTCTGCGAGCAGCACAACATCCCCGTCGAGACGCTGCCGAGCGACCTCGAAGGCGAGAACCGCGAGCGGTGGGAAAAGCTCAAGAACGAGCGCCTGCACAAGCCCGCGGAAGAGGGGAAGTGACCTTTTCATAGGTACCTTCCGGGGCGTCGGCCGCGCGTGAGGTTTTAAGAGTTGCCATGACGCTGAAGGGGCGCGCCGCCAGTCTCGCCCAAGTCCTCGACTCGATGACGGGCAAGGCCGCGCCCGAGCTGACCGAGCACCTCGCGGGCAGCGACCTGCGCTGCTACGCCTGCGGCCACCGCTGCCTCATCCGCGAAGGCAAGCGCGGCATCTGCAAGGTCCGCTTCAACGAGCGCGGGCGCCTCCTTGTGCCGACCGGCTACGTCGCCGCCCTCGCCTGCGACCCGACCGAGAAGAAGCCCTTCTTCCACCTCCTCCCCGGCTCCGACACCCTGACCTTCGGCATGCTCGGCTGCGACCTCCATTGCGCCTACTGCCAGAATTGGTTGACGAGCCAAACGCTGCGCGACGACGCGGCGGGGACGGCCCCGAGGGTGGTGACGGCGGAGAGGCTGGTGGCGATGGCGAAGGCGCACGGGGCGCGGGTGGTGGGGTCGAGTTATAACGAGCCTTTGATTACGGCGGAGTGGGCGGCGGAGGTTTTTAAGGGGGCGAGGGCGGAGGGGTTCAGGACGGCCTTCATCTCGAACGGGAACGCGACGCCGGAGGTGTTGGACTTTCTGCGGCCGCTGACGGATTGCTACAAGATTGATTTGAAGACGATGAGCGACCGCGGGTACAGGCAGTTGGGGGGCGTCGTGTCGAACATCCTCGACACGGTGAGGATGGTTCACGAGCGCGGGTTCTGGGAGGAGATAGTGACGCTTGTCGTGCCGGGCTTCAACGACTCGGAGGACGAGTTGAGGGGCGCGGCCGAGTTCATCGCCTCCGTCTCGCCCGACATCCCGTGGCACGTGACGGCCTTCCATCAGGACTACCGCATGACGGAGAACGCCGACACGACGGCCGAGCAGTTGGTGCGCGCGTGCGAGATTGGGCGGGAGGCTGGCCTGCGCTTCGTCTACGCGGGGAACCTGCCGGGCAGGGTCGGGCGGTGGGAGAACACCTACTGCCCTTCGTGCGACGAGTTGCTGGTCGAGCGGTACGGCTATCGGATTCTCAAGATGAGGCTCGGCGCCGACGGGCTCTGCCCGAAGTGCTCGACGGTTATCCCCGGCGTGTGGGCGTGAGCAAGGGTGACGGGTGTCGGGTGTCGGGTGTCGGGTAAAGGCAAGTCGCTTTCACCCGGCACCTGACACCCGACACCCGACACCTTTTTTTTATTTCTGCTGCGGCTTGGCGATGTAGGTGCCGTGGTGGTGAATGGCGAGCCAGCGGCCGCCGCGGTTGACTTGGATGGTGGTGTGGCGCGAGCCGTTGGGCGGCCAGCCCTTGTCGGGCGATTTGGAGACGTAGGTGACGAGCGCCGCGTCGGCGTCCAGTTTCACCTCACGCCAATCGCTGAGCGTGACGTGCGAGAAGTCGCCCTGCCGGATGCCTTTGACGGAGGCGGCCTTGTCGTAGACGCCCGTCGGCTCGACCTCTAGGGCCTCGCTCGCGAGGAAGCTCGCGAAGCCGTCCCAGTCCTTGCGCTTGAGCGCGTCCCAGATGGCCTTCTCCGTGTCGGTCGGCGTCGCGGGCGCGGCCGATGGAGAAGACGAGGCCGACGGGGAAGACGATGGAGAAGCGGCCGTGTTGGCGTTCGAGTTCGCGTTGGTGTTGGCGACCGGGGAGGGCTGCGGCTGCTCCTTCTCGGCGTAGCAGTCCTGGTGGTAGACGTTGACCCACTTGCCGCCGCGGTTGACCCACGCGGCGCTGTGGCGCACGGGCCGGTCGGGGAAGGGTTGCCCGTCGAAGCTGCCCTTCGATGTCTCGGTGTAGGCGACGACGGCGGCGTCCTTGTCAATCATCGTCACCTTCCAGTCGGAGAGGGTCAGCTCCGTCAGGTCAATCTTCCGGACGACGTTGACGGTCTCGGCCTTGTCGTGGACGCCGTCCTCTGAGACGTAGACGAGGTCGTCGGCGAGGAGCGCGGCGAAGCCGTCCCAGTTCTTGGCCTTGATGGCGTCCCAGACTTTCTGCTCCTGCGCCTTGATGTCGGCGTCGGAGACGGCGGGCGGGGCGGGGGTCGCGGCGGCGTTGGCGTTCGCGTTGGCGTTCGTGTTGGCGGCCGGCGCCGGGGCGGGGGTGCAGGCGGCGGCCGAGAGCGCGAGCGCGGCGGCGACGACGACGAAGAGCGTTCGCTTCATCTTCGTAAACTCCGTGGACGGGGAATGGCAGAGCGCGTGGTTTCTATTTCAAAACGGGCGGCGAGTCAATAGCGCGCCCGCGCCGGGAGGTTGACAGCCGCCGCGTCGGGTCTTATGTTACCCGCGCCTTCGAGGTCTCGCCCCAGCCTTTCGTGAGCCTCACCCGATGCCACCCGACGGAGGAAGCAACCAGTGACCCACACAGTCAAGAGCGGCGAGACGCTTTCCAAAATCGCCAGCGCCCACGACATCACGCTCGAACAACTGCTCGACGCCAACCCGCGCTTCAAGGCCAACCCGAACCGCGTCCGCGTCGGCGACGTGCTCAACCTGCCCGAGAGCGGCGGCCCTCCGGCCGAGCCGGCGACGCCGCCCGCGCCGCCCCCCCTGCCCCAACCGCCGCAGCCGCAGCCGCCGGCCTCGAAGTCACTCGGCAAGCTCTCCGAGAAGTACGAGACGGGCGGACGCGGCGCGGGCACGGTCTCGGGCGGGCAGGGCGACCCCGGCGGCGTCTCCTACGGCTCCTACCAGATGACGAGCAAGCCCGGCGGCGGGACCGCGCAGAGGTTCGTCTCGCAGGCCGACTTCCCCTTCCGCGCCAAGTTCGCCGGCCTCGCGCCGGGCACGCAGCAGTTCTCGGCCGTCTGGAAGCAGCTCGCCACGTCCGACGGCGAGGAGTTCCAGAACGCCCAGCACGACTACATCAAGCGGACCCACTTCGACCCGCTCGTCGCCAAGGTTCTGCGCGAGGACGGGCTGAACGTGCTGACGCGCTCGGGCGCCCTGCAAGACGTAATCTGGTCCACCTCCGTCCAGCACGGGCCGGGCAGCAACGTCCCGCACCTCGCGCTCGCCACGCTCAAGGGGCTCTCGCCCGAAGACCCCGACTTCGACCGCCGCTTCATCACCGCCATCTACGCCGAGCGCGGCCGCAAGCGCCCCGACGGCGTCCTCGCACACTTCACGCGCGCCTCGCCCGCCGTCCAGAAGGGCGTCGCCAACAGGTTCAACAACGAGCTGAAAGACGCCCTCGCCATGCTCGACAAGGAGCAGGGGCGGTAGGCGAAAGCAGTAGTCAGTAGGAAAACATATCGGGGGCTGACGCCGGAAACGTCGCCCCCGATTTTTTCTACTGTCTACCGGCTACTGCTCTTTCACCCCTCGTCGCCGCGGGCGGTGCCGAGCAGGTGTGCGTTGGGGTCGGCGGGCTTGCGGCGGGCGAAGCGGAGGCGCCAGGGCATGAGGACCGACTCGAAGATGACCTTGCGCGACATCTTCGACTGCCCCTCGCGGCGGTCCGTGAAGGTGATGGGCACCTCGGCGACGCGCAGGCCGTCGCGGTGCGCGAGGTAGGTTGACTCGACGAGGAAGGCGTAGCCCTCGGCGGCCACCCCGCCTTCGAGCAGCGCGCGCAGCGCCCTCCGCGTGTAGCAGCGGAAGCCGCTCGTCGTGTCGCGCACGCGCAGGGACGTGATGCGGCAGACGTAGCGGTTGGCGAAGCGGCTCAAAAGCCGTCGCCTGAGCGGCCAGTTCGCCACGCGCCCGCCCTCGCAGTAGCGCGAGCCTATAACTACGTCCGCCCCCTCCGACGCCTTGACGAGCGCGGGAATCCTCTCGGGGCCGTGCGAGAAGTCGGCGTCCATCTGGACGAGGCGCGGGTAGCCGAGCTCCAGCGCGCGGCGGTAGCCGTCGAGCAAACTCCGGCCGTAGCCGCGCGCGCCCGTGCGGCGCATGACGGAGAAGCGCGCGTCCGCGCCGAACAACTCCTCGGCGAGCGCGGCCGTCCCGTCCGGCGAGTTGTCGTCCAAGAGCATCAGGTCCGCGCCCGGCGCGGCCTCGAAGACGGCGCGCACCAGCGCCTCCACGTTCTCGCGCTCGTTGTAAGTCGGCACGACTATCAGCGTGCGGTCTGTGTTCATAAGGAAGTTGTCAGTTATCAGTGGTCAGTCATCAGTAGAAGCAAAAACTGATAGCTGATGACTGACGACTGGTTACTCGTTCTTGAATAAGTAAATCGAGCCGCCGAAGACCTTCTCGGGCGTGCGGCGGCGGTACTGGTCGAAGTAGTTGACCCGCTCGTCGGGCGTGAAGACGTAGGTGTCGAAGCCGCCCGGCATGGTCGAGCCGTTGAGGAGGCTGGCGCCGACGGCCGTGTAGCGCGTCCGCTCGGGGCGCTCGCCCGGCGGGACGACCAGCGCCGCCTGCTCGATGTCGTACAGCTCAAACACCTGCCAGTTCAGGAGCGCCGCCCCGACGCGCCGCTCGCCGCGCGCGCGCAAGTATAACGCCATGTCGCGGATGTCGTCGCCCCACTCGACGTTCGAGTCCGACAGGTACCACCAGTGAGGCCACTTGTAGGCGAGCTGGTTCATGTAAGTCATGTGGTCCGGGTGCGCCCGGCCCGCCTCGACTGCCCCCCAGCACAGCAGCCCGACGACGACGAGCGACGACAAAAGCAGCCGGTGGCGCCCGCGCCGCATGAAGTCATCTAAGAAGGCCCCGCCGAGGATGAGGAGGAACGGGTAGGCCGGCAGGTAGTAACGCACGCCGATGTTGATGGTGCTCATCATCAGCAGCAGCGTGAAGAGCGCGAGCGGGATGAGTAACACCAGCACGCGCCCCTCCGCCCCGCGCCTCAGACCGAGCAACGCCCACAGCACGGCGGCGACGGAGACGAGCAGGAAGGGCAACGTCGTCTTCAGCGCGAAGGCGATGGGGAAGTAGTACCACCAGCCGCGGACGCTGTGCATGCCGAGGAGCCCCGCCGGGTGGCCGTTGTGCGCGTGCGCGAGCTGCCAGCCGATGCCGGAGACGAAGTCGGCCGGGAAGACGGTCTGCAACGCGCGGTAGCCCGCCGACAGCGGCCCGTACAGCGGGTCCTGCAAGTGCTGTGGCACGACCGACCTCGCCATCGCCGTCCCGAAAGGCTCCGGCTGCCCGCGGTGGAACAGGTACGCCGCGTTGACGGCGAGCACCGCCGCGAGCGCGACGACGACGGCCAACGCCGCCGCCCTCCCCCGCCCCAGCTTCCAACGCGGCGCGAAGAGGATGAGCACCGCCGACGCCACGAGCACGACCGGCCCGAGCACGATCATCGAAAACTTCGTCACGGCCGCGAACCCCGCCGCCAGCCCCGTGTAGACGGCCCGCCGCGTCGCCGGCCCCTTCAGATACTCGTAGAGCGTGAAGGAGAAGAGCAGCAGCGCGAGCGCCGAAGGCACGTCCGTCTGCACGACGCGCCCGTGCGCGAGCACCGTCGGCTCGAAGGCGAAGAGGGCGACGGCGAAGAGCGCCGCCCGCTCGCCCCAGTAACGCCGCGCGTAGACGAAGACGAGCGCCCCCAGCAGGACCGTCACGAGCACGGCCGGCACCCTCGCGACGAACGTCAGCCACTCGTAGCGGGCCTTGTTCGCGCGCCAGAAGTCGTCGAAGAGGTTGAGGAAGTATTCGTAGTCGTGCTGCGCCGCCGGGTCGATGGGCGGCCCCTCGGCGCCCGCCAGCAGCAGCGGGACGGCCGAGATGGACTTGGCGAACGGCGGGTGCTCGTTGACCGGCCGGTAGTCGCCTTGGGCCAGATGGTAGTATCCGGCGGCAATCAACAGCGGCTCGTCAATCGTCAAACTCTTGCGCCACGCGGTCTGCAACATCATCCCGGCCGCGAGCGCCAAAAGCAGCGCGCACAACAACTCCGCGCGCCACCGAGCCGCGAGACTCGACGCACCACTCCCCCGCTCTCTCTTCTTCTCCTCTTCCATCCTTTAAGGGCTTAGCTCTCCGAAGCTCCCACGGAAAGGCCGACATTATCCGCCACGGCCGCGCAAAAGTAAAAAGGCGGACGCGGCCCCGGCAGCCTCTTTCCCGCTCGCCCCGACTCCTGTGGCATACTTGAGGCAGACCCCAGGCATAACCCGACCGGAGAGCCCGACGGAGGTTTCACAGCTTTGAAGTCGCACGCACGCACGCTCCTGTCCTCGCTCCTCGCCGCCCTTTTCTTCGTCTGTCAGGCCGCGCCCGCGACCGCGCAGAAGAAGGCGCCGCCGACGCGCACCTCGCTCGTCGAGCGCGTCGGCTCGACCGGCATCCTACAGGTCGAGGCCGAGAGCTTCCGCGCGCTGACGCCGCGCCAGCAGACGCTCGCCTACTGGCTCAGCCAGGCCGCCATCGCCGTGGACCCCGTCATCTACGACCAGGTTTCGCGCTTCGGCCTGCGCCAGAAGCGGCTGCTCGAAGCGGTCGTCGCCCACCCGCGCGGCGTGCAGCCTGCCGTGCATAAGAAAGTCGCCGACTTCGCCAAGCTCTTCTGGGTCAACCGCGGCAACCACAACGACTCGACCTCGCAGAAGTTCCTGCCCGACTTCACGCCCGAGGAGTTCGAGCGCGCCTGCCTTCAGGTCGTCAAAAACGGCGGCTTGGCGATGACGCCCGACGAGCTTCGCAAGGAGCTTCAGGAGCTTCGCCCCTCGCTCTTCGACCCCAAGTTCGAGCCGATGTCCACGGCCAAGAACCCGCCGCCCGGGCTCGACATCATTCAGGCCAGCTCCAACAACTTCTACGGCCCCGGCGTCACGCTCGCCGACCTCAAAGACTTCAAGGAGCGTTACCCCCTGAACTCGCGCGTCGTCAAACTCCCCTCGGGCGAGCTGGTCGAGCAGGTCTACCGCGCCGGCACGCCCGACGGCCGCGTGCCCGCCGGCCTCTACGCCGAATACTTGCAGAAGGCCGTCGGCTTCCTTGAGAAAGCCAAGCCCTACGCCGAGCCCGGTCAGGCGGCCGTCATCGAGGCGCTCGTGCGCTACTACCAGACGGGCGAGTACGCCGACTGGATTAAGGTGGGCGAGGCTTGGGTGCAGAACAAGGTGACGGTTGACTTCTCGAACGGCTTCGTCGAGGTCTACAAGGACGCGCGCGGCGTGAAGGGCAGCATGCAGGGCTTCGTCAGTGTCACCGACCAGACGATGAACCACATCATGACGCGCCTCGCCGACAACGCGCAGTACTTCGAGGACCGCGCGCCTTGGGAGGCGCAGTACAAGAAGCAGGGCGTCAAGGCGCCGGTCGCGACCGCCGTCGAGACGGTCGCCGAGACGGCCGACTACAACGTCGTCACCATCGGCGTGAACCTCCCGAACGAGAACGAGATTCACCAGAAGTACGGCACCAAGAACTTCTTCTTCACCGGCTCCACCCGCGCCTTCTCGCGCGCCACCGGCACCCGCTCGCTTGAAGAGTTCGCCGCCTCGCCCGAGGAGCTTCGCATCGTGCGCGCGCACGGCGAGGAGGCCGAGAACCTGATGACGGCCTTGCACGAGGTCGTCGGCCACGGCTCCGGCAAGCTCTCGCCGCGCCTCACGCGCGAGCCCTCGTTCTACCTCAAGGAATACTTCTCCACGCTCGAAGAGGCGCGCGCCGACCTCAACGCCCTCTGGCACATCTGGGACCCGAAGCTGAAAGAACTCGGCCTCGTCTCGCACCCTGACGTGGCGAAGGCCATGTACTACAACGCCGCCCGCGTCATGCTCACCCAACTGCGCGGCACGCCCGAGGGCGAACAGCTCGAAGAGGACCACCAGCGCGACCGCCAGCTCATCGCCGCCTACATCATGGACAAGACCGGCGCCATCGAAGTCGTCGAGCGCGCGGGCAAGCACTACGTCGTCGTCAAGGACTTCGACAAGATGCGCGAGGGCGTCCGCCTGCTCCTCGCCGAGCTGATGCGCATCAAGGCCGAGGGCGACTACGAGGCCATCAAGGCGCTCATCAACCGCTACGGCGTCCGCTTCGACCCCAAGCTCCGCGACGAGGTCGTCGCCCGCTACAAGCGGCTCGATTTGCCGACCTACTGGGGCAGCATCAACCCCGACCTGACCGCGACCTTCGACTCGGCGGGCCGCGTCACCTCCGTCCGCATGACCTACCCCCGCGACTACGTCCGCCAGCGCCTCTCCTACGGCGCCATGTACGACCCGACGCTCCTGCCCGCGACCAAGCCGGCCCGGCGCCGTTGAGAGTCAGTCGCGGAGGGTGAGCTCGCGGTAGGCTTCGTGCAAACGCAGCGCGACGCTGCCGACGGGGACCGTGTAGCGGTGGAAGTCGAAGGCCGTGACGAGCGCCACGCCGTGCGACGCGGAGGTGAGGAAAATCTCTTCGGCTTCGGTCAGGTCGCGCAGGGCGTAGGCGCCCTCGACGACGGGGACGCCCGCCTCCGAGGCGAGCCGCAGGACGGCGGCGCGCGTCGTCCCGGCGACCGCGCCCGTCTGGAGCGTCGGCGTGTGGACGTGGCCGCGCGTCACCCAGAAGAGGTTCGCCATCGCCGCCGAGACCACCTCGCCGCGCTCGTTCAGGCGCACCGCCTCGTCGAACTCGCGGGCGCGCGCCTCCTCCCACGCCATCACCTGTTCCAGATAGTTAATCGTCTTCACGCCCGCGAGCGGCGAGACGGAGCTTGAGCGGTGCGGCGAGACCGTCAAGGCCAGAGGCTCCTCCGCGCCGTGCGGCCTCGCGTCGGCCGTCAGCATCAGCAGGTCCGAGGCCGGCCCCTCCGCCCCGCGCACCTTCCACTGGCCCCTCCCGACCCGCGCCAGAAGTTGCACCCGAGCGCGCCCGCGCCGCACCCCGTTCGCCTCAATCAAACTCTCAAGCGACGCGCGCGCCGCCGCGCCCTCGAACTCGCACCCGACCCGCGCCCGACGCGCGTGCTCGACGAGACGCTCCCAGTGCGCCTCCCACTGGAAGGGGCGCCCGCGCTCGATTGCGACGACCGTGAAGACGCCGCGGCCGTAGAGCGCGGCGCCCGTGACGGCCGGCAGCCGCGCGTCCCCGGCCGCGACGAGGCGTAGGTTGAGCGAGACTTGGTGGTGCATGACGTGACCCTGTTATGGCGCCGCAGGAGCATACACGAAAGCCGACCGCGCCGGCCAACTTTCGCGCCCCCGCCCCGCCGTTGTATCTTCTACCTCCTGCTTATGACGACTGCCCACACAGACGCCTCCGCGAAAGAGAGGCGGAAGCCGAGCCTGCGCGTCCGCGTCGCGGTCGTGCTCACAAGCCTCCTCGTCGGCCTCCTCATCTTCGAGGTCTTCCTGCGCGCCGCCGGCTACACCTATCCCATCTTCTACGAGCCGGACGCGTCGCGCGGCTACCGCCTCCAGCCCGGCCGCGAGGGCTGGCAGACGAAGGAGGGCCGCGCCTACGTCCGCGTCAACTCCGACGGCCTGCGCGACCGCGAACACGCGAAGCAGAAGCCGCCGAACACGCTCCGCGTCGCCGTCCTCGGCGACTCTTACTCGGAGGCCGCGCAGGTCGAACGCGAGGAAGCCTTCTGGGCTGTGATGGAGGGCAGGCTGTCGGGCTGTCCGGCGCTCTCGGGCCGCGCCGTCGAGGTCATCAACTTCGGCGTCTCCGGCTACGGCACGGCGCAGGAGTTGATAACGCTGCGCGAGCGAGTCTGGGACTACTCGCCCGACGTGGTGCTCTTGGCCGTCACGACGAACAACGACCAGATAGACAACGTGCGCGCCCTGAAGGACAGCGACGAGATGCCCTACTTCGTCCTGCGCGGCGAAGAGCTGGTGCTCGACGACTCCTTCCGCGACTCTCCGGCCTTCCGCCAGCGTACATCCGTGCTCGGCCGGCTCGGCCGCTGGCTCCACGCGCACCTGCGCTTCGTGCAGGCGGTCCATCAGGCGCAGGCCGCTCTCAAATCGAAGCTCGCCGCCCGGCGCGCGCGCCTCGCCGCCGAAGAGGAGGAGCGACGCCGCCGCGCGCCACGCGCCGCCGCCGCGCACCTCGACGCGACCGCCCGGCAGACGGTCGCCGCCGCGCAGCCCGACATGTTCAACCTCGTCTTCGTCGAGCCCACCGACGACACCTGGCGCGAGGCTTGGCGCGTCACCGAAAGACTCATCGCGGAGATGCGCCGCGAGGTGGAGGCGCGCGGCGCCCGCTTCGTCGTCGCCACCCTGAGCACGCCGATACAGGTCTACCCCGACGCGCGGGCGCGCGCCGACTTCATGACGCGCGTCGGCGCCGCGCCCGACCTCTTCTACCCCGACCGCCGCGTCGCCGACCTCGGCCGCCGCGAAGGCTTCACCGTCTTCACGCTCGCGCCCGAGCTACAGGCCCACGCCGACGCGCACAAGGTCTTCCTCCACGGCTTCCCCGGCGACCTCGGCAACGGCCACTGGAACCGCGACGGCCACCGCCTCGCGGGCGAGCTGCTCTCGGACAAGCTCTGCGGCTTTCTAAACAAGTAAAGCCCCGTAGGGGCGTGATGCAATAGCCTGGGGCATCGCCCCAGCAAAAGCGCCACGCATAGTTTTTGAGCCCTGAAAGGGCGGGATAAGCTATCCCGCCCTTTCAGGGCTCTGCGTGTGTTCGCGGCTGTCCAGGGGCGGCGCCTCATTCTCGTTCGCTCTGCCCCAGGCTTTTACATGGCGCCCCTGCGGGGCTCTTTATTCCGCGGCCGTTGCGATGACTTCGACCTGAAGGCGGCGGCCGAGGGCGTCGCGCCAGAGGCTTTCGAGTTCGCCGACCTTTTGCGAGATTAGTTCCGAGCCGCCCGCGCCGACGAGTAAGCGGTCGCCGCCGACGCGGCCGATGACGCGCAAAGGGGCGCCGGCCTGCGCGGCTATCTCTTCGAGCCGCGGGCGGGCGGCTTCGCGGAAGCTGACGACGACGCGCGACGGCGTCTCGCCGAAGAGCGAGGCGGCTTCGGTGAGCCCGCCTTCGAGTTCTATCTCGGCGCCGACCGACGCGCGCCCGAGCGTCGAGAAGCAGCACTCGGCCAGCGCGACGCCGAGCCCGCCGTCCGAGCAGTCGTGCGCCGACTGCAACAGCCCCTCCTCGGCCGCGCGCAGCAACGCGCCCTGCACCGCCCGCTCGCGCGCGAAGTCCAGACGAGGCAGGCTCACCCCCCTCATCTCTTCTAAAGTCTTGCCCTCGACGGTCGCCGCGTACTCGCTCACGGCGAGCCCGCCGTCCACCGTCTCGCCGAGGAGCCCGACGAGGTCGCCCTCCTTCTTGAAGCCCTGCGTGACGACGCGCCGCACGTCGTCAAGGAGTCCGACCATGCCGACGACCGGCGTCGGGTGGATGCCGCGCCCCTCCGTCTCGTTGTAGAAGGAGACGTTGCCGGAGACGACCGGCGTGTTCAGGGCCTCACACGCCTCGGCCATGCCGTCGATGACTTCGGAGAAGGACCACATCACCTCGGGCCGCTCGGGGCTCGCGAAGTTCAGGCAGTTCGTGATGGCGATGGGGCGGGCGCCGACGCAGGCGACGTTGCGCGCCGCCTCGGCCACGACCTGCCGCGCGCCCTCGCGCGGGTCCACGGCGCAATAACGACCGTTGCCGTCGAGGCACATGGCGAGCGCGCGCCGCGTCTCTTTAATTCTCACGACGGCGGCGTCGGCGCCCGGCAGCACGGCCGTGTTCGTCCTGACCATGTGGTCGTACTGCTGATAGACCCAGCCCTTCGACGCGAGGTTCGGCGACGAGAGCAGCAGGCGCAGCGCCTCGTTGTGCTCGCGCGCTTCCGACGTGACGCCGCCCGGCGCTTCGAGCACTTCGTCCAGCTCGTCGGAGTTGACGACCGAGACGTTCGTGTCGGACGCCTTCACCTGGCTTCCGGTGCAAGCATCAGGCGCCTTCATCGGACGTTCGTATCGCGGCGCCTCGTCGGTCAGGAGGCGCGCGGGGATGTCTGCGACCTTCTCGCCTTCGTGCATGACGACGACGCTGCCCGTGTCGGTGACGCGGCCGATGACGACGGCGTCCAAGTCCCACTTGCGGAAGATGTCAACGACCTGCCGCTCGCGCCCGCGGTGCGCGACGATGAGCATCCGCTCCTGCGACTCCGAGAGCATGATCTCGTAAGGCGTCATGCCCTGCTCGCGCTGCGGCACGAGAGAGAGGTCGAGTTCGATGCCGTTGCCGGCGCGCGCCGCCATCTCGCAGGAGGACGAGGTGAGGCCGGCCGCGCCCATGTCCTGAATTCCGGCGACCGCGCCGCCGCGCATCGCTTCGAGGCAGGCTTCCAAGAGGAGCTTTTCGAGGAAGGGGTCGCCGACCTGCACGGTGGGCCGCTTCTCAAGCGCCTCCTGGTCGAACTCGGCCGAGGCCATCGTCGCGCCGTGGATGCCGTCGCGCCCCGTCTTCGCGCCGACGTAAAGAACCGGATTGCCGACGCCCGCTGCCTTGCCGAAAAAAATCTGGTCGTGGCGGACGAGGCCGAGGGCGAAGGCGTTGACGAGCGGGTTCAAAGAGTACGCGTCGTCGAAGACGACTTCGCCGCCGACGGTCGGGACGCCGAAGGCGTTGCCGTAGTGCGCGATGCCTGCGACCACGCCCGCCAAAAGCGCGCGGTTGCGGCGTCCGTGCTCCGGGTGCGAGAGCGAGCCGAAGCGTAGGGAGTTCATCGCGGCGACGGGCCGCGCGCCCATCGTGAAGATGTCTCGGAGGATGCCGCCGACGCCCGTGGCCGCGCCCTGAAAGGGCTCGATGAAGGAGGGGTGGTTGTGCGACTCGACCTTGAAGGCGGCGCACCAGCCGTCGCCCACGTCAACTATCCCGGCGTTCTCGCCCGGCGGGACGATGACGCGCTCGCCCTCGGTCGGCAGTCTCTTCAGGTGAACGCGCGAGGACTTGTAGGAACAGTGCTCGGACCACATGACGGAGAAGACGCCCAGCTCGACGAAGGTCGGCTCGCGCCCGAGCAGCTCCTTGATGCGCGCGAACTCTTCGGGACTCAGGTTGTGTGCGGCGACGACTTCCGGCGTGATGGTTTCCATAAGGCGGACGAGCGGGCGGCGGCAGATAAGGGCGAAAATTTAAGACGCGGATTTTAACCCGCCGCCCCCGGCTTGTCACTCCGGCCCGCCACAAAAAGAAGAAGGCACGAAAGCGCGGCGTCTTTCGTGCCTTCTTGCCTGCGCGCCGACTTCCGACTTACTTGAGCGCCGCGTCCAAAGCTTCGCGAAGCTCGGGAACCTTGATGCGCCCCTTGCGGCTGTAGACGATTTTGCCCTCGCGGTCGAGGACGAAGGTGGCGGGAAGCTCGCCGTGCCAGGTCGGGTCGATGAGGTTGATGGCGGCGTCGGGGTCGTCGGCGTTGAGCAGATAGGAGGGGAAGTGGCCGGCGCGCTGCTCGCCGAGGAAGGCGGGCACGGGGCCTGAGATGTCCGACGGGTCGTCGAGCGAGACGAGCGCGAAGTCGAGCTTCGCCGCGTCGTAGAGTTCGCGCAGCTTGACGAGGTCGGGGAACTCCTCGCGGCAGGGCACGCACCACGTCGCCCAGAAGTTGACGAGCAGCGGGCGGCCCGCCGCCTTGCCCGACCCGAGAAGCTCTTTCAGCCCGGCCTCCTTGATCTCTTTGACGGCGGGCGCCGCCGACTCGGCCGAAGACGCCTTCGGCGCGGGCGGCTTCGCGGCCCCGTCCTTCTGCCCGCCCGCGGCCGACGCGGCGAGCGCCGCCGCGAGCGGCAGGACTAACAACAGCGACTTTCTCATCTTCACCCGGACCTTGTGCTTAAGAGACGCGCTTGATGGAGCAGCCGAAGGCGCGCACCTCCGCCTTCTCGACCGCCTTACCGGCGAGCACGGCCTCGACGGCGTCGCGCAGCTCGGTCGAGGTGATGGAGTCGCCGTTGCGCGAGTTGTCGATGCGGCCCCGGTAGACGAGCTTGCCCGAGGCGTCGAGCAGGTAGGCTTCGGGCGTGACCTGCGCGCCGAGGCGGTCGGCGATGCGGTTGCCTTCGTCCTTGAGGATGGTGAAGGTCAGGCCCTTCTCGGCGGCGTGCGCTTTAATCTCGGCCGCCGGCTCGGTCGAGTTCGAGTTGATGCCGACGACGTTGATGCCCTTGGCGCGGTAGTCCTGCGCGAGCTTCTGCATCCGCTCGTTATAGGCGTTCGAGACGGGGCACTTGGTGGCGACGAAGATGATGACGGTGCCCTTCGGCCCCTTGAGCAGCGAGAGCGAGTGCTCCCGGCCGCCCGCGTCCGGCAGCGTGAAGTCGGCGACGACCGAGCCGATGGCGGCCGTCGTGGACGCCTTCTCGTCGGGCGTCGGGGCCGGGGGCGTGGCGAGGGCGAGCGAGGCGGCGAGGATGATGAGTGCGAGCGTGCTGAGCTTCTTCATAATGTCTCCTGAACTCCTTTTCAACATTCTCAAGGGGAATGGCGGCCAGCTTAACAAACCGGCGGGCAAGTCCAAAGCGCACGCGGAAAGTTTTACGAATACTTTACAGGGCGAGTCGGGCTTGTCCGCGGGCGCGGCGGGGCGCAAGATGAGGCGGGCATGAAACTCGAAATCATCAGCCGCGAGCCGCGAGAGAAGAGGTTCGAGACGCCGCTGCTTTTCGTTCACGGCACGGGGCACGCCGCGTGGTGCTGGGACGAAAACTTCCTGCCGTACTTCGCCGAAAAGGGCTTCGGCGCGCACGCCGTCAGCCTGCGCGGGCACGGCCGGAGCGAAGGGCGCGAGAAGTTGAAGTGGGCCTCCGTCGCCGATTACGTCTCGGACGTTTCGCAGGCGGCTTCGCGGTTATCCGTCAGGCCCGTCGTCGTCGGCCATTCGCTCGGCGGTCTGGTCGTGGAGAAGTATCTGGAACGGCACGCGGCCCCGGCCGGGATTCTGGTCGCGCCGTCGCCGTCGGAGGGGATGTTCTGGTCGGGGCTGAAGATACAGTTGATGAACCCGCTGCTGATGGCGAAGGTGAGCATCAGGCAGGACTACGCCGTCATGTTCTCGACCCCGAAGCTCGCCCGGAAGTTTCTCTTCTCGGCGGACGCCGACGAGCGGAAGGTGGCGGAGTACGCCGCCCGCTTCGGGAACGAATCGTACCGCGCCGCGCTGGAGATGATTTACAACCTGCCGGACCCGCGGAAGATTAAAACGCCCTTACTCGTCGTCGGCGCCGAGGACGACGCGCTCATCGCCCCGAAGAAGATTGAGAAGACGGCGCGCGCCTTCAAGGCCG
The DNA here is from genome assembly GCA_035941045.1 of Pyrinomonadaceae bacterium. Taxonomy (GTDB): domain Bacteria; phylum Acidobacteriota; class Blastocatellia; order Pyrinomonadales; family Pyrinomonadaceae; genus QHXN01. The sequence goes on along the minus strand of DASZEK010000091.1, from coordinate 61,863 downwards.
ACTGCAAGATATTCCCGCACACGGCGCACGACATGATGCTCGAACGCGGCTGGCAACAGGTCGCCGACTTCATGGCCGGGTGGCTGGAAAAGAGAATCCAATGAGAGCCCGTTTGAAAACCCCGCGGGGGCGTCATGAGCTAGCGGGCGGCCCCGGCGGCGGCGAGCGTCGAGGCGAGCGAGCCGAAGATGCCGCGGCCGTCCGCCGAGCCGAGCAGGTCTTCGCAGGCGCGCTCCGGGTGCGGCATCATGCCGAGCACGTTGCGCTCGCGCGAGCAGATGCCGGCGATGTGGTCGCGCGAGCCGTTCAGGTTCGCCTCGCCCGAAAGCCCGCCCGCGGGGTCGCAGTAGCGGAAGACGATGCGGTCCTCGCGCGCCAGCTCTTCATAAGTTTCGTCGTCGCAGACGTAGTTCCCTTCCGCGTGCGCGATGGGGAGACTTAAAACCTTGCCGGCGGCGAGCTGGTGCGTGAAGGGCGTCTCGGTCGTCTCGGTGCGGACGTTGACGTGGCGGCAGATGAAGTGCAGCTCGCGGTTGCGGATGAGCGCGCCGGGCAGCAACCCGGCCTCGCAGAGAATCTGGAAGCCGTTGCAGATGCCCAAGACGAGGCCGCCGCGCGCGGCGAACTCCTTGACCGAGGCCATGACGGGCGAGAAGGAGGCGAGCGCGCCCGCGCGCAGGTAGTCGCCGTAGGAGAAGCCGCCGGGGATGATGACGGCGTCGTAGGGCGAGAGGTCCGTCTCGCGGTGCCAGACGAAGTCGACGGGCTGGCCGACGTGCTTCGAGACGACGTGGTAGGCGTCGTGGTCGCAGTTCGAGCCGGGGAAGACGATGACGCCGAATTTCATCTTTCAATCTCCACGCGGAAGTCTTCGATGACGGGGTTGGAGAGGATGTCGCGGGCCATGCGCTCGGCCTCCTCGCGGGCCGCGCCCTCGTCCACGGAGTTGTCGAGCGCGATCTCGAAGTACTTGCCCTGGCGGATGTCGCCGATGCCGCGGTAGCCGAGCAGCTCGACCGAGTGGTGGATGGCCTTGCCCTGCGGGTCGAGCACGCCGGCCTTGAGCGTGACGTAGACTTTTGCCTTCAACGAATCCTTCCCCCTTTGCGTTAGAGCGTCATCGCCATCTCGTGCTGGCGGTCGGTCTCTTCGAAGCCGTGGGCCAGCAGCGGGCGTGTGAACAGACTATGCTCCGGCTCGTTGATGATTTTCAACGTGCCGGGCAGCCGCGCGAGCGCCGCGCAGAGCGAGGCGGCCTCGTCCGCGCCGGCGGCGGCGAGGTCGGAGATGTGCGTGTTGCCGTCGCGCCCGTACGAGAGCAGGGCGTAGGCGGCGGGCGCGGCGCGCTCGCCGAGGTGGAAGCCGCGCAGCCGGCCCTTGACGAGCAGGGACGGCAGGTCGCGCTGCCAAGCGGGCGGCTCGGCGTGGAGGCGCGCGAAGCCTTCGAGCAGCTCGCGCGGCGGCGCCTCCTGAAGCGAGGCCGAGCCCTTGAAGGCCGACGCCTCGTCCACGCGCTCGCCCGGTCGCCCGAGCAGCAGCAGGTCGCGCGCGACCTTCATCCCGACCGACTCGTAGAGGCGGCGCGCGGCCTCGTTGCCCCGGAGCACTTCGAGCGAGAGGCGCCGCACGCCGCAGTCGCGCGCGCGCTCAAGCAGCGCCGCCATCAACTGGCGCCCGCGGCCCCGGCCGCGCTGCGCAGGCACCAGCGCGAGGCCCGCCACCCAACCCCTGTCGCCCCGGAGCGCGAGCGCGGCCACGCCCGCCAACTCCGCGCCGTTGTAGGCGACGAGCGATTCCTCCAGCGCGTACTGCTCAAGCCTGACGCGCCACGCGAGCGCCGCCGCGTCGAGCGTGACCGGGATGCGGTAGCCGCTGAAGGCGGACGTGAAGGCCGCGGCGTACTCTTCGAGCGACACCGACGCGGCGGGCACGAGCCTGAGGGGTGCGTCCGGCAAGTCTTCACCTAAGCTTCTTCTTCCGCGGCCGAGCCGAAGACGCGCTCGAAGACGCGGCCCACGTTGCGCATGTAGGTGTCGGGCGAGAAGACGCGCTCGACCTCCTCGCGCGCGAGTTTCCCGGCGATGTCCGGGTCTTCGAGGACGAGCTGGCGGAAGTCGCCGCCCTCGTCCCAGACGCGCATGGCGTTGCGCTGCGCCCACTCGTAAGCCTGCTCGCGCGACACGCCCGCGCGCGTCAGGGCGAGCAGGAGTTGGCCGCTGTAGACGAGGCCGCGAGTGAGGTTCAGGTTCGCAAGCATCCGGTCGGGGTAGACGACGAGCGTGTCGATGAGCGAGGCCGACTTGGCGAGCATGTAGTCGAGCGTGACGGAGGCGTCGGGCAGCGTCACGCGCTCGGCTGAGGAGTGCGAGATGTCGCGCTCGTGCCAGAGGGCGACGGACTCTAACCCGGCGACGGCGTAGCCGCGCAGCAGGCGGGCCATGCCGCAGATGCGTTCGGACAAAATCGGGTTGCGCTTGTGCGGCATCGCCGAAGAGCCCTTCTGCCCCTTCTTGAAACGCTCCTCGGCCTCGCGCACCTCGGTCCGCTGCCAGTGGCGAACTTGCAGGGCGAACTTGTCGAGCGAGGAGCCGACGATTGCCAGCGTCGTCAGGTACTCGGCGTACACGTCGCGCTGGATGACCTGCGTCGAGACGGGCGCGGCCTTCAAACCCAGCTTCGCGCAGACGCGCTCTTCGACCTCCGGGTCGAGGTGGGCGAACGCGCCGACGGCGCCGCTTATCTTGCCGACGGCCACGGCCTCGCGCGCGCGTTCGAGGCGGGCGCGGTTGCGCCGCGTCTCGTCGAACCAGAGGGCGAAGGTCAGGCCGAAGGACGTGGGCTCGGCGTGGACGCCGTGCGTGCGTCCGACCTGCGGCGTGCGCCGGAACTCGAAGGCGCGGCGGCGGAGGACTCCCAGAAGCTCGTCCGTCTTCTTCAAGAGGATGTCGCACGAGTCGCGGAGCAGCAGCGCGTTGGCGGTGTCAACCACATCGGACGAAGTCAGCCCGTAGTGGACGAAGCGCGCCGGCTCGCCGATGGACTCGGCCAGCGCCGTCGTGAAGGCGATTACGTCGTGGTCGGTCGTCTTCTCTATCTCGCGGACGCGCTCGGGCGTGAAGGCGGCCTTCTGTTTTATCTCCTCGACGGCCTCGCGCGGGATGGTGCCCATCTCGGCGTGGACCTCGCAGACGGCCAACTCCACGTCGAGCCACTTCTGAAACTTGTTCTGCTCCGACCAGAGCGCGCCCATCTCGGGCAGGGTGTAGCGTGGAATCATCTCAGTAAGTCCGAGCTGACCGAGTAGCCGGCGAGGAGCCATTCGCCGCCGCGCTCAAGCAGGGTGAAGCGTTCGACGCCCGCGCCGCGCTCGAAGCGCGTGCTGTAGACGAGTTCGAGCGTGTGGCCCGAGAGCGGCGGGCTGGCGCTCTGCTGCTCGCGCCCCTGATGGAGCGTCCGCGTCTCGACGCGCCCCAGCCGCTCGCGCACGCGCCTCAGGAGCCGCGCGTTCTCCTCGGCCCCGACGGCCACGCGCCACTCCTCGGCCGCCTCCCCGTAGACCTTCGCGTCGCGCCCGGCCTCGATGTCCTCCGTCACGCGCTCGACGGCCGCCCGCGCCCCCGCAGGCACGTCGCGCCGCTCGTCCACCGCGCAGGAAGTCACGAAAGCAAACAGGCAAAGACCGAGGGGCAAGAGCGAGCGTTTGAGACTTTCGCCTGTCGCCTTCATAGCTCTATCCAGGGGGTCGGCTCTTTGTGGTGTGAGAGCATGATTTGGGTGGCGGGCTGGAAGAGGCCGCCGCGCTCGCGCAGGGCGGATTCGGCCGTGAGCTTGGCGACGTAGGGGTTGTTAGCGCGCTGCGAGAGGTGGGCGAGGACGACGTGCGAGGCCGAGCCGTCGAACTCGTCGCGCAGCCAGACGGCCACGTCCTCGTTCGAGAGGTGGCCGGTGCGCGACAGTATCCGCTGCTTCAGCTCCCACGGGTAGACCTCGCACGCCTTGAGCATGTCGCGGCTGTGGTTCGACTCGATGACGACGGCCGCGCAGCCACGCAGACGCTCCGAGACGAGCGTCGTCACGCAGCCGAAGTCCATGAGCGTCGCGACGCGGACGCCCCCGTGCGTGGCGACGAAGCCGAAGTTGTCGGCCGCGTCGTGCGGGACGGTGAAGGGGTGAAAGTCAATCTCGCCGATGCGGAAGTCGCGGCTCGAACAAATCTCCTCGGTGCGGTCGCGCAGCGCCTCGGCCCGCCGCTTCGGCTCGTCGGAGGTGCGCGCCTTCTCGCAGATGTAAGCCTCGCGCGTCGCGCCCGAGATGTAGACCGGGCACGCGATGGACTTGAGCAGGACGCGCAGGCCGCCCGCGTGGTCGGAGTGCTCGTGCGTGATGACGACGCCGTCGATGCGCGACACGTCCTCGCCGACGAGGGCGAGGCGCCGCGCCGTCTCCTTCGCGCTCAGGCCGGCGTCGATGAGGACGCGGGTGTCGCCCGCGCAGATGAGCACGGAGTTGCCGGTCGAGCCGCTGCCGAGGACCGTTATTCTCATCGGGGACGCTGGTTCAGACTTCTAAACGCGAGCGGTCAACTTTGAAGCCGTTGAGGTCGCCAAGAGCGCCGAGGGCGAGCCGGTCGGTGCGGAAGAACTCGCGCGCGAGGCGCTGCAAGTCGTCGGGCGTGACGGCCTCGATGCGCGCGATGACCTCGTCGGCGGCGATGCGGCGGCCGTGGTAAATCTCCTGCCGCGCCAGCACCCCGGCGCGCGCGCTCGTCGATTCCAGCCCGAGCAGGATGGAGGCGACCGATTGGTCCTTCGCGAGCCGCAGCTCTTCTTCGCCCACGGGCTCGCGCGCGGCCCGTCGCAGCTCTTCGAGCGAGAGGTCCAAGACTTCGTCCAGGTGCTCGGGGCTCGTGCCTGCGTAAATCTGGAAGATGCCGGCGTCGGTGAAGTGGCTGCCGGCCGCCCCGACCGAGTAGGCGAGGCCCCGCTCCTCGCGCACGCTCTGCCAGAGGCGCGAGCTGGTGCCGCCGCCGATGACCGAGGCCAGCAGGTTCGCGGCGTATCGGTCGGCGCTGCGGCCCGAAGGCCACGGCGAGGCGAGTAACAGATGCGCCTGCTCAAGCTCCTTCTTGCGGCGAATGAGGATGGGCGCGGCGGGCCGGGGCGCCTCGGAAGGCGCGTCGTCGTCTTCGCCCCCCGACTCGCCGAAGGCGCGCGCGGCCAGTTCGACTAACTGCGCGTGCTCGACGTTGCCGGCGGCGGCGACGACGAGGTTGCGCGGCGCGAAGGCGCGGGCGTGGAAGCGGCGCGTGCGTCCGGCGTCGAATTTGGAGACCGTCTTGGCCGTGCCCTCGATGGGGCGCCCGAGCGGGTGGTCGGGGAAGAACTCGGCGCTGAAGATTTCCGAGAGGAACTCGTCCGGCGTGTCTTCGACCATCTTCATCTCTTCGATGATGACGCGCTGCTCGCGCTTCAGCTCTTCCTCGTCGAAGCGGGGCCGCGAGAGCATGTCGGAGAGCAGGTCGAAGGCGGCGGGCAAGGCCGTGTCAACGACCTTCATGGCGAAGCCGGTGATTTCGTGGGTGGTGTAGGCGTCGAAGTTGCCGCCGAGGCGGTCCGACTCGACGGCGATGTCGAGGGCCGTGCGCCGCTCGGTGCCCTTGAAGACGGCGTGCTCGATGAAGTGGCAGATGCCGTTCCACTCGGGCGTCTCGTGGCGCGAGCCGCGCCGGACCCAGATGCCGACCGTGGCCGAGCGCAGGCCCGGCATGTGTTCGGTGAGGACGGTCAGCCCGCCGGGGAAACGTGTGACCTCGACCTGTTCCGTGACTACTTCGGAAAGCTTCAAAAGAAAACCTCTGCTGACTGTGGCGCGCGCCGGAAATCGGCGCCTTCTGTTTGACCGGGCATCCTAACACGCGCCCCCCGGCCGGGCAAACCAACCGCCCGCGGGAGCGCATCACAGCACGAGAGACGCCCCCGTTTGACGCTTTTACCTGCTTGACACCGTCCGGCCCGTGGCGGAAAATGCACACTCCTGCAGAAAGCGGGCTCTGACACAAGGGGTTAGCCTGAGAGGTGTGTCACTCGTTTTGTAGACGCCGGGTCTCCCTGAAGAGAGACCCTCGCCCGGTAGCCGCCCTGGACACAAGAACGCAACAGAGGTTTCGCGACCAAAGGCCGAACGCGGCCAGTCCCCCCGGCGCAACCGGAGGTTTTGCTGCGATGAGAAAACTCTACTGGCTCGCGTGCGTGCTGTTTGTGGCCTCGGCCGCGGGCGGCGCGTGGGCGCCCTCGGCGTTTGCCGCCGGCGGCGGCGAGCGGCGCACCAGCCTCGGCACCATCAGCGGCACCGTCCTCGACAGCCGCGGCAACCCCGTCTCGGGCGCGCTCGTCAAGATTCTGCGCGACGGACTGAACGAAGTCGTCAAGGAGACGCGCAGCAACCCCGACGGCACCTTCACGACGCGCGTCACGCCGGGCCGCTACCTCGTGCGCGCCCTGGCCGAGGGCTTCACGCCCGCCACCTTCTCTTCCGTCCAAGTCGCGCCCTCGACCGAACTGGTCTACCGCTTCAACCTCCTGCCCGCGGGCGAAGGGCGCACCACGCCCGAGCGCCGCCCCGACCGCAACGACCCGAAATTCCGCATCCGCGCCTCGCAGCAGCGCCGCTCCGTCTTCAACGCGGGCGAGGGCGACAGCGACCCCATCCGCGAAGCCCTCGAACGGCTCGAAGCGGAGGAGGAGGCCGCCGCGGCCGACAGCGGCGACTTCGAGACGGCCCCCGCCGGGGAGGAAAAGCGCACGGGCAAGGGCCGCACACAAGGGTACATGGAGACCTTCATGGCAAGCTCCGCGGTCCCCGGCGCGGGCACCTACGCGGGGCTGAATTTCGCGATTAAGACCCCGGTCACGCGCGGCTTCGACATGATTTTCGCGGGGCAGGCAGGCGAGTTCGAGCGCATGGAGGCGACGGCGCGCTTCCACGTCGGCGACCGCCACCGCGTGAGCGCCACGCTCGGCGGCGCGCGCCTGCCCGCGGCGGCCACCACCGCCGGCTCGCTCAAGAAGGCTTTGGGCCTCGCGCCGGGCGAAAGGCTCGGGCAGATGTCGGTGCGCGCCGTTGACGAGTGGGTCGTGCGCGACGGCGTCGTGGTCGTCGTCGGCTTGGACTACTCCCGCTTCGTCGGCGCGGGCGGCGCCGACTCCTTCAGCCCGCGCCTCGGCTTCGCCTTCGACGCCAACCCGCGCACGCGCCTGCACGCCGCTTACGCGCCCGGCGACTCTCCGCAGACGCGCGCCGACGGCATCAACTTCGAGGACTCGCCCGTCGTCTTCAAGGAGGCCGAGGGGCAGGCCGTCGCCCTCGTGGACGGCCGCGCCGTCTTGGAGCGCAGCCGCCGCCTTGAGTTCGGCGTCGAGCGCATTCTCGACGAAAACTCCTCGGTCGAGGCGACCGCCTTCTTCGACACCGTCTCGGGCCGCGGCGTCGGTCTCCTGAGCACGCCGCTCGAAGGCTTCGCCGCCGAGGGCGGCGCCGCGCTGCTCGACATCGCCAACCAGCAGGGCGGGGCGCGCGGACTGCGCGTCGTCTACACGCGCCGCGTCAGCCAGCACCTCCGGGCCTCGGCCGGCTACGCCTTCGGGCGCGGCCAGCGGCTCTCGCCGGACGCCCTCGCGGCCGGCCCCGACCGACTCTTCGAGAACGCCTTCTTCCAGACGGCCGCCGCGCAGCTCGACGCCAGCTTCCTCGAAGGCACCAACGTGCGCACCGTCCTGCGCTTCTCGCCCGGCGCGGCCGTTTTCGCCATCGACCCGTTCGCCGGGCGCCTCGCCGTCTACGACCCCAGTTTGAGCATCCTCGTCACGCAGGACTTGCCCAGCTTCGGCCTCCCCGTCCGCGCGCAGGCCACCGTGGACGCGCGCAACCTCCTCGACACGCTCACGGGCGTCGAGGGCGACGACGGTTCGGTCTCGCTCGGCACCCTGCGCCGGACGCTGCGCGGCGGCATCTCGGTCAGGTTCTAGGCCGCCGGCCGCCCAGGTACTTATCCGCAAGCCCCGCGCACTGTCGCTGTACGGAAAAGCGCGGGGCTTTCGTGCGTCGCGGCCCCATCCGAATTTTCGGACGGAATTACGAAAAGCTGAATAGAATCTGCGGCTTCGGCGCGCTCCCGCGCCCCGCCAAGCCCTTTAACCGCACGGGCACGGGCGGGTAGGACCGGGGCCGGCGAAAGCTGGAATAGTGCTTGCTTCAAAACTTTCGATTTAGGCGGGTTTGCGCCACTTCACGAGGGCCGGTTCGCATTCTGTAATTCACCGGGTATGTAGATGAAGGGTTCTGTGCTGACAACGCGGGGGTGGACGCTGCTCATCGCGGCGGCGGTACTCGTCGCGGCCGGCACGCTCAACTTCGCCCAGCGCCTCACGCACACGGCCCCCGCGACCGACGGCGTCTACTGGGTGCAGACGCCCGACGGCGTCGTCGCCGACTCCATCAACCCGCACTCGGCCGCCGGCCGCAAGGGCACCTTCGCCATCCAGCCGGGCGACCGCCTCATCGCCATCAGCCTCGACGAAGGTCAGGACCAGCAGGTCGTCTCGGCCTCGGACGTGCAGGTCTTTCTCGAAGAGGCGGGCGTCGGCGGGCGCCTGCGCTACCTCATCGAGCGCCCGTGGTATCCGGTCAACACGCGCGCCTACTACGTTGACCTCGAAGACCTCGGGCCGGAGCGGACGCTCACGCCGCGCGACCTCTACGTCAACCTCATCGGCGTCGTCTACCTGCTCGTCGGCCTCTTCGTCTTCTTCCGGCAGGGCGAGCGCGCGCCCTTCTCGCTCCACTTCGCGACGCTCTGCCTCATCGCCTTCGTCTTCCACTTCTACAAGCCCTACGGCGCCTACGAAGACTTGGACCTCGCCGTCGAGTTCCTCGACAACACGGCCTTCATCCTCTTCGCGCCGGTCTTCCTGCACTTCTGCGCGCTCTACCCGGTCCGCTACAAACTCTCCGAGCGCCGGCCGTGGCTCGTCTACCTGCTCTACGCGCCCGCGGCCGTGCTCCTCGCGCTGACGGCGCTCTTCGACTTCGCCGCGCCGCTGCGCAACCGCTGGCCCTCGTTCCCCGTCTACGACCTCCTCTACCGCCTCTACCTGCAACTGCCCGAGGACATGGCCGGGCGGCTCGCGTGGACGCAGACGGCGTGCCTGACGGCGGCGCTCGTCGCCGGCTCCCTGCTGCTCGTGCGCCGCTTCGTGCGGAGCGAGTCGGCGATTGTGCGGCAGCAGTTGAAGTGGGTGGTGTGGGGCTCGGGGCTGGCGATTGCGCCCTTCACGCTCTTCTACGCGGCCAGCTACCTGTTCGGCTCGGGCTTCGCCGACCCGCTTTTGACGGGAGCGACGCGGCGCTGGGCGACGGACGCGGCGCTGCTCCCGCTCGCCCTCATCCCGCTCACGTTCGGCAACTCGGTCGTCCGCTACCGGCTGATGGACGTTGACATGGTCGTGCGCCGCACGGCCGTCTACGTCCTGACGACGCTGACCATCTCGGTGATGATCGGGACCGTGGTCTACGTCGCCGGCCTCTACGCCTTCGGCGGCGAGGTCATCTCGCCGGGCGTCGTCTCGATTCGCGTCCTCGTCGCCGTCGCCGCGATGGCCGTCATCGTCATGACGGCGGCGCCCCTCAAGAACTTCCTTCAGGAGAAGACCGACCGCTTCTTCTACGGCGAGCGTTACGACCTGAGAGCCGGCCTGCTCGACTTCGGCCGCACGCTCTCGGGCACCACCTCGCTCGACCCCCTGCTCGACGCGCTCGTCGGCCGTCTCCAACAAGTGCTCGGCGTCGAGCGCGTCGCCATCTTCATCGAGGACGCGCGCTCGGCGGGCGGCTACCGCGCCGCGCGCACGGCCGGTCTTTCGCCCGACGCCATCATCATCCCGCCCGACTTCCGCGAGATGGTCCGCGCACGCTCGGCCGAGGACGGCATCGTGCGCGCCGACGGGCTCGACATGCCGCACGAGACGACCGGCTTCGTCCGCCGCGCGCTCCACTACTACGTGCCGTGCGTCGTGCGCGGCCGGATGGTGGCCGTCATCGGCTTGGGCCGCTCGTCGGGCGGCGCCTTGCTCTCGTCCGAAGACCTCGAAATCCTCCGCACCGTCTCCGGCTACGTCGCCGTCGCCATCGAGAACAGCTTGCTCTATCAGGAGCAGAAGGAGCGGGCGGAGGAGCTTGCGCTCCTCAAAGAGTTCAACGAGTCCATCGTCGAGTCCATCAACGTCGGCATCCTCGCGACCAACGGCCGGGGCCGAGTCACCGGCTGCAACTCGACGCTCGAAGCGATGCTGGGCCTCAGGCGCGACGAGGCCGCGGGGCGCCGCGTCGAAGACCTCTTCGCCGACGACTTCGCCGAGACGCTCGGACAGGTGCTCGGCCACTCGGGCTGGCACGTCTCGGAGCTGCGCAACATCTACAAGCTCCACACGGCGACGCGCGCCGGCCGCCCGCTCGTCTTAAACGTCGCGCTCGCCCCGCTGAAGCGCGCGGGCGCCGAAGGGCCGGACGGCGCGCTCGTCGTCCTCGAAGACGTGACGGCGCGCGTCCGCTTAGAAGAGCAGTTGCAGCAGCGCGAAAAGCTCTCCTCCATCGGCCTGCTCGCCGCGGGCGTCGCCCACGAAATCAACACGCCGCTCACGGGCGTCTCCTCCTACACGCAGATGCTCCTCGGCATGCTCGCCGAGACGGACCCGAAGCACGCCCTGCTGCAAAAGATTCGCCGGCAGACCGACCGCGCCACCGGCATCGTCAACAACCTCCTCAACTTCTCGCGCACCGGCTCGGCCACCGAGTTCTTCGAGGTGGACCTGAACCGCGTGCTCGAAGACACGCTCCAACTGCTTGAGCCGCAGTTCCGACAGTCCCGCGTCGAAATCCTGCGCGAGTACGGCGACCGGCTGCCGAGCGTCTTCGCCAACGCCGGCAAGCTCCAGCAGGTCTTCACCAACCTCCTCTTGAACGCGCGCGACGCCATCCCCGACGGCGGGCGCGTCCGACTCCGAACCACCGCGCCCGAGTCCGACACGGTCGTCGTCGAAGTCATCGACGACGGCATCGGCATCGCGCCCGAGAACGTCGCGCGCATCTACGACCCGTTCTTCACCACCAAGGGCGTCGGCAAGGGCACCGGCCTCGGCCTCGCCGTCTCCTACGGCATCGTGCAGGAGCACTCGGGCCACATCACGGTCGAGAGCGCGCCGGGCCGCGGCACCACTTTCCGCATCACGCTTCCGACGGCCGGCGCCCGCGCCCGCCTTCAGGCCGCGAGCGACTGAGCGGCCCTTTAAATTTTTCGTCTCTGTAAGAAGTTCCCGCGTCCAACCTTTCGTTCCGTCCCGAGCCCCGAGCGCCGTAAGGAGTCCCCCATGCAGTTCCCCCACTTTTCGAGTTGCAGGCGCAACATCGCAACCGCCCTCTCACTCGGCGCGCTCTTGCTCGCCGGCTTCGCGCCCGCGCCGCCCGCCGCGGCGCAGACGACGCCCTTCCGCAACTTCGAGGGGCCGCAGGTCCACCCGCTCGCCATCACGCCCGACGGCACGCGCCTGCTCGCCGCCAACACGCCGAACGGCACGCTCTCCGTCTTCCAGCTCACTTCGGGCACGCCCGTCCTGACGGCCGAGATTCCCGTCGGGCTTGAGCCCGTCAGCGTCGCCGCGCGCAACGACCGTGAGGCGTGGGTCGTCAACTGGCTCTCGGACTCCGTCAGCGTCGTGGACCTCTCGGCGGGCAACGTCGTCCGCACCTTCGACGTGGGCGACGAGCCGACCGACGTGCTCTTCGCCGGCCTCAACCGCGAGATGGCCTTCGTCTGCGTCTCGGGCGGCGGCTCGCTCCTCACCACCCCGCTCGACAACCTCGGCCACGGGCAGGTCAAGGTCTTCGACCCCTCTGACCCCTCGGCCGCGCCGCAGACGATAGAGATTTTCGGCAAGCAGCCCCGCGCGCTCGCGCGCGACGAGGCGGGCGGGCGCGTCTTCGTCTCGGTCTACGAGTCGGGCAACGGGACGACGGTCGTGCCCGAGACGACCGTGAGGACCAACGGCGGGCTGCCCGCCCCGAACCCTCCCCTGTCCGGCGGCCTGCCGCTGCCGCCGAGCGCCGCCCTCGTCGTTCGCTGGAACGGCACCGACTGGGTGGACGAGCTGAACCGTTCGTGGGGCGGGGCCAACTCGCAAATCCCCGTCGCCGCGCGCGTCCCCTACACGCTGGCCGACCTCGACCTCGCTGTCATCGACGCTGCGGGCTCGTCTTTGCCGACGGCCGTCGCCTCGTCGGTGCGCGGCCTCGGCACGCACGTCGGCAACATGGCCTTCGACCCCGTCCAGAGCCGACTCTTCGTCGCCAACCTCGAAGACATCAACCAGGTGCGCTTCGAGCCCGTCATCAAGGGGCGCTTTCAGGCGAGCCGCGTCTCCGTGCTGAGCGCCGTGGCCGGCGCCGCGCCCTCCGTCTCTTCCGTCTCCGACCTGAACCCGCACGTTGACCTCAACAACCCGGCCGGCTCCGCGGCCGAGCGGGCGGCGAGCCTCGCCATGCCCGGCGACATCGCGCGCCAGTCCGACGGCACCGTCTACGTCGCCGCCACCTCCTCGGCGCGCGTCGGCGTGCTCTCGCCCTCGGGCGTCGTCACGGCCCGCATCGCCGTCGGGCAGGGGCCGACGGGCCTCGCCGTCGACGACGCGCGCCAGCGCCTCTACGTCTACAACCGCTTCGACCAGACCTTGAGCGTCGTCGACACGAACTCCAAAACGCAGACGACTTCCGTCCCCGTCGGCTTCAACCCCGAGCCGCCCGCCGTGCGCGGCGGCCGCCGCTTCCTCTACGACGCCTCGCTCTCGTCGCACGGCACCGTCTCCTGCGCGAGCTGCCACCTGAACGGCCACCGCGACGGCATGGCGTGGGACCTCGGCAACCCGCAGGGCACGTCCGACTTCGCCCAGGGCTTCACCCTCCACCCGATGAAGGGGCCGATGACGACGCAATCCCTGCGCGGCATCATCGGCACCGAGCCGTTCCACTGGCGCGGCGACCGCCCGAACCTCGCCGCCTTCAACGGCGCCTTCGTCTCGCTGCTCGGCGGCGAGCGGCTGCTCACGCCGCAGGAGATGGCGAGCTTCACCTCCTTCGTCCAGTCGCTCGCCTACCCGCCGAACCCGAACCAGAGCCTCGACCGCACGCTCACGGCGCAGGCGCAGCGCGGCTTCAACGCCTACAACACGCAGCCCCTCGACGCCGGAGCCCTCACCTGCAACATCTGCCACCGCGTTCAGCAGTTCAACAACGGCGTGGGTACGGTCGTCACGGGGACGGGCACGGACAGGAACATCATCCCCGGCCTCGCCTTGCAGGAGCCGCAGCCCTTCAAGGTGCCCCAGCTCCGCGGCCTCTACCAGAAGGTCGGCATGAGCCGGACGCCGGGCGAGAAGCTGACCGGCTTCGGCTTCATCCACGACGGCACGAGCGACACCATCTTCAACTTCCTCCGCACCGCCGTCTTCACCTTCCCCGCCGGCCAGACCGGCGACAACCTGCGGCGCGACGTGGAGGCTTTCCTCGTCCAGTTCGACACCGGCGCGGCGCCCGCCGTCGGCTTGCAGGTCACGGCCGACGCCGCCAACAAGACCTCTGCGGCGGTCGTCAACCGCATCGCGCTGCTCGAACAGCAGGCGGGGTCCGGCGCCTGCGACCTCGTCGTCCGCGGCCTCTACTCCGGCAGCCCGCGCACCTTCCTGCGCCTGACGAACGGCACCTACCAGCCCGACAGTCTCTCGGAGGCGACCGTCTCGCGGCAGACGCTTCTGGACTCGGTCGCGGCCGGCTCGGAGCTGACCTTCACGGGCGTCCCCTTCGGCTGGGGCCGCGTCTTCGGCATTGACCGCGACAACGACGGCCTGCTCAACGACGACGAGCAGCGCAACTCCGTCGGCGTCACGGGCCGCGTCGTCAACGCCTCGGGCGAGGGCGTCGCAGGCGTCCTCGTCACGCTCTCCGGCTCGCAGTCGGCCACGGCCCTGACCGACGCCGCCGGCCGCTACGTCTTCAACTTCGTCTCGACCGGCGGCTCCTACACCGTCACGCCGCAGCAGTCGGGCCAGAGCTTCGCCCCCGCCTCGCGCAGCTTCCAGAACCCGACGTGGAACGTGCAGGCCAGCTTCATCTCCTCCACCTCGGCCAACGCCTCCGACTCGACCCGCTTCTTCGTCACCCAGCACTACCAGGACTTCTTCGCCCGCGAGCCCGACGCGCCCGGCCTCGCCCACTGGACGGGCGTCGCCGACAACTGCGGCGAGACGGACCTGCTCGTCTGCCGCGTCAACGTCTCGGGCGCCTTCTTCCTCTCCATCGAGTTCCAGCAGACCGGCTACCTCGTCTACAAGACTTACAAGGCGTCGTTCGACGACATCAACCCGCCGACGGTCCCCGTGCCCCTGACCTACGCGCAACTGATGGCCGACACGCAGCGCATCGGCCGCAACGTCATCGTCAACCAGGGCGCGTGGCAGGCGCAGCTCGAAACGAACAAGGCGGCCTTCTTCCAGGGCTGGGTGCAGCGCCCGCAGTTCCTCGCGGCATTCCCCGTCGGCATGGCCCCGGCCGCCTTCGTTGACCAGCTCAACGCGCGGGCCGACGGGCCGCTCGATGCCGCCGAGCGGCAGGCGCTCATCAACGAGCTGTCGGCCAACAACACGACGGCCGGCCGCGCCTCCGTCGTCCGCAAGGTGGCCGAAGACGCGACGCTCGACCAGATGGAGAAGAATCGCGCCTTCGTCCTCATGCAGTACTTCGGCTACCTGCGCCGCAACCCCAACGACGCCCCCGAGCAGAACCTCGACTTCGGCGGCTATAACCACTGGCTCGGCAACCTCGAAAGGTTCGGCGGCAACTTCGTCCAGGCCGAACTCGTCAAGGCGTTCATCACGTCCACCGAATACCGCCAGCGTTTCGGCCAGTAACCGAGGGCCGGACCCGACACGAGAGGGCACGCGGGAAGGCATTCTTCCCCGTGCCCTCTGTGTCTAAACCGGCCGCACGGTATAAAATGTAGCCATCTTGTTTTCCTGAGGTATGAATGGCGAAGAAGGGTTCGGTCCTCGTCGTTGACGACGAGGAGATTATGCGCGACGTGCTGGAGACGCTGCTCTCGGCCGAAGGCTACCGCGTTGATTTGGCGAAGACGGGCGAGGAGGGATTGGAGGCTTACGGGCGCCGCGCCTACGACGTGGTGCTGATGGACGTTTCGATGCCGGGCATGGGCGGCCTGCGCGCGCTCGAAGAGCTTCTGAAGGCCGATTCCGAGGCCGTCGTCATCGTCATCACGGCCTACGCCACCTTCGACACCGCCATCGGCGCGTGGGAGCGCGGCGCCTTCAACTGCGTCCGCAAGCCCTTCCAGAACGAGCAAATCCTCTCGACCGTCGCCGCCGGAATCCGCCGCCGCCGCAAGGACGAGGAGCGCCAGACCTTGCGCCGGGCCTTAAGCCGCAGCGTTGACCGCGGCTCCATCATCGGACGCTCCGAGCGGATGCAGGCCGTCTTCCAATTAGTCGAGCAGGTCGCGCCCGCGCGCTCCACCGTCCTCGTCACCGGCGAGTCAGGCACCGGCAAGGAACTCATCGCGCGCGCCATCCACATGCAGAGCACGCGCTCGGCCAAGCCCTTCGTCACCGTCAACTCATCGAACATCCCTTCCGAGCTTCTCGAATCGGAACTGTTCGGCCACACGCGCGGGGCGTTTACCGGCGCGGTCGCCGCCAAGAAGGGTTTGTTTGAAGTGGCCGACGGCGGCTCCATCTTCCTCGACGAGATAGGCGACATCCCGCCCGAGACGCAGGCCCGCCTCCTGCGCGTACTGCAAGAGCGCGAGTTCATCCCCTTGGGCGACACGAGCCCGCGCAAGGTTGACGTGCGCATCGTCGCCGCCACCAACATCGATTTGAAGGAGGCCGTCCGGCAGGGCGCCTTCCGCGAAGACCTTTACTATCGGTTGGCCGTCGTGCCCATCGAGCTCCCCCCCTTGCGCGAGCGGCGCGAAGACATCCTCCCCCTCGCCCAGCACTTCATACGCAAGTACAACGAGGAGAACACACGCGAAGTCTCCGAACAGCTCGCGCCCGACGTGCTCACCCTCTTCGAGCAGTACCCTTGGCCCGGCAACGTCCGCGAGCTTGAGAACGTCATCGAGCGCGCCGTCGTCATAGCGCCGGGGCGCGAGATAACGCGCCAGTGCCTGCCCGCGGACATGGCCGACCCGCAGCGCGCCCCCGGCACCGCCCCGCTCTCGACGGCCGGCGGCTCCGTGGACGTGAGCCGCGGCGTCAACTTCTACGACGAGGTCCGCCGCTTCGAGATAGACCTCATCCGCCGCGCCCTCGACCAGACCGGCGGCCACCAGTCGCGCGCCGCCCGCCTCCTCGGCATGAACGCCACCACGCTCAACTCCAAAATCAAGACCTACAACATCCAGCTCCGACCTTGAATTAACAACACCCCTTTATGGACCGAACTGTCGAGGCGGTCGAGACCATCACGGAGGGCGAGGCGCGGTTCGAGCGCGTGAGGCGCGTGGTCGGGCTGGCGCTGGCGCCGGTGGTCTTCATAACAATATTGCTGTTGCCGCTGGGTGGGTTGAAGCCGGAGGCTCACAGGCTGGCGGCGGTGATGGCGGCGGTCGTGGTGCTGTGGATAACGGAGGCGCTGCCGCTTCCCGTCACGGCGCTGATGGGCGCGGCGTCGTGCGTCGTGATGAGGGTCGCGCCCGCGAGGGAGGTGTTCGCGCCGTTCGCGGACCCGTTGATGTTCCTCTTCATCGGGTCGTTCATCCTCGCGCGCGCGATTTTTCTTCATCGTTTAGACCGCCGCCTCGCCTTCGGAGTCCTTTCGATTAAGTGGGTCGGCGCGCGGCCCTCGCGCATCCTCTTCGCCTTCGGCGCGGTGACGGCCTTCATCTCGGCGTGGATTTCCAACACGGCGACGACGGCCATGATGTTCGCCATCGGCATGGCGATACTCGCCTTCCTCTTCGAGCAGCAGAAGGAGTCGGGGCAGCAGCAGGTCAGCCGCCGTTACGCGACGGCGCTGATGCTGATGACCTCGTTCGCCGCCTCGGTCGGCGGACTAGCCACGCCCATCGGCACGCCGCCCAACGTCATCGGCCTCGGCTTCATCCGGCAGTTGACGGGCGTCGAGTTCCCCTTCTTCAAGTGGGCCGTCATCGGCGTGCCCGTCGTCGTCGTCCTCTTCCTCTGGCTCTTCTTCTACCTCAACTGGCTCTCGCCCGCGGGCGTGCGCGAGGTCGAAGGCAGCCGCGAGATGCTGAGGCGCGAGAAGGAGCGTCTGGGCGCGTGGACGCGCGGGCAGAAGTCAACGCTCGCCGCCTTCCTCGCGACCGTCGCGCTGTGGGTCGTCCCCGGCGTCATCGCGCTCGCGGCCGGCGACCAGAGCGCCGTTTACAAGAACGTCAACGCGGTCGTCCCGGAGGCCGTGGCGGCGGTCGTCGGCGCGGTGCTGCTTTTCCTCTTGCCGGGCGAGGAGGGCGCGCGGGCGATTACGTGGGAAGAGGCGGTGAAGATTGACTGGGGCGTGGTGCTGCTCTACGGCGGCGGGTTCGCGCTCGGGGTGCTTTCGTTCCAGACGGGGCTGGCGGAGTCGGTGGGGCGGGGCCTGACGGGGCTGCTGCCGGTGAGCGGAGGGCTCGGCCTGCTGTTCGCGTCGGTCGTGGTGGCGGTCGTCGTGTCGGAGGCGACATCGAACACAGCCTCGGCCAACATGGTCGTGCCCGTCGTCATCGCGATTGCGCGGGCGCAGGGGGCCGACCCCTTGGAGCCGGCGCTCGGCGCGACGATGGGCGCCAGCCTCGGCTTCATGCTCCCGGTCTCGACGCCCTGCAACGCCATCGTCTACGGCTCCGGCTACGTCCCGCTCGCGCGCATGATTCGCTACGGCATCCTCTTGGACATCGTCGGCGTCTTCGTCATCGTCGCCCTCGTCCGCCTGCTCGTGCCCTTCCTGCGCTAGTGCGCCGAGGCGAGCTTGAGGCCGACGATGCCGGCGACGATGAGCGCGATGCAGACGAGGCGGGCGGCCGCCGCCGACTCGCCGAAGAGGATGATGCCGAGCGCGGCCGTGCCGACGGCGCCGATGCCGGTCCAGACCGCGTAGGCCGTGCCGAGGGGCAGTTCCCTCAACGAGAGCGCGAGCAGCGCCATGCTGCCGCCGAGCGCCGCGACCGTCAACACCGTCGGCCAGAGGCGCGTGAAGCCCTCCGTGTACTTCAGTCCGACCGCCCACCCGACTTCAAGCAAGCCGGCGATAAAGAGATACGTCCAAGCCATGCTTTCATTGTGCCGCCCTCACCAGCCGGTGGCAAACAGTCCGCGCGCCGCCCTGATGCCGCATCTTTGATAAGAGTCGTAAGCCTTCGCGGCGCGCTCGCGCACCTGCTCGCCAGTCTCGCCCGCGAGCCAGCCTTCGACGGCGGCGTGCAGGACGTAAGCCTCGGGGGCCATGAGGTTCGTCGTCCAGAGCAGGGGGCGGGCGCCGGCCTCTCGCATCGCCTCGGAGAAGTAGGGCTTGCTGGCGCAGGCGAGGACGACGGCGTCGCGCGGCCGTTCGTCGGCCTTCCGGGGCAGGCGCGTGAGCTTGAAGTCCATCAGGCCGTCGTGACCGACGTAGGCGACGAGGTGGGAGGAGGCGCCGCGCGCGAGGCCGTAGGTGTCGGCGCCGACGGCGACGGCGTGGCGCGAGTTGCCGGAGGCGGCTTCGAGGAAGTCTTCGGTGGCCTGTCGTATCTCGGCGCCGCGGTAGGCGTCGGCGACGAGGTAGGCGTCGTGCCGCTTGTGCTTGAAGACGAGACGTTCGAGGACGTGGGGGCCGGGGTTCGGCGTCGCGGACAGGAGTTGCCAGTCGCGGCTCGCGCGGAAGAAGGTCTTGACGCCGAAGCGCGCGCCCCAGTAGAGGTTGCGCGCCGGGTCTTCGCCGTTACCGAGCGCGGCCGGGACGGGGACGATGCCCTGATTCACGTTGTCGCAGAGGGCGACGACGACGTAGGCCATCTTCCCTGGGTAAGCCTTGACCGGGACTTCGGGCGTCGCGGCGACGGCGGCGCGCGCCGACTCACGCGCGCGGGCCTCGGGGCGCGCTCCGTCGCACGCGGCGAGCGCAAGGAGAGCCAGCGCGAGCGAGGCGGCGGATAGTTTGGCGGAGCGGCCCAGTTGCTTTTCCCCCGTCGCGGCGATGCTACTATAGTCGCCGAAAACGGCTCGGAAGTTCCAAAGAAACTTATGGAGACCATCGTCTTTCTCGACCGCGACACGCTCGACGCCGAGTTGCGCCCGCCTTCGTTCGAGCACCGCTGGATAGACTACGGAGCGACCGGCGAAGGCGAGGTGCTGGAGCGGCTGCGCGACGCGACCGTCGCCGTCGTCAACAAGGTGCCGCTGCGCGCCGAAGTCCTCTCGGAACTGCCGCGCCTCAAGCTCGTCGCCGTCGCCGCCACCGGCACCGACAACGTTGACACGGCCTTCTGCCGCGAGCGCGGGATAGAAGTCTCGAACGTGCGCGGCTACGCCGTCGGCACCGTGCCCGAGCACGTCCTGATGTTGGCGCTCGCGCTGCGGAGGAGTCTGCCGGCTTACACGGAGGACGTGCGCGGCGGGGCGTGGCAGCGTGCAGGTCAGTTCTGCCTGCTGACGCACCCCGTCAGGGATTTGCGCGGCTCCGTGTTCGGCGTCGTCGGCTACGGCGCGCTGGGGCGCGCGACCGCGGAGCTGATGCGGGCCGTCGGCGCCGTCGTCCTCGTCGCGGAGCACAAGGGGGCGCGGGAGGTGCGGGAGGGCCGCGAGGCTTTCGATGAAGTCTTGAAGCGGAGCGACGCCGTCAGCCTTCACGTTCCGCTCAAGGACGAGACGCGGGGCTTGGTCGGCCGCCGGGAGTTGGGGATGATGAAGCCGACTTCGATTCTCATCAACTGCGCGCGCGGGGGCGTGGTGGATGAGGCGGCGCTGGCGGAGGCTCTGCGCGAAGGGAGGCTGGCGGGGGCGGGCGTTGACGTGCTCTCGGCCGAGCCGCCGCGGGACTCAAACCCGCTGCTCGCGCCCGACCTCCAACCCAAACTCGTCGTTACGCCCCACGTCGCCTGGGCCAGCCGCGAGGCCATGCAGACACTCGCCGACCAACTGGTCGCCAACATCGAGGCGCACGTCGCTCGAAGACGAAAATCGTGAATCGTCAACCGTGAATAGAAGGGCACGATTGACGATTCACGGTTGACGATTCACGGCTTTCAGACTTGCTCGTCGTGGTGCTCGGCCGTGTAGAGGCGGAGGATTTCCTGGCCTTGGCGGGAGCGCGGGTCGATGGTGCGCAGGTGTTTGCGGCCCTGCATCTCCCAGATGGCCGTCACCTGACCGTCCTTCTCGACGGCGTGGTAGGTAATCTCTTCGGGCGGTGCCTCGGGCTGCGACGGCGCCTCGGCCTGTGGCGGGGCGGCCGCGCCCGAATCGCCTTCCTCCGTCGCGGGGGCCGCCCCCAGGGCGTTCTCGTTCTCTGCCATTTCTGCTCCTCTCGGACCGTTCTCGGATTCTGGAATGATTGGTGCCGAGATTGTAATAAGGCAAAGGTCAAAAGGCAAAACCGGGTGCCGGGTGTCGGGTGACGGGTGAAGACAAGTTTCTTTCACCCGTCACCCGTCACCCGGCACCCGGCACCCTTCTTAGGCCGCCTCCCTGCGCGCGGCGAGCGACTCGGGCGCTTGGGGGTGCGCGGCTCGCAGCTTGTTGTCCATGTCGAGGCGCCAGATTTGGCGCTGCGTGCGGCAGACGAGCACGCAGAGGGCGACGAGGCCGCCGGCCGCGACGAAGGGGAGCGCCTTCGCCATGCGGTGGGGGCCGCTCCAGACGACGAGCGCGTTCAGCAGGCAGAGCGCGAGGCGGAACTCCGTCGGCCCGAGCTTGAGGTGGCTGATGTGGAAGCGCCCCGTCGCCGCGAAGGAGAGGAACGAGTTGACCATGAAGCCGCCGAAGACCGCGAGCACCAGCATCAGGTGCCACTGGGAACGCTCCGGCAGGATGAACGAGTAGCCCGCGAGCAGCGAGCAGAGGAAGACGTAGTCGAGCAGGTGGTCCATGTAGAAGCCCCACTTGACGAGCCCCGTCCCGCGGTGCTTGCCCACCTTGCCGTCGAAGAAGTCGGTCGCGTACTGGAGGAGGATGACGACGGACGTGCCCCACAGCCAACGCAGGTCGCCCGCCGCGAGATAACCGAACAAGACCGCGAGCGCGCCCCACAGGAGCGTCAACATCGTCAGGTGGTGCGTGCCCAGCCAGTGGGGTATGCGCGGCACGACGCGCCTCGCCACGCGCCGCTCTATCGGCGAGACGAGCGACGTGCTCGACTTGGTCGCCAGCGCCAGTTGTTCCTTCAACATCATAGTTCACCTCTCGCCCGAAAGAGTTCGGGAGGTGAACGATAATGCAAGGGGCGGGCCGCCGCGCGTCCGTGCAGAAGGCCGCGTTTTTTGCTTATTAACTCCCGGCCGGCCGCAGTAAAAATCTGTCAGTTGACCGGCCAGCCCGTGTGCGCGCGGCGGAGGCGCACCAGCGCCCGCGCGCCGAAGACGAGGAGGATGAGCATGACGACGCCGAGCAGCGTCAGCTTTAAAAAGGTGAAGTCGTTTGAGTAGACGAGTGTCGTCGTCAGTAGTTCCCGCCGGGCCTCGTAGTGGTTGATGGCGGCGAGCATGGTGAAGTTCTCCGCGTAGTCGAAGGCCATCGCGGCGAGCGGCAGGAGCACGAGCCAGCGGTAGAAGCCGTCCCGGCCGGGGAACAGGACCGGGAAGAAGTAGGCCAGCAGCAGCGTCAGCGGGAGGGCGTAGAAGGGCGGATAGACGAGGTCGTAAAGCTGGATGAAGCTCCTGTGCGCGTCGAAGTGCTCGCGGCTGTATCGCGCGAGCATTCTCTCGACACACGAGCCGCACTTGTCCCTGCACCAAGCACAGGCGAGCCCCTCGGAATCACACCTTATGCGGTAGACTTCGCTGTCGGTGGAGACGTAGTCGCCGCCCAGCTCCTGCCTAATTTTATTCTTGGGGTTGACGCAGTCGAGGACCAGGGACGAGACAACCATAAGCGCGACCGCGAGCAGCGTCACCCTGCCTTTCGCGGCCGTGAATATCCAAGCGACCATGTCTTTCCTCCGGGCGTGCGTGAGACGAAAAGCACCGGAAGATTATGGCTGCGCCCGGCGGCCGTCAAGAGTCGGGGCGCATCGCGAGGGCGAGTTCGACGGCGCGGCGCGGCTCGACGACGCCCCAGCCCTGCCGGTCTATCTCGACGCCGGGGAGGCGTTCGGCCGTGTCTATCAGGATGCGCTTGACCTGCTGCGGCCGGAGGTTCGGGTTGGCTTCGAGCATGCAGGCGACGACCGACGAGACGATGGGCGCGGCGAACGAGGTGCCGTCAACGAACTTGTAGTGCTCGCTGATCACATCGGCCTCGTGCAGCTTGATGGCGATCATCTGCCTCAACAGGTAAGTCGGCAGCGTGCGCGACTCGTAGAGGTCGCCGTCAACCTCCTTGTGCTCTTCCAGGAGCGGGCGCAACTCATCGTCGGTCGCGCGGTCTAGGCGCGCGTAGAGTTCGGCCTCGGCGGCGGTCGGCGTGTGCGGCAGGATGGGCGCGGGCACCCAGATGCCGGGCGCTATCAGCTCGGGCTTTTGCAGGCCGTCGCAGGTCGGCCCGTAGGAGGAGCGGTACATGCCGCGGCGCGAGCGGTCGAGTGAGTTCTGGTCATCGAGGCCGCCGACCGAGATGGCCGAAGGAGAAGAGGCGGGCGGGATGACGGGGTGGCCGGGTTCCATGCCGGCGTTGCCGACGGCGCAGACGACGACGAGGCCCTCGCGCACGGCGCGCTCGACGGTCTGGCACAGCGCGTCGTCGAGGTAAGACTTCTCGCCGTCGCCGCCGGCCGAGATGTTGACGACGCGGACGTTGTACTTCTCGCGGTTCTCAAGCACCCACCGCAGGCCCTCGTCGATGTTCTTCTCGGGGATGTGGCCCGACTGGCTGACTTTGACGAGGACGACGTTGCAGTTGGGCGCGATGGCGCGGAAGAAGCCGCCCGAGAGGGCGCCGTTGCCGGCCGCGACGACCGAGGTCATCATGCCGTGCCAGCTCGCCGTGTCAACGGACCTGAGCGTCCCCGTTCCTTTCGGCACGACGTTGTGGTAGGCGAGGATGCGGCTGTCGGGCGTCGTCAGGTCCGGGTGCTCGTAGAAGCCCGAGTCGAGGAAGGCGATGGTGACGCCGCGGCCGGTGAACCGCTCGTCGGCGCCGAGGCGCAGCCAGGTCGGCAGCACGTAGCGGCCCTGCTCGAAGACGGCGCCGTACTTCTCGAACTGCACGGACGCCCGCTTGAACAGCTCCACGCAGCGCCGGCAGACGACGCCGACCTCGGCGCCGCCGGGCGCGTTGGCCTCGACCAGCTTGAGCACCTCTTCGGAGAGAAGCCCGAGGGGCACGAGCCCGTCGCCGGACTCGCGCCCGCAGACCGGGCACGCGTCCGCGCGGCCCGCAGGCTTCTCAGATTGGTGTTGCCGCGACAGCTCCGCCGGCACGAGTTCAGACATGTTGACAAGACCCCTTGGCGATTTCGGTTTGCGGTGTGCGGCCTATGATGCCGCCGGGAGAGCGCCGGGCGCAAGGCGCGGGGCGCGGCCTGCGGCCGGTTGTACTCCGGCGGCGGTTGCGTGTAAGGTATCGGCAAAACCTTTACAGGCCAGTCGGAGAGAGGGAGGCGCAGAAGCGACCATGTCGAAAGAGCAGACGACCGTGCCCGACATCTTCAAGCGCGCGCTGGTGCTGGCGCGCGAGGACGAGTCGCGCCCGCTGCGCGACGTGCGCCGCAAGCTGTTCGACGAGTTCAGCGGCGGGCCCATGCCGCCGCTCCACAACCTGACCTTCCCCGAGCAGGACGACCTCGCGCCGCACGAGGACTGGACCGCCGGCCTCTCCATCGTCCGCCGCGGCATCCAGAACGAAGACTGGCAGGAGATCATCACCGGCATCATGATGAGCCTCGACCAGACGCTCCGCTACTCGCGCGACCGCGGCACGGCCGGCAGCGCCGACTCGTGGCACGACCGCAGCGTCGGCATCCGCGGCGCCATCGAGAAGGGCGTCGGCAAGTGGATGCCCGAGGAGCTGATGCGCATGGCCGAGCGGACGACGAAGAAGCAGTAGGCGGCGCGTGTCATGAGTTTTCTCGACGGACTATTCAAAGACCCGTACCGGCAGGAGGGCGAGCCGCGCCGCGCCGAGGAGCTTGACGGGCAGGATGTCATCATCAGCCCCGACACGCGCCGCGAGAAACGCGTCCCTCCGGGGCAGACGCGCACGCGCAAGTGGCCCGTGCTCGACGCACACGGGACGCCGCGCGTGGACCTTGAGACGTGGGCGTTCGAGGCGGGCGGGCTCGTCGAGCGCCCGGCGAAGTGGTCGCTCGACGAGTTCATGAGTTTGCCGGCCGTGCGCGTCTTCGCCGACTTCCACTGTGTGACGCGCTGGTCGCGGCTCGACAACGTGTGGGGCGGCGTGCCGACGCGCGCTCTGGCCGAGGCGGTCGGCGTGAAGCCGGAGGCGAAGTTCGTCGTCGTCTCGGCCTACGACCACGGGTGGACGACGAATCTTCCGGTTGAATACTTCCTCGCCGAAGACTCGCTCTTCGCGTGGGCGCACGACGGCAAGCCCATCCCGCCCGAGCACGGCGGCCCCGTCCGCCTCATCGTGCCGCAGCTCTACGCGTGGAAGTCGGCGAAGTGGGTCAAGGGCGTCGAGTTCGTCGCCGAAGACCGCGCGGGCTTCTGGGAGGAGGGCGGCTACCACATGCGCGGCGTCCCCTGGAACGGCGGCGACGGCGAACGCTTCCGCTGGCAGGGCGAAGAGTAATTTCGACCAAATAAGGGATGACGGGAGAGATAGCGCCTCTCCCGTCATTTTCTTTTCCAAAGACCCCGCGCGCCTTATTGACCTTCACGCGCAGTCGCGGCGGGCGGACGGGCGAAGAGGTCGGGGTGGAGGTAGGTGCCGCGCTCGGCGCCCCGCTTCTCCTCCTCGACGCGGATACGGTTGGCCTCGGCCCAGGCGTCGCGGCGGACGCCCGTCACCTGCCATGAGACCTTCACGCGCGGGCGGCTCGTCTTGACGACGAAGCTGTTGCCCTCAATCTCCTTGAGCACGACGGCCTGCGCGAAGCGGCCGCCGATGACGGTCAACTGATAGCGGAAGTCGCGGTTGAGAGCCTCGAAGTAGTCGGGCAGGCGGACGACGGCGCGGCCCCGCGCGTCGGTCGTGACGTTGCCGTTGTAGACGTTCATCATGTCGGGCGACTCGACGAACGAGTGCGACAGGTACTTGCCCGCCGGGTCGAGCGGGTGGTCAATCTTGAACGAGCCGCCGCCCTTCGAGAGCACGCCCGTCACGTAGACGTTGCCGACGAAGCCGCCCGCGTAGCCGAGGCCGCTGTTGCCGTCGCCGTAGACGCCGACGCCGCCGCTAACGATGGCCCGACCCCAGACGCCGACCCTGCCCTCGCCGTGGAGCCCGGTGCCGCTGCCGCGCCCTTTGCCGACCATGCCCGCCGAGTTGCCCTCGCCGTAAGCGCCCCACGTCGTTCCCTTGCCGTGGAGCGCGACGACGCCCGAGGCTTGAACGCCGATGCTGCTGGCGCCCGTGTCGCTGTTGGCGGCGTAGACGACTCCGCCGGTGGGGACCGCGCCGCTCAACTGCAAGGGCGCGGCGACCTTCAGGGGCAAGTATTCGGTGCCGTCGCCCGAGAGCGTCGCGTCGTGCGAGACGGAGGCGGGCGGGACGTTGGCGCCGATGACGAGGTTGTTGCCCGAGCGCGCGATGGTGACGCCCGTGCCGGCGACGAGCGCCACCTTGTCCGAGAGGCCGTTGATGTTCCTGACGACTTGGCCCGCGGCGAGGCCGAGCGGCGAGAGGCCCGTGCCGTCGCCCGTTAAAGTCTGGTCGTGCGCGAGCGGCGGGGCCGGGTCGCCCTTCGGCCCCGGCGGACCTTCCGGTCCCTGCGGGCCTTCCGGCCCTTGTGGCCCCGGCGGGCCGACGGCTCCGACGGCGACGTTGAAGGCGTCGCGGTCTTCGGGCGCGTCGCCGCGCGAGACGGTCAGCAGGAAGGTGCCGGACAGTCCGCCCGGCAGCGAGGCGATGACGAGGGTCTGCGAGTTGGAGATGATAGCCAGCTCCGAGCCTTCGAGCTTGACGGCGGGCACGCCGTCGCCGAAGTTATCGCCGGCAATCTTCAGAATGCCGGAGGCCGTGTCCGCCTCGGCGCGCGTGATGACGAGTTGCGGCTGAGGCGTTGGGCTTGGCTCCTGCGCGGACGCGACCGGCGCCGGGGCCGCGAGTAACAACGACAGCAGCGCGCCGCAAAGGAGGGCCGCCGCGGATGGCCGCGGCCCGCGCGTGAGGGGTCTGGTGAGAGGGGATTGCATCTGCTTGCTTTGCTCCTTGTAAGGTCTGTGAAGTTTGACGGTGAGCGCCGACGCGGAGACGGCGCCGTCCTTTGATGCGCGAGCGGGGCGGGAAGGCGCCGCCGCTCGCCCCTTTTTCAGAGCGCCCGCCCGGCGAGTCGCGGCGGACGCGCGGCGTGATATACTGGCCTCACTCCCACAGCACGCGAAAAATTTGCACGTGAGATAGCAGCCGTGAACGAGATAGCCGCCCCGACAACTCAGGACCGGCCGCAGGGGAACGCGCCGGCCGCGCCCGTCGCCACGCCGAAGGACGCGGCGGCCGTCATCCTCCTGCGCGCCGACTCCGACCCCGCCGACCCGCAAGTCTTCTGGGCGCGGCGCGGCGAAGGGATGGCCTTCATGCCCGGCTTCTACGCCTTCCCCGGCGGGCAGCGCGACGAGGCGGACGCGCAAGTCCCCGTCGAAGGCGCGACCGACCCGGAGACGGCGACGATGATGGCGTGCGCGGCGCGCGAGCTTTTCGAGGAGTCGGGCGTGCTCGTCGCGCGCGGCGCCGAGACGTTGACGAAGGGACAGCTCTCGTCCGTCCTCGACGACTTGACTTCCGGCCGCATGACGTTCGCCGAGCTGCTCGCGCATTACGGCCTGCGGCTCGACGCGCGCGACTTCGAGTACGCCGGCCGCTGGGTCACGCCGCCCTTCAGCCCGCGCCGCTTCGACACGCTCTTCTTCGTCGTCCGCTGCCCGCGCAAGCAGGAGCCGCGCGTGCTCACCGCGGAGTTCGACCGCGGCGGCTGGACCTCCGCGCGCGACGCTTACGACGCTTGGCGCCGCGCCGAGCTGCTGGCCGCGCCGCCCGTCGTCCACGCCATCCGCACGCTCGCGGGCGGGTTGACGGAAGACCTGACCGAGAGGTTTCTCTCCGCGCCCGAGGCGCACCGCGCGCCCATCCGCGCCATCGAGTTCCTGCCCGGCTTCGTCTGCTTCCCCGTGCGCACGCCGACGAAGCCGCCCGCGACGACGACAAACTGCTGGCTCGTCGGCGCCGGAGACTTCGTCGTCATCGACCCCGGCTCGCCCTACGAGGACGAGCAGGCGGCGCTCGCCGGACACGTCGAAGGCTTGCTCGCGTCGGGACGTAAGTTGAAGGAAATCGTGCTGACGCACCTCCACCCGGACCACGTCGGCGGCGTCGAGGCCCTTCGCGCGCGGCTCGGCGGCGGAGTCAAAGTCGCCGCGCACCGCCTGACGGCCGAGCCCTTGCGCGGCTCCGTCCGCGTTGACAGGCTTATCGAAGACGGCGAGTTGATTGAGCTGGCGGGTGACCCGCCGCTCTCTTTGCGCGCGATGCACACGCCCGGCCACACGCGCGGCCACCTCTCTTTTTACGAGGGGCGGACGGGCGCGCTCCTGACGGGCGACAACGTCGTCGGCGTCGGCTCGGTCCTGATAGAGCCCGGCGAGGGCAGCGTCCGCGACTACCTCGCGACGCTCGAACGCTACCGCGCCCTGCCGCGCCTCGTCGCCCTCTTCGGCGGCCACGGCCCGGCGGTCGGCAGCCCGCGCGCCAAGGTTGACGAATACATCTCGCACCGCCTCCGCCGCGAGCGCGACATCCTCGCCGCCGTCCGCGACGGCGCGTCGGACGAGGGCGAGGTGGTCGCGCGCGTCTACACGGACGTGCACCCGAAGATGCACGCGATGGCGGCGCGCGCCGTCGCCGCCCACCTCGAAAAGCTCGAAGCCGACGGGCTCGTCCGCCGCGAAGCGGACGGCCGCGTCCATTCCGTTTGAGATGAAAAGCTCGAAGACTTCACAGGCGGCGGCCAACGGCGCGGAGGCGGCCTTGCGCGAGCAGGCCGAGCTCGACCGCGCGCGC
Organism: Pyrinomonadaceae bacterium; assembly: GCA_035941045.1. GTDB lineage: Bacteria > Acidobacteriota > Blastocatellia > Pyrinomonadales > Pyrinomonadaceae > QHXN01. The sequence goes on along the minus strand of DASZEK010000091.1, from coordinate 33,442 downwards.
CTCGCCGCCATCGTGGACTCTTCCGAAGACGCCGTCATCGGCAAGACCCTCGACGGCACCATCACGAGCTGGAACGCCGCGGCCGAACGGCTCTACGGCTACACGGCCGGGGAGGCCGTCGGCCAACACATCTCACTCATCGTCCCCGCGGAGCTGCACGGCCAACTCGACCACATCCACGACAAGCTCCGCCGCGGCGAGCGCATCGAGCACCTTGAGACGCAGCGCGTCCGCCGCGACGGTACGCGCCTCGAAGTGTCCGTCAGCGTCTCCCCCATCAAAGACCAGACGGGGCGCGTCATCGGCGCCGCCACCATCGCCCGCGACATCACCGAGCGGCGCCGCGCCGAGCGCGCCCTGCGCGAGAGCATGGAGCTGAACCGCGCCGTCATGGACTCGCAGGCGGCCCACATCGCCGTCCTCGACCGCGACGGCCGCATCGTCGCCGTCAACGACGCGTGGCGCCGCTTCTCCGCCGGCAACGAGGGCGCGCAGCCCTCGACCGATGTCGGCGCCGACTACCTCGGCGCCTGCCTCCGCGCGTCGGCGGCCGAGGGCGAAGACGGCACGGCCCAATCCGTCGTCGAAGGCATCCGCGCCGTGCTCGAAGGCGCCCTGCCGAGCTTCACCATCGAATACCCGTGCCACTCGCCCGACGAGCGGCGCTGGTTCCTCCTCCACGTCTCGCCGCTGCCCGAGGGCCGCGGCGGCGCCGTCGTCTCGCACATCAACATCACCGAGCGCAAGCAGGCCGAAGAAGCCTTAACGCGCCGCGCCCGCCAGGCCGCGCTCGGCGCCGACGTGGGCGTGGCGCTGGCCGAGGCCGGGGCGCCCCTACAGAAAGTCCTTCGCCGCTGCGCCGAGTCGGTCGTCCAAAACCTCGACGCCGCCTTCGCGCGCGTCTGGACCTTGAACCGCGAGGAGAACGTCCTTGAGCTTCAGGCCAGCGCCGGCATGTACACGCACACCGACGGGCCGCACGGGCGCGTGCCCGTCGGCCGCTTCAAAATCGGCCTCATCGCCGAGGAGCGAAGGCCGCACCTGACGAACTCCGTCGTCGGCGACCCGCGCGTCGGCGACCAGGAGTGGGCGAGGCGCGAGAGGATGGTCGCCTTCGCCGGCTACCCGCTCGTCGTCGAAGACAGGCTGGTAGGCGTGCTCGCCATGTTCGCGCGCCACGCACTGACCGACGACGCGCTGGACGCGCTCTCGTCCGTCGCCAACACCATCGCGCAGGGCATCGAGCGCAAGCGGGCCGAGGAGGCTCTGGCCGAACTCCTGCGCGAGCGCGAGCAGACCATCGAAGAGGTCTCGACGCCGGTCGTCCCCGTCCTCGAAGGCGTGCTCGTGCTGCCGCTCATCGGCTCGCTCGACCGCGAGCGGATGGAGCGGGCGACGCGCGCGGCGCTCGCCGAAGTGACGCGCCAGGGCGCGCGCGCCTGCATCGTGGACATCACGGCCGCGCGCATCGCCGACTCGGCGGCGGTCGCGAACCTGACGAACCTCATCGGCTCGCTCCGCCTCGTCGGGGCCGAAGGCATCGTCACGGGCGTCGGGGCGCAGGCCGCGCGCGGCCTCGTCGGGCTGGGTCTTGACTTGAAGGGCTTGCGCACCTACCGCACGCTCGCGCAGGCGCTCGCCGCCTTAATGAAGTAGGCACCACCGCAGAGGACAAGAGGGCAAAGGTTTCCAAAAAGCATGTCACTACCGAAGACACTCGGCGAACTCAAACAGCAGGGCTACCGCGCGCGGGGCGTGAAGGACGAGCTGCGCGCCAACCTCCTCGCGAAGCTGCGCGCGGGCGAGCGCATCTTCCCCGGCATCGTCGGCTACGACGAGACGGTCATCCCGCAGCTCGTCAACGCCGTGCTCGCGCGCCACAACCTCATCCTGCTCGGGCTGCGCGGGCAGGCCAAGAGCCGCATCATCCGCCAGCTCGTCGGCCTCCTCGACGACTCGATCCCCGTCATCGCCGGCTCCGAAGTCAACGACGACCCCTTCCGCCCCGTCTCGGCCTACGGCCGCCAGACAATCGAGCGCGAGGGCGACGAGACGCCGATCGCGTGGGTCGAGCGCGACGCGCGCTTCGTCGAGAAGCTGGCGACGCCGGACGTGACCGTCGCCGACATCATCGGCGATGTGGACCCCATCAAGGCCGCCCGCGGCGGGCACCTGCTGAGCGACGAATTGACGATTCACTACGGGCTGCTGCCGCGCGCCAACCGCGGCATCTTCGCCATCAACGAGCTGCCCGACCTCGCCGGCAAAATCCAGGTCGGCCTCTTCAACATCATGCAGGAGGGCGACGTGCAGATTAAGGGCTACCCCGTCCGCCTCCCCCTCGACGTGATGCTCGTCTTCTCCGCCAACCCCGAGGACTACACCGCCCGCGGCAAAATCATCACGCCGCTCAAGGACCGCATCGGCTCGGAAATCACGACCCACTACCCTTCCGACATCCAGCTCGGCGTCGAGATCACGAAGCAGGAGGCGTGGACCGAGCGCGACGGGATAGGCGCTCGGCTGCGCATTCCCGACTTCATCCGCGAGCTTATCGAGCAAATCGCCTTCGAGGCCCGCGACGACCAGCGCATCGACAAGCGCAGCGGCGTCTCGCAGCGGATGCCGATTACCGTCACCGAGTCGGTCGTCTCGAACGCCGAGCGCCGCGCGCTCCTCACGGGCGAGGACGAAATCGTGCCGCGCGTCTCGGACATCTACGCGGCCGTGCCGTCAATGACGGGCAAGATGGAGCTCGAATACGAGGGCGAGCAGGTCGGCGCCCCCAAGATCGCGCGCGACCTCATCAAGCGCGCCGCCGGAGAAGTCTTCGAAGGCTACTTCGTCGGCTTCGACTTCGCGCCGGCCGTCCGCTGGTTCGACACCGGCAACAACCTCAAGCTCTCCGACAACGCCCCTTCGGACGAGTGCGTCCGCCTCCTCGAAGCCGTGCCGGAGTTGATAGACAACGCCCTCATCCCCTTCGACTTCGCCCGCGACGACGAATCCCAACTCGTCTCCGCCTGCGAGTTCGTCCTCGAAGGGCTCTACGCCCAGAACAAAATCAGCCGCAACGAAGAGGGCGGCTACACCGCCGCCACCAAGGCCCGCAAGGACCGCCGCGGCATGATCTACGACGACCTGACCGAGTCCGGAAGGTTCAGCTAACGGCCTACGCTTATGAAGTTCATTCGCTATTCGAGGTTCAAGGGCTTCGACGTGTCGGGCGTCTCGTTGGGCGACCTGATGGGGATGTTGCAGGACTCGCTGCTGTCGTCGGGGTTCGACGACGATTACTACTGGACGCGGCAGCGGCGGGAGCAGGACCAGTCCCTCGACGCGCTGAGGCAGGCGCTCCTGCAAGCGTTGCTGGAGATGGGCGAGCTGTCCGAGCGTGACGTGGAGGAGATGCTGGCGGAGAACGGGGGGCAGTTCAAGGGCTCGCAGTTGGAGGAGCTTTTGAACAAGCTCATCGAGCGGATGGTCGAGGAGGGTTACTTGAAGCTCACGGAGGAGCCCGCGTCCGCGGAGGAGCAGCGGCGGCGCCGGCGCGGCCGGGGACAGGGCGAGGAGGGCGAGCCGCTGCCGCGCAACGTGAAGTTCGAGGTGACGGAGAAGGGCTTGGACTTCCTCGGCTACAAGACCTTGAGAAACCTGCTGGGGAGCATGGGCAAGTCTTCGGTCGGGCGCCACGACACGCCGCACCTCTCGACGGGCGTGGAGGCGGCGCAGGCCAGCAAGCCTTACGAGTTCGGCGACACCATCAACTTGGACGTGAACGCGACGCTGCTCTCGGCCATCAAGCGCGAGGGCCTGCAAGTGCCGCTCAACCTCGAATACCGCGACCTCTACGTCCACCAGCAGGACTACCAGTCGTCGTGCGCGACGGTCGTCATGCTCGACTGCTCGCACTCCATGATTCTCTACGGCGAGGACCGCTTCACGCCCGCCAAGAAGGTCGCGCTCGCGCTCGCCCACCTCATCCGCACGCAGTACCCCGGCGACTCCCTGAAGGTCGTGCTCTTCCACGACGACGCCGAGGAGCTGCCGCTGGCGAGGCTGGCGACGACGCAGGTCGGCCCCTACCACACGAACACGGCCGAGGGACTGAAGCTCGCGCGCAGGCTCTTGCAGGCGCAGCGCAAGGAGATGAAGCAGATCGTGATGGTGACGGACGGCAAGCCGACGGCCTGCTTCCTCGACGCGTCTCCGGCGCAGGCGGGCGGGCGGCGCCCCTTCGGCGAGATAAGCGGCGGGCGCAGGCTCTACAAGAACTCGATGGGCGGCGACCCGGTCGTGATGGAGGCCACCTTCCGCGAGGTGCAGGCGTGCCGCAAGGCCGGCGTGCAGGTCAACACCTTCATGCTCGCCTCGGACTACTACCTCGTCGAGTTCGTCAAGCAGATGTCGGCGATGACGAGCGGCAAGGCTTACTTCGCCACGCCCGGCAACCTCACGCAGTTCGTCCTCATCGACTTCCTCAAGCGCAAGAAGAGCCGCGTCCGCTAGGCCGGGCTGAGCGCGATGACGCGGAGCGGGCTCCCGCTGCCGTCCGCTATCTTGAGCGGCGCGGCAATCACCACCGCCCCGGTCGCGGGCAACTGGTCGAGGTTGCAGAGGCTCGCCAGTCCGAACTTCCCCGCCCCGTGCATGATGTTGTGGTTGGGGAAGGGCGGGTCGAAGCGGGCGGCCTGTCCCGCGTCGGTGCCGATGGTTTCGACGCCGACGCCCAACACGTCGCGCTCGTGGGCGAGAAGCCGTGAGGCCGACGGGTGAAAGCCGGGGCTGTGCGGCCCGCCCTCCGAGACGTTAAGGAAGGCGGCGCGGTCAGTGCGCTTGCTCCAGTCGGTTCTGAGCATGACCCACGCGCCCGCCGGGATGCGTCCGTGCTCTGCCTCCCACGCCAGCACGTGCTCCGCGGTCAGCAGGAAGTCGGCGTCGGCCGCCGCCTCGGCCGTCACGTCGATGACGCAGGCGGGGCCGACGAAGCGCCTTACAGGAATCGTGTCGCAGCGGTTGTCGGGCAGGTCTTTGCCGGTCGCCCAGTGGACGGGCGCGTCGAAGTGGGTGCCGGTGTGCTCGCCGACGTGCAGCGTGTTCCAGTACCAGGCCGGCCCGCGCTCGTCGTAGCGCGAGATGACTTCCATCGAAAAGCACGGCGAGGGGGCGAAGACCGGCGGCAGGCCGATGACCGGCGTCTCCGCGTCCAGCGTTTGCGTCAGGTCAACCACGCGCACGCGCCCGGCGTTCATCTCGTCCACCAACTGCGTGAGTACGTTCGTCATGACGGAAGTCCTCCCTCCTAATCACTAATCCGTTCGCCTTCGATGAGACTGACCAGCGCCCGCGACGGGACGACCCTCGAAAGCCTGAAGCCCGCCCGCCCGAGCAGAGTTCGATACTCGCCTTCGGTGCGCTCGCGCCCGCCGGTCAGCACCAGCATGTTGAGGTCGGAGACGGCGGCCTCGAACAGCCGCTCGTCGGGCGGGCCGCCCTGCTCCGGCATCAACAGTTGGACGATGAGCACGCGCCCGCCCGGCCCCATCGCGCGGTGGCAGTTTCGCAACAGACGCACGCTGCGCTCGTCGTCGTAGTCCATGAGGATGCGCGAGAGGATGTAGAGGTCGCCGCCCGCCGGGAGCGACTCGAAGAAGTCGCCCGCGACCATCTCGGCGCGCGCGGCGAGTTCGGTCCCGCGGATGCTTTCCCCCGTCCGCTCGATTATCTCCGGCCTGTCGAAGAGCACGCCGGAGACCGTCGGGTTCGCCCGCAAGATTGCCGACAGCAAGCGCCCGTGGCTGCACCCGATGTCCACGACCCGGCGGACGCCCGCGAAGTCGTAGCAGGCCACCACGGCTTCGGCTATCAGCCGTGCGTAGTCGAGCATCGCCCGCGAGAAGTCGTGCCCCGTCTCGGGATGGCGCGCGAGGTACTGATAGAACGACGCGCCGTGCGTGTGCTCGAAGGCCGTCTCGCCGGTCTGTATCGCGTGCGTGAGGTTCATCCACGCGCCCTGATAATACTCCGCGCCTTCGCACAGCGCCCACGCGCGCATGCCGTCGGGCGCGTCCGAACGCAGGCACGCGCCGACCGGCGTGAGGGCGAACAGGCCGTCACCCGCGTCGGCCAGCAGCCCGATGCCGACCAGCGTCCGCAGCAGTCGGTAGAGCGCCTGCGGATTCGCGTGAAGCCTGTCGGCAAGCTCGTCGGCGCTCTGCGGCCTCTCGCCGAGGTGGTCGGCGATGCCGAGCTGGGCCGCCGCCTTGACGGCGTGCGTGATGCGATAGCCGCCTATCAGTCGCCGGAGAAGCAGCGCGGGCGGCGTGCCCGCCGCCGGGTTGAGCAACTCGTCCATCACGGCCGCGCCCTCCTTTCGCCCGCCCTTCTTCCGTCACGCCGCCGCGTCGAAGCAGGCGACGGCGTGGTCGATATCTTCCACATCGTTGTAAATGTGCGGCGAGAACCGCACGCCGTACGACGGGCGCACGTCTACGAAGACTTTCGCTTCTTTCAGTTGTTGGTAGACCCGCTGCGGGTCCGGGAAGGCGACGCACACCGTCCCGCCGCGCCGCGCCGGGTCTTGCGGCGTGAGAACGGTCAGGCCGCGTTCGAGCGCCACGCGCACGAGGCGGTCGGTGAGCGACTGGTTGTGCGCCCTAACGTTCTCGACCCCAATTCCGTTAATGACATCGATGCTCGCGCGCGCGATGACGTAGGGCAGCACCGACGGCGTCCCGCCCCAGAAGCGCCGCGCGTCCGAGGCGTAGCGGAAGTCCTGAATCCGAAATTCAAACGGGTCTTCGTGCGAAAACCAGCCCACGTCCGTCGGCTCGAAGCGAGCCACGCCGGAAGGGTTAACCCACAGGAAGCCTGCGCCGGGGCCGCCGCACAACCACTTGATGGACGACCCGACCACGAAATCCGCGCCCCACGCGCGCAGGTCAATCGGCACCACGCCCGCCGACTGCGCGACATCCACCAGCGTGAAGACTTCGTGCCGTCGCGCGCAGGCGATGACCTCCGCGACCGGGTTGAGCCGGGAGTTGCCGTATAAGACGTGAGTAACGAGCACGAGTTGCGTGTCGGGTGTTAAGTGTCGCCGCCAGCACTCGATTGAACTCGTGTCGCCGTCGGCCGCGATGAACTCGACCGTGTAGCCCGCCCGCTCGGCTTGCGCCAGCGCGAAGCCCGCCGAAGGGAAATCAAGCTCGGAGAGCAGGAGCTTGGTCTTGCCCTTGCGCCGCGGGAGCGACGACAGGATTTTCGCCAGCGCCGACGAGATGTTAGCCTGCGGACAGAACTCGGCGGCCTCGCCGTTCAGCAGCGTCGCCAACGATTGTTGAAAGTCTCCGATTGACGCCAACCAGCCGTCCCACGCCTCGCCCCCCAGCGCCCCCCATTGCCCGAAGAAGTCGTCGGCGGCCTCCCTCGCGGCCCGCGGCAGGCAGCCGACGGAGTGGCTGAGCAGGTAGGTGCCGTCGGGTAGCAGGAAGTCTTGCTTACGCGGCCGCATGTGCCTGTTGCTTGCTGAGCGAGTCGCGCACGTAGCCGTAGTTGGCGCCCCAGTTGTCGGTCATCTGGTCGCGGATGGCCCAAAGCTCGGGGAAGAACTGGTAGCGGGCGCCCGCCTCAAGCATCTCGACCGGGCGCCCTTTGAGCGAGCGCGCGCCGAGGCCGATGGAACGGCGGATGAGCTGTATGTGGTGGAACCGGAACTGGCGGAACAGCGAGTCGTACTCGGCCAGCGCCTCGGCGACCACGTAGGCGTCGCAATGCGAGTATTCCGAGTCGTAGATTTTTTCGACCGTCAGGCCGCGCGCGTCGAGGTAGTGAGTCTGGAACGACTGCCAGAGCTGGCGGCTCATCCTCATCAGGCTGCGGAAGCCGGGCGACTCCTGGCCGCTGCCGTTGCCGAGCGTCGCGCGGATGTTCTGATAATCCTTCGGCGACATCGTCTCCAGCAGCGAGAACTGCATGTTCATCAACTCCTGTATGCGGTGGACGCGCCTGAACAGGGTGACGACGCGGTTCGTGTGCTGCGCCCGGATGCACTCGTCGATGTCGAGCAGCGTGTAACCGATGAGCTTCATCCACAGCTCCTCCACCTGATGAACGATCTGGAACTGTAGCTCATCCTGATTACATAAATCCTGATAGTCTTTCTGGCACGCGAGCAGGGCCGGGGTGTTGAGGTACAGCTCATAATCCGTGGTCCCCGCGCCTTGCATGATGGCATACATCGCTTCCCGGTTCATAGCACCCTCCTCCAGTTGTCCAAGAAGACTTCGTGAGCTTGAGGCCGGCGCGTCGGCGTTCGCGCCCCTATCGACTAACGCGCAAAGGGGCGGCGGGAGGGATCACTTGAACCGAGGGCGGATTTAAGAACTCACGGGGAGCCCGACCCAACGGCTGAAGTTGCCGGAGAAGAGGCGGGCCACGTCGCGCTCAATCTCTTCGCGCGTGACGGGGCGGCCGTCCGCGAGGAGCGACTCGTATGCCTCGGAGAGCGCGTCGGCGACGACGCGCCGCGAGTGTTGCCACTTGTAGATTAACTGGTCGAGCACGCGCGCGTCCGAGTGCTGCGCGACGAAGGAGGTGCCGAGCAGCTCAAGCCGCTCGCGCGTAATCTCCTCGATGATGGAGGGGTTGTTGAGGAACCACCAGCAGCCGAACGGCATGAGGTTCGAGAACTTGCGCGCGCTGACGCACAGCTCGTGCTGGTTCTCGCGCGAGAGGAAGGTGACGAGGAAGCGCACGCCGGGGTTGGCGGCGCAGATTCTCTCGACCGCGCTCGCGTCCGCGCGCCCGAGGCCGTCGCCCGCCACGCGCAGCGCCGGGTTCACGCCGCGCCGCACGCCTATCATGAGCGCCAGCGGCAGGCCGTGCTCGCGGCAGGTCGGCAGGATTATCTCTTCGAGCACGCGGGCGCGCACGGGGTCGGCGTCGGCGGGGAAGTTGAAGTCGTCGGGGAGCGAGACGGCGAGGTAGAGCGGGCGCATCCTCGCGACCCACAGGTCGAGGAAGCGGCGAGCCTCCGCGACCGAGCGCCCGCCGAGGTCTTCACTCGCCTCGAAGCCCGCGGCCGAGAGCGCCGGCAGCGCGCCGCGCCAGCCGACGAGCATCGGGTCGATGCGCAGGGCGGGCAGGAAGCGCGGGTCGCGGTCGGCACCCGCCTCCCACAGCCGCGCCTCCTTCCGGTCGAACGGGTCGTTAGTCATGACGACGGAGCTGACGCGCGCCGTCTCCAGCACGCGGCCGACGTAATCCTCCGCCCGCACCCCCGCGAAGAACTCTCGCGCCTCGCGCAAGTCTTTCGCGCGCGAGTCCAACCCGAGGGATGTGAGCACCGCCACGACGCCGCGCGTGGCCTCCGACAGCGGAGTCCGCCGCACGAACAGCGACTCCCAGATGAGGTCCGCCTGACTCGCCTTCGGCATCCGCCAGAACTGCTCGGGAGTCACGTCGGAGGCGCGAAACAGCTCCGCGATGAGGTAGTGATAAGTCAGCAGCTCGTCGATGCCGTAGAGGTTGAGCGCGCCGAACTCGGGCGGGAAGAGGTGCGTGTGCATGTCTACGACGGGCGAGGCCGAGACCGCCTCGTTCACCTGCCGCCGCAACTCCCGCGCGTCGCTCAGCCCGACGGTCCGCGCGTCGGCTCCGTCCGCACCCACACTCATCATGTCGCCCTCCCTCTCATAGTCTTCATCTGGTCCCGCCGCCGATTATCGGTTCATACACCTCGATTTCGATAATGCTGAGCGTGCCTTTGGCGCCGCCCTTGCCGGCGGAGGACTGCGGGTCGGGCGTGCCCGGTATCTCGATGATGTTGCCGAAGGCGTCGCGGTTGCTGGCGCTGCCCGTCAATTCTACCTTGAGGCTGCGGCCCGCGGCGGGCGGGAAGGCGAAGGTCACGTAGCCGAGGCTGCGCGGCGTGTTCCCCTCGAAGACCACGCGGTCGTCAACGAGGATGCGAACGGGGTAAGACTGCGTCCGCCAACCCGTCAGCTTGAGCACCACCTCGGAGACTGTCGCCTGACGGCCGAAGTCGTACCTGACCCAGCCGTTCGCAAGCTTTCCGTCGCTCGCCCACGTCGTCGTCTCGTCGTCGTCGAAGCTGGCCGCGACCTTGTCGGCGTTGGCGCCCGCCGCGGAGGCCGTCACCTTCAAGGGCCTGCGCGTCACGACGAACGACTGCCCCGCCGGAGTGGGCCCGCGCCCGAGGTAGGCGGGCAAGCTCTCGCTGGGCATCTCCCGCGACAGCCCGCCGGCCGCCGCCGTGGGGCCCGAAACAATCTCGACCGACGCCGGCTTCAGCCCTTCGGCCGACGCGCGCACGACGACCTTGCCCGCCTGCGTCGTCGAGCGGAGGATGACGCGGTTGACGCCGTTCTCTACGGGCAGGCTCTTCGAAAGGATGTAGTTGTCCGGCCCCTGCGCGATGCCGCCGCGCCACTCGGCCGGACCTTCGAGCGTGAAGTTGACCACGTCGAGCGCCGTCGGGCAGCGGTTGCCTTCGGCGTCCACGACTTCGACATCGACGAGGGCCACGTCGGCGCCGTCGGCGCGGAAGCCCCGCGGGCCTGTGCGCGGCGTCAGCCGGACGGCGGCGGGCTGTCCGGCCGTCTTCTTCGACGCTTCCGCCACCTTCTTCCCTTCAGGGTCGTAGCCGACGGCGGAGAGCGTGCCCGGCTGCCACTCGACATTCTTGAAGGTGAAGAGGAAGCGGCTCGACTGCTCGCCCGTGCCGAGCGACTTGCCGTTGAGGAACAACTCAACCTTGTCGGCGCTTGAGATGACGTAAACGCTCTTCTTCGTCCCCGGCCGGTAGTTCCAGTGGCCGACGATGTGAGCGCGCGCTTTCTCCACGTCAACCCAGCCGTCCCACATCACCTGATGCGCGTAGAAGCCGTCCTTCGGCAGACGCACGGCGTCAACCTCGCCGCTGCGGCGGTAGTTCTCCGCCCCGCGGTGGTGCGTGTTCGAGTCGCTGAAGACGATGTTGACGCCGCCCGAACTCACCCGCTCGCCTGTGCCCGGCCGCTCCCTCCAGTAGTCGTACCAGCGCACCACGTTCTCGACGGCGTGCGAGTCCTGGTTGCGGTTGTAGGCCGAGGCGTCCTGCCCCTGATGCAGAGGCCCTTCGCCGTCCTTGTGGTAGGGCGGCGAGTGTTCGTCCCAGTACTTGCGCAGGGCCTCGTCGCGCGAGTACTCCATCGCCCAGAAGGGGAGCCGGGCGCTCTTGTTGATGTAGAGCATCTCGCCGCCGTACTCGGCCACCTGACTGTTAAGCATCTCGCGCGACCCCGAGGCGCGTCCGCCGTGCGGGTCGAAGCGGTCGCGCAGCTCTTTCATCTGGCGCATGTGCTCTTCGCTGACGCCCTTGTTGCCCGCCTCGTAGAAGACGACCGAGGGGTTGTTGCGGTTGTAGATGACGGCGTCGCGCATGACTTCCACGCGCTGCTCCCAGCGGCGGCCGTCAACGTCCTTCTCGGAGTCGCCCGCCGGCAGAGCCTGTATGAGCCCGACGCGGTCGCAGGATTCCACGTCCTGCTTCCACGGCGTGACGTGCATCCAGCGGACGAGGTTCGCGCCCGACTCGACCATGAGGCGGTTGCTGTAGTCGCTCAGCCACGCCGGCACGGCCGAGCCGAGGGCGGGCCACTCGTTGGTCGTGCGCTGCGCGTAACCCTTCATTTGAATCACGCGGTCGTTGAGCTTGACGAGCCCGGAGCCGAATTCGGTCTTGCGGAAGCCGGTCCGCGTCGTGACGACATCCGTCGCCTTCCCGCCCTCCTTCAGAATCGTGTGCACGTCGTAGAGGTAGCCGTACCCCCAGCTCCAGAAGTTGAGGCCGGTGAGCTTCGCCGACGCGCTCAGGGTCTTCGTCTCGCCGGGCGCGAGCGTGTGGCGTCCGCCGTCCATCCTCTTGACGACGCGCCCGCGCGCGTCCTCGACGACGACCTCGTAGCTGAGAGTCCTCGCCCCGGCGTCCTCGTTCCTGACCTGCGACTCGGCGGTGACGGTCGCCGAGCGCCCGCGGATTCGGAAGTCCTTGGCGTAGACGTAGACGCCCGTGGTGCCGAGGTTCGTGTAGAGCGGGAGCGTCTGGTGGAGGCGGTCGGTGACGTGCAGGAAGACGTTCTTGTTGATGCCCCCGTAGTTGGCGTAGAAGTTCCGGTCGTTCCACTGGAAGGCCGACCCCGTAGCCTTCTCCTTGTAATCCCACGCGTTGTCGGTCCGCACGGCGAGGACGTTCTCCTCCGGGGCGGGCCGGAGCGCGCCGGTCACGTCGAAGCCGAAGGCGGTGATGCCGTTCTCGTGGCGGCCGAGGTGTTTGCCGTTCAGGTAGAACTCGCCCGCCTGCTTGATGCCTTCGAATTCGAGGAAGACTTTCCCGGCTTCGGCGGCGGCCGGGAGCTTGAAGCGTTTGCGATACCAGACGACGCCGGTCGAGAGGTCTTTGATGTCCTTCCGGAAGGCGTCGTCCTCGTTCCAGGCTCGGGGCAGAGTGACACCTTTCCACTCCGAGTCGTCGAAGCCCGGCTGCTCGGCGCTCGCCGGGTCGCCGACGAAGAGACGCCAGCCCGAGTTGAAGTTGTACTTCGCGCGCCGGCCCGCGGGCTGCTCGTATGCGAAGGCCGCGGACGAGGCGCACAGCAGCGCCAGGCAACTTAGAATGAATAGACGTTTCATCACGCTCATAAATATTCCCTGCTATTTCTGCAACTCCCGCATGGCTTTGGCGAAGCGCGCGCCCAACTCCCGTTCGGCGTCGGCGCTGAAGTGGAGGCCGTCGCCCGGTTTCGGGAGAGCTTCCCAGGGATTTCCGTCATCCCGAGGGACGTTCTTAACCAACCCATCACCGCGCTGGTCAAAGCCGAGGCGGTGGATTTCGGGGTCGGGAGCTTAAACGAGGCGGACCCCGACCTCCGATTCACGGTCCTGTTCACCGACCGGATGAGGGTGGTCTTTCCGCCCGAGTCCGCGCTCGGGGGGAAGAAGGTGATTGAGTTGAGAGATTTGGTCGGCCTCCCGCTGGTGCTCATGGAGCCGGAGAGCAGCGTGAGGAAGTTGGTGGACAGGGCCTTCGAGTCTATCGGGGAACTGGTCCCGCCCGTCTTGGAGGCGACTTACATGTCGACGGCGGCGGGGATGGTGAGGGCCGGTTTGGGAATCACCATCCTTCCGTCGGCGGCGCTCGAAATGGGCGACCTGTCCGGCCTCAGCTCCCGAGTGATTAAGAACCCGGAGCTGACGAGGGAAATCGGCGTCATTCAGAAGGCCGGGCGCTCGCTCTCGCCCGCCGCCGAAAGCTTCCTGAACTCGCTCAAGGACGTGTGCGGGGAGCTGAGCCGTTGAAGGTGTCGCCTCTAACCCCTTGCGCGCCGCCTCTTCGCCCTGCTCTTGGTGGCCTTCTTCGCGGGCGCGGTCGTGGCGCCGGGCGTGTCGTGAGTTTTGGGGGGCGCGTCGCCGGAGGAGTTGGCCGGGGGCGCGGGCAGGGGCGCGGGCGTCGGTTGCGGCGCGGGCATCACGGCCTCTTCGACCTCGCCGCGCGATTCAAGCCACGCGTTCCAGCCGCCGAGCAGGGCGCGCACCCGAGTGTAACCTTTGGCCTGTAGTAACTGCGCCGCACGGGCGCTGGAGTGTTCGCTCGGTCAAGCACAGTAGGTGACGACTTCGCGGTCGCGCGGTATCTCGGAGAGGCGCGCCTCTATCTGGTCAACGGGGATGTGGGCGGCGCCTTTCACGATGCGCCCCGGCCCCGACCGCACGTCTATGACGAAGGGCGGGTTGGCGGACGCGAGCAGCGCCTTCAACTCTTCGACCGTGACGCGGCCGACGCCGTCCGATGGCGTCTCCTGCGCCGTCGCGGTCGCGCACATGAGGGCGGCCGCTAAGGATGCCAGAAAAATTCTTCGCTTCATGATTCACTCCGTCAAACTTGGGAGGCCCGAGGGGCGATTATAACAGGTCAGCCCGCCGGTTGAGGATTGAGGGCGGCGCGGGCGGCGAGCGCGGCGCGGGCGGCCTCGGCGGGCGTCGAGGCGAGCGCGGTGAGGTGGCCCATCTTGCGCCCCATGTGCGCCTCGGTCTTGCCGTAGAGGTGGAGTTTGACGTTGGGGAAGGCGGCGGCCGCGCGCCAGTCGGGCTCGCCTCTCTCCCAGAGGTCGCCGAGCAGGTTCGCCATCGCGGCGGGCCGCAGAAGCTCGGTCGAGCCGAGCGGGAGCCCGCAGACGGCGCGCAACTGCTGCTCGAACTGGCTCGTCACACAGGCGTCGAAGGTGAAGTGGCCCGAGTTGTGCGGGCGCGGCGCAAGCTCGTTGACGAGCAGCTTGTGTTCGCGCGTCAGGAAGAACTCGACGCACGTGACGCCGACCACGTCCAGCGTTTCGAGGACGGAGCGCGCGATCTCGACGGCCTCGCGCGCGACGCGGTCGGTGACGGGGGCGGGCGCGACCGAGAGGTCGAGGATGTGGCGGCGGTGCGTGTTATCGACGACGCCGTAGTGCGCGAACTCGCCCTCGCCGCCGCGCGCCGCGACGACCGACACCTCGCGCTCGAAGTCCACGAAGGCTTCGAGCACGCACTCGCTCTCCCCCAAGTCACGGGCCGCGCGCGCCGCGTCGTCTTCAGTCTCTATCTTCGACTGGCCCTTGCCGTCGTAGCCGAACCCGGCGGTCTTCAAAACGGCCGGGCGCCCTATCTCTTCGAGCGCCGACTGTAGCTCGGCCCGCCCGCAGACGTGGCGGAAGGCGGCGAGGGGGAAGCCGGCGCGGGAGAGGAAGGTCTTCTCGCGCAGGCGGTTCTGCGTCGTGTACAGGACGGAGCCGGAGGGGCGGACGGGCGCCAGTTGAGACGCGGCCTCGACCGTCGCGGCCGGCACGTTCTCGAACTCGAAGGTGACGACGCGGACGCCGCGCGCGAACTCGCGGACGGCGTCCAGGTCTTCGTAAGCGTGCTGGTACTCCTTGTCGGAAATCTGGCCGGCGGGCGTGTCGGCCTCGGGCGAGAAGGTGTGGACGCGGTAGCCCATGCGGCGGGCGGCGATGGCGAACATGCGGCCGAGCTGGCCGCTTCCGAGGACGCCGACGGTCGCTCCCGGCAGGATGGCTTTCATGAAGGCAGCTCTGCCTCGCGGACGCGCCGCGTCTGCTCCTCGCGGAAGCGGCGGAGCCTTTCGCGCAAGGGGGGCCGCGTGTTGGCGAGCACGGCGACGGCCAGCAGCGCCGCGTTGGTCGCGCCCGCCTGCCCGATGGCGAGCGTGCCGACGGGGATGCCGGCGGGCATCTGCACGATGGAGAGCAGCGAGTCCAGACCTTTCAGCGCCTTGCTCTTGACGGGGACGCCGAAGACGGGCAGGAGCGTTTGCGCGGCGACCATGCCGGGCAGGTGTGCGGCGCCGCCCGCCCCGGCGATGATGACTTCGAGGCCGCGCGCCTCGGCTTCGGCGGCGAACTCGGCCATCCACGCGGGCGTGCGGTGGGCGGAGACGACGCGGCACTCGTGCGCGACGCCGAAATCTTTCAGCACGTCGGCCGCGTGGCGCATCGTCTCCCAGTCCGACGTGCTTCCCATGACGACGGCGACGAGCGGCGCCCCGCCCGCTTCGCCTTCGCCCGCGTCTGTCTCTTCCCCGCTCATCTCACGGAGTCGCATGCGTCAGTAGATGTTGAAGTTGTATTCGATGGTGACGTACTGCGAGACGGCGCGCCCGTCCTTCTGCGCCGGCTCGAACTTGATGGCCCTCGCGGCGAGGACGGCCTTCGAGGTCAGTCCGTGCGGCAGCCCCTTGATGACCGAGACGTTCGACACCTCGCCCGTCTTGCTCAGCACCACCCGAAGCCGCACGACGCCGGTCACGGTGAACTTGCGCGCCTGCTCGGTGAAGGCGGGCTCGGGCTTCGCGGTGATAAGGGCCTTCTTCACAACCTCCGACTGCCTGAACGTCCTGTTGTAGTCAACCGGCCCGCTCGCCTTCGACTGCCCGTCCGCGCCGCTCGCCGGCCCGCCCGTCACGAGCCCGCCGCCCGTCCCCGCCCCGGTGCCGGTGCCGAGCCCGCGCCCCGTGCCGGTGCCGGGGTGCGCGTCGGTCGCCTGCGTGGCGGGCGCGCCGGGGTTGAGGGTGAAGGATTGAACGAACTGTTTCAAGCTGGCGTCGGGGGGGTAGCCGCCGAGCGCCGCGACGACGTAGACGCGCGGCCCGTCGGCGCAGACGTAGACGGGGCCGGCCGTCTTTTTAGAGATGAAGGTGTACTCGCGCGCGGGCTTGCCGTCCAGCCTGAACTCGTGGCCGTAAGCCATTTGCGGGAAATCGACCCGGCCCTCTCTCTTCCCCCTCTCGACCTCCGGCTCGACCACGAGTTGCCACGCGACCTCCGCAATCAGGTCGAGGTAGAGGGCTTCGCCCCCGAAGACTTCGCTCGTGTAGTTCTCGCCCGCGAGGCGCCGCCCCGTGTCGGCCGGGTCGTCGAGCGACCAGACGACGTAGCGCCGCCCGCCTTCGTCCGCGGCCTCGTGGCGACGGCCGGCGACGGCGAGCCCTTCGACCTTGACCCGCTCGGGCGAAGACGACGGCGTCCTCGGCATCTCGACGGCGAACCCTTCGCCCTCGGGCGCGAACCTCGAAGGGGCGGGCGCGTCCTGCGCGCGGGCGGCCCACGCGCAGAGGAGCGTGGCGAGGACGGAGAGCGTGGCGCGCGTGAGGGCTTTCATGCGTTCAGCCTTCCGAGAGGTATCGCTCGCGGAGGATGCGGACGTGGTGCGCCTCGTGGCCGGCGATGATGTAGGCCAGCGCCCGCACCGACACCTCGTTGTCGCTGGCGACGCCGCGCCGCACCCACGCCTCTTCGGTGAGCGAGCGCAGGAGCCCGACGGTCGCGCGCCGGACCTCGGCGAACTCTTCCAGGATGTCGGGGAGCGTGCGCGCGTTGAAGTCTACGTGGCGCGAGAAGGTCTCCTGGTCGAAGCCGGGGAGCGGCGTCTGGTCGCCGCGGGCGAAGCGCAGCGCGCGGTAGGCGAAGACGCGCTCGCCGTCTACGATGTGGCCGACCACCTCCTTGATGCTCCACTTGCCGGGCTCGTAGCTGCGGCCGGCGCGCTCTTCATCGACGTTGCCAAGCAGCGCCAGCGTCTCA
Source organism: Pyrinomonadaceae bacterium (assembly GCA_035941045.1). GTDB lineage: Bacteria > Acidobacteriota > Blastocatellia > Pyrinomonadales > Pyrinomonadaceae > QHXN01. The sequence continues at coordinate 16,307 of DASZEK010000091.1, read as the reverse complement.
TATATCTGCCGCCCGAGCGTCTCGACCACGTTGCCGTCGGGGACGAGCGCGACGTACTTCTCATAGTAGTCGGCGTACTCGCCCGATTCAGGTTTCGCCGCGGGGGCCGCTGCTGACATGTTCTCTCCTTTCAAAAGCGGGTGCCGGGTGCCGGGTGTCAGGTGCCGGGTGAAACCGAGTTTCTTTACCGAAACCCGGAACCCGACACCCGACACCTGTTCACTACTCCTGCGCATGCGAGTAGCCGGGCTTGCCGTCGAAGTTGTAGAGGTTTTCCGTCTTGATGAAGTCGAGGCCCGCGTCCGCGATGCGCGAGAGCAGCGCGGCTATCTCCTTGTTCCCTATCTCGCGGCCGCCCTCGGGGGCGAAGCGGCAGCGCCAGTGGTCGGAGCAGAACGTCTCGGGGCTGCCGCCGGGCCAGACCTTGACGCCGCGGTTGGCAATCGAGACGAGCTTCAACCCCTCGCCGCCGACCCGCGAGACGGCCGCGCCCAACTCGTCGGGCGACCCGGCGGACCAGTCGAGGTACACGTCAACGCCCGCGACCTCCTTGTTCACGGCCGCGGCCTCGCGCGCCATGCGGCTCGCGAAGTCGGCCCCGGCGCCGCCCGCCTTGTACGTCACGGCCTTCAACTGCTCCGGCTTCTGCCCGAGGCGCGCGACGACCGCCTGCGCGAACTCGCGCGTCCCGACCTTCTCCTTGCTGACGCCCTCCTTGTAGATGTCGTAGGTGTGGACGCCCTCCTCCATCGTGCGCAGCCACGCGTTGTGCGCGCGCTCGGCCACGTCGGTCTGCCCCGTGTGGACGAGCATCATCACGGCGCCCAGGAAAAGCCCCGACGGGTTGGCGAGGTTCTGCCCCGCGCGGCGCGGCGCGGAGCCGTGGATGGCCTCGAACATGGCGATGTGCTCGCCGATGTTGGCCGAGCCGGCGAGGCCGACCGAACCCGCGATTTGCGCGGCCACGTCCGAGAGCACGTCGCCGTAGAGGTTCGGCAGCACGACCACGTCGAAGTTCTCGGGCGTGTCGGCGAGCTTCGCCGCCCCGATGTCAACAATCCAGTGCTCGTTCTCGATGTCGGTGTACTCGGCGGCGACCTCGTCGAAAATCTTGTGGAAGAGGCCGTCCGTGATCTTCATGATGTTGTCTTTCGTGAAGCACGTGACCTTGCGGCGGCCGTTGGCGCGCGCGTACTCGAAGGCGTAGCGCACGATCTTCTCGGTGCCGGGACGCGAGATGAGCTTCAAACACTGAGTCACCTGCCCCGTCTGCCTGTACTCGATGCCGCCGTACACGTCCTCCTCGTTCTCGCGGACGATGACCACGTCCATCACCGGGTGCTTCGTCGAGACGAACGGGTGGTAGGAGACGCACGGCCGCACGTTGGCGTAGAGCCCGAAGGTCTTCCTCACCGTCACGTTCAGGCTCTTGTAGCCCCCGCCCTGCGGCGTCGTGATGGGCGCTTTCAGGAAGACCTTCGTGCGCCGCAGAGACGCGAACGCCTCGGGCGCGACGCCCGCCGGGTTCCCGGCCAGATAAACTCGCTCGCCGATCTCTATCTCCTCGATGTCGAGCGCCGCGCCGGCTTCCTTAAGGATGTGGAGCGTGGCGTCCATAATCTCCGGCCCGATGCCGTCGCCGCGCGCAACTGTAATAGGTGTGTTCGCCATGATGACAGGTGTCCCTTTCCGCTTCCGACCCGGTTGACTGTTTTGGCTTCCCCAGCAGAGTGATGGAGATATAACACCGCCCACCCGCCCCTGACAATCGTCGCCGCGCCCCCCGCCATAAATCCGGCCCACTGTTCTCACACGCCCCCACGGCCCGACCATGGAAAAACCTTTTCGCGGAGTTCTACCTCTCTCAAAATAAAGACTGAGTTTTGCTCATGCTAGCAGTAAAAGTGCTCCTCTGAGGCAGCCAGGTACCCACTCGGCAGGGCTAAAAACAAACACGCCCCAATGGGCGTCTTTACCGGCGGCGAATAGTACGCCTAATATGCGTTATGCTGCTTCGTCTATTGGTCGCCGTAGTATGATTGCATAAGAGGTGCGGTTATGGATTTACCTTCAGCAATAGCAGCAATGGGTGGTTTGATGGTTGCTGCTCTAAGTCTGTGGTTGAATTATAAAAGCCGCAGTTCCGTGCATCGAGAATATTTTTACCAGAAACAGATTGATGCTTTTGTTGCAATAATGAACGCTCTTAATCCTCTCCATAATGCATGTCAGGATTTTATAGTTTTGAATGGCTTTCGGCTGAATAGTGAGACCCGGCTTAAATTCAGATTGGCAATTTCTAGGGGAGAGCTTTCCGCGTTTTATAGAGAATTCAGCCTGCAACATCAGACGTGGGCGCTCTTTCTACCTTCATACATGCAGGAGCAAATCTCAGGATTTATCAAGACTTTGAGTGCCATTTCTGCGCCCGACGATGTTGCAAATCAATATCCACCTAACCTTGTTAATTCCAAAGACCCTGGACTTGAATTGTCAAAAGCTTATTCAGGTGTGGTTTCTGCTGCTCGTCGGGGCTTAGGAGTCGAGCCTCTCAGTCAAGAAATCCTGAAGCTTCTTGGTGAAGCTAAACCTCCAGAAGCGGAAAAGAAATTGAAGAAAGCTGGTTAATGTTGAATCATTCATTTGACCCGCCGCATAACAACGGCATGCACCCGACCGCCGACACGAGCGTTCTCAAATTCCTGCAAAGCTGCGGGGCAGCGGGTGATGCCGGGCGTTAGATAGTTAATGCGGAGGGTTTGCCCCTCTTTCTAGCGCCGCACTGATAAGATTAAGCGGCTCGTCCGGCGGCTTCAAAGTACCCTCTAGTGAAAGCACGTACAGTTTGACCGCGGCCTTGTGGGTATCGGTGTAGAGGTAGAGCAGCTCGATGCTGTCGAGTAGTGCTCTGCTCGCCTGCATTGCTCCTTCCGGCCCGCTGTCTATTGCCCTTTTAATCCTGAACAGAAGACGCGCTAAACATTCGATGGCGGCTGCATCTTGCCGTAAAGCAGGCTCAAGAATCGCCGCCCAAGATTCTTCATCTGCAAGTAGATGCTCCATCATTCCTTGGCTGATTATGCAGATTCTACATATTCAGAATATGTCAATTTTGTGTATTCGTCAATATGTTCATATAACATATTGAATGAAGAAGAGAATTTATCTTGCTCAACGTGGTCGCCTCGTCAGCCTCCTGCGTGAGATGAGAGTTGAAGCGGGACTCACGCAGGTTGATTTGGCAGCACGTATCGAGAAAGACCAAACATATGTGTCGAGGTATGAAAGTGGGCAGCGGCGGTTGGATGTGTTAGAGGTGCGCGAGATATGTCAGTCTGTCGGGATTACCTTAGAGGAATTTGCCAAGAGGTTAGAGAAGGCGCTGAAATAGCCGCGCCGGGATACGTCTAACAGTGGCTTCACCGTTGCCAGGGAAAATGAGTATGAGTCAAACCCCCGATGTGACGGTTCGTTGGGCCGACGCTCAGGACGCGGGTTTGCTGGCCGAGTTGGGCGCGAGCACCTTCTCGGAGACGTTCGCCGCCGACAACAGCCCGGAGGACATGGCCGCCTACCTCGCCGCGTCCTTCAACCCCGCGCGGCAGGCGGACGAGCTGGCCGACCCCGCCTCAACTTTCTTCATCGCGGAAGTCGGCGGGCGCGCGGCCGGGTACGCCAAGCTCCACGCGGGCGAGCCGGCGGAGGGCGTCGAAGGCCCGAAGCCCGTCGAGTTGGTGCGGCTGTACGTGTCGCGTGAATGGCTCGGCCGCGGCGTCGGCGAGGCGTTGATGCGCGCGTGCGTGGACGAGGCGCGGCGGGCGGGGCACGCGACTATCTGGCTCGGCGTCTGGGAGCGGAACGCGCGTGCGCAGGCGTTCTACCGCAAGTGGGACTTTCGCGCGGTCGGCGAGCACGTGTTTCGCGTGGGCTCTGACCCGCAAAGGGACATCCTAATGGAGCGCGCGCTGTAGCGGCGGGGTACGAGCGCCTTGCGAGGACGTGGGCGAGGCGGCGCGTTTGACGCCGCGCGGGCCCGCCCGTAGGATGCGTGCAAACAGGCGCGCGGGGAGGAGCAATGATGTACGAGCCGAAGCCGATAGACACTTCGGGGGTGGAGTTGCCGCCGGGGCTGTTGGAGTTGGTGGAGCAGTTGGCGGCGTCGAACCACGACAACTGGGCGCGGGGGCGGATGAAGGAGGGGTGGACGTACGGGCCGGCGCGCAACGACGAGTTGAAGCAGCATCCGGGGCTCGTGCCTTACGAGGAGTTGTCGGAGTCGGAGAAGGAGTACGACCGCGTCTCCTCCGTCGAGACTTTGAAGGCCATCCACGCGCTCGGCTACCGCATCGCGCCGGCCGGCGGGTGAAGTCCGCCCGCAACTTTTACAACTTCTTTACCCGCCCGCGCGCCGCGCCCGGCAGCCCCGCTTGACAAAAGCGCGCCGCGCGCTTACCTATAGCTCATACCTCATTCATTCTAATCTTTTGGAGGACGGCCGCCGGGCCTCAGAAGGCGCGGCGGCGTGAGTGTACGAATGCCGAAGAGTGGTCATAAGGGAATCAGCCGCATTGATAGCCCGCAGAAGAAGATGCACGGGTGGTACGTCCGTGTGAGGCTCAACAACGAGACGCGGTCGAAGTTCTTCTCCGACAAGCTGCACGGGGGGAAGACCGAGGCGCTGGAGAAGGCGGTCGAGTGCCGCAACCAGTTGGAGAAGGAGATGGGCAAGCCGCGCACGGACTGGGTCGTGGTCGGCAAGAACCCGCGCAACTCGACGGGCGTCGTCGGCGTCCGCCGCGCCGTCAAGAAGCACAAGGGCAAGGACGGCAAGGTCTACCTCAACGAAGTCTACGAGGTCTCCTGGAACGCGGGCCGCGAGAAGAAGGGCCGCACCTCCGTCTCCATCAAGAAGTACGGCGAGGCGGCGGCCTTCCGGCGCGCGTGCGCCATCCGCAGGCAGAAGGAGCAGTTGATGTACGGCAAGCCCGTGACGGCGAAGTGGGCCGGGGTGCTGAGCAAGGTCTGCGCCGCCTGACACGCGCTTGCAGCCGACGGCCTCGCGCGCAATTTTGGTAAGTGAGGACACCGATGCTGCCTTCCACAGAGTTCGCACCGGGGGCGGCCGAAGCCTGGCCGCCCCTGCCTTACCGTGAGTGGCGCGAGACCTGCGCGACGCTGCACATGTGGACGCAGGTCGTCGGCAAGGTGCGCCTCGCCTCGGCGCCGATGCTCAACCACTGGTGGCAGGTGCCGCTCTACGTCACCGCGCGCGGCCTCACCACCTCGCCGATGCCGCACGGCCGCAGGACGTTTCAAATCGACTTCGACTTCCTCGACAACAAGCTCGTCATCGCCACGGGCGACGGCAGCGGGCGCGAGTTCAGGCTCATGTCGCGCACGGTCGCGGACTTCTACCGCGACCTGATGCTCCACCTGCGCGAGTTGGGGCTGGGGGTGAAAATCTGGCCGACGCCGGTCGAGGTCGCCGACCCCATCCCTTTTGAACAGGACACGACGCACAGGACTTACGACCCCGTCCACGCCCTCCGCTTCTGGCGGGCGCTCGTCCACTCGGAGCGCGTCTTCCAGAAGTTCCGCGCCGGCTTCGGGGGCAAGTGCAGCCCCGTCCACTTCTTCTGGGGCAGCTTCGACCTCGCCGTCACGCGCTTCTCGGGCCGCCCCGCGCCCCCGCACCCCGGCGCCCCCGGCGTCGCCGACTCCGTCACGCGCGAGGCTTACTCGCACGAAGTCTCCAGCGCCGGGTTCTGGCCCGGCGGCGACGCCTTCCCCGAGCCCGTCTTCTACTCCTACGCTTACCCCGAGCCCGCGGGCTTCGCGGACTACAAGATTCGCCCCGCCGAGGCTTTCTACAGCCCCGACCTGCGCGAGTTCGTCCTCCGCTACGAGGACGTGCGCCGCGCCCCCGACCCCGACGCCGCACTCCTCGACTTCCTCCAAAGCACCTACGACGCGGCGGCCGACCTCGCGCACTGGGACCGCGCCGCCCTCGAACGCGCTCGGTAGCGTCCGTCAATTTCAACCGCGGATTAAGTGGTGCGGACGGCGACGCGGCGGCCCGCGACTTCGCCCTCCCAGAGCAGGCGCCGCGCCTCGTGGTGCAGGCGCTTCCAGAGCGAGCCGCGCTCGTACTCGTCGAGGTCGTTCGGCGTCAGCTCGAAGACCGAGCGCGAGGCGATGAGGACGAGCTTGCGCCGGGGCCGCGAGACGGCCACCGTCAGCCGCCGCGGCTCAAGCAGGAAGTCGCTCTCGCTCTCAGCGAACTCGCGGTCCGACGCCGTGGCCGAGACGACTATGAGGTCGCGCTCGCCGCCCTGAAAACGCTCGACCGTGTCAACGCACTCTCCCAACGAGCCGAGCCTCGACGCGAGCAGCGCCTTCTGCGCCCGGTGCGGGACGACGATGCCGACGCCCTCGCGCGCGTCGAGCCCGAGCCTTTCCGCCGCCGCCGCGACGACGGCCGACACCAGTTCCGCCTCGAACTCGTTCGACTGCTGCGAAGCGTCCTCGTCGTGGACGATGACGACGAGCGCGTGCTCGGGCTTGAGCGCCGCCCGCAGCCACTCTTCATTCAAACCTTCGCACGGCGCGAGGCGCGTCCGGTTGGAAGACCGGAAGGCTATCCCGTCCTGCGCGTAGACGTGGCGGCCGAGGAAGTCCGCGACCTCTTCGGGGATGCGGAAGCTCTGGTCGAGCGCGACGCGCGCGAAGCCGAGCGCCTGTAAGTACTCGAAGACGGAGAGGTGGACGCGCGCGCGGCCGAGGTCGCGCCGCGCTTCGCGGTCCCACGCGTGCGCGAGGATGGGGGGCATCTGGCGGTGGTCGCCGACGGCGACAAACTGCCCGTCGGCGCGCAGGAAGGCGGCGGCCGTCAGCGCCTCGGCCAGACCCATCTGCGAAGCCTCGTCCACGACGACGAGGTCGAAGTGCTCGCCCGTCCAGTCAACGCCCTTGCCCTTCGACGCGCCCTTCTTCACCAGATTGTAGAGGCCGCCCGGCGTCCCGCCGACGACGAGCGCCGGCTCTGCCGAAAGCATCTCCCACTGTTCCGCGGCCGTCAGCTCGTCGTCGCCGTCAGGCGTCAGGCGCCCGACGCCCGGCGGCACGGCGTCGCCCGCGTCGTTGCAGACCTTCAAGACCTTGAGGCGCGCGAGCGGGTTGACGAGAGAGTCGCCTTCGGGAGTCCCGGCGTAAGCTTTCAGCAGCTCGTCCCGGCGCTTCGCGACCGATTCGAGGGCGACGGAGACGGCCGCGTGCGTCTTGGCAAGGACGGCGACGCGGAAGGGTCGAGCGGGGCTTGCGAGCGCGGCGGCGCGGGCGAGGACGGCGAGGCCGAGCGTGTGACTCTTGCCCGTGCCGGGCGGGCCTTGAAGGACGACGACGCGCTCCTCCAAACGCCCGCCGACAATCTCGGCCTGCGCTCCGGTCAGGCCGTGCGGCTTCTGCGCGGCGGCGGCGAGGCGCGCGAACTCTCGCGCGTCGCGCAGACGTTTGGGCCTGACGGCGCGGGGCCGCTTCCCTTCCTCGGGGTCGCCGAGCCAGCGGTAGAGGTGATTTGAAGAGGCGTGGCGGCAGGCTTCGAGGAACTTGTCGGCGTTGAGGTCGTCGGCCATCTCGTCGGCCGTGTAGAGCGCGCCGGGCTCCGGCACGTAAAGCATGTGCGGGTAGCGGAAGGGCGAGTTCTTGAAGCTCATCGGCAGCAGCCGCAAGCGCACGCGCTCGGCCGAAACCTCTTCGACCGTGGCGAGTCGGCCGCGCAGGATGCGCGCCGCGGGAAGCGTGCGGCCCTCGCCGTCGCGCAGGGGGTTGAGCACGAGCCAGTCGCCTTCGCGCATCCGGCGCAGGCCGGCTTCGGAGGCGGGCAGGTCGCGCCCTTCCGCGTCGGCGAAGCGGAACCAGGCGCGCTCTTCTTTCGCCTCGTCGCGCTCGTAACGCTCGCAGCGCATGACGGCCGTGCGGCCCGTCTCGGCGCGCTCGCGCGGCGGCAGAGATAGATGAAGCATCCGCTCCTGAAACGACGCGTGGTGTTCGAGCAAAAGAAAATCTTCGAGCAAGCGCGAGAGCGGGATTTCGCTCGGGTCCGTCTCCACTTCGCCGAGCTTCGAGAGGTCGAGCGGCACCTTCTCGACCTTGCGGTTCTTGTAAGTGAAGCTCTCCTCGACGTGTTGCATGGCGCGCGTCCGCGCCCGCGCGAAGTCCTTTATCTGCCCGGCCGTCACGCCCGCGAAGCCGCGGAGCTGAGCCCGCGCGCGCTCGCCCGCGCCTTCAGTCTCGCGCAGAAGGCCCCACGCCGCGTACGCGTATTCGAGAGGAATCTCGACGCCGAAGCGCGCGGCCGACTCGATACTCACGAAAGGCGCGGGGGCGTTTTCGTCTTCTTCACTTTTGGTTTCGTCGCGCTCGAACGTGCCGGTCGAGGGGTCGCGGCGGAAGGTGCGCCGGTTGTCGAAGACGCGCGCGCGGAAGGTCTTGCGGAAGTCGGTTTCGGCGTCCTTCCAGTCGAAGCCGAGGGCGCGGGCGACTTCGTAGAGGTTGTGGCAGACGGGCGCGAGATTGAGTCGCGTGCGCACCTCTTCGGAGAGCAGCGAGACCATCGACTGCGAGAGCGCGGGGCTCGAAGTCAGGAGGTCGTAGAAGGCCGGGAGGGCGCAGAGGGCGTCGAAGTGGCGCGCGAGCGCGTCGAGCAGGGCGCGCTCGCCGCGCTGCGCGAAGGTGTAGACGTGGAGCGGCGCCTCGGCGGCCCCGGCCGCCTCCGCAATCGCAGGCAGCACGCGCCGGAGCCAGCCTACGAGCATGGCGCGCTCTCCGTCGGCGTCGGGCGGCGCGTCCGTCATCTCGACGATTTCCGAGACGGCGCGCGGGCCCGTGACGCGCGCGGCGACGAGGAACAGCTTGTCTCTCAAGTAATCGCGCTGCGCGTCCACGAAGACGCGCACGAGGCCGGGGTGCGCGGCCGGGTCGGGCAGCGAGCCGTAGTCGGAGCCGACGACGTAACGCTTCGCCTCCGTGCTTCTGTCGAGACGGCGGACGGCGGCGCGCGCGCGCTGCACGAGCAGGGGCAGGCGTCCCGACAACGGCCAGCGCGCGGCGGCCCGGCGCGCGAGTTCTTCCGAGCCGGGCGCGGGGTTAAGGCCGCCGCCCGCGGCGTACTCCATCAGGGTGGCGAGCGTGCGCGCCGAAGTGATGCCCGCGTCGCCGAGCGCGCGTTTCTCGGAGGAGGTGATGAGCGGGACGAGCGAGAGGTCTTCGCGCTCGGCCGTGTCGGCGAAGCAGAGGGCGTTGTAGGGGCAGCCGTCGCAGGCGGCGCGCAGGTGGTAGCGCGCCCGGCCCCGGCCGGCGTGTGCGGCGCGCGCCACGTCGGACGAGGGCGCGGCCACGAGGCGTTCAATCTCGTCGTCGTAGAGCGAGAGGTCGAACGTCTCCCAGCCGTCTTCCGTCGAGCCGCCGCGCGCGGCGACCGCGCCGGAGAGTTCGGAGAGTTCGACGCCGGCCGCGCCGAGCGTCGCCGCCAGCAGCCGCACGTAGAAGGCGACTTGGAGGCGGAACGAGACCGTCTCGCGCGCGCTCGCCTTGAAATCGACGACGGTCGCGGCCAAGCCCTCCGGCCCGCGCGTCACCTCTATCAAGTCGGCGCGGCCCTCGCACTCCCACGCGCCGATGCGGCCCTTCAGATTCGGCTGGTAATAAAGAACCCGCCGCCCTTCCTCCTGCCCCCTCACCTCGCGCGCGAAGGCTTCGGGCGCGCTCGCTTGCACGTCGCGCACGTCGAGGCCGCGCGCGCGCAAGCTCTCGACCATCTCGCGCTCGTACGACTGGCCGGCGCCCGAGAGGAGCGGCGAGAGCGGTTCGACCTCAAGCTTGTAACGGTTGAGCAGCTCGGCGGCCTCGGACGGGAAGAGGGCGAAGCGGAGGTGGCGCTCGCAGCGGCCTCGGGCGACGTACTGGGCGAGTCTCTGCGCCGTCAGCGGCCTCTCGGTCGGCGGCGCCGCGAGGGGTTCGGGAGTGAGTTGGGACATGGCGAGGGGCTTTTACTTCTTCTTTCTCTGGGCGACGACGGTGACGGTTTCGACTTCGGAACGCTGCTCGGCGGCGCGCACGAGTTCGCGGGCGGCGGCGCTCTCTTCTTCCGAGGATGAGAGGAAGGCTTCTAAACTGTCGCGGCGGGCGGAGAAGGTGACTTTGCGCTCGAAGAGGTCGGAGAAGAGGTCGGGGCCGAGAAGGTGCTCGGCGGCCGAGAGCTTTTCGGCGTCGTAGCTGGTCCTGACCGTGTAGCTGCAACGGACGCCGGCCGGGCCTTCACCCGCGCGCAAGACCACCGCGTTCGAGACGCGCGGGCGGGCGCGCGCCGCACGCTTCAGCAACTCCTTAATCTCGTCGAGCCGCGCGCCGAGGCGCTTCGCCTCCTCGTGCAGCTCGACGTACTCGGCGACGAGCGCGGCCGTCTCCTCTTCCGACGGCGGCGCCTCCTCGCCCTCGGGCGCGCGCCCGAAGCACTCGAAGCAGAAGGACGCGGCGTCGTCGCCCGGCCGCGTCAGGGCCTCGTCGCGCGCCACGAGCCCGCCGCACCCCGCGCACGCCGCGTAGAACTCGCCCGCGCACGCGCGGCACAACACGGCGCCGCACCTGTCGAGGAGCCCCGCGCCCGCGGCGACATCGCCCATGCACTCGACGCACAGCCGGCCGCGCGCTTCGACTTCGGCGGCCTTGAAATTATTCTCCGCTTCCATCTTCTTTAAGAGTCCGTCAGCCCGTCTATCTTGGCGGCGAGGACGAAGTCGCTCTCGCTGAGGCCGTCGATGGCGTGGGTGTAGATTTTGACGCGGGCGAAGCCCCAACCGAAGGAGATGTCGGGGTGGTGGCCTTCGCGCTCGGCGACGGCGCCGACGCGGTTGACGAATTCGAGCGCGTCGGCGAAGTTGGTGAACTTGTAGCCTTTCGACAGATGATGTTCATCGACCACTTCCCAGCCGCGCAGTTGACCGAGGAGAGGCCCGATGGCCTCTCCTTCAAGACGCGGCACCCCGCCGTGGCAGGGCACGCAACTCCGACTCGCGAGATTGTCCATGATTTAAATCCTTATGAAGTCATTCGCCGACGCGGCGCGGCAGAGAAGAGGGCATTCTACACGCTCGCGGGCGGCGGCGCATTGGGGAGGATGAAGGTGTCGGCGTCGAGCGGTTCGTCTTCGTAGAGCGCGCCGGGCGGGCAGGCGCGCAGGGCGGCGGTGAGTTCGCGCCGCAGCTCTTCGGCCGAGGCGGGGCGGCGCGAGCGCGAGCGGGCGAGGCAGCGGCGGAGGACTTCTTCGAGGCGGCGCGCTTCCGCGCTCTCGCCCGGCAGGCGGAAGGCTTCCTGCTCGATGGAGCGCAGCAGCTCGAAGAGCGTGCGGCCGGCGAAAGGTCTGCGACCCGTGAGGGCTTCGGCCACCATCACGCCGACGGAGAAGAGGTCGGCGCGCTCGTCCGTCTCTTCGCCCTGCAACTGCTCGGGCGCCATGTAGCCGAGCGTGCCCATCACCATGCCGGGCTGCGTCATCGTCTGCGCCTCGCCGCCCTCGGAGCGCACGAGCTTCGCCAAGCCGAAGTCGAGGACGCGGACGCGCTCGCGCCCCGCCGCGTCGTCGGAGACGAGGATGTTCTCGGGCTTGAGGTCGCGGTGGACGATGCCTGCGGCGTGCGCGGCTCCGACGGCTTCGAGCACCTGCTCGAAGAGGTCCGCGGCGCGTTGAGGTTGAAGGCGCCGCTCGCGCTTGAGGAGCGCGGCCAGACTCTCGCCCTCGATGAAGTCCATGACGAGGAAGGCGCCTTCCGTCCTCAGCTCGCCGTAGTCGTGGACCGAGACGACGTTCGGGTGCTGGCCGAGGCGGGCGAGGGCGCGAGCCTCGCGCTCGAAGCGCCTGAGGGCGCGCTGGTCGCCGAAGAGGCGCCCGCCAAGGACTTTGACGGCGACGCGGTGCTTGAGCTTCAGGTGCGTCGCCTCGTAGACGGCGCCCATGCCGCCGCGGCCGACGAGCCTTTCCAGCCTGTAGCGCCCCTCGACCGTGCGCTCTACGGGGAGCGTCATCTGAAGCTCGGCGCCGTCCGCGTCACACTTCGCCGCCGTCGAGTCGAAGCAGCGCCCGCAGCGCGGGCACTCCTTCAGGAGATTGACGCCGCGCCCCTCGAAGCGCGACAAGACCTCGTCCTGCACGCGCCGGTCCTCGCGCGCGCGCTCCTTCAGCCTGACGTTCTCGTAAACCAGAGCGACCTGCCCGGCGACCGCTTCCAACAGCTCGCGGTCGCGCGCCGTGTAGGGCACCTCCGACTTCTTCTGCCCGAGCAGGAAGAGGCCCGCGAGGCGGCTGTCCGTGCCCGACAGAGGCACGACGAGGCGCGCGCCGAGCGAGCGCAGCCAGTCCTTCTCGTGCTGCGGCAGGTTCGTCTTCGGCGGGAAGGGTAAGTCCTGCGCGCCGCCTTGCAGCTCAAGCAGGCGCAGCAGTTGGAAGTCTTCGGGAATGTTCAGGCCGCGGCCGTCGCCGCCCGACGTGTAGGTGAGCGACAGCTCGCCCGCAGCTCCCTCGCGGTAGAAGAGGTAGACGCTCTCGGGGTGGAGCGCCCGCTCGACCTCGCCGCTCACGCGCCGCGACATCTCGGCCATCGAGTCCAAGCCCTTAATCTCGTCAACGAGTCCGCGCAGGATTTTCTCCTGGTCGTACTGCTCGCGGAAGAACTTGCGGTCAACCCACTCGTTCAGGCGGCGGCGGAAGACGAGCCCCGTGGCGACGGCCGCGATGAGCAGGAAGTAGAAGAAGGTGGAGTTGCGCAGCAGGATGTCGGCGACCGAGCGGTGCGGGTCGAGCGCGACGGAGACGACGAGCCCGGCGACGGGCAGCAGCAGTAACAGGCGCAGCGCGTTCTTCGCCAGAAGGTACTGGACGCTGCGGCGGACGATTAAGCTGACGGGGATGACCTGATGCCGGACTATCGCGTAGGCGAACGAGAGGGGGACGAGGGTTTGCAGGATGTTGACGGACAGGAACAGCCCCGTCGGCGCGGACGCCTCGCCCCTCAACACCCTGAGCAGCGTCAGCGTCGTGAAGAAGACGAGCGCGGGCGCGAAGCCCACGAGGCAGCCGGCGAGGATGATGCGCAGCTTGCGCTTCGAGACGCGGTCGGCCGTCCGGTACTGCGCGACGAGCGCCACGAGGCACGCCAGCAGGTAGCCGAGCATCAGGAGCGGGCCGAGGGCCAGCAGCGCCGCGCGCCGCGTCGTGACCCGGAAGAACTCCTCGACGTTCGTCAGGAACAGTGCGGCGAGATACAGGTTCGTCGGCAAGGCGACGAGCAGGATGGGCAGGTAGACGTAAAGCTCGGACCGCCGGCTGCGCGCGAGCGCCGGGAGCGGGCGCGGGAAGACGAGGAAGAAGTGCAGCAGGAAGACGGGGAAGAACGTCTTCAGGCAGTAGCCGAACGCCATCAGCGCGCGCAGCGCCACGCTCGAACCCTCGTCCAGATAGGGCACGGCCCACGACGCGCCGAGCGCCGCGAAGCAGAGCGAGAGCAGCAGGGCGTGCTTGTCGTCGGGCCGGAGCAGGAAGACGGCGAGGCCGACGGCGAGGAAGCTGAGGCTGTAGAGGACGGCGACGAGGGCGCCCGGCGACAGCAGCGCGTCGCGCGGCGGCGTCGGGTGCGCGCGCAGCGTGACCTCGCGCGTCTGCCCTTCGCGGCGGAGTGTCATGCGGTAGGGCTCGCCCGGCGTCGTGCGGCGGTAGGCTTGCTCCAAACGATAGTCCGACCCTTGGACGTTCTCGCCGTCGAGCGCGAGGACCTCGTCGCCCACGCGCAGCTCGGCCGCGGCCGGGCCTTCGGGGTAGACCGCCAGCACGACGACGGGGCCGCCCTTCTCCATCTGCGCGGTCCCCCAGCCGCGGTCTTCGATGAGCCTGTTCTGCGGCAGGTAGAGGCTGTACGCGACGGCCGTGAAGGCGACGGCCAGCGCGTAGAGCGTGACGACGATGGGGATTCTCGGTCGCATAGGGCGGGGCGGGCTCTCGGTGGACTTCGGCGGCGCGCGGCTTCGGCTCTCGGCCCGGCGCTTTGACGGGCGTGCATCTTAGCAGAGTCGGGCGGGGGCGCGAAGAGTCGCGCGCGACTTGCGCCGGAGAGCGCGTTGCGGATAGTCTTAAGGTTCTAAAGCTACGCACCAATCTGGTCCGGGAGGAGAGGTTACACAGTGGCCGCCATCTACCCTTTCCGCGCCCTGCGCCCGCCCCGCGAACGCGTCGCGGAAGTGGCCGCCGTCCCCTACGACGTGGTCAACACCGACGAGGCCCGCGCGCTCGCCGAAGGCAAGCCCGACAGCTTCCTTCACGTCTCGCGCCCCGAGATAGACTTGCCGCCGGGCACCAACATCTACTCGGACGAAGTCTACGCGCGCGCCGCCGAGAACTTCCAAAGGCTCGTCCGCGACTGCCCGCTCGAAAGAGAAGAGGAGCCTTCGCTCTACCTTTACCGGCTGGTGATGGGCTCGCACACGCAAGTCGGCGTCGCCGCCGCGGCCTCCGTTGACGAGTACGACGGCGACCTCATCCGCAAGCACGAGCGGACGCGCCCCGACAAGGAGGACGACCGCACGCGCCACGTCCTCGAATTGCGCGCGCAGACCGGCCCCGTCTTCCTCACCTACCGCGCCGACCGCCGCGTCGACGCCCTCGTCGAAGCCGACACGCACGCCGAGCCGCTCTACGACTTCGAGGCCGAGGACGGCGTCCGCCACACCCTCTGGTGCGCGCGCGGCCCGGAACAACTCGCCCGCTGCTTCGCCGAAGTGCCGCTGCTCTACATCGCCGACGGCCACCACCGCGCCGCCTCGGCCGCCCGCGCCCGCCAGAAGCTCCGCGACGAGAACCCGAACCACACCGGACAGGAAGACTACAACCGCTTCCTCGCCGTCATCTTCCCGCACGACCAGATGCAGATTCTCCCCTACCACCGCGTCGTGAAGGATTTGGGCGGTCGCTCGCCCGACGACTTCCTCCGCAAAGTGCGCGAGCGTTTCGTCGTGACCGAAGGCGCCAACCCGCGCGGCCCCGGCAAGCCCGGCCACTTCCACATGTACCTCGCCGGGCGCTGGCACGGCCTGTCGCCGCGCTTCGACGCCGCCCGCACGCTCAGCGACGACCCGACCTCCACGCTCGACGTGAGCGTGCTGCAAGACAACCTGCTCGAACCCGTGCTCCGCATCGAGGACGTGCGCACCGACAAGCGCATCGACTTCGTCGGCGGCATCCGCGGCACGGAGGAGCTGGAACGACTCGTCAACGAGGGCCGCGCCGCCGTCGCCTTCGCCCTCTACCCGACTTCCATCGAAGACCTGCTCCGGGTCTCCGACGCCCGCGGCATCATGCCGCCGAAGTCCACCTGGTTCGAGCCCAAGCTGCGCGACGGCATCCTAATTCACACGATTTGACATGGAAATCGAAACCGAGCGGCTGCTGATGCGGATGTACAAGCCGGAGGACGCCGACGCGCAGCTCCGCATCGTGAGCACGCCCGAGTTCCAGACGCACTTCCCCGCGTGGTTCCAGCCGACGCGCGACAAGGTGCTCATCGGCATCGGCCGCATCCTCGAACACTGGAACCTGCGCGGCCACGGCCAGTGGGCGCTGGAGCTGAAAGACGAGGGGAGCCTGTTCGGCTACTGCGGCCTGCGCTACCTGCCCGACACGCGCGAGGTCGAGCTGCTCTACGGCGCCGACAAGGATTACTGGGGCCGCGGCCTGATAACCGAGGCCGCGCGCGCCGCCCTCCGCTACGGCTTCGAGGAGATGAAGTTCGACCGCGTCATGGCCGTCACCGCGCACGAGAACGTCGGCTCGCGCCGCGTGATGGAGAAGTCGGGCCTGCGCTACGAGAAGGACGCGCACTACTTCCAGGTGGACTGCGTCTACTACGCGCTCGACCGCGAGAACTACCGGCCCGACCCGGCGCCCTACTCGCTCGTGCGCAAGTAAAAATTTTCCCCGAGGCGAAACCGATGCGTGTGCTCATCGCTGACAAGTTCGAACAGTCGGGGCGCGACGGCCTCGACGCCGCGGGCTGCGAGTTCTCGTACCAGCCCGACGTGAAGGAGGAGAGCCTGGTCGAGGCCATCCGCTCCTACGACCCCGAGGTGCTCGTCGTGCGCTCGACGAAGGTGACCGAGCCGATGCTCGACGCGGGCGCGCTCAAGCTCATCGTGCGCGCGGGCGCGGGCTACAACACGATTGACGTGGCGGCGGCCTCGCGCCGCGGCGTCTACGTCTCGAACTGCCC
>DASZEK010000090.1:0-56657 GCA_035941045.1 Pyrinomonadaceae bacterium | reverse complement strand
GGGGCGGCAGCACGTCGACTTCCACGCGCTCTGGATCGACCCGCGGCAGCCGCGCCGCGTCTGGGCCGGCCAGGACGGCGGCGCCACCATCACCTACGACGGCGGCGAGAGCTGGGAGTACGTCAACAACGCCGCGTGGGGGCAGTTCTACCAGATTCACCTCGACGACCGGCAGCCGTTCTACAACGTGATGGGCGGGTTGCAGGACAACGGCACCTGGACGGGGCCGAGCCGCACGCGCGAGCCCGTCGGCATACAGAACGACGACTGGCGGATGATAAGTTTCGGCGACGGCTTCTACGTCATGAACCACCCCGAAGACCCCGAGCTTTACCTTTCGGAGTCGCAGGGCGGGAACGTCGTCCGCACCGACATGCGCACGCGCGAGCAGCAGCTCGTCGTCCCCTACATGGGCGACGACGGCGGGCCGGCCACGAACGCCAAGTTCCGTTTCAACTGGAACTCGCCGCTCGTGCTTTCGCCCAACGACAAGAACACGGTCTACCTCGGCGGCAACGTCGTCTTCCGCTCCACCGACTTCGGCAAGACGTGGGCGCAGATGAGCCCCGACCTCACCCTCAACGACAAGGAGCGGCAAAGGGACGCGGGCGGCCCCGTCGCCTTCGAGAACACCGGCGCCGAGTACTACGCCACCGTCATCAGCCTCGCCGAGTCGCCCCTCCGGCCCGGCACCGTCTGGGCCGGAACGGACGACGGCCAGCTTCAGGTGACGACCGATGGCGGCAAGAACTGGCGCAACTTGACGAAGAACGTGGCGGGGGTCCCCGCCGGCTCGCCCGTCTCGCACGTCGAGCCTTCGCGCAAAGACGCTGACCTCGTCTACGCCTCCTTCGACCGCCACATGCTCGACGACCGAAGGCCCTACGTCTACCGCTCGGGCGACGGCGGCCGGACGTGGCAGAACGTCACCGGCAACCTCCCCGCCAACGCCTACGTGTGGGTGGTGCGCGAAGACCCGAAGAATCCCAGCCTGCTATACGCCGGGACGGAGCTCGGCATTTACGTCTCCTACACGGGCGGCAGCCAGTGGTCGAGCCTCGCCCTGAAGAATCTTCCGAAGGTCGCCGTCCACGACATCCTCGTCCACCCGCGCGAGAACGACCTCATCCTCGCCACGCACGGCCGCGGGCTCTGGATTCTCGACGACGCCACGCCCGTCCAGCAGATGACGCCGCAGGTCGCCGCCGAGGACGCCCACCTCTTCGACGTGCGCCCGGCCGTCCGCCACACCGTCCGCTTCACGCGCTACGGCGTCGGCGACGAGGCGTTCGCCGCGCCCAACCCGCCCTACGGCGCGCTCGTCAGCTACTACCTCAAGAAGAAGCCCGACGAGAAGACCAAGGTCAAGGTCCAGATTCTCGACGCGCAGGGCAAGCTCGTCAGCGAGATGGAGAACGTGGCGAAGGAGCAGGGCTTCAACCGCGTCTCTTGGAACCTGCGCTACGGCGGCCCGCGCGTGCGGCGGCCCCCGACCGACGAGGAGGTGCAGTTCACGGGCGGCCCGCGCGGGCCGCAGGTCTTGCCCGGCACCTACACCGTCAAGCTCTTCGTCGGCGACAAGACTTTCCAGAAGCACGTCGAAGTGCGCCTCGACCCGACCGTGACGGTGCAGCAGGCCGAGCTTCGCGAGCAGTTGGACATGACGCTGAGGCTGCGCGACATGCAGACGGCGACGAACACCGCCCTGCGCACGCTCGACAGCCTGAAGACGCAGCTCGACTTCGTCGAGCGCACGGTCAAGGAGCGGCTCGGCGCCGCCGACGTGCCGAAGGACGTGGCCGACGCGCTCGACGCGCAGAAGAAGCGCGTCGAGGAGTTGCAGAACAGGCTGGCGCAGCCCGAAGGCGGCCTCGGCTTCCAGGGGCGGGCGCAGCTCGTCGAGCGCATCGGCGGCCTCTTCTTCGCCCTCGACGCCGCCAACGCAGGCCCCACGCCCGCCGCCCGCGAGCTTTACGCCGAGCTGCAAAAGGACTTCGACGCCCGCATCGCCGAGGTCAACAAATTCCTCGCCGACACCGTCCCCCAACTAAACGACACGCTCCGCAAGACCGGCGCCCCGACCCTCATGACCGGCAAGCCGATTGAGCTGCCGAAGCCCTGACGATTGCGGAATCCTCAATCCGCAATCGGTTAGAGCGTGACCTCAAACAACGCGGCCGGCGAGCCCTCGCTCGTCGCCAGGAGGGCGCGGCCGTCGAGGCGGTAGCAGACGGCCTCGCCCTGACGGCGGGGGCCGAGGGGGATGGTCGAGGGCTGCTGCTTCCAGACTTCATCGAAGGCGGCGCCGTCGGGCAGCCGCAGCTCGTAGCCGTTCGCGTAGTCGCAGAGCGCCACGCGGCGCCCGTCCGGCGAGATGTCGGCGCCCGTGACGAGCGTGCCGAAGAAGCCCGGCCCCTTCAGCCTCGCCACCGCCGTCAACTTCTGAGCCCCGGAAGCCCGGCCCGCCCCCGCCAGCTTGTAGACGCCCGCCCCCCCCAACTCTTTCGTGATGACGTAGAGGTCGCCGCTCGAAGGGTGGACGGCCAGCGCCTCGGCGTTGTGCGCGCCGTCGGGGTAGGTGAGGCGGAGGGCCTCGGCCGGGTCGGTCCGGCGCGGCTCCTTCTTCGTCGAGGCGGCGTCCGCATCGTTGATTGCCGGCTCCGCGAAGCGGTAGACGATGATCTCGCTGCGCTCCTCGCCGTTGTCGCCGATGTCGGCCGCGTAGAGGTACGAGCGCCCCTGCTCGGGTCCGGGGCCGGCGGCGATGTCTTCCCAGTCCTCGGCCCGCGCGCCCTCGACGCGCCAGACGCCGCGGCGCCGCCCTTCGGCGTCGAAGGCGAAGACGAAGGGGCCGTCGCCCGAGTCGTTGTGCGTCCAGTAGAGGCCGGGCGTGCGGCGCGAGGCGACGAGGCCGCTGCTCTCGCGCACCGCCTTCTCCTCCAACTGCGCCGTGCGGATGCGCCCCTGCGCCGACGCGTCCGCCTTCATCCCGGCCGCCGTCTGCTGACGACGCAGCTCCTCCGACCGCGCGTGATTGGCGCCCGGCAGGGTCGGCCGGCACGCGAGCACGAGAGCCGCCGCGCACGCGGCGGCGAACAAAAGCCTGCTTGAAATCCCTCGGGTCATAGACAAATTTATATCACGCCGCTTCGGACTCGCGCCCGCGCCGTGTAGACTTAGGCCAATGACGGGAGGGGTGCCTTTGCGACAACCGCTGACGGTCGAGCTTGTGCCGCGCTCGGCGTGGTTCAAGAACGTGCGCTCCCACGTCTCGGCGGCCGAGTGGGAGCGGCTGAAGAGGCTGACTTTCTCGCGCGCCCGCTACAGGTGCGAGGTGTGCGGCGGCCGGGGCGAGCGTTGGCCGGTCGAGTGCCACGAGGTCTTCTCTTACGACGACGCGCGGAAGGTGCAGAGGCTCGAACGCCTCGTCGCGCTCTGCCCGGCCTGCCACGAGGTGAAGCACGCGGGGCTGGCCGGGGTCCGCGGGCGTCGGCGGCAGGCGGTCGCGCACCTGGCGCGCGTCAATAACTGGTCGTGCGAGGACGCCGAAGCCTACCTCGAAGTCTGCTTCGAACAGTGGCACCGGCGCAGCAACCACGAGTGGTCGCTCGACCTCGCACACCTCGAACAACTCGGCGTCCACGTCAGCGTGCCCGCGCGGGCTTGAGGCTTTCAAGGATGAGCGAAGAGAACCGCGACCCCGCGGCCGGGTCCGTGAAGGTCAAAATCTTCAACCAGATTTACAGCCTGCGTTCCTCGACCGGCGCGGCCGAGCACGTCCGCAGGGCCGCGCGCGCCGTGGACGAGCGCATGCACGCCGTCGCCGACAACCTCGCCGTCCACGACGTGGCGAAGGTCGCGGTCCTGACCGCGCTCAACTTCGCCGACGAGCTGCAAAGCCTCAAAGACTCCTACGAGCGCGAGCTGCAAGAACTCCTGGAACGCGCCGACCAACTCGCCGCCGAAAACGACGCGCTCGCCGCCGAGAGGGAAGAGCGCGCCGCCGAGCCCGCCGCCCCGGAGCCCCAGCCCGAGCCCGAGCCGGAGCCGGTCCAGGAAGCACGGCCTTCATCGTGGTTCGAGGCCATCTTCGACGCCGACCCGCCCGAGCGCACGCCCGGCGACGAGCGCCTGAGCAGCCAAATCTCCACGCGCCTCCAACGCCTCCGCCAGCCCGCGCGCCGCCCCTCCATCACGGAAGGCGACAGCGGCAAAGGCGAGTAACGCCCGGCCCAAAACTTCACGGAGACGATACGTGTTCCGGAATCATAAACTCAGGACCGCGGGCCTGCTCTTGCTGCTCGTGCTCGCCTGTCCTTATTCGTCCGCGCAGCAGCCGGCGCCGACGCCGTCGGTCGAGGCCGTCAGGGCGCGCTACACGAAATACGAGTACCGCATCCCCATGCGCGACGGCGCGCGACTGTTTACGGCCGTCTACGTCCCGAAGGACTCGTCGCGCCGCTACCCCATCATGCTGACGCGCACGCCCTACAGCGTCGGCCCTTACGGCGCCGACAACTACCGTGCCTCGCTCGGCCCCTCCGAACACTTCGAGCGCGAGGGCTTCATCTTCGCCTACCAGGACGCGCGCGGCCGATACATGTCCGAGGGCACGTTCCAGCAGGTGCGCCCGCACGTCGAGAACAAACGCGGCCCGAAGGACATCGACGAGAGCACCGACACCTACGACACCGTCGATTGGCTCGTCAAAAACGTCGCCAACAACAACGGCCGCGTCGGCATGTGGGGCATCTCGCAGCCGGGCTTCCACGTCGCCGCCAGCATCATCGACACCCATCCGGCGCTCAAGGCCGCCTCGCCGCAGGCGCCCACGGCCGACTACTTCATGGGCGACGACGTGTACCATAACGGCGCCTTCATGCTCGCCGCCAACTTCGGCTTCTACTCCTCCTTCGTCCCCCGCGCGGGCGAGCCCTCGCCGCCCCGGCCCCGCATCGAGTTCGACCCCGGCACGCCCGACCTCTACGAATTCCTCCTGCGCGCAGGCCCGCTCGCGGACATGAACCAGCGCCTCTTCGGCGGCGACGCCGCCTACTGGCAGGAGATTGTTGACCACACGACCTACGACGACTTCTGGAAGCGCCGCTCGGTCTGGCGCTTCATGGATGGCGTCCGTTGCGCCGTCCTCAACGTCGGCGGCTGGTTCGACGCCGAAGACCCGCTCGGCCCCTTCCACATCTACCGCTCGGTCGAGCGGAAGAACCCCGGCTCGGTCAACCTCCTCGTGATGGGGCCGTGGTCGCACGGCGGCTGGTCGCGCGGCGACGGCGAACGGCTCGGCAACCTCAACTTCGCCGTCAAGACCGGCGAGTTCTTCCGCGAGCAGATACAGTTCCCCTTCTTCATGCACTATTTGAAGGACAAGCCCTCGGGCCTGCCCGAAGCCTTCATGTTCCTGACCGGCATCAACGAGTTCCGCCGCCACGACTCGTGGCCGCCGAAGGACGCCAAGCCTTTGACGCTCCACTTCCGCGAGGCGGGCCGCCTCTCCACGCAGGCGCCGACGGAGGCGGGCCAGTCGGCTTTCGACGAATACCTGAGCGACCCGAACAGGCCCGTCCCCTTCGTCGGCTACGTGGTCGGCGGGATGACTTCGGACTACATGACGGAGGACCAGCGGTTCGCCTCGCAGCGGCCGGACGTGCTCGTCTACGTGACGGAGCCCTTGGAGGAGGACTTAATCGTCGCCGGGCCTTTGAGCGTGAGCCTCAACGTCTCGACGACGGGGACCGACTCGGACTTCGTCGTCAAGCTCGTTGACGTGTACCCCGGCGACTACCCGCAGCCGGCCGCGCCGGAAGGGCAGCGCCCGCCCCCGAACTTAGTGAGGATGGGCGGCTACCAGCAGCTCGTGCGCGGCGAGCCCTTCCGCGGCAAGTTCCGCAACGGCTTCGAGCGCCCCGAGCCTTTCGCGCCGGGTAGGCCCGCCTCCATCAAGTTCGAGATGCCGGACGTGTACCACGCCTTCCGCCGCGGCCACCGCTTGATGGTGCAGGTGCAGTCGAGCTGGTTCCCGCTCGTGGACCGCAACCCGCAGAAGTTCGTCGAGATTCCGCGCGCCGCGCCCTCGGACTACCAGAAGGCCACGCAGCGCGTCTACCGCTCGCGCGACCTCGGCTCGTCCCTCACGGTGCTCGCGCAAGGGACGCCGAAGTTTAGATGACGGGATGGCCGTAAAGATTTACAAGCCGAGCAGGGAGGAAGTCGCCGCGTCGGCCGGGAAGACCGTTAAAGACGTAATCGCGCCCGACCTGCGCGTGCTCTTCTGCGGCATCAATCCGGGCCTCTACACGGCGGCCGTCGGCCGCCACTTCGCGCGGCCCGGCAACCGCTTCTGGCCGGCTCTGCACCGCGCGGGCTTCACGCCGCGCCTGCTCTCGGCCTTCGAGGAGAGGGAACTGCTCGCGCTCGGCTGCGGCGTCACCAACGTCGTCGCGCGCGCCACGGCCGCGGCGGCGGAGTTAAAACCGGAAGAGTTCGTGCGCGGGGGCCTTCTTCTCAAAAAGAAGGTCGAGAGGTACCGGCCGCGCTTCCTCGCCGTGCTCGGCGTCGGCGCCTACCGCGCGGCGTTCGACCGCCCGAAGGCCGCGCTCGGGCTTCAGGAGGAGAGGCTCGGCCCGGCGCGCGTCTGGGTGCTCCCGAACCCGAGCGGCCTGAACGCCAACTACTCGCTCGAAGACCTCGCGCGCTTCCTCCGCGAGCTGCGCGAGGCGGCCTTCGCGGAAGACTGACTCACGCCCGCAGCCTGTCCATGAAGTGCTTGCGGAACTTCGACACCTTCGGGGCGACGACCATGCGGCAGTAGCCCTGGTTCGGATTCCGCGCGAAGTAGTTCTGGTGGTACTCCTCGGCCGGGTAGAACTTTTCGAGCGGCACGACCTCCGTGACGATGGGCGAGGGCCAGACGCCCTGCGCCGTCAGTTCGGCGATGACGCGTTCCGTCTCCTCCTTCTGCTCGGGGCTGTGGTAGAAGACGACGCTCCTGTATTGCGTGCCCACGTCGGCGCCCTGCCGGTTGAGCGTCGTCGGGTCGTGGATGGTGAAGAAGACTTCGAGCAGTTCGCGGAAGGAGACGGCGCGCGGGTCGTAGGTGAGCTGGACGACCTCGGCGTGGCCGGTCGAGCCCGAACAGACCTCCTCGTAAGAAGGGTCGGCGGCGGCGCCGCCCGCGTAGCCCGACACCACGCGCTCCACCCCGCGCAGCTCCTTGTAGACGGCCTCAAGGCACCAGAAGCACCCGCCGCCCAGCGTCGCCGACTCTTTCCCCTGTTCGTCTGTCATCACTTTTCCTCCTCCCCCGAGTATAACGGACCGGCCTCTTGCGTAAATAACGCGCGGCGGCGAGAATCAAAACCTTTGTTGACCCGAGGAGGTGAGTGTGACCGTCCCCCGTCCCGTTAAAACGTTCCTCTGCCTGCTGGCGCTCGCCTGCGCGCTGCCGGCCGTCGCCCGCGCGCAGTTCCCGCTTGAGAAGAAGATAGGCGAGCTGGCCGCCGAGGCCGGCGCCGAGTCGGTGGCCGTCGCCCTCTACGACATCGAGAAGAAGCACTACTTCTTCCACAACGCCGACGACGCCTTCCACGCCGCGAGCACGATGAAGGTGGCCGTGATGATGGAGCTTTACCGGCAGGCGCGCGAGCGCCGGCTCTCGCTCGACGGTCGCGTGCCCGTCAAGAATGAATTCAAGTCCATCGCCGACGGCAGCCCCTTCTCGGTCGCCGCCTCGGACGATTCCGAGCAGACGCTCTACAAGAAAATCGGCTCGACCGAGACCGTGCGCGAGCTGATGCGCCTGATGATTACGGAGAGCAGCAACCTCGCCACCAACATCCTCATCGAGCTGGTCACGCCCGAGCGCGTCAGGGAGTTGACCGACAGGATGGGCGCGAAGGGCTTGAAGGTCCTGCGCGGCGTCGAGGACTCGAAGGCTTTCGAGCGCGGGATGAACAACACGACGACGGCGCGGGGCCTCTACGTGCTGCTGCGCGCCATCGCCGAGCGCAAGGCCGTCTCGCGCGAAGCGTCCGAAGAGATGGAGCGCGTCCTGCTTGAGCAGAAGTTCAACGAGGGGCTGCCCGCGGGGCTGCCCGCCGGCTTCCGCGTCGCGCACAAGACCGGCTCCATCACGCGCGTCAGCCACGACGCCGGCATCGTCTACCCGCCCGGCCGCAGGCCCTACGTGCTCGTCGTCCTGACGCGCGGCGTCGCGGACGGCGCCCGCGCCCGCAAGCTCATCGCAGACATCTCCCGCGCCGTCTACGACGACATGACGCGCCTCCAACTGATGGGCAACTAATGGCCGACACGACCGAAACCGTTCAAGCCGAGCCGGGCCTGTGGGCCGCCATCGGGCAGTCCGTGCGCGGCTCGCACGTCAGCTACGACTACACCTCCGGCTCCATCGGGCGCTCGATTCTGCTGCTCGCCGTCCCGATGGTCTTGGAGATGGTGATGGAGAGCGTCTTCGTCGTCTGCGACGTGTTCTTCGTCGGCAAGCTCGGCGCCGACGCCGTCGCCACGGTCGGCTACACCGAGTCGATGATGACGCTCGTCTACACGCTCGCCATCGGCCTCGGCATCGGGACGACGGCGACCGTCGCCCGCCGCGTCGGCGAGCGCGACCAAGAGGGCGCCGCGCGGACCGCCGGGCAGACGCTCATCCTCGGCATGATTGTCTCGGTCGCGCTGGGGGCGGCGGGCGTGCTGCTGGCGCCGCGGCTGCTGGCTGTCATGGGGGCGTCGCCTTCCGTGATCGAGTCGGGCAGCAACTTCACGCGGGTGATGCTGGGCGGGTGCGCGTCGGTCGTGATGCTGTTCCTAGTCAACGCCATCTTCCGCGGGGCGGGCGACGCGGCCATCGCGATGCGCGTGCTCTGGCTCGCCAACATCATCAACATCGCGCTCGGCCCCTGCCTCATCTTCGGGCTGGGGCCGTTCCCCGAACTCGGCGTCGCGGGCGCGGCCGTCGCCACGACGACGGGGCGCGCGGTGGGCGCGCTCTACGCGCTCTCGAAACTCCTGCGGCCGGGCGGGCGCATCCACGTCGCGCGCCACCACTTGGCGCTCGCGCCCGACCTGATGTGGCGGCTCGTCAGGCTCTCGGCCTCGGGCGCCTTTCAGGTCTTCATCGGGATGGCGAGCTGGATAGGGCTGGTGCGCATCATCTCAACCTTCGGGAGCCAGGCGCTCGCCGGCTACACCATCGGCATCCGCATCATCCTCTTCGCGCTGCTGCCCTCGTGGGGACTATCGAACGCGGCGGCGACGATGGTCGGGCAGGCTTTGGGCGCGGGCAAGCCCGAGCGGGCCGAGCGCGCCGTCTGGCAGGCGAGCCGCTACAACCTCTACTTCCTCGGCTCGGTCGGGCTCGTCTTCGTCCTCTTCGCGGGCACAATCGTCGGGCCTTTCACGCCGGACCCGGTCGTGCGCGCCTACGCCGTCGACTGCCTGAGGATCGTCGCCAGCGGCTTCCTCTTCTACGCCTACGGGATGGTCATCGCGCAGTCGTTCAACGGGGCGGGCGACACGCGCACGCCGACCGTCATCAACCTCTTCGTCTTCTGGCTCTGGGAGATACCGCTGGCCTACGTGCTCTCGTTCGTCTTCCGGCTCGGCCCGCGCGGCGTCTTCCTCGCCGTCACCGTCGCCTTCTCGACCTTGGCCGTCGTCAGCGCCCTCCTCTTCAGGCGGGGGCGCTGGAAGACGCGCGTCGTGTGAACCGCGCGGGCGCCGCGGGCGTTAGGGTTTGCAAGGGGGTTTTTCGGTGAGATGAAATTCGACAAGATAGTCGAGGAGAAGATACGGGAGGCGATGGAGGCGGGCGAGTTCGACCGTCTCGAAGGCGCCGGCCGCCCCGTCAACCTCGAAGCCTACTTCGCCACGCCCGAGGAGCTGCGCGCCGGCTACTCCGTGCTCAAGAATGCCGGCGTCGTCCCCGAAGAGGCGCAGCTCTTGAAAGAGATTGACGAGACGCGCCGCGAGCTTGAGCGGTCCCCAGACGCCGCCCGCCGCGCCGAACTCGGCCGCCACCTCCGCCAACTGCGCCTCAAGTTCGACCTCCTCGTCGAACGCAACAAGACCCGGCGCTGAACGATTTCGGATTGCGGAGTCCGCGCCGGTTGACCCCTCCGGGGTCAATCTGGGCGATAATTCCGCAATCCGCAGTCCCAAATCCGCAGTCGGCCGGGGCTTAAATCCCACTTCCGCAAATTTCCTGAAACCTTTCGCCCGCGCCGGCCACTAACAGGGCGGTGTAAGACGATGAAGCGGCTGGCGGTCAACGAGATGAGTTTTGAGCTGAGTCAGCCGGGCGCGTTTGCCGGAACCCTGATGAACAGCACCGAGGAGCTGGTAACGCGCGTCCGGCAGGGCGACGAGGAGGCCTTCCGCCTCGTCTTCGACCGCTATTCGCGGCCCGTGCTCAGCTTCATCTACGACATGGTCGGCGAGCGCGGACTGGCCGAAGACTTGACGCAGGAGACCTTCGTCCGCGCCTACCGCGGCCTTTCGGGGCTGCGCGAAGAGGCCCGGCTCTCGACCTGGCTCTTCGCCATCGCCAAGAACGTCGCCCGCGAATCTCTGCGGACGAGGAGGCGCGACGGCGGCCGGCGCGTCGAGCTCGACGACGAGTCGGTCTTCGAGCTGACCGACGGGAGGCCGTCGCCCGCGGGCGAGCTTCTCGACAAGGAGTTGAGCGCCGTCGTCCAGAAGGCGCTCATGAAGCTGGACGAGGACAAGCGGCTCGTCTTCACTTTGAAAGTTTTCCAGCAGCGCAGCTACGAGGAGATAGCCGAAATCACCGGCTTCTCCGTCGGCAAGCTGAAGACCGATTTGCACCGCGCGCGCGCCGAGATGCGCCGCCGCATCGGGCCATACCTCGGGGGTGAGCAGTGATGAGATGTGAAGATTGCCTCCCGCTCGTCGAAGAGTACGCGGACGGCGAGGTTGACGAGATGACCGGCCGGATGATGAGCGCGCACCTCGCGGCCTGCCCCGAGTGCTCCGACGCGCTCGACGAGCTCCGCGTCGAGCAGGAGTTGTTCGCGCGCTACGAGCGCCCCGTCGCCGTCACGCCCGCGCTCTGGCAGAGGGTCCGCGCCGCGATAGAACTCGAAGAGCTGGCCGCGCCGCCGCAAACGTCCGTCCCGCCCTTCGCCCGGCTGCGCGATATGCTGGCCGCCGCGCTCGGCACGCTCGCCGCGCGCCCCGCGCTCGCCTCGGCGCTCGCCGTCGCCCTAGTCGCCCTCGCCTCGGGCGCCGTCTGGCTCTCGCTTCCGGGCCGCCGTCTTGAGACGCCGGGCCGGCTCGCGGGCGGCTCGAACGCCACGCGGCCTAACGCCCCGTCTCCCGCGGCCACCGGCGGCGGGAATCAGGCAGGCGCCGGAGTCGTCGGCGATGTTCCGTCCGCGGACGTGGCAGACGCGCCGGCCGTCGCCCGCAAGTACCCGATTGAAGCCGACCCGCGGCGCGAGGCGCAGCCGACCCACTTCGCCGCCGCTTCGATGAGGACGCCCCCGGCCGGCTCCGGCGACATCGTGGTCATCGCCGAAGACCACCTCGCCGCGGGCGAAGAGTCCGCCGCGCTGGCGGCGCTGCCCGACGACGGCCCGGCCGGCGTGGTGAAGGCGGAGCGCCAGCTCGACCCCGAGGAGAAGGAGGTCGCGCGCCACGTCGAGCAGGCGCAGATGCTCCTGCGCTCCTTCAAGAACGCCGAGGCCGACGACCTCTCTTACGAGAAGCACCTCTCCGAGCGCCTCCTCGAAGAGAACGCCGCCCTCAAGGTCGGCGCCGAGGTGGCCGGCGACAAGGACACCCGGCAGGTGCTCGACGCCATCGAGCCCTTCCTGCTCGACATCAAGAACCTGCGCGACCAGCCCTCGCGCGAGGAGGTGCGCTCCATCCGCGAGCGCATGAAGAAGAACGACATCATCGCCGCCTTGCAGGTTTACTAACTCCCCAACCCCTTAATAGAAGGAATACAAGCAATGCTCACAGACGCCGCTCGCAACCTGACCTTTCGTGTGCTCGCCGCCCTCCTGCTCCTGACCGCCTTCGCCGCGACGGCCGCGGCCGACGCGCGCTCGCAGGACCGCGACCGCCTGAACCGCCTCGTGCAGACGGGCGCCAACAACGACGCCGCTACGCGCGCCTTCGCCGAGGGCCGCAACCTGCTCGACGAGCAGAAGTGGTCGCAGGCCGTCGTCACCTTCAGCAAGTTCCTGGCCGACTACCCGACCGACCGCAACGCCGACGCCGCCATGTACTGGCTCGCCTACGCCTCCGAGAAGCAGGGCAAGGACAAGCAGGCCGAGACGGTCCTGGCGAACCTGCTGCGCGTCTACCCGCGCTCGACGTGGGCCGACGACGCGAAGGTCTTGCGCGTCAAGGTCCGCACCAAGCTCGGCCTCGCGCCCGAGGCGCCGCAGGTTGACGACAAGTCGCAGCTCCAGATTATCGCCCTCCAGGCCCTCTGCCAGAACGACCGCGCGAGCTGCGCGGCCCGCGCCGCCGAAGTCCTCTCGTCGAACGCCGCGCCCGTCGTCAAGGAGGCGGCCCTGACGCTGCTCGGCCAGTACGGCGGCCCCGAGGCCGTGCCCGCGCTCATCCAGTTCTCGCGCAACGACACGAACGACAAGCTCCGCATGCGGGCCATCCGCGCGCTCGGCAAGACGGGCGACGAGCGCGGCCTCGACGTGCTGCGCGAGCTGGCGATGTCGGACAAGTACGCCGACGAGAGCCCGACCGACTCGGCCATCCACGCCCTCGCCGAGCACGACAGCCCGCGCGCCGTCCAGCTCATCACCGAGGTCGCGCTCTCGGGCCGGAACCAGTCGGCGCGGATGCACGCCGTCGACCTCCTCAGCCGCCGCCGCGGCGAGCCGGCCGTCGATGCGCTCTTCCGCATCTACGACGCCGTGCCCGACGTGCAGATGCGCAAGCACGTCCTCGCCGGCTTCGGCATCCGCATCGACCCCCGCGCCGGCACCAAGCTGGCCGAGGTGGCGCGCTCGTCCGACAACGTCGAGCTGCGCAAGCAGGCCATCTACTCGCTCGCGCACCGCAAGCAGGAGAACACGCTCGACCTCATCCTCCCGCTCTACGACTCGGAGCGCGACCCCGAGCTGAAGAACTCCATCCTCGACGGCATCGGCCAGTACCAGACGCAGCGCGCCTGGCAGAAGCTGATGCAGGTCGTCCGCGACACGAACGAGCCGCTGGAGCGCCGCAAGCGCGCCATCAGCATGCTCAGCCGCAGCAAAGACCCCGAAGTCATGCGCTTCCTCGAAAGCATGCTCAAGTAAAACCGATTCCCTGATTGCGGATTTCGGACTGCGGAATGACGGGAGGTGGGCTGTATTGACATCTCCCGTCAACTCCGCCGGGACAAGTGCGCCCTAACGAGAGGTGGTAAGAAATGATACTCACACTCCTGGCAGTCTTTCTTCTAACCTTCGCGCAGGCCGAGCAGAGGTTCACGCCGGTCGAGGGCGCGACCTTGCAGGCGAAGCAGGAGGCGGCCGCGCGACAGGCCGCCGCCGCGGGCCAGACGCGCTACTGGACCGCCTACGGCTTCGACGTGCGGCCCGGCGTCGCCGTGGACGTTGACTACGTGAGCGACGACGGCAGCTTCCGCATTCAGGGGACGTGGGACTCCTTCGACCGCAGCGCCTACCGCCTCGACCCCTCGATTGAGACGCGCAGCCTCGCCGTCTTCCTCCTGCACGACTCCCAGGCCGGCGGCGGGGTCGTCCGACTCAGCGTCTACAACCTCGCGCGCCGCCACGAGTACAGCGGCTACCCCGTCTACTGGATGGGCCGCGCCTCGAACGACGAGAGCCTCGCGGCCCTGCGCGCGCTCGCCGAAGGCGGCGGCGCCTATCGCAAGTCGGACGTGGCGTCGGAGGCCGTCGGCGCCCTCGCCCTGCACGACGACCGGCGCGTCGCCGAAGTCCTCGTCGCCGTCGCGCGCGCCTCGGCCGAGAAGGACGTGCGCGCCCGCGCCGTGCGCGCCCTCGGCCAGCAGCAGCCGCCCGCGCAGGCGACACGCGACTTCCTCGCGCAAATCGCCCGCGACGAGCGCGAGCCGCAGGACGTGCGACGCGCCGCCATCTCGGCCTACTCCCGCGCGGCCGACCCGCAGGCGCTCGCCTTCCTCCAAAGTCTCTACGACTCGCTGCAATCCGACGACCTGAAGCGCGCGGCGCTCGCGGGCGTGGCGCGCAACGAGAGCCGGGCCGGCGCCTCCGCCTTCGTCGTCCGCGTCGCCACGACGGACACGAACATGGACCTGCGGCGCGAGGCCGTCAGGCTGATGGGCGAGCTGGCGGCCGAGCAGACCCTGGGCGCGCTCCGCGACGCGGCCCCGCGCACCGACGCCGACACCGAACTCCAGAAGCAGGCCCTCGCCGCCATCGGCAAGCGCCCGCCCTCCGAGTCGGTGCCGCTGCTCATCAACGTCGCCCGCACGCACCAGAAGCCCGAGCTTCGGCGCCACGCCTTCATCCTCCTCGGGCGCGCGGGCGGCGACGCGGCCGTCGAATTCCTGAAAGGCGTGCTCGCAAGGTAAACTGGCGGCATGGCCGTCATGGAGATTACGGAGTACCCGGCGCAGGTGCTCAAGCGGGCGGGCGAGCCCGTCACGGAGTTCGGCGCGGAGCTTGAGAGGCTGGCCGCCGACATGTTCGAGACGATGTACGCGGCCGGGGGCGTGGGGCTGGCCGCGCCGCAGGTCGGGCTGGGCCTGAGGCTCTTCGTGATGGACTGCGAAGGGCTGAAGCTGGTGGCGGCCAACCCCGAGATAGTGTCGGCCGAGGGCGAGCAGGAGGGCGAGGAGGGCTGCCTCTCCATCGGCAAGGTCCACGCGCCGCTGGCCCGCGCCGCCCGCGTCCGCCTCCGCGCGCAGGACTTGCAAGGCGATTTCTACGAGCGCGACGCCGAGGGCCTCGCCGCTCGCTGCTTCCTCCACGAGACGGACCACTGTGACGGCTTCCTCTTCATCGACCGCCTCTCGCCGCTCAAGCGCGACATGGTCAAGCGCCGCTTCCAGAAGATAAGGAAGTGGCGATAAAAGGGTGCCGGGTGCCGGGTTAAAGACAAGTTCTTAACCGGCACCCGACACCTGACACCCGTCACCCTCTTTAGGCGAACCTCTCCACGACCAGCAGCCCAGCCGAGACGAGCGCCAGCGCGTACATGACGCGGCCGACCTCGCGGCCCCGGCCCGCCAGCGCGTAGAGCCCCGCGTGCGAGATGAAGCCCCACAGGATGCCCTGCGTGATGGAGAAGGTGAGCGGGATGAGGACGACCGTCAGGAAGGCCGGCAGCGCGTCCTCCATCCTCTTGAAGTCGATGGAGGCGACGCTGCTGAACATGAAGGCGCCGACGAGGACGAGCACGGCGGCGGTCGCGTAAGGCAGTACCATCGCGGCCAGCGGCGCGACGAAGAAGCAGGGCAGGAAGCAAACGGCCGTGAAGACCGACGTGAGCCCCGTCCGCCCCCCCATCTCGATGCCGGCGACCGACTCGATGTAGGCCGTCCCCGGCGACGAGCCCGCGAGCCCCGCCCCGAGCGTCGCCCACGAGTCAACGATTAAGCCCTCGCGCAGATTCCTCGGCTGGCCGGCCGCGTCCGTCATCCCCGACGCCTGCGAGACGCCGATGAAGGTCGAGACGGAGTCGAAGAGGTCGGTGAACATGACGGCGACGACGGCCGGCAGCAGCGACAGCCTGAGCGCGCCCACGGGGTCGAGCTTGAGGAAGACGCTGCGGAAGTCGGGCGCGCTGAAGAAGCTCGGCGGCGTCCTGACATCGCCCAGCGCCCACGCCGCGAGCGTCACCGCGAAGATGCCCGCGAGGAAGGCGAAGGGGCTCTTGCGCTTCATCAGCAGCACGGTCACGGCGAGGCCGAGGAGCATCAGGAGCGCCCTGTGGTCGAGCTTGCCGAAGGTGACGAAAGTCGCCGGGTGCGCGGCGACGACGCCCGCGTTCTTCAGCCCGATGAAGGTCAGAAAGACGCCGATGCCGGCGGCGGCGGCCGTCCTCAAAGAGCGCGGGATGGCGCGCGCAATCGCCTCGCGCAGCGGCGTCAGGGAGACGAGGAGGAAGAGCACGCCGGCCCAGAAGACGAGCCCGAGCGCGACGGGCCACGGCACCTTGCGGCCGAGGACGAGCGTGTAGGCGAAGAAGGCGTTGAGGCCCATGCCCGGCGCCACCGCGAAGGGCAGGCGCGCGTAGACGCCCATGAGCAGCGTCATCACGAACGCCACCAGCACCGTCGCCGTCAGGACGCCCGAGAAGGGCATCCCCGTCCCTTCGGTCGAGAGCACGAGCGGGTTGACGACGACGATGTAAGCCATCGTGAAGAACGTCGTGACGCCGGCCACCAGCTCCGTGCGCACGTCGGGCTTGGAAGGGGGGATGGTGTCGGTCGGACTCATGCCTCAAGTCGGGCGCGTCGCGCTCCGGTGTGAAGTTGAAAACGGACGCGGCAGACTGTACCATCTCGCCCTTCGGATGAACACCTTCGCCCCGCAGGAAACTCCCGCCGCCCCGCCGCTCGCGCACGGACTCGGCACGCACTTCCCGGCGCTCGCCCGCTTCGACTCGACGAAGGCCCTCGAATCGTCGCCGCTCTACGCGCGGCTGCGCCCCGAAGTCGAGCGCGTGCTGGGCGGCGTCGCCGTCGAAGAGTTCGCCCCGCAAGTCAGGCCGGAAGTCTCAAGCGTGCTGCGCGCGACCGCGTGGAACGTCGAGCGCGGGGCGAGGCTGGAAGGCATCGCCGACGTGCTCAAAGGGCACCCGGTCTTGGGCGGGAGCGACGTGCTGCTTTTGACGGAGCTGGATTACGGCATGGCGCGCTCGGGCAACCGCTTCGTGGCGCGCGAGCTGGCTCGGCTCCTCGGGATGAGTTACGCCTTCGCGCCGTGCTACCTGAATTTGACGAAGGGGAACGGCGCGGAGGCGGGCGTGGAGGGCGAGAACGGTCTGGCGCTGCACGGCAACGCGGTGCTCTCGCGCTGGCCGGTCCGCGAGGCCCTGTCGGTAGCTCTGCCGAACGGGAAGGACAAGATGCGCGGCGGCGAGAAGCGGCTGGGGAGCCAGCGCGCCGTCCTCTGCCGAATCGAGCACCCTGCGGGCGCCTTCCGCGCCGTCAGCCTCCACCTCGACGCGCATTCGAGCCAGCGCCACCGCCAACGACAGATGGAGGTCGTGCTGGACTTCGTCGAGCGTTTGACGCCCCGCCTTCCGGTTTTAATCGGCGGCGACTGGAACACTTCGACTTACAATTCGAGCCGCGCCGCCTACTCCATCGCGGGCTTCGCGCGGCGCGTCGTGATGGGCGTGAACAACGTCATCGAGAACCACTACCTGCGCCCCGAGAACTGGTTCGAGCGCGGGCTGTTCCGCGCCCTTGAGCGCCGCGGCTACCGCTTCCGCGAGTTGAACGAGCCGGGCGCGGGAACGCTCCACTACGACGTGAAGGATTTGGCGGCGAACACGAACATGGCCGACTGGGTGCCGCGGTGGTGCTTCTGGTGGATTGACTGGGCGCTCAGGGACCACGGCGGGCGCTGCTCGCTCAAGCTCGACTGGTTCGCAGGCCGCGGCGTCGAGCCCGACCCCTCAAACCCGCCCCGCGTCGTCGGCGACTTACGCGGCCCCTCCGGCGAAGTCCTCTCCGACCACGACCCCATCGTGCTCGACTTCGTCGTGCGCCCTTAAAGGACGACGACAAACACGTCACTCGTCGTCTTCCGCGAGGGCGCGGTAGGCGGCGCCGGCCGCGAGGCCGCCTGCCAGGTACCAGGCGACCGTCATCAGCTCGGTCGAGGGCGTGTTCTCGGTGGGCTGGCGGCCGAGGCCGAGGCGTTCGGGGAGGTAGACGGCGGCGAGGCCGGCGGCGAGGCCGAGCAGGGCGCCGTTGCGGAGCGCCGCCTCGCGCCCGCCCGCGCCGACCAGCGCGTAGTAGGCCGAGTTCGAGACCATCTCGCCGACGAGCGCGGCCTCGTGCAGCGCGGGCGGCGGGTCGAAGTCTATGGCCCGCATCGTGCGCCCGATGGCGCGCATCCCGACCACGTCCATCCGCGGCGCGTCGTCGATGTAGCGCCGCGCCGTCTCGTGAATCAGCGTGAGCGCGAAGGCGCCCACCAACCCGCTGCCCAGTGCCTTTAGCATCCCGTTTCTCCGCCGAAAGATTTTCAACTAAACCTGAGCGTGCCGCCCGTCGAGCAGGAACCAGTAGAAGCCCCAGGGGGAGAGGGCGAGCTGGTAGGGGGCCTGAGTGATTGCGGGGAAGCGCGTCTTGCCGAGCATCTCGACGGGCGTGCTGCCTTCAAACTCGGAGAGGTCGAGCTCGACGGGCTGCGCGAACTGCGAGAGGTTGAAGACGCAGAGCACGGTCTCGCCCTCGTGCTCGCGGGCGAAGGCGAAGATTTTGCGGTTCTCCGGCTTGACGAAGCGCACCGAGCCGCGGCCGAAGACGTGGTGCTGCTTGCGGAGGAGAATCATCTGCCGCATCCAGTTCAGCAAGCTGGTGTCGTAGCGCATCTGCGACTCGACGTTGACGGTCTGGTAGCCGTAGACGGGGTTGTTGATGGCGGGGAAGTAGAGTTTCTCAAAATCCGCGCGCGAGAAGCCGGCGTTGCGGTCCGAGGACCATTGCATGGGCGTGCGCACGCCGTCGCGGTCGCCGAGGTAGATGTTGTCGCCCATGCCTATCTCGTCGCCGTAGTAGAGGAAGGGCGAGCCGGGCAGGCTGAAGAGCAGGCTGTGCAGCAACTCGATGCGGCGGCGGCTGTTGTCCATGAGCGGGGCGAGGCGGCGGCGGATGCCGAGGTTGAGGCGCATCCTCCGGTCCTTGGCGTACTCGTTGTAGAGGTAGTCGCGCTCCTCGTCCGTCACCATCTCAAGGGTCAGCTCGTCGTGGTTGCGCAGGAACATGCCCCACTGGCAGCCCTCGGGGATGTCGGGCGTGCGGTCGAGGATTTCGACGATGGGGCGGCGGTCCTCCTGCCTCAGCGCCATGAAGAGGCGGGGCATGATGGGGAAGTGGTAGTTCATGTGGAACTCGTCGCCCCGGCCGAAGTACTCGACCACGTCCTCGGGCCACTGGTTCGCCTCGCCGAGCAGCATGACGTTCTTGAACTTCGATTCGATGTGGGCGCGCAGGAGCTTGATGAAGTCGTGCGTCTCGGGGAGGTTCTCGCAGTTCGTGCCCTCGCGCTCGTAGAGGTAGGGGACGGCGTCCACGCGGAAGCCGTCGATGCCCATCTCCAGCCAGAAGTCCACCACGTCGAACATCGCCTGGTGGACTTCCGGGTTGTCGTAGTTGAGGTCGGGCTGGTGGCTGAAGAAGCGGTGCCAGTAGAACGCCTGCGCCGTCTCGCTCCACGTCCAGTTCGACTTCTCGGTGTCGAGGAAGATGATGCGCGTCTCGTGGTACTTGTTCGGGTCGTCGGTCCAGACGTACCAGTCGCGCTTGGGCGAGTCGGGCGAGGACGATGCTTCCTTGAACCAAGGGTGCTGGTCGGAGGTGTGGTTGATGACGAGGTCGGTGATGACGCGCATCCCGCGGCGGTGGGCCTCTTCGAGAAACTCGCGGAAGTCTTCGACGTTGCCGTACTCGGGCAGCACGGCGTAGTAGTCGGCGATGTCGTAGCCGCCGTCGCGCAAAGGGGAGGCGTACATCGGCAGCAGCCAGAGGCAGTCCACGCCGAGCCACTGGAGGTAGTCGAGCTTCTGAGTCAGGCCGCGGAAGTCGCCGATGCCGTCGTCGTTCGAGTCGAAGAAGCCGCGCACGTAGACCTCGTAGAAGACGGCGTCCTTATACCAAAGGGGGTCGTCGCGGAGTCCCACCAACTCGGCCATAGCCTCCAGCCCATCCTCGCTTGTTTTTGAAGATTCCCTCTGCGGGCAAGATAGCGGGAAGGCGGCGCGGAATGCAAGAGGGCTGTGGCTAACCACACCGGGCGGGCGCGGGGCGCACGCGCGGGCGACGGCGCGGCCCGTGTCGCGCGGGGCGCGGCGGGGGCGGAGAATGTGCGGCCGGGGGACGAGAAAATTACGGGACAAGAACTGACAGACGTGATAGCTTTAGCGCGCTCGCCCGAGAACCGCTTGACCAAGAGCTTCCGCGAGATGCGAACCCCCCTGCACGCAACGCTCGGCCTGCTCGTCGCCGTCACGCTCTGCGCGTCCGCCTGCCGCCAGCCGCGGCCCGCCCACGCCGCCGCCGAAAAGCCCACGGCCGCCCCCGCCGAAACCGGGACCTCCGCCGACGAGGACCGCGACGGCCTGCCCGACCGCGCCGAGCTTCGCGCCTACGGCGACCGGGAGAACTTCCGCCGCTGGTTCGCCGCCGTCGCCGAGGCGCAGTTCTACGCCGCGAGCCCCGAGTGGAACGAGGAGCAGCGCGACTGCGCCGGCCTCGTCCGCTTCGCCCTGCGCGAAGCCCTCCGCCCGCACGACCGCGCGTGGTTCCAAAGGATGGGCGAGAGTTACGAGCACGTCGCGCCGGACGTATCCGCCGCGCGCTCGCTCGGCCGCGGCCCCCTCGGCGAAAAACTCTTCCGCACGGCGGGCGGCCAATTCGCACAGGCCGACCTCTCGAACGGCGCGCTCTCGGAGTTCGCCGACGCGCGCACGCTCAAGGAGCACAACGCCGCCTTCGTCGGCCGCGACCCCGAGCGCGCCGAGCCGGGCGACCTGCTCTTCTTCCACCAGCCGTGGGTCCAGAAGTACCCCTACCACGTCATGCTCTTCCTCGGCCGCGCGCGCGTTGACGACGAGGGCGCCGCCGACTGGCTCGTCTACCACACGGGCTCCGCGCCCGGCGACGCGGGCGAGGTCAAGAAGGTGCGCCTCCGAGTGCTCGCGCGCCACCCCGACCCGCGCTGGCGCCCCGTCGCCGCCAACCGCAACTTCCTCGGCCTCTACCGGCTCAACCTACTTCAGTAGCTCTGAGGGCTTATGTCCCGACGCACACTGCTCACGTCCGCCGCCGTCTACGTCTCGGTCGCGCTGCTGCTCTTCGGCTTCGTCGTCCTGCGGGTGAAGACGGGCTACCGCTTCGCCGCCGAGACGGCGCCCGACTCGCTCCCTTACAACGGGAGCACGCCGACGCCGCCCGACCCGCACGCCAAGCCCTTCTTCTCGCTCCACACCAACCGCACGTACGCGACGACGGACCGCGCCCGCGTCTGGGTCAACTACCGCGGCGTCGAGAGCCTCGACTTCCGCGTCTACAAGGTCAAAGACCCCGTCAAGTTCTTCCTCAACCTCGAAAACCCGCATCAGGTCGGCGAGGACGAGCAGGCCGAAGTCGGCGAGCAGATTAAGCGCAAGCCGACCTTCCTCGAAAAGCTCCGCGCCTTTAAGAGCCGCGCCTACGGCGCCGTCAAGTCTTACGTCCGCGCGCAACTGCGCAACCAGTCGCGCAAAGGCTTCAACCAGAAGTTCCGCCCCGAGGAGGACGACACCAGCAACCGCACGCCGCTCAATCAATCAGACTTCGCCCGCGTCCCGCTCCTCAATCCCGACCAGATGGTTACCAACTGGCGCGAGAAGCTGCCCCCGCTCGAAGACGTTTACGACCGCCGGATGATTTCTCTGGGCAAGCGCGAGCCGGGCGTCTACCTCGTCGAAGCCGTCAGCGGCGACCTCCGCTGCTTCGGCATCGTCCTCGTCACCGACCTCGCCACCGTGCAGAAGACCTCGGCCGACGGGCAGATGCTCGTCTACGCCGTCGAGCGCCGCTCGGGCGAGCCGCGCGAGGGCGTCCGCGTTCAGGTCATCCGCCGCAAGAACGAGTTGCTTAACGCCACGACCGACAAGGCCGGCCTCGCGCGCCTCAAGATAGAGAAGCCGAAGCGGCCCGCGCAGGAAGAAGACGAGGAGGGCGAGGAGGAAGAGGAAGCGCCCGAGGCCGAGCCCGAAGCCGCGCCCGAGGAGACGGTCAACAACTCCTACCTCGTCATGGCGACCGAGGGCGAGAACTTCGCCATCTCCGACCTCGACTCCTACTACTTCGGCGGCGAGTACGAGGGCGAGTACGAAGAGGGCGGCGACGGCGCAGGCAGCCTGACCAGCTACATCTACACGGACCGCCCCGTCTACCGCCCCGAGCAGAAAGTCTACTTCAAGGGCATCCTCCGCGACCGCGTCGAGACGGGCTACAAGCTCCCGGCCGGCAAGACCGTCGCCGTCACCGTCTCCGACGGGCAGGGCGCGCAAATCTTCGAGCAGGAGTTGCCGCTCTCAACGCGCGGCACCTTCAGCGGCGAGCTGGACCTCCCCGAAGAGTCGCCCCTCGGCTACTACAGCCTCAACGCCACGCTCGGCGACGCCTCCGCCAACGGCTCCTTCCAGGTCGAAGAGTACAAGAAGCCCGAGTACAAGGTGCGCGTCACGACCGCGCAGAGCTTCGTCGGCGCCGGCCAGACGGCCCGCGTCACCGTCTCGGCCAACTACTTCTTCGGCGCGCCCGTAGCCCGCGCCGCCGTCAAGTACTACGTCTACCGCTCGCGCTCCTACGGCTGGTGGCGCGGCGGCGGCGACGAAGACTCCGCGGACGAGTTCGGCGCCGACCCCACCGCCGAGGAAGACGGCGACTCTTACGGCGGCTACAGCTCCGAGATGGTCGCCGAGGGCGACGGCAAGACGAACGAGCAGGGCCGCTACGACATCGAGTTCAAAGTCCCCGAGCCCAACTCCAAAGACGCGTGGGACTACAGCTACAGCGTCCAGGCGCAGGTCACGGACCCCGCGCGCCGCACGATGGACGGCTCCGTCAGCTTCACCGGAGTGCGCAGCGACACGACCGCCTACGCCTACCCCGAGCACTACATCTACTACCAGGGCGACGCCGCCCGCATCAACGTCACCGCCCGCGCCCGCGACGGCCGCCCCGCCCAGACCCGCGTCAAGCTCACCTTCTACGAGCGCCGCTGGGAGAAGGTGATGAAGCGCAGCGAGTACGGCGACGAGTACGCCGACTACGAGACGCGCGAGAAGGAACTTGCCTCCGCGGTCGTCCAGACGAACGAGCAGGGCGAGGCCGCCTACGACTACCAGATACCCGGCCCCGGCAGCATCCTCATCAAGACGACGATTGAAGAGCAGGGTCGCTCCGTCACCACCGAGGCCGGCGCCTTCTGGGCCGCCGACCGCACGGGCGAGTGGGCCGACGTTTCCTACCCGGCCGAGGGCGAGATTGAGCTGAAGGCCGACAAGAAATCCTACCGGCCCGGCGAGACGGCGCGCGTCCTCGCTTTGCTCCCGAAGGACAACGCCCACCTGCTCGTCACAACCGAGCTCGACCGCGTCCTCAACACGTGGCGCGTTGACGCCAAGGGCCGCGCCGTCACCATCGACGTGCCCATCGAGCCGCGCTACGCGCCCAACGTCTTCCTCAACGTCACCTACGTCCGCGGCAGCGAGATGTACACCGCCGAGCTGATGCTCGTCGTCCCCGCGCGCGACAAGCTCTTGGACCTTCAAATCGTCCCCAACAAGAAGGAGTTCAGGCCGCGCGAGACGGCCTCCTACACCCTGCTCGCGCGCAACGGCGACGGCTCGCCCGCCGCCGGGGCCGAAGTCTCCTTCGGCGTCGTGGACGAGTCCATCTACCAGATCGCCGCCGAGTCGGTCGAGGACATCCGCCGCGCCTTCTACGGACGCCGCTACAACAGCGTGCAGACCTCCTTCTCCGTCAACTATTACTTCTCCGGCTACGCCGGCACGAAGACCGTCAACCTCGCGCAGCACAAGAAGCCCTACCGCCTCGCCGACTTCAAGAACGACGACGCGGCCAACCCGCTCGTCCGCAAAATCTTCAAGGACACGGCCTACTGGCAGCCGGCCGTCGTCACGGGGCCGGACGGCAAGGCGACGGTTAAGGTCGAGCTGCCCGACAACCTGACGACGTGGCGCGCGACGGCGCGGGCCGTCACGGCGGACACGCGCGTCGGCGTCGCCGTCTCGCGCGTCGTCGAGCGCAAGGACGTAATCATCCGCGCCGCCATGCCGCGCTTCCTGACCGCGGGCGACACCGTCACCATCTCCGGCATCGTCCACAACTACCTGAAGACGGAGAAGGTCACGAAGATTACGCTCGACGTGGCGGGCGCCAAACTCCTCGACCCGCCCGCGCAGACCGTCACCATCCCGAGTCAGGGCGAGCACCGCGTCAACTGGCGCGTCTCGGCGCCCTCGACCGGCGACCTGAAGATTCTCGCCAAGGCGCTGACCGACACCGAATCCGATGCGCTCGAAACCGGCATCCCCATCCACCCGCGCGGCCTCAAGAGCACGCAGGCCGACTCCTTCGTCATCTCCGAGGACGAGGCCGACAAGGTCGTCTCCTTCAAGCTCCCGGCCAACGCCGACCCGAACGCGCGCTCGTTCCGCATCGACGCCTCGCCCTCGGTCGCCGGCACGCTCTTCGGCGCGCTCGATTACCTGACGAGCTTCCCCTACGGCTGCACCGAGCAGACGATGTCATCGTTCCTGCCCAACGTCATCGTCACGCAGGCGCTACAGAACGTGCAGACGGCCACCGTGCGCGACACGAACGACATCGGCAAGAAGGTCCGACGTGGGATGCGCCGCCTCTACGGCTTCCAGCACGCCGACGGCGGCTGGGGCTGGTGGAAGGACGACCCGACGACCGTCTGGATGACGGCCTACGTCGTGGACGGCTTGACGCAGGCGAGCCGCGCCGGCTACGAGGTTGACGAGGAGCGTTTGCAGCGGGGCCGTCAGGCTCTTCTCAAGATGCTCGAAAGCGGCGCGGACGGTCGCAACGAAGGTCTGACCGGCGAGGGCCGCGCCTACGCCGCCTACTCGCTCGCGCTCGGCGGCCCCGAGGGCGACGGCCACCTCGACAAAGTCTTCAACGAGCGCGCCAAGCTCAACGCCTACGCCCGCGCCCTGCTCGCGCTCGCCTTGAAGGAGCGCGGCGACGAGCGGCGCTCGCAAACGGTCGCGGGCGAGATAGAGGCTTCGGCCAAGGCGGCGGGCGCCGAAAGCCACTGGGACGCGGACGCGGAGGCGACGGCGCTCTCCGTCAAGGCGCTCGCCCGCACCCGCCCCGCGAGCGAGGTGCTGCCGCGCGCCGCCCGCTGGCTCGTCGGCCACCGCCGCTTCGGCTACTACTGGCGCTCGACGCGCGAGACGGCCTTCGCCGTCTACGGCCTGATTGACTACCTGAAGGCCAGCCGCGAGCTTGAGGCCGACTACACCTTGGAAGTCTACGTCAACGGCGAGCAGGTCTTGCAGCGGCAGGTGACGGGCTCGGACGCCTCGTCCGGCGAGGTCTTCACCTTCCGGCGCAAGGGCGGCGAGGTCGGCCCCTCTTCCGAGGTCCGCTTCGTCAAGCGCGGGCGCGGCGTGCTGTATCTTGCGACGACGCTCGTGCACTACACGAACGACGAGCAGGTGGCCGCGGCCGGCGTCCCGCAGCTTCGGCTCACGCGCGAGTACTTCCGCCTGAACGTGGTCGAGAAGTCGGAGGGCCAGCTCGGCTGGCAGCTCGAACCGCTCAAGGGCGACGTGCGCTCCGGCGACACCATCGTCTCGCGCCTGAGGGTCGAGGGCGAGAAGGCCGAGTACCTTCTAATCGAAGACCCGATACCGGCGGGCTGCGAGCAGGTGGAGGAGGTCGGCGGCCTGAACCTCAACCACACGCAGGAGGGCTGGACCGACTGGTACAGCGCGCGCGAGTTCCGCGACAACCGCGCCGCGCTCTTCCTCAACTACTTCGACGGCTCGGCGCAGTTCCAGTACGCGATGCGCGTGCAGGTGCCCGGACAGTTCCGCGTCGCGCCCGCGCGCGCCGAGCGGATGTACGAGCCCGAAGTCCACGCCAACTCGGCCGGCGGCGCGCTGAACATCCTTGACAAGTAAGACCTCCGAAGGGGGTTTTGATTCGAGATGATTAAAGACTCATTCGCAAGCCTGGGCGGCGCGGCCCGCACGCTCTTCAAAAGCTGGGGCGCGCTGCTGCTCCTCGCCGCGCTCTTCCTCGCGCTGCTCGCCTCCGTCTACGTCTTCTTCGCGACCGGCGTGGCGACCGCGTGGCAACTCGCGCTGTCGGCGTTGACGGCGCTGGCCGCGCCGCTGCTCTTCCTCGTCCTGCAAGCCGCCGCGGCGCACCACGCGCAGGGCGCGAACACTTTCGGCGCGCTGCTCCGCCGGTCGCTGGGGGACTTCTGGAAGGTGCTAGTCGTCAGTCTTCCTCTCATCCTGTTGGGCGTCGGCTTCGTCTACCTGCTCGGCAAGCTGGACGGCTGGCTGCCGGCGATGACGGAGGCGTCGCCGCGCTCCTTCTCGCCGGGGACGGGCGCGACGCCCCCGCCGCCGCTGCACTGGCAGGAGGCTCTGGTCTCGACGCTCCGGTTGCTCCTGCTCGGGCTCCTGCTGCCCCTGATGGCCGCGCACGCGTGGCTCTCGGTGGCGGGCGTTGGCTTGCGGGCGACGCTCAAGAGTTTCCACCGCGTGCTGGGACGCGCCTTCACGCCGCGCTCGGTGCTCGTCTACGCGACCGG
The DNA here is from genome assembly GCA_035941045.1 of Pyrinomonadaceae bacterium. Taxonomy (GTDB): domain Bacteria; phylum Acidobacteriota; class Blastocatellia; order Pyrinomonadales; family Pyrinomonadaceae; genus QHXN01. The sequence goes on along the minus strand of DASZEK010000090.1, from coordinate 30,093 downwards.
GCTCGTGGCCTTCGGCCTCATGCCCTTCTTCATCATCTACACGCGGACGCCCGTCTCCGGCGAATGGGCCGAGCTGTCGCTCTTCGGCCTGCGCCTCGCGCTCGCCTTCGCCTTCACGCTCCTCGGCTGGACCATCACGCTCGGCGCGCTCGCCCGCACGACGGCCGCCCCGCCCCCGGCCCCGGCGCCCGCCGCCGAAGAGCCCGCCCGAGCGCCCGAAGGCGGCACGGCAGAGATACAAGCTTAGAGTGTGTGCATGGCGCGCTTGACGGCGATTGCGTTGCTGGTCGTGCTCTGCGCCTGCGGCGCGGCGCGCGGGCAGGAGTCCGCGCCGACGACGGGCGGGGGCGACGAGCGGCTGGCGCTGATATTGAAGCGGGCGGGCGAGAGCGTCGAGCGTTATCACGGCGGGATGTTCAGCGTCCGCTTCACGGAGACGCTGTGGCAGGAGGAGCTGAAGGAGGACTTGAAGACGCCGAAGAAGTCGAGGCAGTTCGTCTACGACAGCCGTATCATGCGGGAGGAGCTGTCGGAAGTCGAAGGCGACTACGTCGCCGTCACCACCCGCCGCCTCGTCTCCCTCGACGGCAAGCCCTCGAAGAAGACGGCCGAGTCGAAGGTCACTTCCGTCTACAGCCTGGACATCATGCTCCCGCGCTACCAGAAGCTTTACGACATCTCGCTCGAAGGCGAGGAGACTTTGGCCGGGCGCCGCGCCTTCCGCCTCGCGCTGCTGCGGCCGGGCGAGGGCGAGCCGCGCGTCGAGTGGGAGGGCACGCGCTTCCGCGTCGTCGCGCCGACCGTAACGCGCGTCTGGGTTGACGCCGAGAACTACGACGTGATGCAAATCGAGTCGGACCTCGTCGCCCCCTTCGAGTTCGAGAGCCGCGGCGTCTTCCGCGCCGGCCCCCTCGGCAGCTTCGGCCCGACCAGGCGCCTGCGCTACGCGCGCGAATACTCCCTCGTCCGCTTCCGCCGCGTGCGGTTCAAAGACCCCGAGCAGACCTTGCTGCTGCCCGAGTCGGCCGAGTGGCTGAAGGTCATCGAGGGCGCCAGCCACCCCCGCACGCGCCAGCGCATCGCCTTCTCCGACTACCGCCGCTTCGTCTCCGGCGTCAAAATCGTCGAAGACCCGGAGCCGAATGAGTAAGACCCGACTACGCTTCTTCGGCCTCTGCCTCCTGCCCTTCGGCCTCCTCTTCCTGCTCGCGCCGTGGCGTGGCGAGAAGCCCGTGCCGCGCTTGAACGAGGGGGAGGCGGACGAGTTGTTGAGGCGCGCGGCCTCGGCGGCGCTCGGCGGGCGCGACGGCGCGGTCGTCGTCATGGACCCGCAGACGGGCCGCGTCCGCGCCCTCGTCAACGGGCGACTCGCCTTCGAGGGTGCGACGCCGCCGGGCTCGGCCGTCAAGCCCTTCACGCTGCTGGCCGCGCTCGGCGAGGGCGCCGTCAACGAAGAGTCGCGCGCCCTCTGCCGAGGCCGCTACGAGCGCGAAGGCTTCCACCTCAACTGCGCCCACCCGCGCTTCAAGCCGCCCTTCGGCCCCGCGCAGGCGCTCGCCAACTCATGCAACTACTTCTTCGGCCGCACCGGCGAGTCGCTCGACGGGCGGGCCTTCGCGCGCACGCTCACGTCCTTCGGCTTCGGCTCGCCGACCGGCGGCGGCGGCGCGGAAGAGGCCGCCGGCCTGCTCCCGCCCGACACGCCCGGCGTCCCCGAAATGCTCGGCGAGAGCGAGCGCCTACAGGTCACGCCCGCGCAACTCCTCACCGCCTACGCCGCCGTCTTCAACGGCGGACACCTCCTCGTCCCCCGCGCCGGGTCGGCGACAGAGGCGCCCGCGCGCGAGCGCGCCCGCGTCAGAGTTGACCCCTCGGGCCGCGCCCTCCTGCTCGAAGGGATGCGCGGCGCCGTCTCCTACGGCACGGCCGCGCGCGCGGGCCTCGCGACGCTGCCCGTCTACGTCTTCGGCAAGACCGGCACCTCGACGCCCGAGGACGGCTTCCGCCCGCAAGGCTGGTTCGTCGGTCTAGCCGCCGACGAGAAGGGGACGGACGAAGACCCCGCCCCGCCCGACAAGGTGAGCCTCGGCGTCCTCGTCTTCCTCAAGCGCGCTCGCGGCTCCGAAGCCGCCGAGGTCGCGCGCCCCGTCTTCGAGGAGTACGCCCGCACCCTCGCCCCGCGCGCCCGCGAAGGACGCGAAGAAGCCTCGCCTTCATCTTCGACCGGCGGCCCGGTGGTGCGCGTCCGCCTCGCCCGCGCCGACCGCACGCCCGCGCTCCCCCTTGAGGATTACGTCTTCGGCGTGCTCGCCGCCGAAGGCAGCGTCGAGACGGAGCTTGAAGCCCTGAAGGCGCTGGCCGTCGCCGCGCGCACCTACGCCCTTCACAACCTCGGCCGCCACGGGCGCGACCGCTACGACCTCTGCGACACCACCCACTGTCAACGCTTCACACGCGTCCCCGACGAATCCTCGCGCCCCGACTTCTACGACCTCGCCCGCCGCGCCGTCCGCGAAACTTCCGGCGAAGTCCTGCGCGACTCTTCGGGCGGCGCGGCCGAGAGCTACTTCAGCGCCTCCTGCGGCGGCGCGACCGCCGACGCCGCGCTCCTCTGGGGCGGCGCTGTCACGCCCGCCCACCTCAAGGGCGTCCGCGACGAGTCCTGCGAGGCCGCCGGCTGGGTTGACCGCATCGCCTCTTCCAAGCTCCAAAAAGCCCTCGCCGCCGACGAGCGCAGCGACGTGGGCGCCCGCCTCGACTCGGTGCGCGTCCTGCGCCGCGACCACACGGGCCGCGCCGAGCTAATCGAAGTCTCGGGCGAGAGGCGGAAGAGGTTGCGCGGCTGGGACTTCAAAATCATCGTCGGCCGCACGCTCGGCTGGGACGTGCTCAAAAGCTCTCGCTTCGACGTGGCGCGCTCCGGCCCCGCCTTCGTCTTCCGCGGCTCCGGCTTCGGCCACGGCCTCGGACTCTGCCAATCGGGCGCCCACCGCATGGCCCAACGCGGCGCCTCGTACAGACAGATACTCGACAAGTACATGCCCGGCCTCCCGATTGCGGATTGGGGATTGCGGGTTGCGGATTCGCCGCGCGCCGAAGCTCAACCCACGGCGCCGACGAGCGAAGAGGTCCACTACTCACCCATCGCCTACTCCGCAACCCGCAACCCGCAATCCGCAATCGGTGGCGCGCACTTCCGACTCGTCTACCCCTCAGGCATAGCGAGGCGGGAAGTTGAAGTCTTGATGCGCGCGCTCGAAGCGGCGCGGGCGGACGTGCTGCGGCGTTCGGAGGGGACGCGCCTGCCCGGAAGGATTGAAGTCTTCGTCCATGAGACGACGGGCGACTTCGTCGGCGTGACGGGTCAACCCGCGTGGGCGGGAGGCGCGACGCACGGCTCGCGCATAGACCTTCAGCCGCTCGAAGTGCTCAGGCGCCGCGGCGTGCTCGCCTCGACGGCGAGGCACGAGCTGGTCCACGTCGCGCTCGAATCGTCGGGGTCGGGCCGCGCCCCGCGCTGGCTCGTCGAAGGTCTCGCCATCCACGCCGCCGGAGAAGGGCCGCTCTACGCGCGCGCCGCGCCGAAGCACTCGCTCACGATTGACGAGATAGAGCGCGGCCTCGCGCGTCCCGCCTCGCCGGAGGAGATGCGCGCCCTCTACGCGGCCGCCTACCGCGAAGTGCTCGCCCTCGTCAGGCGCGAAGGCGAATCGTCGGTCTGGCGTCGCGCCGCGCGTTAGGATAATCTTCTTCCTTCGACATGGATTCAAAGAGAGAAGTGAACAGACATTCCCGCTTCGCGGCCTACGCGTGGGGCGTGACGGCGCTGACGCTCGTCGTCATCCTGTGGGGCGCGTTCGTGCGCGCGTCGCACTCGGGCGACGGCTGCGGCGCCCACTGGCCCCTGTGCAACGGCGAGGTCGTGCCGTACGCCGCGCACTCGAAGACGCTGGTCGAGTTCGCCCACCGCGCGACGAGCGGCGTCGCCTTCCTCCTCGTCGTCGGCCTCGCGGTCTGGGCCTTCCGCGCCTTCCCGCGCGGCCACGCGGCGCGCAAAGGCGCGGCGCTCTCCGGCCTCTTCATCGTGACGGAGTCGCTCATCGGCGCCGGCCTCGTGCTCCTCCGCCTCGTCGGCAACAACGCCTCGGGCGCGCGCGCCGTCTACCTCTCCGTCCACCTCGTCAACACCTTCCTGCTCGTCGCCGCCCTCGCCCTCACCGCATGGTGGGCGGGTGAGGGAAGAGAAGCGCCGCGCCTGCGCGAGTTCGCGCGGGGCCGCACCGGGCTCGCGCTCTTCGGGATGCTGGCCGTCGGCGTGAGCGGCGCGGTGGCGGCGCTCGGCGCGACGCTCTTTCCCGGAGGCGACACGGCCGCGCCCGGCGCGCACCCGCTCTTCGGCCTGCGCCAGTACAACCTGCACCCGCTGCTCGCCATCCTCGTCGGCGCCTACCTCGCCCACTTCGCCGCGCGCGTTAAAGATAACGGCCCCGAAGCCTCGCGCCTGTCGGCGGCGGTCGTCGCGCTCCTGCTCGTGCAGACCGCCGCGGGCGTCGTCAACGCGTGGCTGCTCGCGCCCGTCTGGATGCAGATTCTCCACCTGCTGCTGGCCGACCTGCTCTGGCTCGCCCTCGTCCTCCTCTGCGCCTCCGCGCTCACGCAGGCCGAGGCCGTCGGCGCCCGCCTCCAACATTCCTTGAAGCTTTCGCCATCCGAAGGCGAGACGGCCGCCCTATCATCGGCGCGTGACTAAACCTAAAAGCGAAGCCGCACGCGGCCCGCGCCTCGGGCTCGTCTGCATCACGCACTCGGACGAGGTGCGCTACCGCGCGCTGACGCGCAAGCGCCTGCTCCAGTTAGACGCCGCCGCGCAGGCCGAAACCCTGCGCGCCCTCTACCGCGACAACCTCGCGCGCTTGGGCCGCGCCCTCGACTTCTGCCAGTCGAACGGCCTGAGCCTCTACCGCATGACCTCCGGCCTCTTCCCCTTCGCCGACGACCCGGCGGGCGAAGACGTGCTCGAAGAGTTCTCCGAAGAAGTCGCCCTCACGGGACGGCGCGCGACCGCGCTCGGCATACGCCTCGTCCTGCACCCCGACCAGTTCGTCGTCCTCAGCTCCGACTCGCCGCAGACCGTCGCCAACAGCGTCAAGATTCTTGAGACGCACGCCCGCGTCATGGACATGCTCGAACAGCCGCGCACGGCCTGGGCGCTGATTGAGATTCACGGCGGGAAGGGCGGGAGGATGGAAAGGCTGGTTGAGGAGATAGGCCGACTGCCCGAGGCGGTGCGCGCGCGCATCGCCTTCGAGAACGACGAGTACATCTACTCGGCCGACGAAATCCTCGAAGTCTGCCGCCGCGCCTCGGTCCCGATGGTCTTCGACGCCCACCACCACGTCGTCCACGAGCGCCTCGACTCTTACGAACACCCGAGCGTCGCCGAGATGGTCGCCGCCGCGCGCGAGACGTGGCCCGTCCCCGACTGGCAGCTCGTCCACATCTCCAACGGCCGCGAGTCCTTCAACGACCGCCACCACAGCGACCTCGTCACGCAACTGCCCGCCGCCTACCGCCGCGTCCCCTGGATAGAAGTCGAGGCCAAGCACAAAGAACTCGCCATCCGAGCCCTCCGCGACTCGCACCGCGAATGGTTCTCCTGACGGCCGCCTACCCGCGTGACCACACCTGCGTCCCGACGGGGACATCCTCCTTCGAGATGTCGGGCGGCAGGAGGATGTCTAACGTCCTCTCGGGGTCGTAAGGTGAGAGGTGTGCGATGCCGGCGACTTTGGAGACGACAATCGAGCCGTCCGGCCGCCGCAACTCGATTGACTCCCCGACCCTCAGGCTGACCCGGTCGCTCTTCACGTCGGCCGCCAGCACGAGGCCGCGCTTCTCAATCAGGAAAGTATCCACGACGGTGAACAAAAGAGTGCTCATGCCTAACCATTATTAGGCCGCACGCGCTGGAAAATGTAAACGGCGCGTCGGCGCGGGGTGCGGGGGGAGAAGCGAGCGGGCATAATGTGGGGTGACGAGGGGTTTAAATGATGAAGAGGTATTTGCTGATTGTCGTGTTGGCTGCGTCGGGGGTGGGCGCGGCGTGGGCAATTCAGACGCCGAGGCCGGAGGGGCTGAGGGTCGCGGCCGGTCCGTCGTCGAAGGTCGTGGACGCGGGGCGGCTGCTGGAAGACGTGCGGGTGCTGGCGGGCGACGAGATGGAGGGGCGCGGGGCGGGCACGGAGGGGGGAGCGCGGGCGCGGGCGTACCTGCTGCGGAGGTTCGCGGAGGCCGGACTCAAGCCGCTCGGCGGCGACTCCTTCGAGCAGTCGTTCGACTTGAAGGCCCGCGGGGAGGTCAAGCCGCGCCGCGGCGTCAACCTCGTCGGCTACGTGCGCGGGACGCGGAGCCCCGAGCGGCTCGTCGTCGTCACGGCGCATTACGACCACGTCGGCCTGCGCGGCGGGAAGGTCTACAACGGCGCCGACGACAACGCTTCGGGCGTGGCCGCGCTGCTCCAGATAGCCGCGCACTTCGCGCGCCACCCGCCCCGCCACGGCTTCGTCTTCGCCGCGCTCGACGCGGAGGAGACGGGCCTGCAAGGCGCCTACGAGCTTGTGCGGCGGCTGCGCGAGGAGAGGCGCGACGTGGCGCTCAACGTCAACCTCGACATGGTCGGCCACAGCGAGAGGGGCGAGCTGTACGCCTCGGGCACTCATCACAACCCTTCGCTCAAGGCCCCGATAGAGCGGGCGGCGGCGCGCTCGCGCGTCAAACTGCTGCTCGGCCACGACCGCCCGGAGCAGGGGCGCGACGACTGGACGAACCAGTCGGACCACTACGCCTTTCACCGCGCGGGCGTCCCCCACGTCTACTTCGGCGTCGAGGACCACAAAGACTATCATCAGCCGACGGACGACTTCGAGACCATCACGCAGGACTTTTTCGTCGGCGCCGCCGAAACGATTCTGGGCGCGCTCGAAGAACTCGACGCGAGCCCCATCCCCGAACCGCGGAAGAAGGCCGACCGCCCGAACCTTTAATGATGACGATGACGCCCAAGCCCTTCGCGCTTCTCCGCAAGCCTTTCGCGCCCCTCCTCCTGCTTCTCCTCTTCGCGCCGCCGGCGCCGGCGCAGGACGACCCCGAGCGGTGGCGCGTCCTGACGCTGCCCGCGCCCGAGTTCAAGCGCGCGCCGCCGGGGCCGACGCCGGCCGCGCGGAGGGGGCCGCGCCTCGTCGCTGTCTCAGAGCGAAGGAATCAGGTGACGGACGTGGTCCCGTGGTTCGAGCGCAACGGCCTTGAGCTTCCCGTCTACGAACTGCCGGGCGAGGAAGGCGGCGAGGGCGGGCGGGCGCTGCCCGGCTTCGTCCCGCTACGGTTCCGGGGCGTGGGGATAGTCAGGGCGATGCGCGGGCCGTCGGGCGGCGTGCTCGCCGTCTACGGGCTCGACGGCGGCGAGGGCCGCTACCTCGTCGCGCTCGACCCGGCGGGCCGCTTCCGCTACGGCTTCGACTTCGAGGCCTACGCCTACGCGCCCGCCGCGTCGCAGGTCGAGCGCAGGTTCACCTATCAGCAAATCACATGGGCGGCCGAGGACGCGGGCACGCTCTACGTCTCGCACGGGCACAACACCTACGCGCGCTCCTCGAAGGGGATGAATGCTTACCTGACGGCGCTGGACACGCGGACGGGGCGCGTCCTCTGGCGCAGCCCCCCGCTCGTCTCCAACGCCTCGAACTTCGAGCTGGCGGGCGGCCTCCTCGTCGCCGGCTACGGCTTCACGAGCGAGCCGGACTTCCTCTACCTGCTCGACAAGCGGACAGGCGAAGTGCGCCAACGCCTATCCATCCGCTCCGGCCCCACCTACATCCTTCGCAAAGGCGACCGCCTTTACGTCCGCGCTTACGACGCTGACCTCGTCCTGAAGCTCTCAGGTCTTTAGGTCGGCAAATCGCTTCAGAGGCCGAACTCCTGCTTGGTGTTGATGACGACTGACTTGGCGCCGCGCTCGCCCGCCTGCTGGACGAGGTGGCTGGTGCCGCCGGGGCCGTCGCCGGTCGGCTCGCCGTCCCAGAGCGCGATGAGGGTGACGTTGTCGTCGCCGCCCGCGGCCAGCGCGTTGTGGAGCATCCAGAGGTTGCTGCGCTGCCAGATGTCGTAACTCTCCTTCTGCCGCAGCCAGACGGGCAGGTACTCGCGCTCCTCGGTCGCTTGGCTCAGCACCCTGACCTTGCCCTCGGCCGTGAGCCGTTCGTAGAGCTGCCTGAATCTCTCGACCCACGCCGGGCCGCCCTTCTGCACGGAGTTCTTCACGTACTCGCCGCGCGGCAGGGCCAGGTAGAGCTGCGTGGGGACGCCCAGCTCGGCGCAGACCTCGTGGAAGAGGATGTCGCCGCCGCTCGCCCCGCCCGCGATGCCGTAGGCGACGCCCGCGCCGAGCCGCGTCTCGGCCTCGACCGTCTCCTTAATCTTCTGCCGCGCGACGGCCTCCTTGTCCGGGGGGAAGCGCGGCTTCTCGCGGCCCGGCGCGTCAATCATGTGGCCGGTGAAGATGAGCACGCGCTTGCGCCCGCCCGGCGTCCGGTCCTCATCTTTCGGCAGCCCCGTGACCTTGACGACTTCCTCGATAACGTCTTTGAGGATGCCGAGGTCGCGGTAGAGCGCGAGCTGCTTGCGCGCGGCCTCGGCGGCGAAGTCGGACGCCCCGGCCAGCGCCTCCTCGTACCCGCTGGCGACCCACTCGGGGTTTTCCCTTGAGGTGAGGCAGCGCAGGTCGGCCGCGCTGATGTCGGCCCACTCGTCGCGCTTGCCGTCCTGCTCCAGCCTGCGCCGCGTGGCCTCAAGCGAGAGGTCAACGGCCGCGGCCAGCTTGGCGGCGTGCGCCGCGCGCTCCTCCAAATCCTCCTCCGCCTTCTTCGCAGTCTTGAAGCGCCCGGCCCAGACCTTGGGCTCGGCCGCGGCCAGCTCCGTCATGACGGTGAGCATCGCCAAGGCGTTCAGGCCCGAGTAGAAGTGGTTGAAGTCCTCCTCGAAGGCGCGCTCGTAGTTGTCGTAGGAGTCTTGCAGGTAGCGCGAGCGCAGCGCCTTGACGGGCCGCTCCGCGGGCGGCGCCTGCTGCCAGTCGGCCTGCCAGTGCGTCTTGGCGTTGCGGGCCATGAGGGCGTAAGCCTCGGCCCGGTCCTTCTTCTCGATGTGCTCGGCCTTGAGGGCGCGCTCCAAAGCCTGAGTCGAGCCGGTCAGGTCGCCGAGGCGCTGCAAGACGGTGCCGAGCAGGATGTTCGCTTCGAGGTCGAGGGGCTCGACCAGCCGGACGGCCTCCCACGTGGCCCGCGCGCCGTTGAAAGCCTTGAGCTTGAACTGCGCGCGGCCGACGGCGCGCAGGCCCACCATCCCCCATTCGAGTCCCTTGACTTCGGCCGCCAGCAGCTCCAAATCGCCGAACTGCCGGTCGGCGGCGGCGCGGTCCACCTCCTCGCCGAAGTCGAGCGGGATGGGGATGAAGTGCGCGGTGTCCTGCTCCTTCAGGCTCGGCAGCGACATGAAGACGGGGCTGTCCTTCGTGTGCGAGTCGATGGTCCGCCCGATGGCCTCGGCCAGCTTGTCGAGGTCGGCGGCCGGGGCCTTGCTCTGGTAGACGAAGTAGCGGTCGGTCTGGAGGTCGAAGGGGAACTTGTCGGCGTCGCAGCGCAGCATGAAGGTGTGGCAGTTGCGCAGCGCGTGGCGGATGCCGAGTTCGTAGAAGACGTTGGCGTTGTGAATCGAGAGGTCGGCGACGACGAGGTCGGCCAGCAGGAGCCGGCGGAACATGTCCACGCGGATGTTGCCCGACTCGACGATGTCGATGGTCGTGCGGCCCTCGATGCCGAGGCGTTCGAGCGCCGGGGCGATCAGCTCGCGCTCGACGGCGTCGAAGTCTATCTCGTTGCCGCTGGCGTCCTTCTTCTTACCGAACGGGCGGACGATGAAGGCCCTCGTGGCTCTCGGGCTCATGGCTGCAACGCTCCTTGCGGGTCTTCGAACTGGTTGAATCGGTCGAGGGCGAAGTGCTCGGGCCGCACGTCGGCGGCGAGCGCCTCGCCGACGCGGATGAGGTCGGGAATGTGCTCGACCGAGTCGAGCTGCGACACCTTCTCGGGCTCCACGTCGCGCAGCCCGCGGTCGTCGAGCCACCGGCGGCTGAGGTCGGCGTTGTAGCGCGCGTAGAGGAACTGGCGGCCGAGGTCTTTCGAGACGGGGACGGGTTTGCCCGCCTCGTCGCGCGGGATGAGGTCGCCCAGCTCGCGGTCGATGGGCGAGCCGTGGACGCAGCGGCCGATGGTGCGGCAGTTGATGTCCTGGTCCACCTGCGCGCCGTACATCAGCGCGCCGGGGAAGTTGACGAGGTTGGAGAAGGCGGTCTTGGCCCCGCCCAGCTCGGCCTCGACCTTGGGCGCCGAGCCGGTGCCGACGGAGACGACGAGCAGCTTGCGCTCGCCCGTCGGCCAGCCGAGGTTGTAAGGCTCCTGCGTCGCCATGCGCGCCAGCAGGAAGGCCGGGTTGTTGTAGGGCGTCAGCCCGCCGTCTTCAAACAGGAAGGTCTTCGCCGGGTCTTCCGGGTCCCACGCCATAATCTCGGGCGGGAAGAAGACGGGCGCGGCCGTCGAGGCGCGCACCAGTTGCCAGAGCGGTATCTTGAGGTTGGAGTCCTTGCGGCCGGGGCGGTTGTATCTGGCGAAGGGGTTGCTGCTGATGGGCCACGGCGAGTCGGTCGAGACGTTGCGGGTGACGACGAGCAGCAGGCTGCGGAGCGCGCCCGGCGTGCCGAGCGTCGTGTCGCGGCCGAAGACCTCCTTCAGCTTCTCGGCCAGCGGCTCGCTCTTGTAGAGGTTCTTCAGGCGGTGGAGGATGAAAGCCTTCTCGAAGATGGTCGGCCCCAGCTCGACGTAGAAGTCCGAGAGCCACTTCGCCGAGTGGCCGGCGGCGAGCCCCGCCGCGATGATGGCGCCGGTGCTTGTGCCGCCGATGTAGTCGAAGAAGTTACAGAGGCGGAACCTCTCGCCCTGCCCGCTCGCCTCGGCCAGCAACTCCTCCATCCTTATCAAGACCTGTAGCGTCAGCACCCCGCGGATGCCGCCGCCGTCCAGCGCCAGAAGCCTGCGCGGCCTCGTCGCGTCCTCGTAACGGCCGGCGAGCGGTCCCCACGAAGGCCCGTCGTTGTCGCCCATGAATGTTCTCCTTTTGATAATGAGCCGGAAAGAAAGTAGGTCGGCGGTCTGTGAAAGAAGCGCGAGGGCTTAATACACTTGACCGGGAGACGGTGTCAATGAAATTCTGAGGCATGACCGGAAACGCGCAAGCACTCTTGAACGACGTGGAGGTGCGCGTCGTCGGCTCGCTCGTGGAGAAGCAGGTGACGACGCCCGACTACTACCCGCTGACTTTGAACGCGCTGGTCGCCGCGTGCAACCAGATTTCCAACCGCGACCCCGTCGTCGCCTACGACGAGCGCGCCGTCGCGGACGCCATCGACACGCTGCGCTCGAAGAACCTCGTCTACGTCTTCTACGGCGCCGACAGCCGCGTGCCCAAGTACAAGCACATGATGCGCGAGGCGCTCGACCTCTCGCCGCCGCAACTGGCCGCGATGTGCGTGCTCATGCTGCGCGGCCCGCAGACCGTCGGCGAGATACGCGGGCGGACCGGGCGCCTTTACGAGTTCGCCGACCTCGCCGAAGTCGAGACGACGCTCGACGAGCTTGCGCGCCGCGACGACGGCCCGCTCGTCGTCAGGCTCCCGCGCCAGGCGGGCCGCAAGGACTCGCGCTACGCGCACACGCTCGCGGGCGTGCCCGAGGTGACTGAGGAGACGACGGCCGAAGCGACTTCGGAGCCGCGCAGGCGCGCGGGCGCGGACGGCGAAAGGGTCGCGCGGCTCGAAGCCGAGGTCGAGTCGCTGCGCCGCGACGTGGACGACATGCGCCGCCAGTTCGAAGAGTTCAAGAAGCAGTTCGAGTGAGCTTGTCCAAACTCCCACGCGGCTTCTACACGCGCGGCGGCGCGATGGATGTGGCGCGCTCGCTCCTCGGCAAGCGGCTCGTCGTTCCGGCCGCGACGGGCGAGCGCGTCTCGGGCCGCGTCGTCGAGGTCGAGGCGTACGTCGGCACCGGCGACCGCGCCTCGCACGCCTACGGCGGCCGGCGCACGCAGCGCACCGAGACGATGTACGCGCCCGGCGGCGTCGCTTACGTCTACTTCGTCTACGGCATGCACCACCAGTTCAACGTCGTGACCGGCCCGGAAGGGACGCCCGCGGCCGTCCTCGTCCGCGCCGTCGAGCCCCTGGAGGGCGTCGAACTGATGCGCCGACGACGCCCCGTCCTCAAAGACAGAGAGTTGACGAACGGCCCCGGCAAGCTCTGCCGGTCGTTCGGCATCGACCGCACCTACAACGGCGCGGACCTCGACGGCCCCCTCGTCTGGCTCGAAGACGACGGCTTTCGAGTCTCGCCCTCCGCCATCGCCTCCGGCCCCCGCGTCGGCGTCGCCTACGCGGGCGAAGACGCGCTGCTCCCGTATCGCCTCTGGATAAAAGAGAACCCTTTCGTCAGCCCGGCTGGACACGCCAAGCCCGCGCGCGTCAAACTGAAGCCGAAGCGTTAACCGAAGACTGACGACAGACGACAGACGACCAACTTGCGCATCACCTTCCTCGGAACGAGTGCCGGCGTGCCCACGCGCTCGCGCAACGTCTCGGCGGTGGCCCTCCGGCTCCCGCAGCGCGGCGAGTTCTGGCTCTTCGACTGCGGCGAGGGCACGCAGCACCAACTCCTCCGCAGCGACCTCAACATCAGCCAGCTCACCCGCGTCTTCATCACACACCTGCACGGCGACCACGTCTACGGGCTGATGGGCCTGCTCGCCACCTGCGGCATGTCCGGCCACGCCCGCCGCATAGACGTGTACGGCCCGCGCGGGCTCGCCGAGTACGTCCGCGACGTGAGCCGCCGCACGCAGCTCCACACCTCCTACCCGCTCGAAGTCAACACCGTCGAAGAGGGACAAATCTTCGAGGACGACGAGTTCACCGTTCGATGCGCGCCCCTCAAGCACAGGCTCCCCGCCTTCGGCTACCGCGTCGAAGAGAAAGACCGCCCCGGCCACTTCGACGTGGAGCGCGCCAGAGAACAGGGCATCCCGCCCGGCCCCCTCTACGGACGACTGAAGAGGGGCGAGCGCGTCACGCTGCCCGACGGCCGCGCCTTCGACGGCGCCGACTTCTGCGGCCCGACCCTGCGAGGCCGCAGCGTCGTCTACTGCACCGACACGGCCTACTGCCGCGCCTCGGTCGAACTCGCGCGCGACAGCGACGCCCTCATCCACGAGGCGACCTTCGCCGACGCGGACGAACACCTCGCCGCGCGCAGCACGCACTCCACCGCCTCGACCGCCGCCCGCGTCGCGCGCGAAGCCGGCGCGCGCCTCCTCCTCATCACGCACTTCAGCCCGCGCTACGTCCGCGGCAACCCCGTCGAGCCCGAAGACCTTCTGCGCGAGGCCCGCGCCGTCTTCCCCCCGACCGAGATGGCGCACGACTTCCTCTCAATCGAAGTCCCCCGCCGCGACCCATGAGCCTTCGCCTGTGTGTACAACGCCCGCCCGTGTGTGATACGCTGTTCCGCGCCTGCAACACATCCCGAAGTCAGGAGCGAAAGCGAAAATGTCCTTCAACAAAATCATCGTCGTCGGCAACCTCGGGCGCGACCCCGAGCTGCGTTACACGCCGCAGGGGACGGCCGTCTGCTCGTTCACGATGGCGTCGAACGAGCGGCGGCGCGAGAAGGGGGGCGAGCCGCAGGACGTGACGACGTGGTTCCGCGTGACGGTCTGGGGCAAGCAGGCCGAGACCGTCTCGAAGTATCTGACCAAGGGCCGCAGCGTCTACGTCGAGGGCCGCCTCCACGTCGAGGAGTGGACCGACCGCGACGGCAAGTCGCGCCACACGCTCGAAGTCAACGCCTCCGACGTGCAGTTCCTCGACGCCGGCTCCGGGGTCGAAGGCATCCCCGTGCGCCAGGCGGCGGCGGCCCCTTCGTCCGCCCCGCGCGCGTCGTCCGGCGGCCGTGGCGCCGCGCCCGCGCCGCGCATGGAAGACGACGAGATTCCCTTCTAAGGTGCCGGGTGCCGGGTGAGAGCAATTGTCTTTACGCGGCACCCGGCACCCTTTCAGGTGAGAGATGAGCGAAGAGTTCAGGGAGGGGGCCGGGGGGCTCCTGGCGTTGGAGCGTTCGCAGTTCATGCCGGCGCTGTCGATTGAGCTGGCGGTCGAGCGTTACAGCGCGGTGACGGAGTTCGTGAGCCGCGTGCTGCGCAAGGACGTGGACTACGGCGTCATCCCCGGCACGGAGAAGCGCACGCTCCTCAAGCCCGGCGCCGAGAAGCTGACGACCTTCTTCGGCCTCTCCACCCGCTTCCAACTGCTCGAACGCATCGAAGACTGGACGGGCGAGCAGCACGGCGGCGAGCCCTTCTTCTACTACCTCTACCGCTGCCAACTCCACCGCGGCGACCTGCTCGTCGCCGAGGCCGACGGCTCCTGCAACTCGCGCGAGACCAAATACCGCTGGCGCGAATCCAAGCGCGTCTGCCCCGCCTGCTCCCAGCCCGCCATCATCAAGGGCCGCGAAGAATATGGAGGCGGCTGGATTTGTTTTAAGAAGCAGGGCGGCTGCGGCGCCAAGTACCGCGACGGCGACGCCGGCATCGAGTCGCAGCCGACGGGCCGCGTCCCCAACCCCGACATCGCCGACCAGGTCAACACGATTCAGAAGATGGCGCAGAAGCGCAGCCTCATCGCCTCCGTCCTCATCGCCGTCAACGCCTCGGAGTTCTTCACGCAGGACATGGAAGACTTCCGCGGGGTCGAGACGACGGCGGCGCCGCAGGCGCCCTCGGGCGTCGAGGCGGAGATTCTTACCCTGTGCCGCGAGCTGGGGAAGACGGAGGAGCAGTTGGGCGGCTGGATAAGGAAGAAGTTCGGCGCGGAGCGCGTCGAGCAGTTGACCGAGGCCGACAGGCGCGAGGTGCTCGCGCTCCTGCAAGGCATGGTCGCGAAGCGCGCCGCTTGAGAGAATTGATGTAAGCTCTCCCTCACGATGGATGATGGCACGCCGCTCATCTTGCGTTTCGATTCGGGGACGCTGCTGCTCGACGGCGCGGGCCCCGAGGCGGGCGTCCCCGCGCCCTTCCGCTGGGACGAGCGCGTGTTACGTTGGCGCGCGCCCGCGTGGGCTTACCGCGAAGTAGTCAAAGAATTGGTCCGCGGCGGGGCGCGCTTCGAGGACCACGCGCGCTCTTACCATCAATTCGACTTCCCCACGAAATTCCTTTCGGAGCCGAGGCCCTATCAGAGAGAAGCGATTGAGGAGTGGCGGCGCGCGGGCCGCCGCGGCGTCGTCGTGCTGCCGACGGGCGCGGGCAAGAGCCTCGTGGCGCAGATGGCGGTCGAGGACGTGAAGCGCTCGACGCTCGTCGTCGTGCCGACGCTCGACTTGATGAATCAGTGGTACGACCTGCTGCTCTCTTGCTTTCAGGCGGAGGTCGGGTTGATAGGCGGCGGCTACTTCGAGACGGGCGCGCTGACGGTGACGACCTACGCCTCGGCCTTCCGCTTCATGGAGCGGCTCGGCAACCAGTTCGGCCTCATCGTCTTCGACGAGTGCCACCACCTGCCTTCGGGCGTCCACCGCCACGCGGCCGAGATGGCGATAGCGCCGTTCCGTTTAGGATTGACGGCGACGCCCGAGCGCGCCGACGGCGAGGAGCGTCTGCTCGAAAGGCTCGTCGGCCCCTTCGTCTTCCGGCGCGAGACGCGCGAGATGGCGGGCGAGTATTTGTCGAACTACACGCTCGTCCGCCTGCGCGTTGACCTGACGGGCGAGGAGCGCGCGGCCTACGAGCGCGAGCGCGAAATCTTCCGCGACTTCCTGCGCGGGAAGGGAATAGGCTTGAGTTCCCTGCACGGCTGGCAGATGTTCGTGGCGGCGAGCGCGCGCTCTTCGGAAGGGCGGCGGGCGATGATGGCCTACCGCGAGTCGAAGCGCATCGCGCTCGGCACGGACGCGAAGCTGCGCGTGCTGGCCGACCTCCTCATCCGCCACCGCCGCGAGAAGGTCTTAATCTTCACGGCCGAGAACGAGATGGTCTACCGCATCTCGCAAAAGTTCCTCGTCCCCGCCATCACGCACGAGACGGGAGTGAAGGAGCGGCGCGCGTGGCTCGAAGCCTTCAACGCGGGCGGGGTGATGGCGCTCGCGACTTCAAAAGTTTTGAATGAAGGCGTGAACATCCCTGACGCCTCCATCGCCGTCGTCCTCTCCGGCTCCGGCTCGACGCGCGAGCACGTCCAGCGATTGGGTCGCATCCTCCGCAAGCTCCCCGGCAAGGAGGCGATACTTTATGAGGTCGTCACGCAGGACACGACCGAGGAGCACATCAGCCGACGCCGCGGCGAGGGCGTCGGGGGCTGAGAAGTTTTTATGCTGACGGCCGATTTGGCGATGAGCTGGCAGCGCGGCGACCGCATCACGCCGCGTTACATCGACACGGGCGACGAGGAGTACGTCCGCGTGGCGGAGGACTTCGTCGAGGTCTTCCGCGAGCACGAGGGGCAGACGCGCGCCGCGCTTGAACAGTATCTTGCCGAGTACGTCGGCACGGGCACGGATTACAAAGTCCTGCGCGGCCTCATCAAGCTCCTGACGGACCGCTGCGAGTTCCAGACCGAGGCGCCGGCCGACCCCCCCGAGATTCGCCGCGCCCTCTTCCTCAAGGCCCGCGCGCATCATCCCGTGGTTAATGAAGAGGCGCGCTCTGCCGTCGTCGCGGAGGCGGCGCGCGAGCTTTCGTGCGAGCCGGAGGCGCTGGCCGGCGCCCTCTACGCGGACCTGCCTGAGAATCAGAAGCTCGTCTCGTTCGAGGCGCCGACGGCCGCCGAGCTTCTGGACCTTTACAATCTGGCGCAGGCGCAGGCGCTTCTTTATCGGTGCGTGCAGATGCGTCTGTGGCTTGACCCGCAGGAGCCGGAGGGCTACCGCGAGTTGTTCGGCGCGATTAAGGCTTACCGCCTCATCCATTCGATTAAGGGCAACGCGCGCGGCGGGTACGAGGTGCGCTTGGACGGCCCGGCCTCCATCTTCCAGCGGTCGCAGAAGTACGGCGTGCAGATGTCGGTCTTCCTGCCGGCGCTGCTGCTCTGCAAGGGCTGGCGGATGCGCGCCGAAATAGAAGCGCGGCGCGGCGAGCCCGCCTTCTTCGACCTCGACGGCCGGCAGACGCGGCTGCGCTCGCACTACCTGAGCGCGGCGGGCTACGAGAACCCCGTGCTCGAACGTCTGCCGCGCGACTGGGCGAAGGCGGCGACGGCGTGGGAGCTTGAGCCGAGCCGCGAGGTGATTGACCTCGCCGGCAGCGCCTTCATCCCCGACTTCCTCCTGAAGAGTTCGGGGGGCGCGCGCGTCCACCTCGAAGTCCTCGGCTTCTGGACGCCGGAGCACCTGCGCGACCGCCTGCTCGAATTCGACCACGCCGGCCTGCGCCACTTCATCCTCGCCGCCTGGGACGACCTGCGCGGCAGCCGCGACCCCTTGACGAACGTCCCGCCCAACACCATTGTCTTCAAGCGAAGCCTCGACCCCTCGACCGTCGCCCTCATGGCCGAGCGGCTGACTTCCGGCTAGGCGAAGACTTCGACCTTCCACACGTCTTCCGCGAGGTGGGTGGTCTTAATCTCGACGGGCAGGAATTTCTTGATGACCTCGACGTTGGTCGTCGTGTGGAGCGTGAGGGGGCCGGTCGTGTACGAGCCGCCGCCCGCGAGCGCCATCGGGATGAGGAGTTGGTCGGCGAGGTGTTCGCCGACGGGCGCGCCGACTTCCATGTAGCGTTTGACCTCGTGGACGACGCCGGCCGCCACCTGCTCAGCGCGCACGCCGCGCTGGCCCATGCCCGTGAAGACTTCGGTCAGGTGCTCGCTCTCGACTTCGACGGTCAGGACGTTGCCGGGGCTGACGGCGTTGTCGGAGGTTTCAAGGTCGAGCTGGTCGGGCACCCACCCGAGCTGTTCGCTGACGACGGCCAGCTCGCGCTCGCCGATTGAGGCGGGCAGGTTGACGCAGAGGGCGCGGGCGCGCCGGGCGAGCACGGCGCCGCGCTCGACGAGGTCGAGGCGCCGCAGCTCGCGCGCGGGCTCGACGTAGACGTTGAAGCGGCCGCCGCCCGGCGGGTAGAAGCCGTAGCGTTGCAGCTCGACCGTGACGGTCGGCCCCATGCGCCCGACGAGCGGCAGGAAGGTCCTCTGTATGAACTCGAAGGGGGGCGCGTGGACGTTGTGCGTGCCGCCCTCGAAGAGCAGGAGGCTCGGCGCGGAGGCAATCATCAGCGGCGGGAGCACGGCCTGCAAGACGAGCATCGTGCTCCCCGCCGTGCCGACGCTGAAGCGGTACTCCCCAGGGCTTACCTCGCCGGGCACGAACGTGAACTCCTTGGCGCCGACCGACGCGCCTTCGACTTTCGCCCCGCCGACGGCCGCCGCCGAGGTGACGGCCGTCAGGTGTTGGCGCTGCAATCCGGGCTTGGTGCGGCGCGCGCGGACGTTAAAGGCGCGGAACGCCTTGCCCGTGATGAGTGAGAGCGCCAGCGACGTGCGGATGATTTGGCCGCCGCCCTCGCCGTATGAGCCGTCGATGCTGATCATGGAGCGGCCATTGTAAAGTTAAAACGCGGGGGCGTAAATTGTAATCGTGAGCGGAGGGCTTTAAGACTTGGGACGCACGCTGGTGGTCGGGGACTTGCACGGGTGTTACGACGAGCTGCTGGCGCTGCTCGAAGCGGCGCGGTTCGGCGCGGAAGACCGGCTCGTCTGCGTCGGCGATTTGGTGGCGAAGGGCGCGAAGAGCCGCGAGGTGTTGGAGCTGTTCATGAGGGACGCGCGCCTCTCGTCGGTCCTCGGCAACCACGACCGCGCCATCCTGCGCTACTGGCGCGGCAAGCCCGTCCGCCTCAAGCCCGCGCAGGCGAAGTGCCTCGCCGAGTTGCAGGACGGGCGCGAGCGTTACGCCGCCTTCCTCGGCTCGCTCCCGCTCTACACGTGGCTCGGCGCGCACGTCGTCGTCCACGCGGGGCTGCGTCCCGGCGTGCCGCTTGAGCGGCAGAAGCCGAAGGACCTGACCGAGCTTCGCACGCTCGGCCCCGACCGCACGAGCCGCGAGGGCACGCCGTGGTACGAGGTCTACGAAGGCCCGCAGGTCGCCCTCTTCGGCCACTGGCCCGCGGCCGAGCCACGCCGCGGCCCCCGCGCCGTCGGCCTCGACACCGGCTGCGTCTACGGCTACCGCCTCACCGCCTACGTCGTCGAGACGGGCGAGTTCGTTAGCGTCCCCGCGCTCCGCGCCTACGACAAGCCGCAAAAAGAGCCTGGTTAATACAACGGCGGGCCTGCTCAAGCCTGGTCGAACCAGCAGATGATGAGCGAGATGGCGACCGCGGTGAGGACGATGACCATCACACATCCGAGGTTCGGACGGTACAGTTTCGGCTTGCTCGATTTCACACGTCGATTCTATCGGCGCGTCCGCCGCGGCGTCTGTACGCAGTTGGACGGACTCCGCAAAGCGGCGGGTGGCAGGCGCCGCGAGTTCCGTTGTATAACTGAATAACATATGAACTACTACGAGAACGTCCTCGGGCTAATCGGGCGCACTCCGCTCGTCCGCCTCAACCGCCTCACCGAAGGCATCAAGGCCACCGTCCTCGCCAAGATGGAGAACCTCAACCCCGGCTACTCCGTCAAGGACCGCATCGGCGTCTCGATGGTCGAGGCGGCCGAGCGCGAAGGCACGCTCAGGCCCGGCGGCACCATCATCGAGGCCACTTCGGGGAACACCGGCATCGGCCTCGCACTCGCCGCCGCCGTCAAGGGCTACCGCTGCATCTTCGTGATGACCGAGAAGGCGTCGGTCGAGAAGGTCAGGTATTTGAAGGCGCTCGGCGCCGACGTGGTCGTCGTCCCCGCCTCGGCCAAGCCCGGCACGCCCGACCACTACGTCGAGACGGCCCGCCGCATCGCCCGCGAGACGCCGAACAGCTTCTACCCCGACCAGTATTCGAACCCCCACAACCCCGAGGCCCACTACCGCACCACCGGCCCCGAACTCTGGGAGCAGACCGAGGGGCGCATCACGCACTTCGTCTCGGGCCTCGGCACGGGCGGCACCATCTCGGGCACCTCGCGTTACCTCAAGGAGAAGAACCCCGCCGTCCGCGTCGTCGGCGCCGACCCCTACGGCTCGGTCTTCAAGACCTACAAGGAGACGGGCAAGACGCACGAGGCGACGCCCTACCTCGTCGAAGGCATCGGCCAAGAAGTTGTCCCCGGCAACGTCCACATCCGCTACGTGGACGAGATCATCAACGTCACCGACCGCGAGAGCTTCGAGCTGTCGCGCGAGCTGGGCCGCCGGGAGGGCATCTTCTGCGGCGGCTCGACGGGCACGAACCTCGCCGCCGCCCTCAAGGTCGCGCGCGACCTCGACGAGACGGGCGTCGTCGTCTTCATCGTCTGCGACACGGGCGAGCACTACCTGACCAAGCACCACTCCGACGAGTGGATGAAGGAGAAGCGGTTGCTTGAGCCGCGCCGCATGACGGCCGCGCTCATCAGCTCGACTAAGGCCGCCGGGCCGATGCCGCGCCTCGTCGCGGCCACGCCCTCCGACAAGGTCAAGGACGTGCTCGCCCAGATGGACGAACTGAGCCTGACGCAGATGCCCGTGATAGACGAAGGCAAGTCGGTCGGGGCGCTGCGCGAGGGGCGCGTGCTGGCGCGCGTGCTCGGCAACCGCGAGCTTCTGGAAGGCCCCGTCAGCGAGGTCATGGAGGCCAGCCTGCCGGTCGTGGACGACGACGCCACCTCGGCCGAGGTCACGCGCCTCCTCCGCCGCAACCCCGCCGTGCTCGTCCAGGAGTACGGCCGCATCACCGGCATCATCACCCGCCACGACATGCTCGACGCCACGGACAAGTAGCCGGCGCCGGTTTGCAAAGCCCCGAAGGGGCGGGATGTAAGAGCCAGGGGCAGAGCGAACGCGAGTGAGCGCCGCCCCTGGAAACCGGCCGGTTAAACCGCGAAGCCCTGTAAGGGCGGAATAGATTATTTCGCCCTTACAGGGCTCTCGAATTATCGGGGCCGCTGACCTGGGGCGCTGCCCCAGGCTATTGCATGACGCCCCTTCGGGGCTGTGGCTACCGGCAACCGTGTCTTATCTCATCCAACTCGCCTGGCTCATCTTTTACGTCTGGTTGCTCGGCGCGGCTCTGACGTTGCTGAGTTTGGCGCGGCAGAGGTTTTTGAAGCCGGCCGGGCCCGCCGAAGACGTGGGCGAGGCGCCGCTCGTGTCGGTCCTCGTGCCGGCGCGCAACGAGGAGGGGCGCGTGCCGGCCGAGTGCGTGCGCTCGATTCTGGCGCAGGACTACGGCAACTTCGAGGTCGTCGCCGTCAACGACCGCTCGACCGACGCGACGGGACGGATACTGCGCTCGCTCGCTTCCCAAGACCCGCGGCTGCGCGTGCTGGAAGGCGCCGAGACGCCCGAGGGGTGGCTCGGCAAGCCCCACGCCTTGCGGCAGGCGCTCGCCGACGCGCGCGGCCGTTGGATACTCTCGACGGACGCCGACATCATCTTCCACCGCTCGGCGCTGCGCACCGCGGTCGGTTACGCGCAAGAGCACTCGGCGGACGCCGTGACGCTCGTCCCGCGCTTCGAGGCCGTCTCGTTCTGGGAGCGCGTCTTCATCCCGGTCTGGGACTGGGGCGCCCTCATCTTCTTCCCCGTCGAGTTGGTCAACCACCCGCGCTCGCCGCTGGCGATGGGCCTCGGCGGCTTTTTCCTGATGCGGCGCGAGGCGCTGGAGCGCGTCGGCGGCTTCGCGGCCGTCCGCGCCGACGTGCTCGACGACATGCGGCTGGCCGGCGTCCTCAAAAAGTCGGGCGCGCGCATGAGGGCCGAGCACGCGCCGGGGCTCGTGCGCACGCGCATGTACACGGGCCTCGCGGAGCTTTGGGAGAGCGCAGCGAAGAACTGGTTCGCCATCCTCGGCTTCTCGATTCCGATGACGCTCCTGATGCTCGCGTGGATTATCTTCGTCGCCGTGCTGCCGGCCGCGCTCGCCGCCGTCTCTTTCGTCGTGCCCGTCGCGGTGACGGGCGAAGGGGCGTGGCGTCAACTCTTCGTCCCTTCCTTCTTGTCGTGGGCAATGTCGGCGTCGCTGCTCGCGCTCGTCAACCGGCGGGTGGGCGTGCCGGCCGTCTACGCGCTGACGACGCCGCTCGGGTGGCTGCTGAGCTGCGCGGTCATAGTCGGCTCGGCCTACGGCGTCCTGAGCGGGCGCGGGCTCGTGTGGAAGGGGCGGAAGTTTTACGAGCGGGGCGGCGTCAGGCCGCCGGGCAGGCGGGCGGGCGTTCAGCGCGGGCGCTCGTAGAAGGTGACTTTCAGGCCGCCTTCAAGCTCGCGCGTGTCGCGCGGCCCGAAGCCTTCGAGAAAGTCGGCGGGCATGAAGGTGTCGGCGCCCTCGGCCTCGAAGGGGACGCGGGTGACGACCCATCGCTCGATGTCGGCGGCGAAGTCACGGAAGACCTGCGCGCCGCCGATGACGTAGAGGTCGCACCGCAGGTAATCCCGCAGCGCGATGACGGACAGCCTGTCCCTCATCCACGCCACCGACTCGCGCGGCCCCACCTCCGCGCGCCTCGTCAGCACGACGTTCAGGCGGTTCGGCAGCGGGCGCTTCAGAGAGAGCCAAGTCCGGTAGCCCATCACGCAGGCGTGGCCCGTCGTCTGCTCCCTGAAGAACTTCAGGTCAGCCGAGTAATGCCACGGCAGGGTGCCGCCCTTGCCGATGGCGCCCTTCGCGTCGATAGCCACAATGCCGATGACAGCCATGCTTCTTTAACGTTAGACGGCGACGGGCGCCTCGATCTTGCCGTGCGACTTGTAGCCGACAAGGTTCAGGTGCTCGTAGCGGAAGGCGAGCAAGCCCGCGAGTCCGCGCAAGGAGTTGTCGTCGTCGCGGATTTCGAGGCGCGGGAGCGGCAGCGGCTCGCGCGACAGCAGCTCTTCGACCTGCGCGAAGTGGTTCTTGTAGATGTGCAGGTCGCCGAAGGTGTGGACGAACTCGCCCGGCTCAAGGCCGCAGACGTGGGCGAGCATGTGCGTCAAGAGGGCGTAGGAGCTGATGTTGAAGGGAACGCCGAGGAAGGCGTCGGCCGAGCGTTGGTAGAGTTGACAGTGGAGCACGCGGCCGCGCTCGACCTTGAACTGGAAGAGTGTGTGGCAGGGCGGGAGGTCAACGCGGTCGGCGACGCGCGGGTCCCAGCCGGTGACGATGAGGCGGCGCGAGTTCGGGTTGCGCTCAATCTCGCGGACGAGCGAGGCGATTTGGTCCACGCCGTCGCGCGCCGGGTAGTGGCCGCCGAACGAGCGCCAGAGGTAGCCGTAGATGGGGCCGAGGTCGCCCTCCTCGCGCCCGAAGCGGCCGGTGTGTTCGAGGTCGGCCCACTCCCGCCAGATGTCCACGCCGCGCGCGCGCAAGTTCGCCTCGTTCGTGTCGCCGGATAGAAACCAGAAAAGCTCCTCGGCGACCCAGCGGAAGGGCACGCGCTTGGTGGTGACGATGGGGAAGCCTTCGCGCAGGTCGAAGCGCGTCTGGTGGCCGAAGTAGGAGACGGTGCCGACGCCGGTGCGGTCGCTGTGCTCGGCGCCGCGTTCGAGGACCGTCCTGAGTAGCTCTTGATACTGTCTCATGCTTCGCGGCGCAGTTTAGTTCGGGCGGGCGGCTTTAGACAACCGCGCCGCGACACGTTGACAACCCGCCCGCGCCTGGACTATGGTTCGCCCCCGGCGCCGGAACCGCCGCGCCCAAGGACTTACCCGTCACCTCTCGTCGCACTCGTCGAGTCCGTCTTTAGCCCTTCCGCGGCCGCACCCGCGCCGCGAACCATTCTCAACACCACGCTCCGCCCGCGGGGAAAGTGAGGATTCATGAACACCGCCGACAGCGACAACGTCAGGCAGGCCAAGGCCGTCCTCGGCGGGCAGGCCAAGGCCGTCCCCGGCGACGAGGCGCCCGAGTTCAAAACGCTCTTCCAACTGGCGAAAAGGCTGAAGGGCGAAAACGCCTTCGGCTACGCGCGGCGCGTGCTGGCGCGGGCGCTCGCCGATCCGGCGCTCGACTCGCACCCGGACCTCAAGATTGAAATCACGCAGAAGTACGCGCTCTACACCTACAAGGACCACGACCTGCCCGCCCACGAGCGCTACGACACGGCCCTCGGCATCCTCCGCCGGATTACCGACTTCGGCCGCAAGCCCGAGCAGAAGCAGGAGACGCTCGGGCTCTTCGGGGCCATCTACAAGCGCAAGTGGGAGGCCGACGGCCAGAAGCTCAACCTCGAACGCTCGGCCCTCTATTACCTCGCGGGCTGCGCCGAAGGCGTCGAGCGCAACGACGGCTACACGGCCATCAACGCCGCCTTCGTCCTCGACATGCTCGCCCGGCAGGAGGAGGACGAGCAGCGCGAGGTGCGGAAACTCATCGAAGACCAGAGCGGCGGCGTCGCGGAGGCGGCCGAAGGGTATGGCGAGACGGCCGCCGCTCAGGAAGGGCAGGCCCACGAGCAGACGGCGATGCCGAGCGTCCCCGAGCGGCGGCGCGCTCACGCCGGCGGCATACGCAAACAACTCACCGAGAAGCTGCCCGAGGCGCTGGAGGCGCGACTCGCCGAGCGGAGGCAGAAGGCCGAGAAGAAGGCGAAGGCCGAGGGAAGGGAGTACGCGCACGAGGACGTGTCAGAGGAGTGGGACTGGTGGCTCATCGTCACCGTCGCCGAGGCCCACTTCGGGCTCAGGCAGTACGAGCAGGCGCGCGAGTGGCTGAGGCGGGCCTGCGAGCTGCACGACCGGCTGAAGGCCCGGCGCCCGGCGCCCGGCGCGAAGGCCGCGGGCATCAACGACATGGAGTGGGAGTCCACGCTCCGGCAGCTCGCCTCCATCGCGCACATGCAGGAGGCGCAGGACGCGGCGGCGAAGACGACGGCGGCGCCGACGAACGGGGACGGCGCGACGCAGCTTAACGCCAAGGGAGTCCTGAGCGAGTTCGTCGGCCACCGCTTCAGGTCCGACGGCAGCGGCGGGGACGCCGGCCACGCGGTCCAGTCCGCCATCACGGGCCGGGTCGGGCTCGGCCTCTCGGGCGGCGGCTTCCGCGCCTCGCTCTTCCACATCGGCGTGCTGGCGAAGCTCGCCGAGCTGGACGCGCTCCGCAGCGTCGAGGTCATCTCGTGCGTCTCGGGCGGCTCCATCGTCGGCGCCCACTACTACCTTGAGCTGCGCCGCCTGCTCCAGTCGAAGCCCGACGACCGGATTACGCGCGAGGACTACATAGACATCGTCCAGCGCGTCGAGCGCGACTTTCTGGCCGGCGTCCAGCGCAACATCAGGACGCGCATCATCGCCGAACTCTGGACCAACCTGAAGCTCATCTTCTGGCCCTCGTACACGCGGACGAACCGCGCCGGGGAGCTCTACGAGCGCGAGATTTACGCGCGCGTGCCCGACGAGGACGACGCGCCCCAGCCGCCGCGGCGCGAGGGCGCGGCCGGCTGGCTGGCGCGGGCGTGGGCGCGGGCTTCGGCGGGGGCGGCCCGCCTCACCGGACGCGACACGCGGCCCCGCTGGCTCAACCTGCTCCGCATCCAACCGCGCGACGGCGGCGAGGACTTCAGCCCCAAGTACCACAACTGGCGGCGCCGCGCGAAGGTGCCGATGCTCGTCCTGAACGCCACCACGCTCAACACCGGCCACAACTGGCAGTTCACCGCCTCGTGGATGGGCGAGCCGCCCGTCGGCATCAACTCCGAGGTGGACGCCAGCGACCGCCTGCGACGCATGTACTACCGCGAGGCCCCCGAGCGCCACCAGAACGTCCGCCTCGGCTACGCCGTCGCGGCCTCGGCCTGCGTGCCCGGCCTCTTCGAGCCGCTCGTCCTCGAACGGCTCTACCCGGAACGCACGATCCGGCTCGTGGACGGCGGCGTGCAGGACAACCAAGGCGTCACGGCGCTGCTTGAGCAGGACTGCAACGTCATCCTCGTCAGCGACGCGAGCGGGCAGATGGAGTCGGTCAAGGACCCGAAGTCGGGCCTCCTCGGGCGGATGCTCGGCGGCGTGCTCGGCGTCCTGCTCCGCACCAAGGACATCCTGATGGCGCGCGTCCGCGAGGCCGAGTTCGACGACCTCTCGGCCCGCCGCCGCGCCTCACTCCTGCGCGGCCTGATGTACATCCACCTCACGAAAGACCTTGAGAACGACCCCGTAGACTGGATCGGCTGCGACGACCCGCACTACGCGACCGAGGATGCCCGCCCCGTCTCGCGGCGCGGGCCGCGCACCCGCTACGGGCTGCGCAAGGAGGTGCAGCGCCTGCTGGCCGTCGTCCGCACCGACCTCGACTCGTTCACCGACGCCGAGGCGTACGCGCTGATGGCGAGCGGCTACCGGATGACCGAGTACGAGTTCCCGCGCCAGGTCAAGCTGCCCGCGCCGCGGGGCGGGCCGGGGCCGGAGCCGAACTGGAAGTTCCTCGCCGTCGAGGACCGGATGATGGTGGCGGGCGACGACCCGAAGTACCAGTCGCTCGTCAAGCAGCTCAAGGTCTCGGGCGAGCTGGCCTTCAAGGCGTGGCGGCTCTCGCGCCTCCTGCAAATCTTCGCCGGCCTGCTCGCCCTCTGCGCCCTGAGCGGCGCCGTCTACGGCCTGCTCCCCTTCGTCTGGCCCCCCTACCCGAACCAGCCGCTCGTGGACCTGACGCTCAAGCCCACGCGCGGCGACGTGGCCGTCTACATCGTGACGACGCTCGCCACCACGGTCGCCGGCCTGCTCTTCGGCAGTTGGCTCATTCAAATCATCAAATACAAGAAGACGCTGACGCGGGCGCTCATCCACGCCGGGATGGGGCTGCTCGGCTGGCTCGTCGCCCGCGTCCACATCTGGGTCTTCGACGGGATGTACAAGCGCATCGGGCGCATCCGCCTGCGGCCCGACGCCTTCTTCTGCTACTACGGCGAGGACGAGCGCGACGTGGGGCGCGTTGACGAGTGGCTCCGCCGCCGCGGCTGCAAGACGGTCGTCGACGGCAAGGACTCGCTCTACTCGCCCGCGCGCAAGCGGGCCATCCGCAGGCTTATCAAAGACTCCTCGGCCTTCGTCTTCTTCAGCCACGGCAGGCAAATCCCGAACGACTCCTGCGGGCGCCTCTACTCCTTCGCCGACGGGAAGCGGCGCCGCATCGCCGTCGTGACCATCTCGGCCGCGGGGACCAACGGCGTCGAGGGCCGCGAGGTCGGCCCCAACGTCAGGGAGTTCAACCTGCGTCCCGACGGCGCGGGCGGCTTCCACCCCCAAGACCTTGAAGAGTTGCGCCGCTACATCAAGAACGAGCCGGAGCCCCGGACGACGCGACCGGCCGCCAAGCACACCCCGAACGGCGTTGGCGGCAAAGGCAGTTCGAACGGCAAGCAGGCGCACGCGGGGCAGCACGCGCAGGCGGGGCGGTAAGTCGGGGTCAGCGCAGGAGAGATTGCAGGGCCTCCGGCTCAGTGATGTCTTCCGGCTCCCTGCCTTTGACGAAGAGGCGGGGCGGCGGCGAGCCGACGAGCCTGACGGAGTCGCCTTCGATTCTGAGCATCGTGCCTTCGCGCAGGCCGACGACGCGGACGCCGGGGTTGGCGTGGACGAACTCCGCGAGCCGTTCGTCGCGCGTCTCGCCGTTGTGGTTCTCAAGGCGCGCGTCCGTGTAGTGCGGGTTGATTTGGAAGGGGACGAGGCCGAGCGCGTCGAGCGTCGGCGGCTCGACGACGGGCATGTCGTTCGTCGTCCTGATGGTCGGGCAGGCGACGTTCGAGCCGGCGCTCCAGCCGATGTAAGCGGCTTGTCCTGAGAGGACGCGCTCCCGGATGGCCTCGATTAATCCGGCCCTGTACATCTCGCGCAGGAGGTGGAAGGTGTTGCCGCCGCCGACCACGATGAGGTCCGCCGTCCCGACGGCCGCGCGCGCGTCCACGGCCTCGTGGGCCGAGACGACCTCGCAGCCGGCGACTTCGGCGAAGACCTCGCGGACGCGCGCCGCGTAGTCGTCGTAAGTCCTCACGACCGAGGCGAAGGGGACGAAGAAGGCCCGGCGCGCGCGCCCGCCGAGGAAGTCGCGCGCGGCCGAGTGCGCGAACTCCGTCGTCTCGCGGCCGACAAGCTCGGAGCCGTTGCTGAGCAGGAGAAGTCTTCTCGCCATCGGCCGGATGTTAGCAGACTTCAGCCGCCCTCGACACGCTCCAACTCGTCGCGCAGCTCGCGCCACTCGACCAGCAGCCGCAGGAAGAGTTTCCGCCGCCTGAACAGAAGAAACAAAGCCTTGAACCAGCCGCGCATGTCGTAAAGCTCTTCGCCCGAGCGCAACGCCGCGTAGCCGCACGCGACCGCCAGCGGCAGCGCGACGGCCGCCGCCGTCAGGCCCCACCACCTGAAGGCGAGCCCCGCGGCGACGAGCCATGTCAGAGGCATCAGCACGATGGCGGCCAGTATCTTGACGGTCGCGCCCGCCTCGTCAACGCCGTGCTTCGGCACGAGCCGGGCCAGCAGAGTACAGAGAAGGTACGCGGGCAGGTGCAGCAGCGCCCCGAGGACGGAGAAGGGAAGGAACAGGACGATGAGGCCGACGCGCAGGAGGAAGTGGCGGAAGACGTACCAGCCCGAGTGGCGCGAGAGCTGTAGGTTCTCGGGCGAGAGGCCGATGCGGCGCAGCTCCTCCTCGTGGCGCAGGACGCGGCGCGCAAGCTCCTGACCGCCGGCCGCGAGCCTGCCGAAGATGCCCGACGTGAGGCGCCTTAAAAAGTCGAAACGCTCGGCCAGCGGCAGCCTCACGTTCAGGCCCTCGTAGACGGACGAGAGCAGCCGCTCGGCCTTGCGCGCCACGTCCAACTGCTCTTCCGACTCGGCGTTGAGCGTCACGCCGCGCAGCGCCGACTCGACGCGCGCCGAAAGCTCGCGCACGGCCTCGCGCGGCGGCTCGCCGGCTTCGTCCAACTCCACCGGCCTCACCTCCAGAGGCTCGCCGAACCGCATCAGCGCCTCGCCGCGGAACGAAGTCTTGGAAGTGTAGTACAGTCCGACCGGCACAATCTTCAAATCGAGCGTGGCGTCGGTCTCGTCGTTGATTGACACGGCGCCGAGCGCGATGCGGGCCGCGCCCGTCTTGAGCGGGAGCAGGCCCGGCGCGTTGTGCGAGACGCCTTCGGGGAAGAGGGCGACGGCGCGGCCTCGTCGCAGGAGACGCCGGCAGGCTTCGAAGGTGCGGCTGTTCTGCGTGAGGTCGCCGGGCGCGTCCACGCGGCGGTAGAGCGGCAGCGTCTCGAAGGCGCGCAGGAGTCGGCCGACGAGCGGGAGGCCGAAAAGAGTTGACTTGGCGAGGAAGGAGATGCGGCGGGGCAGGGCGGCGAAGACGAGCGCCGCGTCGATGAGCCCGTTCGGGTGGTTGAGGACGAAGATGACGGGGCCGCCTTCCGGCACGCGCCCGGCCCCGCTCGTCTCGACGCGGCGGAAGAAGAGCCGCAGCGCGACCGCGATGACGCCCCGCACAACCCTCTGCCCGAGCGCGCCCTCGCGCCGCCGCAGCATGTCCCATAGTCGCAGGACTCGCACATCCTCCGGCATCAAGCTCAATAGTCTCAGAAGCCCGCGGGTTTCACAAACAAAGCCCCGGCCGACTCGGAAGTCGACCGGGGCCTCAGACTAAA
Source organism: Pyrinomonadaceae bacterium (assembly GCA_035941045.1). GTDB lineage: Bacteria > Acidobacteriota > Blastocatellia > Pyrinomonadales > Pyrinomonadaceae > QHXN01. The sequence continues at coordinate 215 of DASZEK010000090.1, read as the reverse complement.
ACGTCTCCGACAAGGCGGCGCCTTACGCCCGCCGACGCCTGCCCTTTTTGCCGGTCTTCAGGAGTTGCCTGAGCCTCATGCGGGCCTTGTGGAGCTGCGACTTGCTGGTGCCCACCGAGCAGCCCAGGAGCCTCGCCACCTCCTCGTGCTCGTGCCCCTCCACGTCGTGCAGCACGAAGACAGCCCGGTACCCCGGAGGCAACTGCCCGACGGCG
>DASZEK010000089.1:0-9144 GCA_035941045.1 Pyrinomonadaceae bacterium | reverse complement strand
CCGAACGTGGACAAGGGGAAGACGAGGTGATGGGTGCCGGGGGCCGGGGACCGAGTTAAAGACTCGGCGGCGCTCGCCCCCCGGCACCCAGTACTTTTACTTATGAAGTGGAAACTTGCGGCCTGCGTGGCGCTGGCCGTCGTGGCACAGACGGGGTTGGGCACGGTGTGGCGGCCGGCGGTCTACGCCGACCTGACGCTCGTCGTGGTCGTCTACTTCGCGCTCCAGCGCGACGCGGTGCAGGCCGTGGTGCTGGGCACGGTGGCGGGGCTCGCGACCGACGCGCTCTCGGGGGGCCTGCTCGGCGCGCGCGGGTTCTCGATGACGCTGACGGCCTACCTGCTGGCGGCGCTCGTGACGCGCGTGATGATCGACAACCCCCTGCTGCGCATCCCCGTCATCGCGGGCTCGGCCGCCTTCAACACGGTCGTCTACCTTCTGCTGCACCAGTTCTTCGGCCAGCCGGCGAACCCGCCCGGGCCCATCGCCGAGACGATGGCCTACGGCGTCATCTGGACGACGGTCGTCGGCACCTTCCTGGCCTTCTTCCTCGACACGTTCTTCAGCGAGAAGGCCAGCCAGCGCCGCGCCTTCGCCTTCCGCCGACGCATTGCGCGCCGCACTTCGGGCAGGAGAAAATATTGACGGGAAGCCGTCAACCGATGCCCGGCAACTGACAACTAATTAAGGCCATGAAATTCGAGGACGAGACACAAAACCTGAAGCTGAGGGTCGGCGTCATCCACGGGTTGGTCTTCGCCATCCTGGTCGTCTTGGGCGCCCGGCTCTACTTCCTTCAGGTCGTCAATGGCGACTACTACTCGGAGCGCGCCGAGAACCAGCGCGTCCGACTCCTGCGCATCCCGGCCCCGCGCGGCGCCATCTTCGCCCGCGACGGCAAGACCATCCTCGTCGACTCGCGCTCGACCTACAACATCATCCTCGCGCGCGAAGACATGAAGGGCAAGGACTGGGGCGAGCTGGTGGGGCCGCTCTCCGTGGGCCTCGGCGTGGACCCCGAACTCCTGCGCGAGCGGCTGGAGGAGATGGCCCGACAGCCCGCCTTCGAGGAGGCGACCATCAAGGAGGGCGCCGACCGCGCCGACCTCGCCTGGGTCGAGGCGCACATGCTGGAGTTCCCGATGCTGCTGGTGCGCGAGCAGCCGCAGCGCCGCTACCCCGAGAACGGCGTGCTGGCCCACGTCCTCGGCTACGTCGGCGAAATCAGCTCGCAGCAGCTCAAGCAGCCCAAGTTCAAGGACTACACCGAGAACCCCTACTACCCCGGCGCCATCATCGGGCAGGAGGGCTTGGAATCGACCTACGACCGCTACCTGCGCGGCAAGGACGGCTACCGCAAGGTCGAGGTGGACAGCCGCGGCCGCATCCAGCGCGAGCTTGAGACGGTCGCCCCGCAGCCCGGCCAGGACCTCGTCACCAGCATCGACCTCGACATGCAGCTCGCGGCCGAGGAGCAGTTGCGCAACTCGCCCAACAAGCGCGGCGTCATCGTCTCGATGGACCCGCGCAACGGCGAAATCCTCGCCATGGCCTCCTACCCGACCTTCGACCCGAACCTCTTCTCGCAGCGCATCGGCACGCCCGAGGGGCGCAAGGAGGCCAACACCCTGCTGCGCGACCCGCTCACGCCGCTCTTCAACCGCGCCATCCGCGGCCGCTACCCGCCGGGCTCGACGTGGAAGATTCCGATGGCCGTCTCCGGGCTCATGCAGGGCGCCATCACGATCCAGAAGTCGAACCTCGTCTGCGGCGGCGGCATTCAAATCGGCAACAAGTTCACGCGCTGCATGGGCCACCACGGCAGCCCGCCGCTGCGGACCGCCATCAAGCACTCGTGCGACGGCTACTTCTACCGCCTCGGCCTCAAGATGGGGCTCGAAGGCATCATGCAGATGGTTGACGACTTCGACCTCAACAAGCGGACCGGCGTGGACCTCCCGCACGAGCTGGTGAGCTGGACGCCCTCGCGCGAGTTCAAGGCCCGCTTCAACCCGCGCGCCCCCGAGTGGAAGGACATCGACACCGTCTACGCCTCCTTCGGTCAGGTCTACGACTTCGTCACCCCGCTGGCGATGCTCCGCGCGCAGGTCGCCATCGCCAACGGCGGCCGACTCTACGTCCCGCACCTGCTGAAAGAGGCGCGGCCCGTCCCCGAAATCGGCCCCTTCGCCGCGCGGCCCAAGCAGACCTTCGACCGCCCCGACCCCAAGCTCATCCCCATCCCGGCCGAGCAGCACGACGTGGTGGTGGAAGGCATGTGGGCCGTCGTCAACGAGCCGGGCGGGACCGGCGGCGCGGCGCGCATCGAGGGCTTCGACGTGGCGGGCAAGACCGGCACCGCGCAGGTCGTCGGGCTCGGCAAGGACGTGGGCAAGAACAAGGACCACTCGTGGTTCGTCGCCTACGGCCCGGCCCGCGACCCGGAAATCGCCTCCATCGCGCTCATCGAGAACGTCGGCTTCGGCGGCAAGTTCGCCGCCCCCGCCACCCACAAGGTCTTCGACGCCTACCTCGCCAAAGCGCACCCGGATTTGGCCCCGGCGCCGGAGGCGGCCGAGGCGGCGAAACAACGCGCGCTGTCGACCGGCAACCACCAGTAGTAGAGACCTGACGTTAAGGGTTTACGACTCCAATGGCCGCAATCATCGAGAGCCGAAAGTTCCGCGACTTCGACTGGCTGCTGACGCTGCTGGCGGTGGCAATCGCCTCCTTCGGGACGTGGATGATTCTCCACGCGCAGCCCGAGGCGTCTTACTGGCGCAAGCAGCTCCTCGGCATCGGCATCTCGCTCGTCGTGATGCTGGCCGTGGCGTTTACCGACTACCGCAAGCTGGTCAACATCGCGCCGCTCTTCTACGCCTTCGGCCTCTTCCTGCTCGTCATCGTGCTCATCCCCGGCATCGGCCTCAAGATTAACGGCCAGCGGTGCTGGATCGGCGTCCCCGGCTTGGGTCAGTTCCAGCCCTCCGAGTTCATGAAGATTCCGACGGTGCTGATGCTGGCGCGCTACTTCGGGCGGCCGCGCCAATCGGTGCTCACCTTCCGCGAGATGCTGATGGGGGGCGTCATCCTCGCCGTTCCCGTCGGCCTCATCATGCTGGAGCCGGACGCCGGGCAGGCGCTCACCTACTTCCCCCTGCTCGCCGTCGTCCTCTTCCTCTCGGCCATCAGGATGTGGCTCGTCGTCGCGGCGCTCGTCCTGATGACGGTGGCCGTGCCGGCGGCGTGGGTCGTCGGCACGCAGACCGGCTTGATTAAGCCCTACCAGCAGGAGCGCATCAACGTCATCCTCGACCCCGAGAACGCCGACCGCCGCGGCTTCGGCTACCACACGTGGCAGTCCATGGTCACGGTCGGCAAGGGGCGCATCACCGGCTCGGCGACGAAGGGCGACGCCTCGCAGAGCAAGCTCAAGTTCCTGCCCGAGCCGCAAACCGACTTCATCTTCGCCGTCGCGGCCGAGAACACCGGCTTCGTCGGCTGCGTGCTCCTGCTCATCGCCTACTCGGTGCTCCTGACCAAGCTCATCCACGGCGCCCGCCGCGCGCCCGACCGCACGGGGATGCTCGTCATCATGGCAATCGTCGGCGGCCTCGCCTTCCAGATATTTATCAACGTCGGCATGGCCCTCGGCCTCCTCCCCGTCATCGGCGTCCCGCTGCCGCTGATGAGCGCGGGCATCTCGGCCCTGCTCACCACCTTCGTCGCCATCGGCTTCGCCATCAGCATCCGCCTCCGCCGCTTCGTCAACTGAGGCGGCGGGGGTTTTCCCCTTAAACAACCCGCCGGAGGATTGACGACAGCGCCTCGACGATTCGCACGCCGAGGCCGCGGTTCCGCCACTCCTCCAGAGTTATCCGGTCGCAGGCTTCCAAATCCTTGCGGTACATCTCCTCGAACTGTGCCGCGAGGCCGGGGTCCTGGACGCAGACGTTGTCCTCGTCGTTGAGGGCGAAGGAGAGGTTGTCGAAGTTGATGGTGCCGATGGTCGTAAACACGCCGTCGCAGACCATGTACTTGTGGTGCATCATCGTGCGGTTGTACTCGTAAATCTCGACGCCCGCTTCCAGGAGCGGCCCCCAGAGGCGCGAGCTGTTGCGGCGCACGATGGTGTGGTCGGTGTGCTCGCCCGGCACCATGATTTTCACGTCGCAGCCGCGCTTGCGCGCCGCCACCAGCAGCTCAATCGCCCGCTCGTCGGGGACGAAGTAGGGGTTGGCGATGAGGATGGACTTCCTCGCCGACATGATGGAGAGGAAGTAGAGCAGGCGCGCGGGCGAGGAGCGCGTCTCGGGCTCGCTCAAGACGGTCTGGACCGAGAGCGTCCCGGCCTCGACGGGCGCCGGGAAGAATCTCGGCCCCGAGACGACCTCGCCCGTCGTCTCCAGCCACTTCAGGGAGAAGCCGGTCTGGAGCGTGATGACGGCCGGGCCTTCGATGCGGACGTGCGTGTCGCGCCACTGGCCGGGCCGTTCGGCGTCGCCCAGCCAGTGGTCGGAGACGCCGGCCCCGCCCGTGAAGCCGACGCGGCCGTCGATGATTAAAAGCTCGCGGTGCGTGCGGTTGTCGAAGCGGTTCAGGAGCAGGAGCTTTATCGGGTGATACCAGGCGATCTTGCAGCCGCCCTCCTCCATCCGCCGGAGCAAGTCCTCGTTGTGGCCCGACGAGCCGACCGAGTCGAGCAGCAGCCTCACCTCGACGCCCTCGCGCGCCTTCGCCATCATCGCGTCGGCGAACTGCCGCGCCACCTCGCCGTCCTCGAACATGTACATCTCAAGCGTGACGGAGTGGCGGGCGGCGCGGACGGCTTCGAGCATGGCGGGGTAGAAGCGCACGCCGTTGGGGAAGAGGTCAATCTTGTTGCCGTGGGTGGTGGGCGCGCCCGTGGCGCCGCCCAGCGTCGCGATGAAGTCGGGCGAGTCTATCGAGACTTCGTGCGCCAGCCCGTACTTCGGGCTCTTCTGCTGCGGGAGCAGGAAGGCGACGATGACGGCGAAGACGGCGAGCAGGAAGAGGCCCAGCAGCTTCTTCCAGTCGGCCTCGGCCATCCACGCCAGCACCCGCAGCCATCCACGCCAGACGAACAGCCGGAACCGCTTGAGCGAGCCCCGCTCCCGCTCGGCCTGCTCGCGCGCCTCTTTCAGAAAACGGCCGAGCAGCCTTTGCGCCGGGCGCTTCTGCCGCCCGCCCACCTTTTTCTTCGCCATCCTCTCTCCTGTGTCGTCGTTTCGCCCCTTCCGGGCCGCCTTTTAAATTAGCACGCCGCGAGCGCCGCCCGCTCGCCTTTTCGCCGCGCCGTCGTCTATACTGTCGGCGCCTGTCCTTTCGGTGCCTGAACTTAATCCTTCCGGCACGGCGCGCGCCGACACCCAATCCAGAGCAAGGCGGACGGGGAAGAGCGAGCGCCCCTTACGAGCAGACAGCGCGAAAGTTTCGCGGTCACGGGTGAGCCGAACGCCTCGGCACGCCCGCCCACGTTTGAATCGTTTTTCGTCGGGGCCGCACGGGCGGCGCGCTGGGCCACCCCCGGCGTCGCCGCCGGCAGCGAGTGCCGCGAGTCGAGCGAGCCGCCCACCCGGCGGCCACGCCCCCGCGACACGGACGCGCCAGCGGCCCCGCTACGGACGGAGTCCAACAAAGGTGAACAGTTCGGAACTCTTCCGCGCGCAGCGGGTGATCTCCACCTTCACCCACGCGCGGCGCGAGCCGGCCGCCACCCACGCGGCCCCGCAAGCACGTCCCGCAACGCTTTCGCTCACACTCCGCCCACACACCCGCGCCGGCACGCTTCCCGCGTCAGCCGGCCCCCAACCTACAGGGAGACGGATTTCACACACATGCCGAAAGAGATGATTGTCAGCGTCAACGGGCGCGAGAAGAAGATCGCCATCGTCGAGGACGGGCGCGTCACGGAGTTTTACATCGAGCGCGGCGAGGGCGGCCAGGGCATCGTCGGGAACATCTACAAGGGCCGCGTCATGCGCGTCCTGCCCGGCATGCAGTCGGCCTTCGTGGACATCGGGCTGGAGCGCGACGCCTTCCTCTACGTCACCGACTTCTTCGACGAGGAGGAGGAGTTCGAGCGCATCGTCGTCGACAAGAAGAAGACCGACGGCGCCGACGACGACACGGCTGCCCGCGCCGCCGCCGAGCGCATCGAGCGCGCCCGCATCGAGCGCGAGCGCCGCATGGAAGAGGCGCAGGAGGAGGCGACGACGGGAGACGAGCCCGAAGAGGCCGAGCCCGCCGTCGCCGAGCCCGAGGCCGGCGTCGAGGAAGAGTTGGAGACGGCCGAGGCCGCACCCGTTCCCGCGCCGGCAGCCGAAGTCGAGGCCGAGGCCGAGACGGGCGGGCGCCGAGGGCGTGACCGCCGCAGGCGCCGCCGGGGCGAGCGCGGAGGCGAAGAGGCGACTCCCCCGTCTTCGACCGGCGAAGTCCCGCCGGGCGTCACCTTCGAGGAGGGCGAGGCCACGCCGTTCGTCGCCGCCGCCGACTCCTTCGAGCGCATCGTTGACGACGAAGCCGGCGACGACGTGGGCACCATGCTCAAGGACGCGCGCCTGCAAGAACGCCTGACGGACCAGACCCGCGCCGTCGAGTTCGACATGGAGCCGACGACGCCCGCCGAAGTCGGCTCGCTCCTCGGCGGCGGCGCCGACGCTGCCGCCGGCTTCGAGCGCGTGAGCGACGACGAAGACGAGTCGGCCCCGGCCACTCTACAGTCGGTGCAGCCCGAGGTGGCCGCCTCCGTCGGCGAGTTGATTGAGGTCGAGACGGGCGAAGACACCTTCGCCGCCCCGGCCAGCTTCGAGCGCGTGAGCGACGACGAGGGCGCCGCCGAGCCCGCCGCCTCGAAGAAGGCCGCGAAGAAGGGTTCTAAGAAGGCCGCTAAGAAGGGCGCCGCCGGGGCAGCAGCCTCGACCGCCGGGGCCGAAACGCCGGCCGCCGAAGAGGGCGCCGAGGAGTCGGCCGGCGCCTCGAAGCGCGGCTCGAAGAAGGGCGCGTCGAAGGCCCCCGCGTCGAAGAAGGCCGCGTCGAAGGAGCCCGCCGCCTCGAAGAAGGGCGCCTCGAAGGGCGCGAGCAAGAAGCGCGGCAGCAAGAAGGCGGGCGCCGAGGGCGGCGACGAAGCCGGGCTCGAAGACGCCGAGGCGAGCGTGTCGTCGCGCGGCCCGCGCGGCGAGTTCGCACGGCGCGGAGGCCGCCGCCGCCGCCGCCGTCCCGGCGAGGGCGAAGCGCAGGGCAACGGCCACGAGGGTGACAACGGCGAGGCGGAAGTTCTGACCGAAGACGTGAGTGACGAGCCCGAATCGGAAGTCGTGGGCGAGGCCGCGCCGGTCGAGCCGCCCCCGCCGGTTCAGCCGCCACAGCAGCCGTCGGCCCGCGAGCGCGAAGCGAGCCCGAGCCGCGAGGGCGGACGTGAGCGCGGCCCGCGCGAAGGCGGTCGCGACCGTGACCGCGGGCGCGGACGTGACAACGGCCGCAGCCGCGACGAAGGCCGCGGCGACCGCGACCGCACCCGCGGCGAGCACCGCGAGGCACGCGGCGGCGGCGAACAGCGTGAGCAGCGCGGGGGCGGCGAGCAGCGCGGCGGCGAGCAACGCGAGCAGCGCGAGCAACGCGGCGGGGGCCGCGACCGCGACGCCGGACGCGGCCGGCGCGGTCAGCCGACCATCACCGACCTCCTGCGCGAAGGTCAGGAGATAATCGTCCAGATTGCCAAGGAGCCCATCTCGCAGAAGGGCGCGCGCATCACCTCGCACATCGCCCTGCCCGGCCGCTTCCTCGTCTACATGCCGACCATCGAGCACGTCGGCGTCTCAAGAAAGATTGAATCGGACTCGGAGCGCTCGCGCCTGCGCAAGCTCATCCAGGCCATCGTCAAGGAAGAGGACGTGCCCTCGGGCGGCTTCATCGTCCGCACGGCCGGCGTCGGAATCTCCGAGGCCGATTTGCGCGACGACGCCCGCTACCTCGTCCGCACGTGGCGCGACATCCGCAAGAGCGCCGAGCGCACCAAGCCCGCCAGCATCGTCCACAAGGACCTCGACCTCGTCCAGCGTCTCCTCCGCGACCAGCTCTCCGACGACTTCGAGGCCATCCGCGTGGACAGCGAGCAGGAGTATCAGGAGATAGTCGAGTTCGTTAACCGCATCCAGCCGCGCCTCGTCAACCGCGTCAAGCTCTACACGCGCGAGGAGCCGATTCTCGAAACCTACGGCGTGCAGGCCGAGATAGACAAGGCCATCAAGCCGCGCGTCTGGCTGAAGTCGGGCGGCTACCTCGTCATCAACCAGACCGAGGCGCTGGTCGCCATCGACGTGAACACCGGCAAGTACGTCGGCCGCGGCGGCTCGCGTCTCGAAGACACCATCACGCGCACCAACCTTGAGGCCGTCGATGAGATCGCCCGCCAGATTCGCCTGCGCGACCTCGGCGGCATCCTCGTGCTCGACCTCATCGACATGGAGGAGCGGCGCAACCGCGCCCGCGTCCTACAGGCCTTGCAGGACGCGCTCAGGAACGACAAGTCGCCGACGAAGGTTCTCTCCTTCAACGACTTCGGCCTCGTCATCATGACGAGGAAGCGCGTCAAGCAGTCCTTGGAGCGCACGCTCTGCTCCCCGTGCCCCTACTGCACGGGCGCCGGGCTCGTGAAGTCGCCGCAGACGGTCTGCTACGAAATACTCGAAGAGTCCCGCCGCCTCGCCCGCGCGCACGACGGCGAGCCCATCAAGCAGGCGACGCTGCGCGTCCACCCCGAGGTGGCACGCGCCCTGCGCTCAACCGAGCGCGACGTGCTCACCGAGATCGAGGACTACCTCCACCCCCTCGACCTCACCAGCGACGAGCACGTCCATCAGGAGCAGTTCGACTTCGCGTTCGTTTAAGAAGGGTGCCGGGTGTCGGGTGCCGGGCGCTGGTTAAAGACAGCTTGTTTTAACCGGCGCCCGGCACCTTCTTCCGTATGGGTAAGCTCCGCAATCTCTTCAAGGGCGTGCTGGCGGGGGGCGCGGCCGGCGTGGCGGCGCTGGCGGCCGTCAACGCCTCGGTGGCGCGCGAGGCGCCGGAGCCGGAGACGGGCGCGCTCGGCGGCGAGGCCGGCACCTACGACTGGAAGCACGG
>DASZEK010000088.1:0-28597 GCA_035941045.1 Pyrinomonadaceae bacterium | reverse complement strand
GGCTGCAAGCGCACACGCGCCACTTCTACGACGTTGGGCCGGGCGAAGCTTCCGAGGCGACGCACGCGCGCTTCAACATCTACCCGGACGGGGGCGTCAGCCGCCTGCGTCTCTTCGGCACGATTTCGCGCGAGGGGGTGGCGGGGCTTTGAACGGAGGCGGGGTCGAACGTCTCAACTCGCTGCCGCCCGCCGAGGCGTCGGCGGAGCTTCTGAAGTGCTGCGGCTCGACGCGCTGGGCCTCGCTCGTCGCCGCGCGCCGCCCCTTCCGAGACGCTTCGGAGTTGTTCGTGACGGCCGACGCCGCTTGGTGGTCGCTCGGCCCCGAAGACTGGCTCGAAGCCTTCCGCAGCCACCCGAAGATAGGCGAGAAGAAGGCCGAGACGCGGACGAGCGAGCAGGCGCGGCGCTGGTCCGAGGGCGAGCAGTCGGGCGCGCGTTCGGCTTCGCACGAAACGCTGTCCGAACTCGCCGAGGCCAATCGCGCCTACGAGGAACGCTTCGGCTACATCTTCATCATCTGCGCGACCGGCAGGACCGCCGAAGAGATGCTGGCGGCGCTGCGCGGGCGCCTCGGCAACGACCCGCAGGAAGAGTTGCGCGTGGCCGCCGAAGAGCAGCGGCGCATCACTCGGCTCCGTTTGGAGAAACTCCTGAACTCATGAGCGCCATCACCACGCACGTACTCGACATCTCGCGCGGGCGCCCCGCCGCGGGCGTGCCCGTCCTCCTTGAGACGTACACGGACGACGGCTGGCTGCCGCTCGGCGACGGCACGACCGACGCGGACGGCCGCCTCCGCCACCTGCTGCCCGAAGGCCAAGACCTCGGCGTCGGCACCTACCGACTGACCTTCGGCACCGAGGCTTATTTCGTTTCGCAGGGCGTCGAAGGGTTCTACCCGGCGGTCGTCGTCACCTTCTCCGTCGCCGACGCGGGGCAGCACTACCACGTCCCGCTCTTGCTCAGCCCTTTCGGCTACTCAACCTACCGCGGGAGCTAAACGATGCGACTACCGACGTACCTCAGCGAGTGGATCAACCTCGCGGGCCGCTGGTTTCACGTCTTCGCCGCCATCATGTGGGTCGGGACGACTTACTACTTCACATGGCTCGACGCGCGCTTCACTGAGGAGGAGCGGGCCGGGACGAAGGACGAAGGCGCCGACGTGTGGATGGTCCACAGCGGCGGCTTCTATCAGGTCTCGAAGCGGAAGAAGCCGAGCCTGAGCAAGCTGCACTGGTTTCGCTGGGAGGCGGCGCTGACGTGGCTGAGCGGGATGGTGCTGTTGACGTTCGTCTACTACCTCGGCGGCGGGATGGTGGACTCCGACGTGTGGGACACGAGCCAACTGACGGCCTCGCTCGTCGGCGTCGGGACGCTCGTCGGCGCGTGGATAATTTACGACCTGCTGGTGCAGTCGCCGCTCGGGAGGAATGAGAAGGCGTTCGCGGTCGCGGCCTTCGCCCTCGTCGTCGGGCTCATCTACCTCCTGACGCACACGCTGAGCGGGCGGGCCGCGTACATCCATCTCGGCGCCGCGTTCGGGACCATCATGGTGGCGAACGTGTGGATGCGGATACTGCCGGCGCAGCGCCGCATGATAGCGGCGACGAAGGCTGGGCAGACGCCCGACGCGGCCGACGCGGCGCGCGCCAAGCTGCGCTCGAAGCACAACACCTTCATGGCCGTCCCCGTCGTCTTCACGATGATAAGCAACCACTACGCGACCGAGGCGACGACGGGCGGCTACAACTGGCTCGTCCTCGTCGTGATGGTCCTCGTCGGCTGGGTCGCGGCGAAGTTCATCCGGCGGGCTTGAGATTAGCTGGCCGGAAGTTTCAACACGGAGGGCACAGAGAACGAATAGTTCTTCTCTGTGCCCTCTGTGTTTATTAAGCTGCTAGGCGACGAGGACGGGGCGACCGAAGAAGCGGGGCTGGTGCTGCGCGTCGGCGAGAAGGCGGGTGGCGTCGGGCGCGGGCCGGGAGAAGAGGTAGCCCTGGGCGTAGTCGCAGCCGAGCGCGCGCAGGTGTGCGAGCTGGGCTTCGGTCTCGACGCCCTCGGCCACGACCTTCATGCCGAGGTTGCGGGCGAGCATGACGATGGTTCGCACTATCTCCGTGTTCTCGTTGTTCTCCGTCATGCGGCCGACGAAGGAGCGGTCGATCTTGAGGATGCTCGAAGGGAAGCGGTGGAGGTAAGAGAGCGAGGAGTAGCCGGTGCCGAAATCGTCTATCCCCGACTCGACGCCGAAGTCGCGCAACTGGCGCAGCATCTCGATGGTCGTCTCGATGTTCTCCATCACGACCGACTCGGTTATCTCCAGCTTCAGGCACTCGGGCGCGAGTCCCGTCGTGCGCAGGGCGTGGCGAATCTGCTCGATGAGGTCGGGGTTGGCGAACTGCCGCCCCGAGAGGTTGACGCTGACGAAGCGCGCCGGCTCCGACGGGAAAGCCTCCTGCCACTCGCGCATCTGCCGGCAGGACTCGCCCAGCGCCCACTCGCCGATGGGAAGGATGAGGCCCGTCTCCTCGGCGACGGGGATGAACTCCAAAGGCGGGACGAGGCCGTGCTCGGGGTGCTGCCAGCGCAGCAGCGCCTCGAAGCCGCGGACGGCGCCCGTCGAGAGGCAGACGATGGGCTGGTAGTGGACGGCGAACTCGCGGCGCTCGATGGCGCGGCGCAGGTCCGTTTCGAGGTGCAGGAGGTTGAGGGCGTGGGCGTGCATCGCCTTGTCGAAGACGACGTGGCGCGACTTGCCCTGCGACTTGGCGCGGTACATGGCCGTATCGGCGTCGCGCAGCATGTCCTCGGGCCGCTCGTAGCCGGTCGAGCTTGGCGCGATGCCGATTGAGGCGGTCGTGAAGACCTCGTTGCCGCTCAGGTTGAAGGGCAAGGACAGCTCCTTCTCGACGCGCTTGGCGACCTCGATGGCCTCGCGGCCGTCCGCGATGTCTTCGAGAAGGATGGTGAACTCGTCGCCGCCGAGGCGGGCGACCGTGTCGCCGGGGCGGAGGCAGGCTTCCAACCTTCTGGCGATGCCGACGAGGAGCTGGTCGCCGACCATGTGGCCCAGAGAGTCGTTGATGACCTTGAAGCGGTCGAGGTCGAGGAAGAGGACGGAGAACTGCTGGGCGCCGAGGCGCTTGGCGCGGGCGAGGGCGAGCTTGAGGCGGTCGGTGAAGAGGGCGCGGTTCGGCAGTCCGGTCAGCGTGTCGTGGAAGGCGTCGTGCAGGAGTTGATGTTCGGCGCGCCTGCGGTCGGTGATGTCCTGCACTTGGAAGATGAGGCGCGCGGAATCGCTCTGGCTGCCGCGGACCTTCGAGACGCTGAGGAATATCCAGACCTCGCGCCCCTCCTTGTGCACGTAACGCTTCTCGGTCTGGTAGGCCGGCAGCTCGCCGTCGAGGAGTTGGCGGACGTGCTGCGAGACGGTCCCCAGCTCGTCGGCGTGCGTGATGTCCTGAAAGGTCATCCCGAGCAGCTCGCGCTCCGTGTAGCCGACGATGTCGCAGAGCGAGTTGTTGACCTGGAGCCAGCGGCCCTCCGGCGAGACGAGCGCCATGCCGATGGCCGCGTAGTCGAAGGCGCTGCGGAAACGCTCCTCCGACTCGCGCAGGGCGGCGACGTGGCGCTCGACCGTCTCGATGTTCTTCAGGTAGGTCTGGTAGCTCAGGTAAACGATGGCGATCAGCGGCGTCGCCACGACGAAGGCCGTGAAGCCGACGACCGCGACGAGCTTGACGACGGCGCCCGCCGTCAGCGCCCCGACGATGTAAGTGACGGAGGTCCAGAGGTAATACTTGCGCCACGTCGGCCAGACGGGCTGGCCCGTCCTGAGCGCCATCCCGGCGGCGACGAGGCCGGAGTTGACGAAGTACTGGACGGCGGCCATCACGCAGAGCGACGTGGTGAAGGCGGGCAGGTTGTCCGGCCTCGTCAACTCGTCGAGGCCGCCGAAGCAGAGGCGCAGCGTCCAGACGGTGACGAACGTCGAGAGCGCGGTGACGGAGACGTTGAGCAGGTAGGTGTGCGCGCGGCGCGACAGCCGCAGCGTGGAGCCGAAGCCGTCGAGTGCCGCGAGCAGCACGGCCGGCTCGCCACCGCAGAGGAGGATGGAGAGCAGGATGAAGGTGTCGGAGACGGAGATGTGCGAGCTGAGCCGCGGAATCTGGACGGTGATGCGCGAGCCGACGGCGAGCGTGATGATGGCGAGCAGCAGGAAGTGAAAGTCGAGCCGAGCCGCGTCGAGGCGCGCGACCGAGAACAGAAGGGCCGCGAGCCCGGCGCCGATGAGCAGCTTGAAGTAGGGACCGGCCAGCCTGTGTCGGGTCGGAGCTTCCATGCAGGGTGTCGCCTTTCGCTTCGGGCCGTCGGGGGCGGGGCCGGTGGGGCGCCCGCGCCGGAGGAAAGGGCTGGGGAGAGTTTCGGCGGGCGGGGGCGCGCGGGGAGAAGCGCCCCCGGCGTTTCAGTCAGCGGCCGCCTTCGATGCCGAGGAGGGAAAGGACGCGCGAGGCGTAGTCGCCGCGCGTGACGCTGTCGCCGAAGACGGTGCCGTCACTGAGAATCACGCCGTCGCCGAAGAAGACGCCGTCGGCGAAGACCGCGCCGTCGGCCAGCATCACGCCCGCGCCGAGGAAGGGCGAGCCGTCGCTGATGGTGATGCCGTAGCTTGTGAGCAGTTGGTCGCTGAAGACGACGCCGTCGGTCATCAGGGTCGCGTCGCTCAGCGTCACGCCTTCCGAGAAGGTGATGCCGTCGCCGAACATGACGCCCGAGCCGTAGATGCCCTGATAAGCCGTAATCAGCTCGCTCCCCTTCGCGTACGTGTGATTCAGGATGATGCCCTGCGCCCACCGGAACGAGGTGGCGGCGACACGGCCGTCGGAGTCGGCGTACTTGATGGTGGTCTGCGGCGCGGGGGCCGGGCCGTTGAGGAAGGGCGTCCCGGCGCGGGTGCCCGCGGGCAGGTCGGACTTCAGGAGCTTGGCGAGTCGGACGGCGCCCTCGACGTTAATCTCGCCCGCGCCCTGCTCCAGCGTGTTCGCGCCCGCGAGCTGCTGGGCCGTGTACATGAGGGCCATCTTGACCATGTTGGGCGTCAGACGCGGGTTGGCCTGCAACATCAGCGCGGCGGCCCCGGCGACGACGGGAGCCGCCATCGAGGTCCCGCTCAGACGCATCATCTTCTGGTTGGGAAACTTGCTCGTGTTCAGGTCGAGGAGCGGGTTCGACTGCACGAGGTAGTTCGAGGGCGACTGGGCCGCGCCAATCTTGTTGCCGGGGGCGACGAGGTCGGGCTTGATGACGTGGTCGTAGTGGCGGAGGCCCGCCTCGTCGGTCCAGAAGCTTCGGGTCGGGCCGCGCGAGCTGAAGGTGGTCAGCGTGTCGTCGGCGCGGTCGATGGAGCCCATGTCGTTCGACGCGCCGACGGTGATGGCCGAGGGCTCGTTGCCGGGGGCGTGGATGAGCCCGTAGACCTTGTTCCCGCGCGAGTCCTTGCCGTCGTTGCCGGCGGCGGCGACCACGACGACGCCCGCGTCCGAGAGCTTGCGGACGGCGCGGCAGACGGGGTCGTCTTTGTAAGAGTCCACGGCGGGCATGCCGAGGCTCATGTTGACGACGCGGATGTTGGCCGCGGCGTGATGGTTGAAGAGGTCGTCGAGCGCGGCGAGGACGCCGGAGACGGTGCCGACGCCCTTCGAGTTCAGCACGCGCAGGTTGTAGAGCGTGGCGCCGGGCGCGACGCCGACGTACTTGCCTTTGAGGACTTCGGCGCCGCCGACGGCGATGCCGGCGACGTGTGTGCCGTGGCCGAAGGGGTCGTCGGTGCGGCCCTCGCCGGTGTAATCTTTGCCGCCGCCGTAGTGGCCGGCGAAGGACTTGTGCTCCCTGTAGATGCCCGAGTCGAGGACGGCGATGCCGACGCCCGCGCCGTCGAGCGTGTAGGCGGCGCCGGACGCGCTGGTCTGCTGGCGGACGGCCTCGGCGCCGACTTCGACGGCGAGGTTGCCGCCGAGCGAAGTGACCTCGCGGTCGGCCGAGACGTAGGAGACTTCGGGGAACGCGGCCAGCTCTTCGAGCGCGGAGACGGGCAGCTCGACGGCGAGCGCGTTCAGGTTCTTGAACTTCGCGTTGACGTGGACGCCGTTCCCGTTCAGGAAGGCGTTGAGCAAGCCCTTCGGCTTCTCGGCGAGTTGGAGGATGACTTGGACCTTGCCGTCGTCACCCTTTTTGCGGCGCCTGTCGTCGCGCGCGTCGCGCTGCCTCTCGCGCAGGTCGGAGGAGACCTTGTCCCTGCGCCCGCCGTCGCCCTCGTCGCCGCCGCCCTTCCCCTTCGACCCGCCGCCCGCCCCCGCCGTCGCGGCGTTGAGACAGAGTGCGGCTGCGAGGAGAAGCGAGCCCAGAAACTTCGAGGTGTGCCTTAAAGTCATTGCGCCTCCGCGCCCTTGTTTGAATCTGCCCATCTCACAAGGCAGGCATAAAGATATTTCGCCCGCGGCGGCACAAGGGGCAACGGACGTGCCGCCGTGCGGGGTCGATTTTTGGCGGGGATTCGGCGGGGGCCGGGGTCGGGTCGGTCAGGTTGAGTCAGGATGCGAGGTCAGTTTGACGGCCCCGGCCGAATCGTTTGAACGGGCCGGCTCGGTGTGGTAAAAATCTCGTCGCCCCTTAGCACCGCCCCTTAACCCACAGTCGAAGTGAAGCCGGCCGCGAGGTCCGCTTTACGGCAGGACAACTCTTCTCTCCCCTGCCGAGACGATCATGTCGAATCCGAGCAACCGACCTGCCGGCGAGGGACGGCGGACCGTCCTCGTCGTGGACGACTTTGAAGACACGCGCAGGGTCCTGCGGCTCTGGCTGGAGCGGATGGGCTACGACGTGAAGGAGGCGGCCGACGGGCTGGAGGCGGTGGAGGCGGCGCTCACGCTGGCGCCGGACCTCATCATCCTCGACATCGAGATGCCCGAGCTGGACGGCCTCGAATCCGCCCGCCGCATCCGCCAGCACGAGGGCCTGCGGGAAGTCCCAATCATCGCCGTCTCCGCCTACGGCGCCGAGCAGTACCGCGCGCGCGCCCTCGCCGCCGGCTGCACCGAATACGTCTCGACGCCCTTCGACCCGAAGGAGCTGAAGAGTTTAATCAACAGTTACGTGCCGCCGACGGGGGCGTGAGGAGTTTGAGCACGACTCTAAAACACTGAGGGCCGCCGAACTCCGGCGGCCCTCCCTTTATGTTCTTTTGAAGCGGGCGACGAGACTCGAACTCGCAACTTTCAGCTTGGGAAGCTGACACTCTACCATTGAGTTACGCCCGCGCGTCAGGTGAAGAAGATACTCAACGGGTGAGGCGGCTGTCAAACCGCCTCACGGGGCGGTGCGCGTCTTCGTCGTGCCGCAGTCGGGGCAGGTGTGGAACTCTTCGACGACGCCGCCCAAGTCTTCGTCGAAAGGGTCGCCGGTGCGTGTGTCCGTGCCGTAGTCAACCTTCTCAGCGTGGAGGTTCATCTCCGCGCCGCAGTCTTCGCAATTCATCTTCCGGCCGTCAGTCATAGCCCCCCTCCCCCCTCCGAGCGTCAATCTTCGAGGCTCACGTTCTCGCGCCCGTGGCGCAGGACCTTCGCCATCCAGATCAGCTCCTTCAGAAACTTGTCCACCCGCCTGACGTAAGACTGGTCGGCGAGCCCTCCGGCCGGGTCGAAGGCGTTGTGCACCGACGAGAAGTTCACGTCCCAGAAGATAGTCACCAGCCCCAGCTCGCGCATCACGGGCAGGAGGTTCTCGATGACGCGCGACCCGCCGAAGGGTCCGGCCGAGACGCCGCAGATGCCGACCGCCTTGTGGATGTACTCCTTCAAATTCGAGTCGAGCGCGTGCTTCAGGGAGCCGGGGTAGCCGTGGTTGTATTCGGGGACCACGATGACGAGGGCGTCGGCGCGCGCGACGGAGGCGGTGAGGCGAGGGTCTTTGACGGGGTTGCCTTCGTCGTTCGCGGGCAGGTCGAGTTCGCGGATGTCTATCAGCTCGGTCTCGACGCCGGGCCGCTTCGCGACCTCCTGGTGGACGAAGCGCGCGGCGTGCTCGCTCAGGCGGCCCTGGCGGACGGTTCCGAGGATGACGGGGATGAAGAGCGGTCGGGATGCTGCCACGGCTACACCTCCTGAAAAAGCGAGAGGACCGTACGAGGGGGCTGTATCTTCTACAACTTTCGGCGCCGTGGCAAGTTTTTTCAGGCGCGCGGCGCGCGGAGGGCTTCCAGGAGCCGGTCGATGTCCGTCTCGTCGTTGAAGAAGTGCGTGGCGACGCGGAAGCCTTCGGGCTTGACGGTGACGGCGACGCCGCGGCGCGAAAGGTGTCGGACGACGCCGAGAGGGTCGTCCGACTCGACCAGCGTCTCGGCCGAGCGCCAACGCTCTTCGCCGAGGGGCGAGAGCACGCGCCGGCCTTCGGCGCGGAGGCTTTCGGTCAGGAGGCGGTTGACGGAGAGGGCGCGCGCCTCTATCGCGGCGGGGCCGATTTCGAGTTGGCGTCGTGCGGCCTCGCCGAGCGCGAAGATGCCCGCGAAGTGAGGGCAGCCCGTCTCGGCGCGCGCCGCGGCGTCCGCGCGCAGCGTGTACGAGTCGTTGCGCATCCGGAAGGGGTCTTCGACGCTCATCCAACTCATCGCCCGCGCGCTCGTACCTGCGAGCAGGCCGCGCGAGAGGTAGACGAAGCCGGAGCCGTAGCCCGCCAGCATCCACTTGTGGCCGGTGGCGCAGAGCGCGTCAACCTTCATCCGCTTCACGTCGATGGGGAAGACGCCCGCCGACTGGCTCGCGTTGACGACGAAGAGGCGCGCGCCCTTCCCGGCCCCGATCTCCTCAATCGGCATCCGGTAGCCGTTCGAGTACTGGACGTGGCTGACGCAGATGACCGAGGAAGGCTCTTTCGCTTCATTCAAAATGTCCTCGGCGCCCACGACGCCGCCGCGCGCCTCGACCATCCGCACGCGCACGCCGCGGTGCATCCAGGGGAGAGTCGTGACGGGGAACTCAAGCGAGCACGAGACGACTTCCCGCGAGCCTTCGAGCGCGTCCACGATGAGGTTCATGCCCGACGACGTGTTCGTCGTGAAGGCGACCTCATCGGGCTCGGCGTTGATGAGACGGGCGACGGCTGCCCGCGCCTCCTCGCGCCGCACGAGCCAACTCTCCCACTGACGGTCGCCCGACTCCTCAGTCTCCCTGTAGAACTCGGCGGCGGCCCCGGCCACTCGCTCCGACACCGGCCCCGCGCCCGCGCTGTTGAGGTAAGCCCACTCCTTCGTGACCGGGAACTCCGCGCGCACGCCCGCCCAGTCGATGACCTCGCTCGCTTCAAACACGTCTTGTCTCGACATCTGAAACTCTTCCGCCCCGCGGCTTGACCCGCCGGACAGGCACGGACTATCTTCGCACCCATCTTTTAAGACCTACGCCCTACGGAGCTTTAACATGCCGACATCAACGGTCGCCTCGGGCGCGCCGGCCTGGACGATACCGGGTTTCCTTGAGGCGCGAGACGGCCGCCTCTTCATCGAGGGCGCCGACTCCGAAGAGCTGGCGCGAACTTACGACACGCCGCTCTTCGTCTTCTCCGAGCCGCGCATCCGCTCCAACGTCCTGCGCTTGACGAAGGCGGCCGGGCGCGTCGAGCGCCCCGTCCGCTTCTTCTACGCCTCCAAAGCGAACTCGACGATGGCCGTCCTGCGCGCCGTCCGCGAGGCCGGCATCGACTGCGAGGTCAACTCCGGCGGCGAGCTTTTCAAGGCCCTCCGCTCCGGCTTCCGCCCCGACCAGCTCGTCTTCAACGGCACCAGCAAGACCGAGCAGGAGGTGGATGAGGCGATTGACGCGGGCATCTACTCCATCAACATCGACTCGGTCCACGAGATTGAATTGATTGAAGCACGCGCGCGCCACCTCGGCAAGCAGGCGCGCGTTGCCCTCCGCCTCGTGCCCGAGATAGGCACGCGCTCGCACCTCGGCCTCCAGACCGCCCTGATGACCTCGAAGTTCGGCATCACCTCGGCTGAAGTCCCCGAAGCCTTCCGCCGCGCCCTGCGCCACCCGGACTTGCTCCACGTCGGCGGCATCCACATCCACGTCGGCTCGCAGACGCCCGACGTGGAGCCCTTCGCCGCCGCCTTCAAGACGATGTGGGAGCATCTGAAGTGGGTGCACCAGGAGTTCGGCCACGCCCTCGAACACATCAACGTCGGCGGCGGCATCCCCGTCAACTACCTCCGCGACCGCACGCAGGCCGACGAGCTGCCCGAGGGCGAGCGCGACATGCTCGGCGCCGAGCTGGAGCCGACCGACGTGCTCACGGCCGCCCTGCGCGCCGCGCGGGACTCGGCCCGCGACGCCGAGGCCGAGCACCTGCTCGACAAGCTGACCGTCCTGCTCGAACCCGGCCGCAGCGTCATCGCCGACGCGGGCGTGCTGCTGACGCGCGTCCGCAACATCAAGCGCCGCCCCGAGACCGGCGACGTGTGGCTTTTGACCGACGCCGGCTTCAACCTGCTGCTCTCGATGACGACCTACAAGTGGTACTACCACGTCGTCTCCGCCACGCGCGCCGACGCCGCGCCCCTCGCCCAATACAAAATCGCCGGCCCCTTGTGCGACTCCGGCGACGTGTACTTCGACATCGAGCGCGAGGGACGCCTCCCCGACTACCGCCGCCTCCCCGAAGACGTGCGCCCCGGCGAGCTGCTCGCCCTGCTCAACACCGGCGCCTACACCATCGCACAGATGTTCCCCTACAACGGCCGCCCGCTGCCCGCCGTCGCCTTCGTCCGCCACGGCGGCGCCGTCGAAATCGTCCGCCGCCGCGACTCCTACGAAGACCTCCTGCACAACGAAGTCTGGTAGACGGCGACGGCGCCCGGCGAGAGAGCACGCATGTCTGAACCTTCCAACCAAACCATCACGCTCGTCCGCGGGCTGACGCTCGTCGCCGCGGTCTCCATCATCATCGGCAACGTCATCGGGACGGGGGTCTTTTTGAAGGCGCGCGTGATGACGTGCAACGTCGGGACGCCGGGCATGGTCCTGACGGTGTGGGTGGTGGCCGGGCTGCTCTCGCTGGCGGGCGCGCTGACCTACGCGGAGCTGACGGCGATGATGCCGCGCGCCGGGGGCGAGTACGTCTTCATGCGCGAGGCTTACGGGCCGGGCGCCGGTTTCCTCAGCGGGTGGATGCAGATTCTCATCGCCAAGACCGGCTCGCAGGCTTCGGTCGCGCTCGTCTTCGCCGCCTCGCTGAACGACCTGACGGGACGCGGCGTCGAGGGCGTCGGCCGTTACGGCGTGCAGGCGACGGCGGCTGCGATTATCGTACTCATCACGCTCCTCAACTGCGCGGCCGTGAAGGTGAGCGGCTGGGTGGCGACGGCGCTGACGGGCGTGAAGATAGCACTCGTCTTAGGCGTCGGCCTCGGCGCCTTCATCCTCGCGAACGGGGACTGGGGCAACTTCGCGCTGGCGAACGCGGGCGGGACGTGCGAGGGCGTGAGTCCGGGCGCGACGCTCGGCGTGGCCGGCTTCGGCGCGGCGATGCTCGGGGCGCTGTGGGGCTACGACGGCTGGAACAACCTGACGTTCGTGGCCGGCGAAGTTAAAGACCCGCAGCGCAACGTCCCGCTCGCGCTCATCGGGGGCACGGCCCTCATCATCCTGCTCTACCTCTTCATCAACGCCGCCTACTTTTACGCCCTGCCGCCGACGACCATCGCCAGCGTCTCGGCCAAGTCGTCGGTCGCGGCCGAAGTCACGAACGCCTTCATGGCCCCCTTCAGCGCCTCGGCCAAGGCCCTCGTCGCCGGGCTCGTCGCGGCGGCGCTCATGGCCTCGTCCATCGGCACGCTCCACACCTCCGTGCTCACGGGCGCCCGCGTCCCTTACGCGATGGCGCGCGACGGCCTCTTCTTCGACCGGCTCTCGAAAGTCTCCGAGCGCACGCGCGTCCCCGTCCGCGCCGTGCTCGCCCAAGGGCTCTGGGCCTGCGTCCTCATCATCATCCTACAGAAGTTCGACAACCTGACCGACTACGTCGTCTTCGGCTCCTACATCTTCTACGGGCTGGTCACGGCCTCGATTTTCGTCTTCCGCCGCCGCCTGCCGAACGCCGACCGGCCCTACCGCGCCTGGGGCTATCCCGTCGTGCCCGTCCTCTTCCTTATCGCGACGGGCTTCCTCCTCGCCAACACCTTCTGGGCGGCCCCGAAGGAGGCCCTCCTCGGCCTCCTCCTCATCGGACTCGGCTTCCCCGTCTACCACCTCTTCTTCCGCCGCCGCGCGACGGTCTCTGCCGCGCCGCCGGAGGATTCTTAACTCTTTCGGAGGACTGCGCGCAACGCGCCTTCGAGTTCCGGCTGCTTGAACTGATAACCCGACTCCCTCAAGCGCGCCGGCTCGACGCGCTGGCCGCCGAGTAAGACTTCGGCCATCTCGCCGACGGCGAGTCGGAGGGCGAAGGCGGGCACGGGAAATATCGTCGGCCGCCCGAGGACGCCGCCGAGCGTCTTCGTAAACTCCTCGTTCGTCACCGCCCGCGGCGCGACGGCGTTGACGGGTCCGTGCAGCTTCTCGTCCGTCATTGCGTGCTCGATGGCCCCGACCAAATCTTCGAGCGCAATCCAGCTCATGTACTGGCGCCCGCTGCCGAGCCGCCCGCCGACTCCCATCTTGAAAGGCGTCAGCATCTTTTGCAGCGCCCCGCCCTCGCCCGCCAGCACGATGCCGATTCTCATGTGAACGACGCGGATGCCTGACTGGCTCGCCGCCAGCGTCGCCTTCTCCCACTCGCGGCAGACGCCCGCCAAAAAGTCGTCGCCCGACGCGCTCTCCTCACGCAAAACCTCCTCGCCCCGGTCGCCGTAAAAGCCGGTCGCCGACGCCGACACCAGCACGCGCGGCTTCTTCCCCAAGCCCGCCAGCGTCTCCGCCAACAGCCGCGTCCCCTTCACCCGGCTGTCGAGGATGCGACGCTTCTTCTCCTCGTCCCAACGCCCGCTCGCCACCGACTCGCCCGCCAGGTGCACGGCCGTGTCGTGCCCTTCGAGCGCGCCCGCATCAATCGTCCCCTTCTCCGGGTCCCAGTGCGCGGCCGAACTCCCCGGCGCGCGGAACGCCTGAGCGTCGCCGCGCACGAGCCGGGTCACCTCGTGTCCCTTCGACAGCAGCGAACGCACGAGCGCCTTACCGACGAGCCCGGTCGCGCCTGTAACGATGACCTTCATTCAGCCTTCCTCCCGTCTTCGACCCTCGCCTTGAGGGCTTCGCGCGCGACCTCGCGGTCGTCGAAGTGGTGCCTCTCGGCGCCGATGATTTGATAATCCTCGTGCCCTTTGCCGGCGATGACGACGAGGTCGTCCGCCTTCGCCTCTTCAATCGCGCGGAATATGGCCTCGCGCCGGTCAACGATTTTCAGGTACGGCTTCCCCGACTCGCGCAAGCCCGCCTCGATGTCCGCGAGGATGGCCTCGGGGTCTTCGGTGCGCGGGTTGTCGGAGGTGGCGATGACCACGTCGCTCAGGCGCGCGGCGGCCTCGCCCATCGGCGCGCGCTTCGTGCGGTCGCGGTCGCCGCCGCACCCGAAGACCGTGATGACGCGACCGCCCGTCACCGCCCGCGCCGTCATCAGGACGTTGGCGAGCGCGTCGTCCGTGTGCGCGTAATCGACGACGACGGCGAAGTCGCCCGCGTGACTCACGCGCTCGAACCGGCCCGGCGCCCCCCCGCACTCGCGGGCCGACCGCGCTATCTCTTCCAGCGAGACGCCGACGGCCTGCGCGCACGCCGCCGCCGTCAGGAGGTTGTAGACGTGCGGGCGTCCGACGAGCGGCGAACGGATTTCGCGCTCGCCCGAAGGCGTGACGAGCATGAACTTCGTGCCGTCCATCGCGGCCTCGACGCCGCGCGCCGTCACGTCCGCCTCGGCGTCGATTCCGTAAGTGACGACGCGGCGCCCCTCCGCCCTCAACTCTTCCGCGAGCCGCGCGCCGTATCCGTCGTCCGCGTTAACGACGGACGTGCCCGGCGGCTCGCCGAGGCTGCCGTCGAAGAGCCTGCGCTTCGAGAGGAAATAGTTCTCCATCGTGCCGTGGTAGTCGAGGTGGTCGCGCGTCAGGTTGGTGAAGGCGGCGACCGTGAACTTGAGCGCGTCGCACCTGCGGAGGTCGAGCGCCTGCGACGAAGCCTCCATGACGGCGACGCCGCAATCCTGCTCGACGGCGCGGCGCAGGAGCCGCTGGAGGTCGCTCGCCTCGGGCGTCGTGTGCGGAGCCGGCTGCCTCTCGCCCGCGACGCGGTACTCGACCGTGCTGACGAGCGCGACCCGCTCCCCCGCCCCTTCGGCAATCGCCGAGATGAGATAAGCGGTCGTCGTCTTCCCGTTCGTGCCCGTGACGCCGACGAGTTTCAGCCCGCGCGAAGGGTGCCCGTGGACTTCGGCCGCCGCGTACGCGAGCGCGCGCCGCGCGTCGCCGACCCGCACCCACGCGGCTCGGAAGCCCTCGGGCCTCTCGGCTTCCGAGACGACCGCCGCCGCCCCGCGCTCCGCCACCTCGAAGGCGAAGCGATTGCCGTCGAACTTCTCGCCGCGGATGGCGACGAAGACCCAGCCCGGCCGGACCTGACGCGAGTCGTGGGTCACGTCAACGGCCGGCGCCGCGGCCTCGCCCTCCAGCGCGCCGCCGACGGCCCGCGCCACCTCGCCCACCGTGACGACCTTCCGGCTTGTCACAGAATGATTCCCCTCACGAGTTTTGTTTCGGTGAAAACCCCGGCCGTGATTATAATGCCCGCCGCCCTGTCAGCAACCGCCGAAGGTGAAAACGTTCATGCCGAGAATGCTTCAACTCGTCCACGCCTGCCTCCGTCTGCTTCTACTCGTCCTCCTCGTCGCTCCGCCCGCGTCGGCGCAGTCGGCGTCCTACGAGTTTGACGTAATCATCCGCGGCGGCCGCGTCGTTGACGGCACGGGCCGACCGGCCTTCGTCGGCGACGTTGCGATTAAGGGCGACCGCATCGCCCGCGTCGGGCGCCTGCCGCGCGGCGCGAAGGCCCGGCGCGTCGTCGAGGCGCGCGGCCTCGTCGTCGCCCCCGGCTTCATCGACCTGCTCGGGCAGTCGGAGATAAACGTCCTGATTGACCCGCGCGCGATGAGCAAGGTGATGATGGGCGTGACGACGGAGGTGACGGGCGAGGGCGGCTCGGTCGCGCCGATGAACGAGCGGCTGATTGAAGAGGACCGCGACTTCTACAACCGATACAACGTGGACGTTGACTGGCGCACGCTCGGCGAGTACTTCGCGCGCCTCGAACGCCGGCCCCCCGGCGTCAACGTCGCCACCTTCGTCGGCGCTACGCAGGTCCGCTCCTACGTGGTCGGCTTCGAGAACCGCGCGCCCACCCGCGAAGAGCTTGAGAGGATGCGCCGCCTCGTCGCCGACGCGATGGAGGACGGCGCGCTCGGCCTCTCGACCTCTTTGCAGTACGTCCCCGCCCGCTTCGCCACGACGGACGAGCTTGTCGAGCTGGCGAAGGTCGCCGCGCGCTACGGCGGCATCTACGCCACGCACCAGCGCAGCGAGGCCAACGCGCTCGACGCCTCGCTCTCCGAAGTCTTCGACATCGCGCGCCGCGCCCGCATCCCCGCCGAAATCTGGCACCTCAAGGCCGCCTACCGAAAGAACTGGGGCCGGATGCCCGAAGTGCTCGCCCGCATCCGCGCCGCGCGCGCCCGCGGCCTCGACGTGAGCGCCGACGTTTACCCCTACACGGCCGCCAGCACCTCACTCAACGCCTGCCTCCCGCCGTGGGCGCTCGAAGGCGGCGTCGAGAAAATGCTCGCCCGCCTGCGCGATCCCGCCGCGCGCGAGCGCATCAAGCAAGAAATGGTCATGGACTCGAACGACTGGGAGAACATCTACCTCGGGAGCGGCGGCGCGCGGGGCGTGCTCGTCGGCGCCGTCATCAACCGCGAGCTTGAAGGCTTGCAGGGCAAGCGCATCTCCCAGATTGCGAAGGAGCAGGGCAAGGACGGGCCTACCGCCGTGCTCGACCTGATTCTCGCCGACCGCGGCCAGACCTCCGCCATCTATTTCATGATGAGCGAGGACGACTTGCGCGCCGCCGTCCGCGAGCCCTTCGTCAGCTTTTGCACCGACAGCAGCGCCCGCGCCACCGACGGCCCGCTCGCCGGCTCGAAGTCGCACCCGCGCGGCTGGGGCTCCTACGCGCGCGTCCTCTCGCGCTACGTCCGCGACGAAAAGCTGCTCACGCTCGAACAGGCCATACGCAAGATGACGGGCCTGCCCGCAAGGCGCGTTGGCCTGCGCGACAGGGGCGTCCTGAGGGCCGGGATGTTCGCAGACATCACCGTCTTCGACCCGGCGCGCGTGCGCGACCTTGCCACGTTCGAGGAGCCGAACCGCTACGCCGAGGGAATCGAATACGTCTTAGTCAACGGCCAGTTGGAAGTGGACGGTGGGCGGCGGACGGAGGTGAACGCGGGCAGGCCGTTGCGCGGGCCGGGCTACCGGCCGAACACGTCAACGAAGCCGCTGAAGGGGATGTGATCGGAAGCCTGCGACTTGCTCCAGTAGTCAACGCCGTGCGGCTTCGCGCCGTCGCCCTTGCGGACGAGGATGTAGTCAATCCTCTTGCGCGGGTTGTCGGCCGGGTAGGTGTAGCCGCCCGTCAGGCTCGGCGTCGCCACCATGAAGGCGTCGAAGAAAGTCTCCGTCAGTAGCTTGTAGGTCTCGCCCGTCGGCTCGTCGTTGAGGTCGGCCGTCAGAATGACGGGGCCGCGCACTTCGGCGAGCGCCTTCAGGAGTTGCCGGGCCTCGTAGAGCCTACCGTCGGCGTGCTGATAGTCGAGGTGCGTGGTGACGAAGTGGACGCGCTTACCGGCGTACATGATTTCGACGCGGAGGAAGCCGCGGCGCTCGGCCTCGCGCAAGTTCTGGTAGCGGCGGTGGTCGATGGCGAGGATGGGGAAGCGCGAGAGGACGGCGACGCCGTACTTGCCGCCCTGATAGTCGAGGTTGGGCGCGAAGGCGAACTCCATCTTCGTCATCCGCGCCAGCTCGGCAATCTGGTCAACGCCATTCGTCCGCTTCACGCCCCTGTCAACTTCCTGCAAGCCGACGAGGTCAGGCTTCTCCTCGTTGATGACGGCCGCGATGCGCGCCAGGTCCAGCTTCTTGTCCATCCCGACGCCGACGTGAATGTTGTACGTCATCACGTTCAGAAACTTCGGGCGCGCGGCCGCGTCGCCGCAGAAACCGAGGCAGCCGAGCAGGAACAGAAGCTTTATCGCGCGGGTCATACTTTGATGAAGATGCGCTTCCTGTACAGAATCGCCATCAGCCCGAGCATCACGAGCACGAAGCAGACGGCGTAGGCGAGCGAGGCGTTCTTCGGCGCCGCCCACGAGGCGAAGAGGTTTTTGTAGACGACGCCCTGGAGCGAAACGTCTTTGCCGTCCGGCCCCACGAGTTTAATAAGTCCCAGCAGGCGCGCGACGACGCCCGACAGGAAGAAGGCCGCCAGCGCGTTCGTGCCGAAGACGACGAAGGGCAGCGCCCATCGCCGAAAGTTTCGGATGTCAATCAGCCAGTAGCAGAGGGCGAGCGTTTGCAGCGCCATGCCTGCCGCGAACAGGACGTAAGAGCTTGTCCACAGCGCCTTGTTGATTGGGAACCAGTAGTTCCACGCCCAGCCCAGAACGACGCCGCCCGCGCCCGCCACGAACATCGCCGACACCTTCTCGTAGTGCCCGCGCCGCGAGCGCAGCAGGTGCCCCGTCAGCACGCCGCACAAGGTCGTCGCCACCGCCGGAATCGTGCTCAGCAAACCCTCCGGGTCGTAGAGCGGCTTCCACTTGTGCGCGCCGAAGACGACGCGGTCAACGTAGGAGGGCAGGCTCCCCGCCATCGTCAAATCGCCCGCGGCGTAGCCGGGCGCCGGGACGAGCGAGACGAGCGCCCAGTAGAAGAGCAGCAGCGCGGCGGTGATGAGCCCCTGCGTGCGCCAGCTCGTCTTGACGAAGACGAGGGCGGCGAAGAGGTAACAGACGGCGATGCGCTGGAGAACGCCGGGGATGCGCAGCGTGTCGAGCGGGAAGTAGGGGAAGCCGTTGAGGAAGATGCCGAGGGCGAAGATGAGGAGCGCGCGGCGGAGAATCTTGCCGTAGAGCCTGCCGTCTTCGGCGGCGCGGCGCGAGAGCGCGAGCGTGATGGAGACGCCGACGATGAAGAGGAAGAAGGGGAAGACGAGGTCGGTCGGCGTCCAGCCGTGCCACTCGGCGTGCGCGAGCGGGCTGTAGATGGCGCCCCACGTGCCGGGGTTGTTGACGAGAATCATCCCCGCCACCGTCAGCCCGCGGAACGCGTCGAGCGACAGCAAACGCGTGGAAGGGGGCGCCTCCCTCAAACCCCCCGCGCCCGCCGCGGTTTCGACTTCGTACTCGACAACGCTCGCGCCCATACTTGGCCTCCTGTTACTTGTTGACGATGCCTGACCCCATCTCGAACATGCCGGGGACGCTGACGGGCAGTCGGCCGCGGAAGGGCGCCTCGCCGAAGAGGACGCGCGCGGCGGCCGTCTGCGCCACCTCCTCGATGCCGTAGGCGACGGCCAGAGAGCGCGCGGCCGGGAACTGCCTGACGAGGTACGGGCCGCCGAAGGCGACTACGCCCACGGGCTTCCCCGTCGAGACGAGGCGGCGCAAAAACTCCGCCTGCCGCTCCGGCAGCGCGACCGTCCCCTTCCCCGCCGCGCGTTTGACGAAGGGCGCCGCCAGCACCAACTCGGCCTTCGCAGCTTCAGCCAGAATCGCGTCGTACTCGGCGGGCGTCGTCCGCGGGTCGGCGCGCATCACGCGGGCGCCCGGCGCGCGGCGCTTGAACTGCGGCACGAGCGCGCGCCCCTCCTCCGCGTCGTCGTCCGCCGCAATGACGACGAAGAGAGCGCGCGCGGCCCTGTCGGCGTCGAGCGGGAGGAGGTTGCCTTCGTTGCGAAGGAGCGTGACGGAATTCTCCGCGACACGCTGCGCCGCCGCGACGGCCGCGGGACGTTCGAGCACGCGCTGGACGTTTGCGGGGTCAACTTCGCGGGACTTGACGAGGCCGAGGCGGTGCTTCGCCGAG
Source organism: Pyrinomonadaceae bacterium (assembly GCA_035941045.1). Taxonomy (GTDB): domain Bacteria; phylum Acidobacteriota; class Blastocatellia; order Pyrinomonadales; family Pyrinomonadaceae; genus QHXN01. The sequence continues at coordinate 9,415 of DASZEK010000088.1, read as the reverse complement.
AGAATCTTTCGGACGCTCTCGTCGATGCGTGATTCGGAAAGCTCGCCGCGCTTGACCGCTTCTTCTAGCGCGTCAACGGCCGCCTTCGGGTCGGGCGGCGTGAGTGCCACGTCGGCGCCTGCACGGACCGCGCGCACCGTCCCCTCGCCGCCCGGAAAACTTTTGACGACGGCGCCCATGCTGAGCGAGTCGGTGACGACGAGCCCCTTGAAACCCAGCTCGCGCCTTAACAGCCCGGTCGTCACCTTCGGCGAAAGCGTCGCCGGCAGCTCGTCGCCCGCGACCGAAGGGAGCGCGACGTGCGCGGTCATCACCGCGTCCACGCCGGCTTCGATGGCCGCGCGGAACGGGACCAATTCGACGCGTTCGAGCCGCGCGCGGTCAGCCCTGATGGTCGGCAGTCCGATGTGAGAGTCAACGGCCGTGTCGCCGTGGCCGGGAAAATGTTTGACGGTGGAGAGGGCGCCTCCGTCGCGCGCGCCGCGCACGGAGGCCGCGACGAACTCGGCGACGCGGCGCGGGTCTTCGCCGAAGGAGCGGACGTTGATGACGGGGTTGTCGGGGTTGTTGTTGATGTCGGCGACGGGGCCGAAGAGCCAGTTGACGCCGAGGGCGCGCGCCTCCTCGGCCGTCGTGCGCGCCTGCTCGTAGGCGGCGCGCGGGTCGCCGGCCGCGGCCACGCCCATGTTGCTGACGAAGGGCGTGCCGTTCTTCATCTGCATGCGGAGGCCGTACTCGTAGTCGGCGCCGACGAGGAGCGGCAACTTACTGGCGCGCTGTAGCTCGTTGAGGAGCGCGGCCGTCTCGGCGGGGCCGCCGCCGCGCACCACCACGCCGCCCAGGGAAAGTTCCGTCACGCGCCTCTTTATCTCCGCCAGCCGCTCGCCGCCCGCGTTCATGAACTCGACCTGCAAGGGCATCATCACCATCTGCCCGATGCGCTCGCGCAAGCTGAGGGCTTTCAAAGTCTCGTCGGCCCAGCGCGACGCGTCGTCGTCGCGCGCCGCCTTGGCCGGAGGCACGGCCGACGCCGCGAGCGCGAGGGCGAGCAGGGTGCGGAGCAGTCTCATGCGTTAGCTTTGCGGAGAAGGGTTCGTAAATTTCCGTCCGCCGGACGGCCGAAGGCTCGCTGAACACTTGCGCGACAATTAACATGGTGGCAAAAGAGTGTCAACGCTCGCCGATTCTTTAGCACGCCGAAGGGGAAGTCAGTGTCACTGATGCTCGAAGAGATCGCGCAGCAGCCGGAGGCGCTGGCGCGCACCATCGCCGAGGAGCGCGCCAAGACCGAAAGGCTCGGCCGCTTCCTGCTCGCGCGCGACATCGACCTGATAGTGCTCGTGGCGCGCGGCTCGTCCGACAACGCCGCGCTCTTCGGCCGCTATCTGCTCGAAATCGTCACCGGCATCCCGGTCGCGCTCGCGGCGCCGTCGGTCCACACGCTCTACGGCGCGCGTTTGAAGCTCGCGCGCGCGCTCGTCGTCGGCGTCTCGCAGTCGGGCGAGGGCGAGGACATCAATCACGTGCTGGAGAGCGCGAAGGCGGGCGGCGCCTACACGGTCGGCATCACGAACGAGGCGGGCTCGACGATGACGGGCGTCGTGGACGAGACGCTGTTGATGCACGGCGGGCGCGAGCGTTCGGTGGCCGCGACGAAGACTTACACGGGCCAACTCCTCCACTTCTACATGCTGGCCGAGGCGCTGGCCGGCGGGAAGAAGCTGGGGTACGAGGCCATACCCGAACTCGCGGCGCGCGCTCTTGAGTCGAGAGGGCGGGTCGAGCAGTTGGTCGAGCGTTACGTTTTCATGGAGAACTGCGTCGTCGTCGGGCGCGGTTACGTCTACGCCAACGCGTTCGAGATGGCGTTGAAGCTGATGGAGACTTGTTACGTCGTGGCCGAGCGTTTTTCGTCGGCCGACTTCCTGCACGGCCCGCTCGCCGTCGTCGAGCGCCACTTCCCCATCTTCGTCTTCGCGCCGCCGGGGGCCACGCGGCCCGGCGTCCGAGAACTGCTCTCGCGCCTCAAGGAGCTGCGCGCCGACACGCTCGTCTTCACGTCGGACGAAGCGGTCGCGGGCCTCTGCACGCGCTCCGTCCGCCTGCCGCCCGAGATAACGGAGGAGCTTTCCGTCATCCCCTACATCATCCCCGCCCAACTCTTCGCCGCCCTGCTCGCCGACGCCAAGGGGCTCGACCCCGACGCGCCGCGCTCGCTGGCGAAGGTCACAAGGACGCTTTGAAGGAAGTTAAATGAGACTACTGATTCTGGGGGGGACGAAGTTCCTCGGCCGTCATCTCGCGGAGGTGGCGCTGGCGCGCGGGCACGAGGTGACGCTCTTCAACCGCGGGTTGAGTAACCCGGACCTGTTCCGCGAGGTCGAGCAGTTACGCGGCGACCGCGACGGCGGGCTCGACGCGCTGCGCGGGCGCGAGTGGGACGCGGTCGTCGACCCGAGCGGCTTCGTGCCGCGCGTCGTGCGCGCGTCGGCCGAAGTGTTGAAGGACGCCGTCGGGCTCTACGTCTTCATCTCGTCGCAGTCGGTCTACGCCGACTTCTCGGGGCGCGTGGACGAGGAGGCGGCCGTCAGCAAGCTCGAAGACGAGAGCGTGGAGGACCCGAGCGGCAGGGCTTACGGGCCGCTCAAGGCGCTGAGCGAGCGCGCGGCTGAGGAGGTGATGCCGGGGCGCGTGCTCTCGGTGCGCGCGGGGCTTATCGTCGGGCCTTACGACCCGACGGTGCGATTCTCTTACTGGACGCGCCGCGTCGCGCAGGGCGGCGAGGTGCTGGCGCCGGGCGACCCCGAGAGGCAGGTGCAGTTCGTAGACGCGCGCGACCTCGCCTCGTGGATTCTCCTCATGGCCGAGGCGCGGAGGGGCGGCGTCTTCAACGCGACCGGCCCCGACTACAGGCTGACGATGGGCCGCTTCCTCCGGGTCTGCGAGGAGGTGAGCCGCAGCGACGCGCGCATCACGTGGGTGGACGAGAAGTTCCTGCACGAAAGGGGCGTCGAGCCGTGGGGCGAGCTTCCCCTGTGGCTGGGCGCCGACAACGCGGGCTTCCGCAACTTCCTCGCCGTCGAGAACGGCCGCGCCCTCTCGGCCGGGCTCACCTTCCGCCCCCTCGCCGAGACGGTCCGCGACACGCTCGACTGGCAGAAGTCCGGCGAGCCGCCGCCAACGAAGGACGGCGTCCCCATGCCCGACGTGACGCTCAAGCCGGAACGCGAGCGCGAGTTGTTGGAGGAGTGGAATAAGCAGACGCGGTAGCCTGCGCCGCGCGGGCGGGCGGGCGGCGACGGGTTCCCGAATCCTCCGACGGAGCGGGCTCAGTGCGAGATGTATTCGTGGAGCAGTTGAAGCTCGGCGCCCTGCTCGCTGATTTCGACGCGCATGATGTCGCGCATCGAGAGCATGCCGACGAACCTGTCGCCGTCAACGACGGGCAGGTGGCGGCTGCCGACGCGCTCCATCCGCTCCAGCGCCTCGTGCGGGGTGTCGGCGCAGTCGATGACGGCGCGCGGCTCGCTCATCACGTCGCGGATGGCGACCGAGCCGGGGTCGAGTTTGCGGACGACGACGCGGTTGAGGAGGTCGCGCTCGGAGAAGATGCCGCAGAGCTTGTCGGCGCCGTCGAGGACGCAGACGGCCCCGATGTTGCGCGTCGCCATGTACTCGGCCGCGTCGAGGGCGGTCGCCGTCTCGCGCACGAAGTAGGGCTCGCGGTCACACACCACACGCCTGATTGTAATCATCGGCCTCGAACTCCTTTCCCCTTGGATTTGGATTGGTCAGAGCAGGGCCGCATTATACAAACAGCCGGGCCGCCGTTAGAAGACTTTTCTGCGCGGCGGTTTGTCCTACTTTTCTCATTCAAAGAGCGAGCCCTGCGGGGTCGGGCGGCGGAAGGTGGAGAGCTTTTTGGCGTAGGTGCCGTCGTCGAGGTTGAGGCCGAGGCGCTTGCAGTGGACGCGGAAGCTGCGCTCGATGACCTTCCAGTATTCGCCCTGCCCGCGCATCCGCTCGCCGAACTCGCTGACGTTGAGGCGCCCGCCCTTGGCCGTGCGCAGGCGCGTCAAGACGCGGTCGGCTTTCGTCGGCAGTCTCTCCCTCAAACGCTGCTCGAAGTAGGGCGCGACGCTGCCGGGAAGCCGCAGGATGTTGATGAAAGCCTGCGTGGCGCCGGCCTCCTTCGCGCGCTTGAGGAGCGAGGGGATGTCGGAGTCGCTCAGGCCGGGGATGACGGGGGCGATGGCGAGGCCGACGGGGACGCCGGCCGCCGCCAGTTCCGCCATCGCGCGGAAGCGCGCCGTCGGCGAGGGCGCGAAGGGTTCGAGGGCGCGCGCCGTCTCGTCGTCGTCGAAGGGGATGGAGAAGAAGACGCCGGCCTCGGCCTCGCGCGCGAGCGCGGAGAGTAAATCCACGTCGCGGCGGACGAGGGCGGACTTGGTGACGACGCCGACGGGGTTGCGGAACTCAAGGCAGACTTCCAGGCAGCGGCGCGTCAGCTTGTAGTGGGCTTCGAGCGGCAGGTAGGGGTCCGAGGTGAAGGAGAAGACGATGGTCTCGCCTTTCCAGGAGGGGCGCATGAACTCGGCGCGCAGCAGTTCCGGCGCATTCACTTTGGCGACGATGCGCGTCTCGAAGTCGGTGCCGGCGCCGAAGCCGAGGTATTCGTGCGTGGGGCGGCTGAAGCAGTAACTACAGGCGTGCGTGCAGCCGCGGTAGCAGTTGACGGAGTAGTCGAAGCCCACGTCGGGGCTGTTGTTGTGCGTGATGATGCGGCGGGTCTCCGTCTCCTCGAAGACCTCGACTTTCGACTCGGGCGGCTCGCCCACCCACTCGACCGAAGTGCTCAGCCACGGGTTCGGCGGATTCTCGACGTAGCGCATAAAGATTCTCCCGCGCGGACGCGACGCGGCCCGGCCGGAAAGATACGATAAACTGTTTCGGGAGCTTATTCGGGAGCGGTCAAAGTAGACGCCATTATAACATTTCTCGCCGCAACCGGCGCACCGCGACCGTCCCACGCCGCACACAGAGATTTTCACCCCGCACAGAAAGGTTCTCACCCCGCAGCAATCGGTTTTTACGCCGCACCGGGCCGTTTTCACCTTGCACTAGTTCGTTTTCACGTTGCAGTAATAGAATTTCGCGTTGCAGTAATAGGTTTCGCATTTGCAGCGTTTATATTCGATGTTGCAGTAATAGAATTAATTTATGTAGTGGTCCGTTTTCACGTTGCACTAGTCCGTTTTCGCGGTGCAGTAGTAGATTCTCGCGTTGCAGTAATAACTTTTGACGTTGCGGTGAAGGATTTTAGCGCCGGAGGATGAGGGATGAAGACATCTGACGTGGTTTTTTTGGCCGAAGCGGTCGTTTCGAGGGCGCTCGGCCTCGCGGCGCTCGCGTGCCTGTGCGTCGTGTCGTGCGTCCCGGCCGAGTGCGTTGCACGACCGCAACGTTTGCGGGCCGCGCGCCCAGCCGCGGGGGCGGAAATTCCCGTCGTCTTTGTAGGACCGCGCGGCGGCCTCAGCGTAGACGGCAACCCGGCGGGCACTGTTGACCGGCCCACCCGGCTCACCGCGGCACTCAAGGGGATATTTCGTCGGCGCCGGGGCGAGGGTCTTAACAGTCGCGCCGTCATCATCAAGGCCCCGGCCGAGCTTCATCACGACTCGGTCTGGAAGGTAGTCGCCGCCGCTAAAAGAGCCGGGGCCGGGCCGCTGAGGCTCGTCTCGGACGACGCCCAACTCGGCGAAGCCCGGCGCGCGCTTCAGACCTCAGAGGCCGGGCCGAAGCGGTCGGGGTTGTCGGCGGCAGACGGCGCGACTCCCGTGTTGCGTGACCCGTCCACAGACCCGGAGATTCTGAAGGAGAGTTCAATCGTCGTCACCATCGCCCCGGACGGGAACCTGTACGTCGGCCGTCGCCTCGTGCCCGAGGGTGAGCTGGAAGCGGCCGTCCGGTCGCTGACCGGCGGAATACCTGAAGCGGAAAGGGTCGTCTACTTGCGCACCCACCTCGACGCGCCCTACGGACAGGTCGTCCGGGTCATCGAGACGATAAGGAAGGCCGGCGTCAATCAAATCGGGCTCGTCACGGAGGAACGGCGGCGGTAGTCGGACCCCGTTTAGTCACGCGGGCGGCGCGTGCCCGCCGTCGTCCCAGGTGACGAAAAAGAGTCGGTAGCGGTCGGGGTCTTCGAGGGTGACGAAGCGTCCGCCCCAGCCTTCGTCGGCCGGGGGGTTCACTTCGAGGCCGCGCGCGCGAATGCTCTCGTAAAAATCGTCCACGTCTCCGACGGTGAGGAAGAAATGGACGCCGCGGCCCCGGCGGGCCATCGCCAGAGGCACCTGCGCGAGCGTGATGTGGAGGCGGCCGGCGCCTAGCGTCGCCATCGGCGGCTCGGCCTCGGGCGCGTGCTCGACGACTTCGAGGCCGAGCCCGCCCGCGTAGAACTCCAACGAGTCTTCGAGGCTGTTCACTTCGAGGAACAGCAAATCCATCCCCCTGACGCCCGCGCCGCTCACGCGTACCTCAGCGCGAGGTAGACGCCGTAGGCGCCCGCCGCGACGCAGCACCAGAAGGCCAACTCCTGCGCCCAGACGAGGCGGCGCGCGGGGTGCGTCGGCGCGACCGTCTCGCGCGCGAAGACGAGCGCGCCGTGCGCCATCAGCACGCCGAAGAAGACGACGCCGAGGCCGAGCAGCGCGAGCGGCCAGAGGAAGACGACGTAGTGCGCGCGGACGAGGAAGAGGAGGACGAGGCCGACGAAGATGCAGATGCCCGCGCCGACGATGCGCCCGCTCAAGGGGTCGGCCTGCGCGCCGGGCGTGGAGGCGGGGGGGTAGGCTTTGTAGCTGATTTGTCGGCGCTCGACGCGCGTGGCGTCGTAGGCGGTGCGCGACTGCGTGTCGCCGAGGACGCGCCACGCCTCGTTGATGTTTTTCATCTCCTCTTCGTCGCCGCCGCGGTCGGGGTGGTGGCGGCGCGCGAGGCGCTTGTAGCGGCGCTCGATGTCGGCGCGCGAGGAATCTTCCTCGGCCCCGAGGACGCGGTAGTAGTCCTTCTCCGGCTCGGCCCCTTTCATGTCGGCGGCAATTCTATAACAGTTTCCGTGTGCTATGCTCTGCTCATGGCATTAACGTACGCGCCGGGCGACGACCTCGTCTTCCAGATGGAGAGCGGCTTCGGGCTCATCCGCGTGCTCGCCGTCGAGGGCGAGGGGGCGGGCGCCGTCTGGCACGTCCTCGTCTACGAGGACTTCTACCCGGACGTGGAGTCGGCCGAGGCGGCGCTCGCCAGCGGGCGCGAGTTGGAAGTGCGCCGCGACCACCTCGCGCTCACCGACCACGCCTTCGAGAAGACTCCGGCCGCGCGCCTCGGCAACCGGCCCGTCGCCGAAAGGGAGTTGGACGGGCGCAGGAGGTGGGAGCAGTCGGGCGGCGTCGTGCAGGACAGGTCGGTGCTGCTGTTGCTGGGGATGAGGTAGAGACCCCGAAGGGGTCGCCGACAATAGCCGGGGGTAAGCGCAGGCGCGCCAGCGCCGAAGCGCCACCCCCGGAAAGCATCGCAAGATAAATCCGACCCTGAAAGGGTCGCACCGCCGCTCCGGGGTGCGACCCTTTCAGGGTCGGAATTGTTTTCCCGGCCGGACCGGGGGTGGCGCTCACTTCGTTCGCTTACCTCCGGCTATTGTCTGCGACCCCTCCGGGGTCATCCGTTAGGGCGCGAACCGCCGGCGGTACTCGATGGACGAGATGAAAGCCTTGACGAGTTCGGCCTGCACGAAGTCGCCGTTGAACTTGTCGAGGTTGGTGAGCCAGTGGTTGTAGCCCGTGAAATCTTCGTCGGGCGGGTCGTTGGGGTTGCGGCGCAGGTAGCCGAAGTATTCCATCAGCACGAAGGCGCGATTCTTCTCGGCGTTCTTGAGCGCGGCGCTGTCGGCTATGTCGAGGAGGACTTGGGTGCGCGTTTTGGCCTGCGCGTCGAGGGCGGCGACGAGGGAGGCGGCTTCGTCGGCGTCGGGCGTGATGCCTGCGTTGGCGTAGAGGCGCTGGACGTACTGCGCGTTGGTGAGCGCGTCGAAGGCGCCCCTGAAGGCCGGGCGCTGCACCCATGCGTCGAGGAAGGCCCGCCTGTTCGCCGCGAGCTTGTCCTCCCAGCCGGGCGAGTGGACGATGACGCCGCGGCCGATTTCCTGCGTGTCGGCGATGAACTCGTCGAAGCGCGGCTGGCGGTCGAAGGACGCTTCGTAGAGGCGGTAGACGAGGTAGCCCGTCTCCTGAAACTCGATTGAGAGGAAGAAGGCCGCCGAGACGTTGATGCGCGCCACCTCGCGGCATTGGGCGTCCGAGCCGCAGGACTCGATGGCTCGCGTCCAGAAGGCGAGGCCGTCGGCGTCGGGCTCGCGCGAGAGGAAGTCGTGGTAGTGCTGGCGGACGAAGAACGGCGTGTCGTCAATCGGGTTGGACGCGGCGTCCGAGGCGTCGTTGTCAACGATGGTGAGGCTGGCCGTCGGCGGGTCGGAGAAGGCGCTCAGGTCGGGCTGGGTGTTGAGGACCAGTCCGATGGTTTCGTCCGACTCCTTGAAGCCGTCGTCGGTGATGAGCACGTCGAAGGTCTTGACGGTCTCGCCGGGGGCGAAGCGGAGGACGCCCCGCGCGGTGGTGTAGTCGTTGCGCTCGCTGGCGGTGCCGCCCGAGGTGGCGTACGCGATTGAGGCGGGCAAGGTCGTGTCGCCGAAGCGGACCACCTTGACCGTCTTGACGCCGGCACCCTCGGAAACCTTCTCGTCGGAGATGTCGAACTGCGCGATGGAGGTGGCTTCGACGGCGCCGAGCTGGCCGCGGATTTCGCCCGCGGGGAAGGCCGCGCTGTGGATGTTGATGTAGAAGAGGCCGGCGCGGAGGTCCGTGACCTGCTGCGGCGTGAGCGTGAGCGTGAAGTTGTCGAAGTTGCCCGCGGGAAGGTCGAAGACGGGCGGGGCGCTCTGGCCGCCGGGCGCGGGGCCGTGGACGTGCGCGTCGGTCTGCGGGGCCGTGAGGCCCTTGAAGCGCAGGGAGACGTGAGCCGTCTTCCCGTCCGGGTCGAGCAGGAGGATGGCCGTGCCGTGGGCGGGCGAGTTGTTGGGCGGCGTCTCCTGCATGCCGACGAGGGTGGCGGCGAACGACTCGGGGCGCGAGAAGATTTCGTAGACCGCGCCGTTCGAGAGCGAGACGGCGTAGAGGCTGCCGTTCGGGCCGGTGAGGAGGTCGGTTGTGATGCCGAAGTCGCGGCCGACGAGCAGGCTCTCGCTCTCGGTGCGGTCGAACTTGTCGGTGTTGTCGGCCACCTTGTCGGCGAGGCGCGCGTCTGTTGTCACGATTGACTTGCGGTCGGCGCTCAGCTTGAGGCGGAAGAGGTAGCCGCC
>DASZEK010000087.1:0-24417 GCA_035941045.1 Pyrinomonadaceae bacterium | reverse complement strand
CGGTGACAGCAAACTGTTTTCACCGTCACCCGACGCCTGACACCCGTCACCCTCCTTCTCATCCTTTCGCCCTGACGCTCGGCGGGTCGTACTGCTCGCCGTATTCGGGGTATTCGCGCGTGACGACCGAGCCGGGGCGCGTGTCCTCTGTGAGCAGCCGGAGCGCGTCGCGCAGGACCTGGCGCTGGAGTTCGCGCATGCCGGGGCGGCCCGTGCTGTTGCCGACCTTGAAGCCCTTGGGGTAGAGCGCGCGGGGCGGGCGCATCTGCGCCGAGACCTCGGGGCTCACGGTGATGAGCACGGTGGGGATGCCGCGCATCTCAATCTCTCTCTGGACCGCCACGACCGTGCGGTGACAGACGTTCGGTCAACCGCCGGTGAGCACGACCAGGTCGGCCCGTGAGAGCTTGTCCACGTCGTTGGCGATCTCGGGCGCCGTGCCCTCGTACATCGCCTTGAGCTGCATGGTGTAGCCCATGTAGCCGAAGTGGTTGCGCGCCACGTCGCGGATGAAGCCTTCTTCCTTCAGGTCGCGGAGCACGTCGATGGGGAAGACGACGTTGATGTCCCGGTCGGCGTCGGTGTGGTCGTAGTGGTGGTGCGTGACCTTCAGGCGGGACGAGTCCACGTCGCCGGGGATGGTGCGGAAGGTCAGGTCGCCCAGCTCGTCGGCGATGTTGAAGGGCTCCTGGTCTTCGAGGTGGACGCCGCCCGCGGTGACGATGGCGACCGTGGCCTTCTGAAGCTCGCCGTCGAAGGGCGTGAACGGGACGCATTTGCGCGAGATGTTAGTCATGACTTTGCCGGCACCTTGAAAGTTGATTGTGCCCGCGAGGCTACAACAGTTTTATTGCTAAAGCGTCACGGGCCGCAAAGCCCTCCCGGCGGGAAGGTGTTTGCGGCCCGCGGTGTTCGGACTGCCGGCGCCCCGCTAGAGCTTGCGGAGCACGTCGAACAGCTCTTCGTTGTCCGGCTGGTCGCCGATGTCGTGGATGTCCTTGTAGGCGATCTTGCCCTCCTTATCCACGACGAAGAGGGCGCGCTCCGAGATGCCGTCCTTGTCGCGGTAGGCTCCGAAGGCGCGGGCCACTTCGCCCTTCGGCTCGAAGTCGCTCAGGAGGTCGTAAGTGAGTGTGCCCAGGGACTTGGCCCAGGCGGTGTTGCAGGGGACGCTATCGACGCTTATGCCCAGGACCTGGGCATCGTACTGCTTGAAGCGGTCTAAGTCCGCCTCGTAAGCAGGCATCTGCGCCGTTCAGACCGGCGTCCAGGCCAGCGGGTAGAATGCGATGACGACGTTTTGCTTGCCTCGGAAGTCCGAGAGCTTCACCTTCTTGCCTTTTTCAAGATGGCTCGGCAGCTCGAAGTCCGGGGCCACGTCTCCGACTTCAGGCATGAGTAAGTATCCCTCCTCGTTATTCAGTCCGTAGTAGCCGCGGTTTGATGGAACGCCCATAGGCTACTACCGACGCCGGGCGATTTCAAGGAGGCGCGCGCGCCTGTTGAACCCGCGCGGCCCTCCGTGCTTCAATTGCCGGCACATGACACGAGGACAACTGACCATCACGCGGCGGGGCGCCGAGCGCGTGCGCGGCGGGCACCTGTGGGTCTACCGGACGGACGTGCGCGACGGCGCGGGGGCCGAGGGCGGCTCGATTGTCGCCGTGCGCGACGAGCGGGGCCGTTACGTGGGCCGCGCCCTTTATTCTTCGCGCTCGGAGATATCGCTGCGCGTGCTGACGACGCGCGACGAGGAGGCGGACCGCGAGTGGTGGCGCGGGCGGCTGCGCGCGGCGGCGGCGCGGAGGGAGGGACTGGAGCGTGAGGCCGACGCCTTCCGGCTCGTCTACTCGGAGGGCGACCTGCTGCCGTCGCTGATTGTCGACAGGTACGCGGACGTGCTCGTCGTGCAGACGCTCTCGCAGGGGACGGAGAGCTTGAAGGGGATGCTGACGGAGCTTCTCGTCGAGGAGTTCGCGCCGCGTTCGATTGTCGAGAGGAACGACGTGAGGGTGCGCGCGCTCGAAGGGCTGCCGTCGCAGGCGGGCGTGCTTTACGGGGAGGAGCCGGGCGAGCTTGAGGTGGTGCAGCACGGCGTCCGGTTGCGCGTCTCCCCGCTCGGCGGGCAGAAGACGGGCGCCTTCCTCGACCAGAGGGAGAACCACGCGGCGGCGCGCGCGTACGCGCGTGGGCGCGCGCTCGACTGCTTCACCTTTCAGGGCGGGTTCGCGCTCTCGATGGCGAAGTCGTGCGAGAGCGTCGTCGGGCTCGACGTGTCGGGCGAGGCGGTGGAGGCCGCGCGGAGGAACGCCGAATTCAACGGCGCTGGCAACGTCGAGTTCCGCGAGGCCAACGTCTTCGACGCGCTGCGCGAGCTTGAGGAGGCGGGCGAGCACTTCGACACCGTCGTGCTCGACCCGCCGGCCTTCGCCAAGAACCGCGCGAGCGTGCCGGCGGCGGCGCGCGGCTACAAGGAGATAAACTTGCGCGCCCTGCGCCTGCTCCGCCCCGGCGGGACTCTCATCACCTGCACCTGCTCGTACCACATGACCGAGCCGCTCTTTTTGGAAGTCCTCTCGGAAGCGGCCTCGGACACGCGCCGCCGCCTCCAGATAGTCGAGCGCCGCACGCAGTCGCGCGACCACCCCGTCCTGCTCGGCGTCCCCGAAACGCTCTACCTCAAGTGCGTCGTCGCGCGCGCCCTCGAATAATCGCCTCTTGGTCAGAAGCGGAAGCCGACGCCTGCCGAGAACTGGAAGTTGTGCCGGTACTCGCGCGGGATGTTGACGGGCGTGGAGCCGAGGAAGAGGGACTGGCGCTCGCCGTGGCGGATGATGGTGTCGCCGATGTCGAAGCGGGCCATGATGCGGCGCGAGGCGTAGAGCTCGAAGACGCCGCCGAGGTCGGTGGAGAACGAAGTCCGGCGGTCCCGTTCGTAGTGCGGCACTACGAAAGACTCGCCCTCGAAGATTATCGTCTCGGTGCCGGCGAGGCGCAGCGTCCGGCTGAAGCTGACGAAGCCGGGCCGCGCCTTGGCGAAGACGCCGAACTTCTCCCAACGCTTGCCGGCCTTGACGCCGAACTGACCCTGCGCGGCGCTGCCGCCGGTGGCGAAGGTCGAAATGCCGCGCGTCGGGAAGAAGTTGCCTTCGCCCTCGACGGCGACGTGGTCGTTGATGTTGTAGGTGAGTCGGCCGCCGAAGCCGGGCCGGTGCTCGGTGCCCGTGAAGAAGTCGGGCGGGTTGACGGAGAGCGAAGTGAACTGCACGCCGACTTCGACCTTCGGCGCATCGGTCGCCTGCCCGAGTGCGGCGACGGACAGGGCGAGCACGGCGAAGACGGCGGCGGCGGATAGACTGAGCGTGTTGCGAATCATGCCTGTTTCCTCCTCGTAGACAGAGCACGGCCCCGCGGTCCGCCCGTGGGGCGCCGGCCCGGTAGCTGTATGCGAATGCGGTCGGGGTTAGTCGGGGGCCCGTTCGGGGGCCCTCATTTTTTGGGGAGCAACAATTCCATGTTGTTGGCGGCGCCGATGACGACGCGCGTGCGGTTGCGCGGCGCGCGCTTCGGCCGGTCCTCGGGCCTTGCGCCGTAGTCGGCCGAGCCGGGCCTGCGTGACGCGCGGACGCGGCTCTCGATGCTTTCGTAAGGCGAGCGCGCGGCCTCCGGCTCCTGCTCGGCGAGTTCGAGGTTGTAGTCGGGGTCGTGCATCACCCAGACGTGCCAGTTGCCGCCGAGGCCGACGACCGATTGGCCCGTCACCCACTCGTAGCGGTCGCCTTGCCACTCGAACGTGATGCGGTTGTGCTCGATCTTGCCGACCTTCTCGAAGGGGTAGCCGGGGCGGGGGACGAGCGAGAAGATGAACCGGCCGCGGCCGGGCGCCGAGAACCAGACGACCGAGCCCGCGACGCCGCCGCCGGGGCTGCGGAAGACCGTCTCGCCGTTAATCTTCAACTGGTAGTCGAAGACGCTCAGGCGCACGTCTTCGAGCGAGAAGTCGCGCGCGGGCTCCGCGGTCGTGGGCCGCTCCTGCACGCGCGGGTCGTCGGCCGTGACGGTGACGAGGTCAACAATCTTCTCGCCGGTCCGAGGGTTGTGCAGCACGTCGAGGGCGAAGGTCGAGCCGTCGCCGACCGACTGCGCCTGCGAGGGGAAGGCCGCGGCGTTGTAGCTCGGGTGGAGCTGGCGGCGGGCGAAGGCGGGCCGGGCCTTGAGCGCCTGAATGTACTCGGCGCTTAAGGGGCGCACCGAGACGCGGAAGACGCGCGAGCCTGAGACGGGCTCGACCAAAAGCTCGTAGCCGAAGAACAGCTCGTTCTTCTTGTCAACGAAGACGCGGTGGACGAGGTTGGGCTTGTCCTCGGCCTCGACGAAGCTCATGCCGAACGCCTCGGTCGCGCCCGCGGGCGTCGAAGTCTCGGTGGCGATGATGACGTAGGCGCCGCTCGACATCGGGACGATGGCCTGCGACTTCGAGTCCTGCGCCTCGGAAGACGAAGCGTCCGAGGCGAGGGCGCCGAGCGGCAGCAGGCAGCAGAGCGCGAGCGCGAGAAGCGGCTTACTCGTCATCCGTCTTTCCTCTCTTGACGATTCTGAAATTAATCTCGCGGGACGGCTCGAAGACGGCCATGTCAACCGGCGTCACGTAGCTGGCGTCGGAAGCGGGCCGCGGCGCGGAGTGGCTGCGCGCGGCCGAGGCGAGCTGCCGGGTCGCGGGCCACGCGGCCGTGCGCTCCTTCTTCTCGACGTAGACGACGCGCTCGACGACGCGCTCCTGCACGACGGGCACCTCGACGACTTTGACGACGGGGGCCGGGGTGTTCGTCGTCTCGGCCGTCTTCAACAGAGTGCCGCGCGCGACGAGCGCGTAGGCCGAGAGGGCGAAGGCGAGCGCGGCGCAGGCGGCGACGGGCAGGGGCACGCGCACGCTCGAAGTCAGAAGCCTCTTCCAGAGCGGCTGTCGCGCGGCGCGCTCGCGGAAGGAGGCGAGGAGACGCGCGCGGGCGGCGGCCGATTCGTCCGGCGCCTCCCACGCGCGGAGCAGTTGGCGCAGCTCGGCGTCCTCGTCGAAGCCTTCCGGGCCGGCGTCGGCGGCGCGTCCCTCTTCGTTCGCGCGGCGGCGGAACGGCAGCAGGCGCGTCTGTCTTCTCTCTTCGCTCATCTCAGGTAGACCTTCTCCGCGGGGGCTACTCCGCCGCCGCTTTTAAAGTAGGGCGCGAGCGCGCGCCTCAAGTTCTGCCGCGCGCGGTGCAGCCGCGACTTGACCGTGCCCGTGTCGGCGCCGACGACCGATGCGACCTCCGCCAGCGACAGCTCTTCGTACTCGAAGAGCACGACGACTTCGCGCTGGAGGGGCGGCAGCGCGGCGACGGCCCTGCGGACCTCTTCGGACAGCTCGGCCGCCAGCACTTTCCTCAAAGGCTCGTCGCGCTCGGGCGCCGCGAGGTTGTCCTCCACGTCTTCGACGGGCACGTCGCCCGCGTGGCGGCGGAAGTGTTTGGCGGAGAGGTTGCGGGCGGCGGCGTAAAGGTAGGTGCGGAGGGCGGCGCCGCGCGCGGGGTCGAAGCGGGCCGGGCGGCTGACGAGGGAGAGGAAGCAGTCGTGCGCGACCTCCTCGGCGAGCGCGGCCGAGCCGAGCATCCGGTAGGCGAAGCGGAAGACCGACGCGCGGTGGCGCTCGTAGAGGGCGAGGAAGGCCGCCTCGTCGCCGCGACACGCTTTTTCCAGAAGAATCTCGTCCGTCATCCGTGGCCGGGCTTTAGAAGCACGCCCGGTCTCCTCAGTGGGGCTCGACTGGCTCAAATGATGATTACCGCGCGGGGCGGAAAAGATACGGGGAAGGTTATCAGTTATCAGTTGTCAGTCATCAGCGCCCGTTCGGTAAGCCCCGAAGGGGCACCATGTAAAAGCCTGGGGCAACGCCCCAGGAAAGGCCGCACACAATTTGAAGCCCTGATAAGGGCGAAATAACCTATGCCGCCCTTTCAGGGCTCCACGTATGTCTGCGTCGTTACCGGGGGCGGCGCTCGGCCTTCGGCCTCGCTCTGCCCCCGGCTATTTCATGACGCCCCTTCGGGGCTTTGCGTCAGCGGGTGGGCCTGCTCGTAGGCGTGGGCGAGGCGGAAGAGGGTGGCCTCGCCCCAGTGCGGGCCCATGAGTTGGAGGCCGACGGGGAGGCCCGAGGATGTCAGGCCGCAGGGGACGCTGATGCCGGGGACGCCCGCCAGATTGGCCGTGCAGGTATAGATGTCGCTGAGGTACATGGCGAGCGGGTCGTCGGTCTTCTCGCCGAGGCGGAAGGCGGGCGTCGGCGTCGTCGGCGTCAGCACAGCGTCGCAACGCTCGAAGGCGTTGAGCAGGTCTTGGCGGAGGAGCGTGCGGACCTGTTGAGCCTTGAGGTAGTAGGCGTCGTAATAGCCGGAGGAGAGGACGTAGGTGCCGAGCATGATGCGGCGCTTGACCTCGGCGCCGAAGCCCTCCTCGCGCGTCCGGCGGTACATCGTCTTCAGGTCCTCGGGGTCTTCCGTGCGGAAGCCGTAGCGGACGCCGTCGTAGCGCGCGAGGTTCGACGAAGCCTCGGCCGTGGCGATGATGTAGTAGACGGCGATGCCGTACTTCGAGTGCGGCATCTCCACGTCAACAATCTCGGCGCCGAGTTCGCGGTAGGCTTCGATGCCGGCTTCGACGCGGGCGCGCACCTCGGCATCGAGCCCCTCGCCGAAGAGCGCGCGGGGGACGCCGATGCGGGCGCCTTTGAGGTCGGTCGAAAGCCCGGCGGCGTAATCGGGGACGGGCACGTCGGCCGTCGTCGTGTCGCGCTCGTCGCGGCCGGCGATTGCGTGAAGGACGAGCGCCACGTCGCGGACCGTGAGGCCGAAGACGCTGACCTGGTCGAGCGAAGAGCCGAAGGCGACGAGGCCGTAGCGCGAGACGCGCCCGTAGGTCGGCTTCACGCCGACGATGCCGCAGAGCGCCGCCGGCTGGCGGACCGAGCCGCCCGTCTCGGAGCCGAGCGCCACGGGCACGATGCGCGCGGCGACGGCCGCCGCCGAGCCGCCCGAAGAACCTCCGGGCACGCGCTCCGTGTCCCACGGATTGCGGACGGGCCCGTAGGCCGAGTTCTCGTTCGAGGAGCCCATCGCGAACTCGTCGCAGTTGGTCTTGCCGACGATGACGGCGCCGGCCGCGTTCAGGCGCTCGACGACGGTCGCGTCGTAGGGCGGGTGGTAGCCGGCGAGGATGCGCGAGCCGCAGGTGGCCTGGAGGCCGCGGACGCAGATGTTGTCCTTGAGGGCGACGGGCACGCCGCGCAAGGGCTGCGGCTGCTCGCCCGGCCCGGCCTCGTCCAGTTGGGCGGCGCGGCGCAGGGCGCCTTCGCGGTCAACCTGTAGGAAGGCGTTAAGGCCGGGGTTCAGCCTCTCGGCGGCGTCGAGCGCGCGGGTCGTGACGGCGCGCGTGTCCGCGTCGCCGCTTGCGAGTTCCGACGTGATGAGTTCGATGGTCTTTCCGGGGACGGTCATAAATTGTAAGTTAAGAATCAGGGCGCGGCCGGGGCGGGAAGAAGGTTTAGAAGTTCTCTTTCTCTTCCGAGCTGGCGATGACTTTGGGGACGCGGAAGTGGCCGTGCGAGGGGTCGGGCGCCTGTTCGAGCGCGAGTTGTTGGCCGAGCGAGGGGCGCGTGCGGTCCTCGCGGACGGCGTCGGTGCGCTCGCCCTCGGGCGTGAGGCCGCCGATGGCGGGCTCGACCCGGCTCGTGTCCAGCTCGTTCAACTGCTCGACGTAAGTGACGATGGAGGCGATCTGCGGGGCGAGTGTCCGCAACTCCTCGCCGGAGATTTCCAAGTGGGCCAGCGCGGCTATCTTCTCGATGTCTGATTCGCTGATGGGCATGAGTCTATGAGACGGGGCGGCTCCTACTGTTTACTTCGATTGAGGCAACTGCCGGCGGCGAGGAGGAAGCGGCGGCGCAAGTCCTCATCGTGGATTTTACTGGCCGCGTCGTCAAGCTCGCGGGCGCGGCGCATGGCGTTCTCTTCCCGCGTTAGCCGCTCGTGCTCGGAGTTGCGCAGCCGGCCGCGTTCCTCGGAGACGGTGCGCGGGTCGATGCGGAACTCGATGTAGGTGACGAGCGCCTGTCCGAGCAGCGAGTTGATGCGGAAGATGTACTGCCCGGAGACGCCTTCGAGCTGGCGGCGCCAAGTCTGGTCCGCGACGGCGACGACGAGCGTCTTCTGGTAGAGGCGGAACGGGACGGCCGAGCCGCGCAACCCCTCGCCCGCCACGCGGCGCCACGCGGCGAAGGCCGCGGCCTCGGCGACCTCCTCGCTGTCGCCGGCCGCGCGCAGGAGCTTCGGCAGCGCACGGAACAAATCGTCCATAAAAAAGTTGTCGGTTGTCAGTTATCAGTTGTCGGTTTAAGCTCTCAGTTCTCAACTGATAACTTGCGTGGGGGAGTGTAATGGAAAAGGAGTTGGTGCCACAAGCGGGGCCGCCGGGGATGGAGCCCTTGGTGCTGGCTTCGGGCAGCCCGCGGCGGTCGGAGATTCTGAGGGCCGTGGGCTGGCCCTTCGAGGCGTGCCCGGCCGACGTGGACGAGTCGCTGAGGGAAGGCGAGTCGCCCGAGGACTACGTCGTCAGGCTCGCGCGGGCGAAGGCCGAGGCGGTCGCCGGACGGCGCCTGTTCGGGCTCGTGCTCGGCGCCGACACGACCGTCGTCATCGACGGCCGGATAACGGGGAAGCCCGAGGACGAGGATGACGCGCGCCGGATGCTGCGCGACTTGAGCGAGCGGTGGCACGAGGTCTTGACCGGGGTGGCGCTGGTGAGGGCCGAGTCGGGGCGGGTCGTGACGGCGTACGAGCGGACGCGCGTGCGCTTCGCGGCCACGTCCGACGAGGAGATAGAGTGGCACGTCCGCACCGGCGGCGTGCTCGACAAGGCCGGCGCCTACGCCGTGCAGGGCCGCGCCGCGCTCTTCATAGAGGGCATCGAGGGCGACTACTGGAACGTCGTCGGCCTGCCGGTCCGCCTCGTCTACGAACTGGCGCGGCGGTTTCAGGACGAGCAAGCGCCGGACGGCAGATAATCCCCGAAGGGGATACAGATAATAGCCGGGGGCGAGCGAACGACAGTGAGCGCCGCCCCCGGAAAGCATCGCAACACGAACCGACCCTGAAAGGGTCGAACATTCAACGTTGAATGTTCGACCCTTTCAGGGTCGGTTCGTTCTTTACGTCATTACCGGGGGCGGCGCGTCGGCTTCGCCTCCGCTGGCCCCCGGCTATTGTCTGCGACCCCTGCGGGGTCAATTGCTTTGCTTACTGGCCGCCGAGCAGCTTGTTGAGGCGCGGCGAGAGCGCGTCTACGAGCTTGCGCTTGTTGGGGTCGGGGTCGAGGCCGCCGATGACGGGTATTGAGACTTCGCCCGTGCGGTCGATGATGACGACGGAGGGGAGCTGGTCGGCGCCCGTCCGCTTGAAGAGCGCGCCGTCGGGGTCGCGCAGGACCGCGACCTTGAGGCCGTTTTTCTTGGCGAAGTCGCGGAGCTGGTCGTCGGAGGCGTAGTTCTTCGACTTGGGCGAGACCGAGTCGGTGCTCACCCAGTAGACGCGCACGTTGCGCTCGGCGAACTGGTCCGCCAACTCCTGCACGCCCTGCACCTGCGCCTTCGACAGCGGCAGCCAAGAGGCGCCGAAGGCGAGCACGACCACGTCGCCCTTCAACATCTCGGACGTAATCTCGCCGCCGTCGGTCGTCTTCAAACGGAAGTCGAGCGGCGGGGCGTAAGCGAGCGAGGAGGCGGCGAGCGCGAGGGCGAGCGCCAACAGGGCCGTGCCTCTTTTGAGGGTTAACATTTTCATCTCCTTCGGGGCGAGACTCTATCACCGGCGAGTCCTTCTTGCCCACGCCACATTTGATGTGCGGTCAGATAGATTAGTTGGACGGATACCCTACAAGCAAGGGGGGCGGCGACCGGGAATCCGGCCGCCGCCCCCCTTCGTTCGCCCGCCCTCCGAGTCTCCTCTCGGGGCGGGGCTGACGGTTACGGTAGCGTCTCGAACAAGACGTAGAACTTCAGGTAGCCGCCCTGGAGGACGTTGAACTTGAAGTTGACGTTGACGGAGGCGCCGCCGGGGAGACCGGGCGACAGCGTGATGGTGTCGGCCGAGAGTGTGCTGTTGTAGCCGCCGCCGAGGGGCTGGTTGGGCGGCTCTTCAAGCCTCAGCCCTTCGATGGTGATGTTGCCGCCGCCGCACGGGTTGGACTCGGTCGTCGTCGTCGAGCTGGTCGCGCGGATGTCGGCGATGCCCGAGCCCGGCGCGGTCGGCCCGGCCGTCACGTCAACGAGGCGGAAGCGCAGCCGCGTGACGGTCGTGGTCGAGGTGTTCGTGATGGTCTTCCGGAACTCGATGGTGTTCTGCGTGCCGTTGTTGATGCGCACGCGGTTGGGAGCGACGTTGGGGCTGGCGCAGGGCGCGACGTTCGCCCACTGAATCGCCCCGTTCGGGATGGGCGAGTTGCGGTTCTCCGGCCCCGGCGCGCCGAGCTTCTGCGGGCGGCCGCCGTAGACGCCGAGGTCTGTGGACACGAAGTCGAAGTCGTTCTGGTTGTTGTTCGTGTCCTGCGGGTAGAGCGTGACCATCTTCCGGTAGAAGGTGTACTGGCCGTTGTTGGTGCCGACGGGCGTCATGCCGCCGCCCTCGCGGTAGGTGTCGGCGAAGCCCGGAGGGGCTGTGTTGAAGCCGGCCGCGTCGAAGACCGTGCCCGAGGTGGTGCCGGTGCTGAAGAGGGCGAGGCCGGTGTTGTCGGGGATGTCGGGGGTGAAGTAGGCGTCGGCCTGCGCGTAGCCGTCGAGCGAGTAGCCGCGGCTGTTCGCCATCAGGTAGTGGCCGCGCGCCGGGATGACCGTCCCGTTCGGGATGATGTAGATGGGCGTGGACGAGGTGCCGGACGAATCGAGGGCCGCCAGCAGCCAGCCCGCCGTCGAGCCGTCGCCGCTGCCGACGGTGATGGGCGAGTTCGTGTTGTTGTAAATCTCGACGAACTCGTCGAACGCCCCGGCGAGCCCGCGCGCGCGGAACTCGGAGATGAGCACCTGGCCGGGCGTGGCCGTTGACGGCGTGACGGAGTTGGTGCCGGTGAAATCGGCGCCCGTGATGGCGCTCCCGGCGTGGATGTAGGTGCGGTTCGGCGGGCTGAAGGTGTAGCCGGGCTTCGTCGGCGTGACCGTGTACGACAGGCCGCAGGTCGCGAGGGTGAACGAGTAGTCGCCGTTGGCGTTCGTCGTCGTGGACTGCGACTCGTCGCCGGTCAGCGTGACGGTGACGGCGTTGATGCCGTTGCCGCCGCCGTCGGTGACGCGGCCGGTGATGGTCGAGGTCGGGGCGGCCGGGCAGGTGTAGCCGGCGATGTCGAGCGCGAAGGCCGTGACGTTGCCCACGTCGGTGGCGCCCACGTCCGAGGCGTTCAGAGTCCAGGTGCCGTTCGGGTTCTCGCCGTCGAAGGCCGAGAGCGGGTTGGCCGGCTTGAAGGTGCCGGTGTTGAGGTTGGTGCCGGAGGCGACGCTCTGGATGGAGCCGTTGGCCGTGTCGTCGTCAAGCACGGTGTTGCAGAAGTGGTTGCCGCTGTTCGAGGCGCCGCCGGCCTGACTGATGATGGTGACGGTCTTGCCGGAGGGCGACGTGAGCTTAAATATCAGGTCACCGACGAAGACGTGGTTGACGCCGTTGGTGGTCGCCGCGTCGGCCGCGTTGCAGGAGCTGCCGCCAAACCTGAAGTTAAGGTCGCTGATGGCGCCCGTAAACCCGCTCACGGTGACGGGGATGTTGACGCCGGTCGCGTTGTTGTCAGGAATCGTGACGGGCGAGCCGGAGTAGGAGTAGGTGCTCGGCGTCGCGCTGGGCGTGCCGGCGAGCTGGACGGTGAAGGGGAAGTTGACGGGGCTGGCCTGGCCGCCCGAGAAGGTGATGCGGAGCGAGAAGTTGATGGTCTGCCCGCAGGCCATGTCGCCCGACAGCCGGAAGGTGAACGGCTGCGAGTTGCTGGCCGAGCCGCCGGCCGGGATGTTCGGGTATGCCGAGTAGTTATTAGTGACGGTGACGCCGGGCGTCGTGGACGTGAGCGTGGCGCTGACATTCGTGGCGGTGCCGCCGCCGAGGTTGTTAAGCGGCACAGTCACCGAGCCTGTCTCGCCGGGGTTCAGGGCCGTGTCGCAGCCGCTCGTGGCCGTGACGGTCGGCGTGCCGGCTTCGACCGTGGCGCCCGGCGGCGTCGAGAGCGACTGGAGGGCCTGATAGGCCATGATGATGCCGACGCCGGAGTCGCGGTCCGTGCCCGCCGCCTCGATGTCGATGGCCGTGGAGGTCAGCGCGTTAAGTATCTGCGTCCGGGTCAGGGAAGCGTTGGACGCTTTGACGAGGCCGGCGATGGCGGCGGCCGTCGGCGCGGCGGCCGAGGTGCCGAAGAAGGGCTGGAAGCCGGGCACGGTGGTCTGGACGCCGTCGGCGGCAGTGATTTGCGGCTTCTGGAGCACGGTGCCGCCGGTCGCCAGCAGGTCGCCCGGCGTGAAGGGCGTGTTGTCGTACTTGTAGAAGACGCGGCGCAGGCCGTCGGAGCTGAAGGTCTCGACCTGGTTGGCAGAGGTGTGGACGCCGGGGTAGGGGCCGACGGCGGGCGTGGCGGCCGTCGCGTAGCCGTCGCTGGTGCCGTCGTGGCCGTTGGACTGGCCGTCGGTCTCCCAGGCCGGGATGGCGGCGCCGTTGACGGGGTCGAAGCGGCTGCGGTTGAGGTTGACGTGGATGAAGCGGACGGCGGCGGCCGTCTTCTTGAAGACGGCGATGCGGCGCCCTCCGGGTGCGCCGTTGGCCGAGCCTGGGACGCTGACCGACTCGACGGGGTCCTGCGTGCCGTTCTGGATGGTGGTCGAGGCGGCGACGACGCGGCCGGCGCCGTTCGCGTCGAGGGTGCCGCTGATGAGGTAGAGGTCGTAGTCGTTCGTGGAGGCGCCCTGCGGGTCGGACCAGAAGAGCGTGGCCGGGCGGGCGGTCGTGATGGTCCTGTTAATCGGGTTCTGCGTGGCGACTCCGGCGCCGGGGTCGAAGTCGTGGAAGGTGCCGCCCGCGACGACCGTCACGATGCCGCCCGTGTTGGCGCCCGCGTCGTTGAAGTTGCCTTCCCAGACGCCGGAGGTGCCGTCGTTGAGGTTGCCGGCGTTGCCGGCCGAGGCGAAGTACATGGCGCCGGAGGCGACCACGTCGTCAACGGCGCGGCTGACCTCCTCGCTCTTGTGCAGCGGGGATTCGAGCGTGTAGTTCACGTCGTCGGTGATGATGTCGCAGCCGAAGTCGTTGCGCAGCCGCCGGATGTTGTTGGCGAAGTTGGCCTCGCCGCCGTTGGCGGTGGCGAAGAAGAGCTGGGCGCCGGGCACGATGTCGTGGATGATTTGCGCCATCGCGCGGCCCTCGTCGCTGGTGCCGCTGTCCTGCACGACGGTGACGGGCGTGGTGTAGCCGAAGGGGTTGCCGGCGCCGGGCAGGTCGCCGCTGGCGATGTCGTTGGCGTACTCGCCGCGGGAGTTGAAGCTGTCGGAGAGGATGCCGATTTTGATGCCCTTGCCGTTGAGGCCGTAGAAGTTGCGGGCCTCGCGCGTCCGCTCGGTGGTGTCGCTCTCGGCGGTGACGGCGCCTATCTCGGGCTCGGGGTCATTCTGTTGGGCGGCGGCCCCGGCGACGAGCGCCGTGAGCCTTGCGCGGACGTTTGCTGCGCGGTCGGCGAAGCCGGGGCGCAGGCCGCGCAGCAGGGTAGGGTTTACGGAGTTGGCCGCGGGGGCGGCGCCCACCGTTGGCCCGGACGCGGGGGCGACGATTGCGTCGCTGACGGCGTTCTTGCCGTTGGGGTCAACCTTATCGGTGACGGCCTCGTCGGCCGGGCGGATGAACTTCACTTCGGCGAGGCCGGCGATTGTTTCAAGGCTGCCGAGGGGCAGGCTGGCGCGGATGGCCTTGTCGTTCGGGAAGGAGTTGACGACGGTGCCGCCCGCCGCCTTGATGGCGGCGAGGACCTGCGGCGTCACGTCCGCCTTGATGTCAACGAGCGTCCGGCCGTCCTCTTCGACCTTCACCATGACTTCGAGGGTCGGGACGGCGTCGGTGATGGCCTCGCCGCGCTCCATCTTCAACGCGTAGATGAGCTGCGAGTCAATCTTCGCCTGCGCCTTGGTGCGCGACTCTTTCTCCCGGACGAGCGATTCGATTTGCGCGCGCAGGGTGTCATCTAGTCCCTGATTCTGGTCGCCGACGGGCGCTGCCGCCGCGTCCTGCGTGGGAGCGTCCTGCGAGGACGTTTGGGCCTTCGCGCCGCGCATGGGCGGCAGCACGAAGAAGCCTGCCAGTAAGGCGAAAATCAAGCCTACGGGGATAAACTGGCTGCGTCGGTTCATTTCTTCAATTTCTCCTGAAGTTAGGGCGGGAATGGTCAGAGACGAACGTTACGCCTCACGCACGGGCAGGACGCCCACGGTCGAGTCACCTCGAACGCGACGAGTTAAGGACAGAAGATTCAGCGGCGAGCAGACCCCGACTTGTGCGGGGCACGCAGACGCACTACGGAATGCCGTCCGGGATTTCGAAGACCTTGAGTATGGTTTTTTAGGGCAGAGAACTTCGGGTAAAGCGCGAGAGATACTAAGGTATGTACGA
Organism: Pyrinomonadaceae bacterium; assembly: GCA_035941045.1. Lineage (GTDB taxonomy): Bacteria > Acidobacteriota > Blastocatellia > Pyrinomonadales > Pyrinomonadaceae > QHXN01. The sequence continues at coordinate 9,718 of DASZEK010000087.1, read as the reverse complement.
CGGGGGATGCAACCCGCCAGGGCTAAACTGGCGCAAAAACGTTCAGAATTCGCTCGGGGCGATTCTGCCGGCGAGGTTGACGACCGCCGCGACCAAATCAGACGGCGCGACCGGCTTCGCCAGGTGCGTCTGGAAGCCCGAGCGGAGGGCGCGCACGCGGTCGGCCTCGCCCGCGTAGGCCGTCAGGGCGACGGCCGGCGTCTGCCCGCCGCGCTCGGCCCCGAGCGAGCGGACGCGGCGCACCAGCTCGTAGCCGTCCACGCCCGGCATCCCGATGTCGGCCACCATCACGTCCGGCCTCACGCGCTCCAGCGCCCCGAGCGCCGCGCCCGCCGACGTGACGGCCGTCACCTCGGCCCCGGCCCGGCGCAGCAAAGCCTGTAGCATCTCCAGCGTGTCGTCGTCGTCGTCAACGAGCAGGACGCGCACGCCGACGAGCGGCGGCATGGCCTCCCCCGCATCTTCGGCCGCGGGCGGCGCGACGGGGCCGCCCGCCTCGCGCGCCGCGTCGTCATCTGCGGCGGGCGGCGGCTCGGCGTCAACGGGCAGCGGCAGGTCAACCGTGAAGGTCGCGCCCTGCCCCTCGCCCGCGCTGTAGGCGTGGACGCTGCCGCCGTGCGCCTCGACCAAGTGGCGGACGATGGAGAGGCCGAGGCCGAGGCCGCCGTGCTGGCGCGTCGTGGAGCTGTCGGCCTGCCGGAAGCGGTCGAAGACGTAGGGGAGGAATTCGGGCGGGATGCCCGGCCCGGTGTCGCTCACCTCGATGCGGACGTGCGTCAGGATGCGCTGGGCGCTGACGCGGACCTCGCCGCCGGGCGGCGTGAACTTGACGGCGTTGGCGAGCAGGTTCCAGACCACCTGCTGGAGCCGCGCCGGGTCGCCCGTGACGACGGCGCCGGGGCCCAAGTCCGAGCGGAGCCGGATGCCCTTGGCCTCGGCGGCGGGCCGCGTGGTGTCGAGCGCGGCCTGCACGACGGGCGCAATCTCAAGCGGCTCGGCTTCGAGCTTGAACTTGCCGGCGACGATGCGCGACACGTCGAGTACGTCTTCGACTATCTGCCGCTGCTGCTCGGCGTTGCGGCTGATGACCTTGACGGCGTGCCTCGCCGTCTCCTCGTCGAGCGGCGAGTTTTCGAGCATGTGAGCCCAGCCCATGATGGCCGTCAGCGGCGTGCGCAGCTCGTGCGAGACGGTGGCGAGGAACTCGTCCTTCAAACGGTTCGCCTCCTCGGCCTTGGCCCGCAGCGCCTTCTCGCGTTCGAGCAGGCGCTCGCGCTCGGCCTCCGCCCGCTTCTGGCGGGTGATGTCGAGCATGGCGGCGACGAAGCCGGTCACCCGGCCTCCCTCGTCGAACTCCGGCTCGTAGGCCACCCACATGTGGCGCGCGCCCAGCTCCTCGTAAGGCACCTCGCTCTCGAACTCGACGCGCTCGCCGCGCAGGACGGCGTCCACGTAGGGCTCGATGATGGCGTACGCCTCGCGGCCCATGACTTCGTGCAGCGGGCGGCCGACGATTTCCGAAGGGCTCAGGCCGAAGCGTTCGGCGTAGGGCTTGTTGACGAACTTGTAGGTGCGGTCGGCGCCGCAGTAGACGATGAGGACGGGCGCGTGGTCGGCGATGAGCTGCAAACGCTCTTCGCTCTCAAGCAACTCGCGGAGGAGCACTTCCTGTAGGCGCCGCGCCGTCTCGGCCTCGCGGCGCGCAACGTCGGCGTGCGCCAAGTGCTCGTTGCGCTCCTCCTCGCGCCGCGCGAGCAGGGCGGCCGAGTGCGCGAGAGCGCGTCCGAGCTGCGCCACCTCTTTGACCGGAGACTTGAGGGGGCGGGGTTGGCCGCCGCGCGCGATGGTCTCGGCCGCGGCGGTCGCCGCCAGCAGGCCGCGCGAGATGTGGCGCGAGACGGCGAAGGCGCCCAGCGTGCTTAAGCAGAGCAGCGCGAGGCCGAGCCCGAGGACGGTGATGGTCGAGCCGCGCGCCGACGACTCGTAATACCGCGCGGGCACGGCGACGGCCGTCGTCCAGCCCGTGAAGGGCTCGCGGGTGTAGGCGATGTAGACGGGCGTGCCGTCGAGCGCCGTCTCGCGTATCAGTCCCTCGTTCGCCTCCTGCAAGTGCCGCCATGACGAGTCCGGCAACTTCTGGCCGACGAACCGCTCCGGCTCGCGGCTGCGCCCGACAATCGTCCCCTGCCCGTCAACGACCGCCCGCGTCCACTCCTCGTCCGAAGGGTCGCGCATGCCGACGACGTGGGCCACCGCCTCCGTCGTGATGACGGCCGTCAGCACGTAGCGGACTTCGCCGGCGCGGACGACGGGCACCCGCACGGGGAAGCCGAGGACGTTTCTCATCTTCCCGGCCGTGAGGCTGCCGACGAGCGGACGCTTCTCTTTGATGAGGCGGGCGAGGCTGGCGGGCTCGTTGGCGCCCGGCAGCGGCGAGCCCCACGGCACGTTGGTGTTGACGACCTGCTGGCCGTCCGGCGTGAGCAGGATGATGGTGAGCCAGCCGGGCTCGGCCGGGACCACGCGCTTCGCCTCCGCGTGGAACCCTTCGAGGTCGCCGCGGTCCAGCTTCTCCGACTCGGCCAGCGCGCCCAGCGTCCTCACCGTGGCCTGTATCTCGCGGTCGAGCGCGAGCGAGAGGTCGCGCGCCGAACGCATCAGCCGGCGGTCGCTCGCCGCGCGCTCGCTGCCGGCGAGGTGGTAGACGGCGACGGCCGCGAACGCGAGCAGCGGCAGGATGGCCCCGAGGACGAGCAGCACGAGGTGCCACCTGAGCGCCAGCGCGCGGCGGCGCGGCGGGTCGTTCGTTTCCGGCGTGACTCGTCGGGGGAAATCTTCGGGCACGGTGTCAACCTTACAGTCGGCGGACTCGGCGTCGGTGCGGTGTTGTCAACGGCGGGACAATGGACTTGGCGGCATCATCACATTTCCGAAAGCCCTACACAAGCCGGCCCCGAAAAATTTTCGGGACGTTTCTGCCCGGCGGGCCACTTACTGTTCAGGCGGCTCGATTCTCGGAAGGGAGGCGGCATGAATCCCGCACGACTGGCAGCGTCAGCTTTACTCGTCCTCCTCGCGCACTTCTCATTCACGCAGGCCGCGGCGCAGGACGCGCGCGCGGGCGAGGCGCAGCGCGCGCGCGAAGAGGGCCTGCGCCACTTCGCCGCGGGGCGCTGCCGCGAGGCGGCCGAGTCCTTCCGCCAGGCCGTCAAACTAAAGCCGGATTACGCCGCGGCCTTCAACGACCTCGGGATGGCTTACGCGAAGTGCGGCCGCGACGACGAAGCCCTTGAGGCGCTCGGCCGGGCCGTCGCCTTGAAGCCAGACTTCCCGGAGGCGCACTACAACCTCGGCTCGGCCCACTACGCCGCGGGGCGACTCGAAAAGGCCGTCGCCTCATTCTCCGAGGCCGTCCGCCTGCGGCCCGACTACGCGTGGGCGTACAACAACCTCGGCGTCGCCGAATACGAGCTTGAGAGGTACGAAGCCGCCATCGCCTCGCTCCGCAGGGCCGTCGAGTTAAAGCCCGAGTGGGCCGACGCGCACAAGCTGCTCGCGCTCGCCCACGCGCAGGCGGGGCGGCCGGCCGAGGCCGTGCGGTCGCTCGAAATGGTGGTCCGACTGAACTCGGGCGACGCGCAGGCGTACAACCATCTCGGGGTCGCCTACTTCAACGCCGGGCGCCGCGCCGACGCCGAAGCCTCCTTCGCGCGCGCCGTCCGCCTGAAGCCCGAGCTGGCGCAGGCCCGCTACAACCTCGCCGTCGTCAGCCTCGCCCGCGACAAGCGCGACGCCGCCTTCGCGCAATATCGCGTCCTGAAGACGATGGACGCGGGGCTGGCCGAGAAGTTCTATCAGGACCTCCGCCGCGGGCGGGTGCTGAGCCTCAGTTACAAGTGAGCGTTAAGGAGTCTGACCTTTAACCTTTAGAAGATGGTGCGGCTGGCTGTGGACATCTTCGGGCCCGCCCCCGGCGCGAGGGCCTCGATGAACATCTCGGGAGAGCTGATCGCGCGCGCACGCCGCGGCGACGAGGAGGCTTTCCGTCTCATCTTCGAGCGTTACACGCGCCCCCTCATCAGCTTCGTCTTCTACATGGTCGGCCGGCGCGAGGCGGCCGAAGAACTCGCTCAGGAGACCTTCCTGCGCGCCTACAAATCAATCGCCTCGCTGCGCGAAGACTCGAACCTCTCGTCGTGGCTCTTCGGGATTGCGCGCAACGTCGCGCGCGAGTGGCTGCGCGAGCGCGGGCGCGAGCCGCGGCGCGTCGAGATGGACGACCCCGCGGTCGCGGCGCTCCGCGACGGCTCGGCCTCTCCCGCTGGTAAACTCTTGGACAAGGAGTTGGGCGCGGCCGTCGGCGCGGCGCTCGGCTCGCTCGACGAGGAGAAGCGGCTGGTCTTCGTGCTGAAGGTCTACCAGCAGCGTTCTTACGAAGAGATTTGCGAGATCACCGGCTTCTCGCTGCCGAAGGTGAGGAACGACCTCCACCGCGCGAGGGCGGAGATGAGGCGCCGGCTGCGGCGCTACGTGGGTGAGAACGATGAAGTGTGAAGAGTGTCTGCCGCTGCTCGACCCGTACGCGGACGGCGAGCTTTCGCCGCGCGAAGCCTACGACGTGGCCGCGCACCTCTCGGCCTGCGCGTCGTGCGAAGCGCGCCACCAAAGCCTCCGCCGCGAGCAGGCGCTCTACCTCGCTTACGAGTGCGACGCTTCGGAGTCGCCCGCCTTCTGGGACGAAGTGCTAGCCGACATTCGTGCGGAGAAGGCACGGCCGCCCGCAACTTCACCGACCTGGCCGCGCCGCCTCGCCGGTTTTCTCTCGGCGCTCTCGGCCCCGCGCTTCAGCCCGAAGCTGACGGCCGCGCTGCTGCTCGTCGCCGTCGGCCTGACCGCGGCCGTCATGCGATACCTCGGCCCGCGCTACGAGCCGCGGCCGACTCAACAGGCCGAAGTCTCGACCCCGGCGCGGCAGGCGGACGCGCCGCCCGCGCCCACGCCCGAACCGGACGAAGGACTGCGCGCTGGCGCGGACGAACCCAAAGGTTCGAGGGGCCGCGAGGTCTTGAAGAAGGCGGGCGGCTTAGCGGAAGCGAAGCGCGCGCGCAGGGCTCCGGCTTCGGAAGTGACATCGGTGGCCTCAGAGGAAGCGAGCCCCGACAGGCTCGTCCGCGACGCCGAGCAGAAATACCTCGCCGCCATCCGCATCCTCTCGCGCGACGTGGGCCGCCAGCGCACGCGCATGGACGCCGACACGCTCGCGCGCTTCGAGCGCACGCTCGGCGTCATCGACAAGTCCATCGCCGAGACGCGCGCCGCCGCGCGCCGCCACCCGCGCGACCCCGTCGCCGTCCAGTACATGCTCGCCGCCTACGACAAGAAGGTCGAAGTGCTGCGCGACATGGCGCGCGAGTGACGGGAGCTTTTGAGCTTATGAAGACGACACGCATCACGCTCCTGATTCTTTTGGTCCTGACGGCGCGCGCGCCGCTGGCCGCGCAGTCCGGCCCGGCGGTCGAGCGCGACGAGCAGGGGCGCGTGCGCTTCAAGCTCGAACACGGCCTGAAGGTCGCCGTGGACAACACGACGACGGGGCGCATCGTCGTCGAAGGCTGGGACCGGGATTACGTCGAGGCCGTCGCCACCAGCGAGCGCGGGGCCGAGTACGTGCGCGTCAAGTCGGGCGTCGGACGCGAGGGCCAATACATCGCCTTCACGGCGACCCACGCAGCACCCGCGCTGCCCACACTCTCGGGGCCTTCGGCGGAGCAGCCCAATCCGACACCGTCGCCCGCGCCGCCTCCGGCCCCCAGGCAGGTTCCCACGGAAGCCCCGTCGCTCCTGAAGTTCTTCCGCAGCCCCGACGAGGTCCACCTGAACGTCAAACTCCCGCGCCACGCCGAGCTGGATTTAATCGAGGTCAACCGGAGCGAGGTCGAGGTGTCGGGCGTCTCAACCCCCATCACCGTCAGCGGCCGGAGGGGCGCCGTCAAGCTGCGCGACGTGGGAGCCGTCGAGGTGAGGACCGAGCGCGGGCAGGTCGAGGTTGACGGCGCGAGCGGCCTCGTGGACGTGATTACGGCGGCCGGGCACGTCCGCATCAGGAACGTGCGAGGCGACGTGCGCGCCGTCTCCCTGAGCGGCCGGGTCGAGGTCGGCTGCGTGCGCGGGCGCGTCAACGTCTCGAACACGGAGGGCCCGATTGTGCTGGCGGGCGTGGACGGCGACGTGGACGCGACGACCGTCAACAGCGACGTGAGTTTCCACGGCCCCGTGCGCGAGGAAGGGCGCTACCACTTGAAATCCATGTCCGGCGCCGTCGAGATGGGCGTGCGCAGGAACCCGCCCGGCTTCACGGCCTTGCTCTCGTCTTACCGCGGCGCCGTCGAAAGCGACTTCAAGCTCGGCTCCAAGCAGTCGAAGGGCGTCGGCGGCACGCGCCTCCTCGGCCGCCACGGCGACGGCCGCGCCCAAATCACCCTCGACTCCTTCGACGGCCTCGTCAAGCTCAGCCGTCTCACGCAGGACTCGGCCGAAGGTTGCAGGTGACTCACCCGCGCGCGTCTTCCGGCCCGACGCCGAAGACCTCCCGGTGGAGCGCGACGTAATCTTCCCACGTATCCATGTCGCGCCTGACGTAAGGCGACCCGACCGGCAGACGCAAAACCTCAGGGCCGCGCGCGCGCAGCAGACCCCGCAACCCCTCGCCCGCGTCGAGCCTCGTCAACTCCCCCCTCAACTCCGCCCCCACCAACACCGGATGGCCCCCGCGCCCCTCCCACACCGGCACGACGACGCGCGCCCCCTCTCGCCCCCGCGCTTCAATCAACTCCCTCACCACAGAAGCGGGCACGGCCGGCTGGTCAACGAGCGCGACGAGTATCGCCCCGGCCTTCTCAGAAACCCTCTCCACCCCGCGCGCTATCGACGCGCCCATCTCGCTTCCCGCCTCCTCATTCGACGCGAACCGGACGAACTCATAACGCCCCAAACGCTCCCTCAACTCCTCCGCCCGGTGGCCCACGACGACCACCACCTCGCCCGCGCCGCCCTCGCGCAGACTCTCCACACAAGCCTCCGCCACCGTCCTCCCGCCGAACGGCAGCAACGGCTTGAAAGCCCCCATCCGCCGCGACCGCCCGGCCGCGAGCAGGATTGCCGCGACCTCCGCGGGACGGTCAGAGAAGTGTCTGAGTCGTAGGGGCAGGGTCGGTCCCTCCCGTCTTGTGCAAGGAATGCGAGCGCCGTCGGCCCCCGGCGCGCGGGGAGTGTAGCCCCTCGGGAGTGCGCCGACAAGCGGGCCGCCGGTCGCGGAAATAAAGCTTGACACCGACGCGGGGGCGGGTAGAATGCCGCACTCGTGAGTTGACCTCTTTGACCCTTCGAGTCGGCCCGGACCCGCGCCCAATTCCCCGTCCACGAAACACCCGCGACACGTCCCGACACACCCGGCCCTCTCACGAGACCGCCTTGACCATCCCGGCAATAAAACCAGGGGCCGCCCCCGCAACCACCTAGGAGACCGAGGAATGCCCGATAACTCAGACCACGTTCATATCGTCGTCACCGGCGACACCCTCTGGGCCATCGCCAAGCGCCACAACATCGACCTTGACGATTTGATTGCGGCCAACAAGGACACCATCACGGACCCGAACAAGATTATGGTCGGGCAGCGCGTGAGGATTCCCCACGCCATCGCGCCCGCGCCGGTGATGACCCCGCCGGTCGTGGCCCCCGCCAGCGAGTCGCCCGCCCCGCTGGCCGAGGGCACGGACCTGCCGCTCGGCGGCATGCCCCGGACGGCCAACCGCTCCGAGGCCGAGAAGTATGAGATGTACTCTCACTTCTTCCAACGCTACGGCGTGAAGCTCCACGCCTTGGACGCGGGCACGCGCGCCCTGCTCGGCCTGCGCGTCAGGTCGAACACGCACGTCGCGGGCGGGGCGGGCGAGTACAACGACCGCCTCGTCGTCGCGTGGCGCTCGGCCGACGGGACGAAGCGCGCCAGAGAGTTCAAGGCCAACACCGAGCCCAGTTCGTGGTACGAAGACACGCCCGCGAACAGGCGGCTCGGCCATAAAATCATGGGCTCGGACGCCAACCGCGACGGCTCACGCGACCTCGGGTGCCTGCCCGACGGCCTCTACAATTTCAAGAGGGACACGAGCCCCACTTACGGTCACATCCTCCGGCCGGTGAGCGACCTCTTCGTCATCCGCGACATCGACCACGACGGCGACTTCGACGCGGCCGACCAGGCCAAGAGCGTGCACGCGCTGCTCAACTCCGGGAAGAGCATCCTCTTCCACAAGGGCAACAACAACAGGACCGGCTCGGCCGGCTGCCAGACGATGCCGCGCGACGTGTTCGACGCCTTCTGGGACACGCTCGGCCCTCAGCAGAGATTTCAGTACGTCGTCTCGACGGTCGCCTGACGCCGACGCGGACGCGAAAGCACAAAGCGAAGGGGCCGGGGGAGTTTCTCCCCCGGCCCCTTCGCTCGCGCGCGGTCACGCGTCAACCGGCCTGCCGCAGCTCTTCGAGGGCGCGCAGGACGAAGGGTCGGGCCATCTGCTTGCGGTAGTTCATGAGGTGGTCGGTGTTGTCGAGCGGGCGGGCGCGCAGGTAGGCGGCCTCGGCGGCGGCGCGGATGCGCTCGTCGTCGAGCGGGCCGCCCGCGAGCGCCGGGCCGGCGGCCTCGATTGAGAGCGGGGCCGGGGAGATGCCGCCGAGAATAACCCTGGCGCTCTTAACGGTCTTGCCGTCCTCCTCGAACTCGGCGGCGGCGGCCACGCCGAGGACGGGGAAGTCGAAGGCGCCGCGGCGCCTTAGCTTCTTGTAGACGGCGCGGCTCCGGCCGACGGGCGGCAACTGTATCTCGACCAGCAGCTCGTCGGGCCGCTTGTGCAGGTAGGCGATGCCGTCGTCGTTGTAGAGCCCTTCGCACGTAACCCAGCGGTCGCCGACGCGCGAGACGAGGCGGACGCGCGCGCCGACGGCAACCATCAGCGGCACGAGGTCGGCCGACTGTACGGCCCAGCACTTCGGGCTGCCGGGCGCGACCCAGCAGATGTCGCCGTCCTTCTTCATGCAGAAGTTGACGGCGCGCCGCCACTCGTAATTCTGGTCGTAGTAGTTGCAGCGCGTGTCGAGCAGGAGGTTGCCGCCGACGGTCCCCATGTTCCTGAGCGTCGGCGTCGAGATGAGCCGCGCCGCGCGCGCCACCGAAGGGTAATCACGGTTAATAACCGGGTGCTCGACTATCTCGGTGAGCGACACGCCCGCGCCAATCGTCACGCCCGTCCGCCCGTCGCCCTCTATCTTCCGCAACTCGGGGACGCGGCCGACGGAGATGACCGTGCGCGGCGTCTGCTGCCGCCGCTTCATGTTCGGATAGAGGTCCGTCCCGCCGGCCACGAACTGCCCCCCCGGCCCCGCGTCGCCCATCATCCTCACCGCCTCGCCCACCGTCTTCGGCGCGAGGTAAGTGAACTTCGGAAGTCTCATCATAACGGTCTAAATATTCCTTCACTTCTTATGAATGCACTGCGACGCGTGGCATCTCGCGACCGTCGCCGCCTTCGTCGGGTGTTAAGACCTTGAGGGGTTGCGGCCACTCTGTGTCGGGCACAGCCTTTGGGCCGAAGCGTCCTTCTTTGCCTTTGGCTTTGTCGCGTAGCGCTGTCAGGACTTTCTCTGGCGTGATCGGTACTTC
>DASZEK010000086.1:0-12645 GCA_035941045.1 Pyrinomonadaceae bacterium | reverse complement strand
CCGGCGCGCGCCGTGCTCGTAAGCCTTCGACATCTCCTCCCAGACGAGCGCCGGGGGCGTGGTGTTGAGCCACAGGTAAGAGAGCGGGCGGCCGAGGTAGGAGGCGTGATAGTAGACGCCGAAGCCGCCCCGCCTCTTGCGCTCTTCGGCGGTCGGGAAGGTGCGGACGTAGCCGAAGTTGTCGTCCGGGTAGACGACCGTCATGTCCTCGGGCACCTTGAGGCCGTTGCGGTAATCGGCCAGCACCTCCTTGTACGGGCAGAAGATTTGCTGAACCTTCGTCACGTCCGGCGCGACGTGGCGCGCGAGCAGGCCGCGCTGCACGCCGAAGATGGTCTCCAGCAATTTAATCCGTTCGGCCTGCGTCTTCGGCCCCTGGATGGGGCTGTCGTGGATGCCGCGCATCCCCAAAGTGTAGACGTTCTCGAACCGGCCGTTCTCGCGCACGCGCTCCTCCCAGTAGCGGCGCACGCCCTCCGGGTTCTTCGTGTAGTCGTAAAGCTTCTTGTCGTCCTTCCACTCGCCGACGTTGTTGCGCAGCATCGGCTCGGCGTGCGACGAGCCCATGACGACGGCGTAGTCGTCCGCCACTTGCTTGTTCTCGGGGAAGTCGTTGAAGGGGCGCGTGCACTCGTGCATCGCGGGCCAGAGCGTGTTGGCCTTGAGGCGGAGCAGCAGCTCGAAGACGCGCGCGTAGGTCTTCGGGCCGATGTCGCCGCGCTCGGGCTCGAAGGTCTTCGCGGCCCACGGTTGCAGGCCCCAGTCCTCGTCGTTGAGGAAGAGGCCGCGGTACTTCACCGACGGCGGCCCCTGCCGCCTTGAGCCGGCCGCGACGACGAGCGACGGGCGGCGGCGCGGCGCCACGTCGGCCCACCAGTACCACGGCGAGACGCCCGCGGCCTGCGACAGCTCGAAGACGCCGTAGGCCGTGCCGCGCCGGTCGCTGCCCGCGACGACGAGCCCCGTCGAGACGCCGGGCAGAGGGTCGCGCACGGTCGCAATCAGGAAGCTCTCCCAACGCCCGCGCAAGCGCCCCGCGTCCAACTTGCCCGCGCGCACGAGGCCGTCCACGAAGGGACTCTTGCCGAGCGTCCCGACTATCACCGCGTGCCTTGAGAGCCCCGAGGCGTCTTCGCGCAGCCGCGGCCTCAAGCCCGTCACGCGCTCGACATCATTCGCCAACCCTTCGGCCGCGATGCGCGCCACCTTGAAGTCTTCGGGCGAGACCAGCACGTCGGCCGCGCGCCCGCCGTGCGCGAGCTTGAAGTCCCCCTCGCGGTAGACCTCGCCCACCCACGAAGACTCCTGCGCGACGGGCCGCCCCGGCACGAGGAGCAGGGCGAGCGCGGCGAAGATGAGGGCGGACGCTCTCATAAAGTTTACGGGCGGCGGCGCCTGTTTCGACGCGGCGGCGCGGGGCGCGGGCGGCGCGTGTCGGCGGGGGCGCCGGTCGCCTCGTCGATGTCGGTCGTCGCCGTGCGGCTGCGCTGGTACTCGGGCGCGTCTTCGGGGAGGTCGGGCAGCTTCGGGCCGGCGTAGACGACGGCCAGCTCGGCGAGCGCGGCCGTCGGGTCGGGGCCGAAGCCCGAGAGCGCGATGAGCTTCAGGTGGCGCGTCGTCACCGTCTGTAAGAAGCGCACCTGCTGCGGCTCGAAGGTCGAGCGGAGTTGGCCGCGCACGACCACCTTCCACTCCTTGCCGTCGTCGCTCACGCAGACGGCGTAGACGCGGATGTCTCCCTCGTGCTCGCGGTGGTTCTGGCGCGGCATGAGGACGAGGCCCGAGAAGGCGACGGGCGCCGGGAAGCTGACGGTCAACTCGTGCGGGTGCTTCGGCCCGCGGCGCGCGTCGCCCGCGAGCCAGAAGGTGTTCGGGTCGCCGTCGATGGCGTTGGCGGCCGGGTTCGACGCCTGCGCGTCGCCCGCCGCGGTCGCGCCGAGCTTCTTCATGACGCGCGTGTCGAAGAAGAGGCCGCGCATCTCTTCGGGCGTCACGGCGACCGCCGGCCGGAAGCGCGGCGAGGCCGCGTAGTCGAGCAGCGAGCGCCGCAACTGTCGCGCGGCCGGGCGCGAGTCGAGCGCCGTCTCAAGGTCGAAGGCGCTGACGAGCAGCCGGCCGCGCCCGACGCGGCACTCGAAGACGGCGCCGAGCTTGTAGTTTCGATTCCAGTCGTCGATGGCCCAGACGACGGGCCGGAGTGCGCGCGGCAGGCGGTCGAGGTTGACGGCGCGCGCGCCCCGGACGAGTTCGGTCCATTGCCAGTCGAAGCCCGCTTCGGTCGGGAAGCGCGCGAGCGCCGGGTGGCGTGTGTCGCTCCAGAGGCCGAGCATGCGGCCCCACGCCGGCCCCATCAGTCGGTTCCAGAAGACGGGCACGGTGTCGAGCGGCGGGCTCGTCCAGTCGAGGTCGGCGCGGCGCGGCGTGTAGACGACGCGCCCGCCCGCCTCAAGCGCCCTCTCCGCCTCCTCCCACGAGCGCGTCACGGTGACGCCGCGCGGCACCTCGTCGCGGACGGCCGAAGGGTAGAGCCAGAAGTTCCAACTGTTCTCGACGTTCGTGCCGCGCAGGCCGACCGCGAGCGTGTAGGCGCCCGGCGCCGCGAGCTTCGACAGGTCAACGCCGACTTTGCCGAGCGGCGTGTTCTTGCCGACCGGGATGGTGCGCGCGGGCCAACGCCCCGCGGCGTAGGCGCGACCGCGCGCGTCCGTCACCTTCCAATAGGGGACCGCGTCCGCCAGAGGCTCCGCGCCGAAGTGCGCGATTTCAACGTCCACGTCGAAGGCGTCTGCGGTCGTGAAGACCCTTTCGGCGAGGCGCGCGAGCGGCACGGTCGCGGAGTTGAAGCGGCGAAACTCTTCGGGCGCGGCGTAGCCCTTCGACTCCCAGAAGGGGTCGAGCAGGCCGACGAGCGCCGTGCCCTGTCCGACGTAGTCGTGCAGGTCTAAAAGTTGAAAGCCCGCGAGCCCCGGCGTGCGCAGGTTGGCCTCTATCTCCTCCTTGTAGCACGCGAGCTGATAGCGGCCCGAGGCCCACGCGAACTCCTCGTTCATGTCGAGCAGGCCGTGCGCCTTCATCGAGTCGCGGAAGATTTCGTAGTTGCCGGGGCGCATGTAGCCGGTGAATTTCTTCGTCACGCCGTAGTCGGGGTACGCGACCCACTGGCCCAGCTCGTGCGAGGCGACCGGAATCTTTATCCCTTCGAGCGAGGCGCGGTAGTCGCGCCCGAACCAAGCGGACGGGCCGCGCAGCATCTTCTCGCCGAGGCGCTGAACGACGAGGAAGTCGGCGCCCTCCTCGGGGTCGGGAATCTCGCGGTCGGTGTGGCCGGTGCCGGTCGTGTAGAGGCGGCGCGGGTCCTCGCGGCGGAAGTGTTCGGCCCACTTCGGGAGCGACTGTTTCCAGCGCCCCTTGGGCTCGTTGCTGGCCGAGAGCATGACGTAGGAGGGGTGGTTGCCGTAAGCCTTCCGCATCCGCTCGGTCTCTTCGTAGAGCATCTTCTCCATCGGCGTCCCCGGACTGATTTCGTTCCACATGCCGGGCTCGGGCTGGAGGTAGACGCCCAGCTCGTCGGCGGCGACGAAGGCGGCTTCGGGCGGGCAGAAGGAGTGGAAGCGGACGTGGTTGATGCCCCACTGTTGGTTGATGCGGAGGATGCGGCGCCAGTATTCAACGTCGGTGGGCGGGTAGCCGGTCAAAGGAAAGTCGCCGCCGTGGTGCGTGCCGCGCAGGAAGGTCTTGCGGCCGTTGACGACGAACTCGTTGCCCTCGGCCTTGAACTCGACGAGCCCGAACGTCAGCCCGCGCGAGTCGTCCGCGCCCTCGCCCTTGAGCGTCAGGGTGAGTTTATGAAGAACCGGCTGAAACTCGTCCCAAAGCTTCGCGCCCGGCCCGAGCGGGACTTCAAACTGCGCCTCGCCGCCCGCCGCCTCCCACGTGACGGGCGCGACGACGCCCCCGGCCGCGAGCGTCCCCCGTCCGGCGCGGCCCGTCGAGTTGCCGACGCGGACTTTTATCAGCGCCGACTTCTTCCTCACGTCCGGGTAGACCTGCGCGTCTTCTATCCAGACCGGCCCCGTCGTCTGAAGCTCCATCCGCCCGACGATGCCGTTCCAACTTCCCCCCAGCGAATCCGAAACGCTGTGCGCGTCCGGCCTGTAGGGCATCAGCATCCGGCTGTCCACGCGAACGGTCAGCCGGTGGCGGCCCGGCGCCAGTTGCCCGAGGTCGAAGACGTGCGGCGCCACGAGGCTCATGTCCGAGCCCACCTTGCGGTCGTCCACCCAGACGGTTGACTCCCACCTCGGCCGCTCAAGGAAGAGCACGACGCGGCGCCCCTCCCACCCCGCAGGCACTTCCACTTCGCGCTGATACCACGCCGGCCCGACGTAATGGCGCGGCGGCTGCGACAGGAACGGCACCTTCACCGCCCCCGGCCGCGCGTAAGCCTTATAGTCCTCGCGCAGAAACCAGAAGCGGTCATACAACGACAGCACCCAAGGCGTCTGCGTGCTTATCTCATCCCCGTACCCCTGCGACTGGAGCACGCCCGGCAGCCTGATGCGCCCCTCAAGCTCCCGCGCGAACCAGCGCCCGCCGACGCCCGCGTCGTCGCGGTCGAGCGAGAACCGCCACTCGCCCGCGAGCGGCACGCCTTCGGCCGCCCGCGCGGGCGCAGGCCCCGCCCACGCCAGCGCGACGAAGAGGACGAGAGCGCGCCCGGCCGACTGGCGGATGTTACGGTTCATGAAGCCCTTCCCTGCCCCGTCCGACGTTCTAATGGGGGACGGCCTGAAGCGACGTTGTGTGTGGAGCGGTGCCACGAACTTTAACACAGGAGCGCGCCCGAAGCCGCGCCGGAAGTGATTAAAAAAGGCGGGAAGTGAGCGGGGCTGTGGATTATTTTGGTGAAAAACTTCGCCGGGCCGGCGACCTGACTAACTACCACCGATAAGCAATGCTAAATACAACGATAACTCGGCTTAGTCGTTTGCCCCGGTCTTGTGCAATCCGCTAAAAACTTGGAATTTACATCGATTTAACCCCCTCCGGCGGCCCTTTTCCACAGGCTTTTCCACAGACGCCTGTGGAAAACTTTTGCCCGTCAGCCGCCGGCCGTCCGGAGGAAGGAGAGGAAGAATTCCCTGTCCTTTTCGTGCGTGAGGAGGTCGGCGACTTCGTCCTTCTCGACCCAGCGCGCCTCCGGGTTGTTGGCGTCCTGCGGCGTAAGCTCCGCCTCGGCGGTCGTGAAGAGGAACATGTGAATCGTCTTCAGTTCCACCGGGTCTTCGCGCCCGTCGGCGCCGAGCCTGAAACGCTGGTAGCTGCCGAGGTCGCGGACCAGCTCGACCGACCTCAGCCCCGTCTCCTCGTAGATTTCCCTGCGCGCCGCGGCGAGCGCGTCCTCGCCCTCCTCGATGTGCCCCTTCGGCAGAGACCAACTGACGCCGCCCTGACTGACGACGGCGACCCGCCCGTCGCGGTTGAGGATGATGCCGCCCGCGCTTCTCGTGTGGTTCATGCGTTTTCGGAATCTAAGGACGCGCCGCCGACTCGACCAGCCTTTTCAGCTCTTCCGTCGTCCGGCAACTGTTGACGCGGTGGGCGTCGATTAAAAGCTCAAGCCGGCCGCCCCGCTTCTCGAAGACGGCGGGCAGCGCGACGCCGCGGACGCCGTAAAGATTCTCAAGCTCGTCGGCGTGCAGAAACTCAATCGGCCGCCCGAGCCCGTTTAAAAACTGCCTCCACTCGCCGCGCATCCCGAACGTCGTGTGCGTGAGCGCGCAGAGGTTGCACTTGTAAGTCTCGGGCGAGAGGAGCTTGTGCGCGGCGTCGGCGACGGCGTTGAAGAGGCCGCTCGCCGCGTTGTAGACGAAGACGAGCGCGGCGCGCTCGGCCCCGTGCGGTCTGTCGTCTCCCGTCTCGTGCTGCAAAGTGTGGCGCCTCCGTCGCGAAGCATTCTATATGCTAAATTCGCGGCGGGAGAAATTTCGTGAAGAGACGTGAGGTGCCGGGGTGGCTGAGCGCGGCGCTGGTGGCGGGCGCGTTCGGGGCGCTGTGGTGGCTTGAGCGGCGGCGGCCGTTGAGGCGCGAGGCCGAGCCGAAGCTGCGGCGCGCGGCGCGCAACCTCTCCGTCGCGGGCGCGGGCGCCGCCGCCATCCGGTTCGTCGAAAAGCCTATCGCCGCGCCGCTGGCGAGGCTGGTCGAAAGGCGCGGCTGGGGCCTCGTCAAACTCTTGAAGCTGCCCGCGTGGGCCGAGGCGGCGCTGGCCGTCGTGCTCCTCGACTACACGCTCTACCTCTGGCACGTCCTCACGCACCGCGTCCCCTTCCTCTGGCGCTTCCACGTCGCCCACCACGTTGACCTCGACCTCGACGTGACGACCGCGCTGCGCTTTCACTTCGGCGAGCTGGCGCTCTCGGCCGGCTGGCGCGCGGCGCAAATCGTCGCCGTCGGCGCCTCGCCGCAGTCGCTCTCCGTCTGGCAAACGCTCCTGCTGCTCTCGGTCCTCTTCCACCACTCGAACGTGCGGCTCCCCGAAACGGCCGAGCGCCTTGTCAACCTCTTCGTCGTCACGCCGCGCATGCACGGCATACACCACTCGACGGTCCGCGAAGAAACGAACTCGAACTGGTCGAGCGGCCTGACCGTCTGGGACCGGCTGCACGGCACGCTCCGGCTCGACGTGCCGCAGGAAGAGATAACCGTCGGCGTCCCGGCTTACAGGAACCCTTCGGACGTGACGCTCGGCCCGGTCCTCGCCCTGCCCTTCGTCCGGCAGCGCCCGGCGTGGACGCCCCGCGGAAGACTGACGCCTTGAAGCCCGCGCTCTCCGTCATCATCCCGACGCTCGACGAGGCGCGCTCGATAGGCGCGACGCTCGACGCCGTTCTCGAATCGGGAGGCGCCGTCGAAGTCATCGTCGCCGACGGCGGGAGCACGGACGGCACGCCCGACCTCGCGCGCGGCCGCGGCGTGCGCGTCGTGGAGTGCGAACGGGGCCGCGGCCGGCAGATGCACGCGGGCGCGTGCGCGGCCCGCGGCGACGCCCTGCTCTTCCTCCACGCCGACACGCTGCCGCCATCGGACGCCGCCGCCCTCATCGCCGACGCGCTCCACGACCCTTCGGTGGTCGGGGGCAACTTTCGCATCCTCTTCGACGGCGAGCGGCGAGCGGCGCGCTTCCTGACGTGGCTCTACCCGCAACTGCGCCGGCTCGGCCTCTGCTACGGCGACTCCGGCATCTTCGTCCGCGCGGAGACTTACAGGCGCCTCGGCGGCTTCAATCCCTTCCCGATATTTGAAGACCTCGACCTCGTCCGCCGCCTCCGCCGCCAAGGCCGCCTCGCGCTCCTGCCCGCCACGGTCGTCACCTCCTCGCGCCGCTTCGAGGGCCGCAGCTTCGCCCTCACCTTCGCGCGCTGGTCCGCGCTCCAAATTCTCTACTGGCTCGGCGTCCACCCCGACCGCCTCGCGCGCCTCTACGCGCCGGTAAGAAAATGATTCATCACCCAGCAGCAAGTCGCCGGCGCGCGCAGGCGTGCCGCTTCGTCGGCGAGCAGTTCGGCGCGCAGGCGCGCGAGGTCTGCGGGCGTGTCCACGTCGTACCACGCGGGGAGTTCGAGCAGGCGCAGGCCGCGCGCGGCGGCGTTGCGCGCCGTCTGAGCGTAGGCGCGCGGCATGCTCCACTCGACGTTTTGAAAGATGCCGGGCGCGGGCGCGCGCGTGCCGACGAGGTAGTAGCCGCCGTCCTCGGTCGGGCCGAGCGCGATGTCGGCCTCGCCGTCGGCTAAAGCGGAGGCGGCGCGCGCGACGTACGCGCGCGGCAGCGTCGGGCTGTCCGCGCCGACGATGACGACCGGGCCGAAGCCGTCGCCGAAGACCTCGCCCGCGACCGCTTCGAGCCGCGCGCCGAGGTCTTCACCTTTCTGCTCGACCCAGCGCGACGCCGACGGCAGGAGCGGTTCAAGCGTGGCGCGTCCGCCCGCGGGGGCGTAAGCTATGACGACCTCGCCGCCGACACCGCGGGCACACCGGGCCGCGTCGCGCGCGAAGCAGCCGGCGAGCGCCGCCGCCTCTTCGGCCGACAAAGGCGGCACGAGGCGCGTCTTCACCAGCCCCGCCAGCGGGGCCTTTATCATCAACACGACGGCGGGACGATTCATTAGAGGGGAGGCAGTATCGCACAGTGGCTTACTACGAAGAAGAAGACCTCGGGCGTTTCTCGGAGATGGCGAAGCACCGGCCGGACCTCTTTCAGAAGTTCATGGCGTGGTACGAGGCGTGTCAGGAGGACGGCGCGCTCTCAAGGCGCGAGAAGGCCCTCATCGGCCTCGCCGTCGCGCACGCCCTCCAGTGCCCCTACTGCATCGACGCCTACTCGCAGGCGTGCCTCGAATCTGGCTCGAACATGGAGCAGATGACCGAGGCCATCCACATGGCGTCGGCCCTGCGCGGCGGCGCCGCACTCATCCACGGCCTACAGGCCCACAACTCCGTCGACAAGGTCTCGATGTGATGCCGCGCGAGCTGAAAGTCATCCCGGCCGCGCCCGCCCACGACTTCGGCGCCAAGCTCGCCGCGCACGGCGTCGAGCTCGCGCGCGCCGAGCGGGTGGAGATTTTTCAGGTCAACGTCGGCAAGCTCTGCAACCAGGCGTGCAAGCATTGCCACGTTGACGCCTCGCCCGCGCGGACCGAAATCATGACGCGCGAGACGGCCGAGCAGGTCATTAACGCACTCGAAAGATTTCGCTTCCCCACGCTCGACATCACGGGCGGCGCGCCCGAGCTGAATCCCTCCTTCCGTCACCTCGTCCGCTCGGCACGCTCTACGGGCGCGCGCGTCATGGTGCGCCACAACCTGACCGTCATGTTTGAGCCGGGGCAGGAAGACCTGCCCGACTTCTTCCGCGAGCAGGAGGTCGAAGTCGTCTCCTCGCTCCCCTACTTCCTCGAACAGCAAACGGACGCGCAGCGCGGGCGCGGCGTCTTCGACAAGTCAGTCGCGGCCCTCCGGCGCCTGAACCAAGTCGGCTACGGCCGTGAAGGCAGTCCCCTCATCCTCAACCTCGTCTACAACCCCGTCGGCGCCTTCCTCCCGCCGAGGCAAAGCGCGATAGAAGCCGACTTCAAACGCGAACTGCTCTCCCGTTACGGCGTCCGCTTCAACGGCCTCTACACCATCACGAACATGCCCATCAGCCGCTTCCTCGAATACCTGCGCCGCACGGGCAACGAGGAGCGTTACATGCGCCGCCTCGTCGAAGCCTTCAACCCCGCGGCCGTCGCCGGACTGATGTGCCGCAACACCCTGAGCGTGGACTGGACCGGCCGCCTCTACGACTGCGACTTCAACCAGATGCTCTCGCTCGGCGTCGCCGCCGAACTCCCGCAGACCGTCTCCGAACTCGACCCCGCGCGGTTCGCCTCCGCGCGCGTCGCCACGGGCTCACACTGTTTCGGCTGCACGGCCGGAGCCGGCTCCAGTTGCGGCGGCGCCGTCGCGCCCTCCTGACCCCTTCCCCGCGGACTTGACAATAGTCGTGATAACGACTATTGTTGCGAGGCAGAGGAGGAGCGATGGGCGCGAACGCGGAGAGCATGACGAGACTGCCGACCTACTTCATCTCGCACGGAGGCGGCCCCTGGCCGTGGCTCGCGGCGGAGATGCCGGGCGTCTACGACAAGCTCGCCGCCTCCTTGCGCGCGATGCCGCGGGAGCTAGGCGCGACGCCGCGCGCCGTCCTCGCCGTCTCGGGCCACTGGGAGGAGGACGCGTTCACAGTCATGTCTGGCGCCGAGCCGCCGATGGTCTACGACTACTCGGGCTTCCCCGCCCACACCTATCAGATTAAATACCCCGCGCCCGGCTCGCCCGAGGTGGCCGCGCGCGTCCGGGGGCTTTTGACCCGCGCCGGAATCCCCGCGCGCGAGGACGAGTCGCGCGGCTTCGATCACGGCGTCTTCGCCCCGCTGCGCGTCATCTACCCCGAGGCCGACGTGCCCGTCCTGCAACTCTCGATTCGCGGGGGCTACGACCCCGAACAGCACCTCGCCGCGGGCCGCGCGCTCGCGCCGCTGCGCGACGAGGGCGTCCTTGTTCTCGGGAGCGGGCTCAGCTACCACAACCTCCGGCAGTTCGGCCCCGGCGCCCGCGAAGTCTCGAAGGAGTTCGACGAGTGGCTGAGCGAGGCCGTCTGCGGGTCCGTCGGCGGGGAGAGGGATGAAAAGCTTCGGCGCTGGTCCGAGGCGCCCTCGGCGCGCGCCGCCCACCCGCGCGAAGACCACCTCATCCCGCTCATGGTGGCCGCGGGCGCGGCCGAAGGCGAACGGGGCGAGCGCGTCTATCACGAAGACTCCTTCTTCGGCGGCATCACGGTTTCAAGTTTTCGCTTCGGCGGCAGTCTCTAACACACACGACAGGAGAGAGATATGAGAAAGTTCAGGAACCCACTTCTCGCGGCCTCCTTCGCCGCGCTCGCCCTCGCGGGCCTCGCCTACGCGGGCCTCACGGGCGCCGTCGCGCAGACGCCCGCCAAGGTGGCCTTCGCCCCCATCGCGGGCGGCGAATACCGCATCGACCCGGCGCACAGCACCATCGGCTTCGCCATCAAGCACTACGAAATCAACTGGGTCAGCGGGCGCTTCAAGGACTTCGCCGGCACCATCCGCTACGACGAGCAGGACCCGACGAAGTCTTCCGTCGAGTTCACCGCCAAGGTCGAATCCATCGACACGGGCGTCGCCGGGCGCGACAAGCACCTGCGCACGGCCGACTTCTTCGACATCGAGAAGTACCCGGAGATGACCTTCAAGAGCACGCGCGTCGAGCGCAAGGGCAAGTCGTGGGTGCTGCACGGCGACCTGACGCTGCACGGCGTGACCAAGCCGGTCGCGCTCCCCTTCCAGCTCACCGGCGCCATCAAGGACCCGCGCGGCGCGACCCGCTTCGGCGTCGAGGCGCAGACCAAGATTGACCGCCGCGAGTTCGGCATCACGTGGGGCAAGGCGCTCGAAGGCGGCGGCTTCGACCTCGGCCACGAGGTCACGATCAACCTGCAACTCGAAGCCGTGAAGGCCGCGCCGCCGAAGCCCGCCGGGCAGTAGAGGAGGAGTCGGAGAATGTCGAGCAACCTGAATTCCTTCGCCGCGGCTTGGGCGCCGCGGCTCCTGAGCGTGCTGCGCATCGTCGCCGCCTTCCTCTTCATCGCGCACGGCGCGCAGAAGCTCTTCGGCTTCCTCGCCCCGCCGACGTGGGCCGGGGCGCCGCCCATGTTCTCGCAGATTTGGGTGGCG
Organism: Pyrinomonadaceae bacterium; assembly: GCA_035941045.1. Classification (GTDB taxonomy): domain Bacteria; phylum Acidobacteriota; class Blastocatellia; order Pyrinomonadales; family Pyrinomonadaceae; genus QHXN01. Next base: position 1,351 of record DASZEK010000086.1, on the reverse strand, counting down.
GGCGCGCTTGAGCTCTTCGGCGGCCTGCTGCTGCTCGTCGGGCTCTTCACGCGGCCCGTGGCCTTCATCCTCTCGGGGCTGATGGCCGTGGCCTACTTCATGGCGCACGCGCCGGGCGGCTTCTGGCCGCTCCAGAACAAGGGCGAGTTGGCCGTGCTCTACTGCTTCGTCTTCCTCTACCTCGCGGCGGCCGGCGGCGGGCCTTGGAGCGTTGACCGTGCATTGAGACGCGCCTGAGCCGGACAAGGAGTAAAGGGATGATTACGTTAAGACCGGCCGGCGAGCGCGGCAAGACGCGCACCGCCTGGCTCGACGGCAACCACACGTTCTCTTTCAACCGTTACTACGACCCGCGCTGGTCGGGCTTCCGTTCCTTGCTCGTCATCAACGAGGACTACGTCGCGCCCGGCGGCGGCTTCCCGCCGCACTCGCACTCGGACATGGAGATCATCACCTACGTCATCGAGGGCGCGCTCGAACACCGCGACTCGGCGGGCGGTCAAGGCGTCATCCGCCCCGGCGAGGTGCAGAAGATGAGCGCCGGCACCAGCGTCACGCACAGCGAGATGAACCACTCGGAGAGCGAGCCGGTCCACCTGCTCCAAATCTGGATTCAGCCCGAGCGGCGCGGCATCCAGCCCTACTACGAGCAGAAGCCCTTCCCCGAAGAGGAGCGGCGCGGGCGCCTGCGCCTGCTCGCCTCGCGCGACGGCCGCGACGGCTCCGTCACGGTCCATCAGGACGCCGAGCTCTTCGGCTCCGTGCTCGCCTCGGGCGAGGAGGTGATGCACCGGCCCGCGCCCGGCCGCCACGCATGGCTTCAGGTCGTCAAAGGCTCGGTCACGCTCAACGGCACGCCGCTCCGGGCCGGCGACGGCGCCGCCGCCAGCGGCGAAGACTCGCTCACGGTCCGCGCCTCGGAGGACTCCGAAATCCTCCTCTTCGACCTCGCCTAGCGGGCAATCGACGACGGCCGCCGGGCCGTTAAACGTCCGACGCAAAGAGGCCACCCCCATTCGCGGAGGCGGCCTCTTTGACGTTCGGTGTACGAATCCGCGCCCATTCTGTTATAGTCTGCCCGCGACTGTACTCGCCCGTCAGGAATCGCTTTCCCGCTCATTCAACACGAACGGCCCGACAACTGTTCTAAGCCCTTCGGTGCCCGACTTTCAGAGGTTAATGCCCCTTGAAGATTTTACTCTACTGCCCTGACAACGGCGTGACGCGCAACTTCATGCCGCACCTCTGGATGTTCCTCCTCCAGGCCCTCACCCCCCCAGGCCACGAGGTCATCCTCATCGACGGCAACGCCCGCGCCATGTCCGAGGCCGAGCTGGTCGCCTTCGCCCGC
>DASZEK010000085.1:0-66859 GCA_035941045.1 Pyrinomonadaceae bacterium | reverse complement strand
GACGAGGTCATCTACATCCCCTGGCAGCGCCCCGGCTTCGACATCGGGCTCAAAATCGAAGAGCTGATTAAGCAGAACCCGCAGGCCAAGGGCATCCTGCTCGGCCACCACGGCATGAGCAGCTGGAGCAACGACGACAAGACCTGCTACGAGACGGCCTTGGAGATCATCGACCGCGCCGCGCGCTACATCGAGTCGCGCGACCGCGGCGAGCAGACCTTCGGCGGCCAGAAGCACGCGCCGCTCGAAGAGACGGAGCGCCGCCGCAGCATCGCCGAAATCATCCCCTTCATCCGCGGGCAGGTCTCCGTCTACAAGCGTTTCGTCGGCACCGTGCAGGACGACGAGCGGATGCTGCGCTTCGTCAACAGCCACGACGGCCCCCGCCTCGCGGCCCTCGGCACCTCCTGCCCCGACCACTTCCTGCGCACGAAGATTAAGCCCTTCTTCGTCGATTGGGACCCTTCGACCGGCGACGTGGAGGGCTTGAAGAAGGCCATCAGCGACGGCATCGCCCAGTACCGCGACGACTACGCGGCCTACTACGAGAAATGCAAGCACCCGGACTCGCCCGCGATGCGCGACCCGAACCCGACGGTCGTCCTCATCCCCGGCCTCGGCATGCTCGCGTGGGGCAAGAACAAGAGCGAGTCGCGCGTGACGGCCGAGTTCTACAACTGCGCCATCGAGGTCATGCGCGGCGCCGAGGCCATCGACGAGTACGAGGCGATGGACCCGCAAGAGGCTTTCGACATCGAGTACTGGCTGCTCGAAGAGGCCAAGCTCAAGAGGATGCCGCCCGAGAAGGAGCTCGACCGCCGCATCGCCGTCATCATCGGCGCGGGCGCCGGCATCGGCAAAGAGGCCGCCCACCGGCTCGTCAAAGAGGGCGCGCACATCGTCTGCGTTGACCTCAACGAAGAGGCCGCGAAGGAGACGGCGCAGGAGATTGTCGCCAAGTACGGCCCCGGCATCGGCGTCGCCGGCACGGGGATAAGCAACTGCGGCCCGGCCATCGGCCTGAGTTGCGACATCACCAACCGCGAGTCGGTCGCCAAGATGTTCGAGGACGTGATGCTGGCCTACGGCGGCATCGACGATGTCATCGTCACCGCCGGCATCTTCGTCCCGCCCGACAAGACGGGACGGCTCGAAGACCGCCAGTGGGCCCTGACCTACGCCATCAACGTCACCGGCGCCTACATCGTGGCCGAAGAGGCTTACAAGATTTTCAAGAAGCAGGGCCTGCCCGGCAACGTCGTGCTGACGACGAGCGCCAACGCCGTCGTCGCCAAGAAGGGCAGCCTCGCCTACGACACGAGCAAGGCCGCGGCCAATCACCTCGTCCGCGAGCTGGCCGTCGAGTTCGCGCCGCTGGTGCGCGTCAACGCCGTCGCGCCCGCCACGGTCGTCAAGGGGAGCACGATGTTCCCGCGCGACCGCGTCATCGCTTCCTTGACCAAGTACAACATCTCGTTCGACGAGTCGGAGGACACCGAGGCGCTGCGCGACAAGCTGGCGCAGTTCTACGCCAAGCGCTCGCTCACGCAATCGCCCATCGAGCCCGAGGACCAGGCCGAAGGCATCTTCCTCCTCGTCTCGAAGCGGCTGTCGAAGACCACCGGCCACGTCATTCCCGTGGACGGCGGCTTGCAGGACGGCTTCCTGAGGTAGTAGTCAGTGGCCGGTAGGCGGTAGTCGTTAGGCCCCGCACCGGGCGCCGACTACCGTCTGCCGGCTACTCTTCCCCGGAGGATTCTATGGCGAAGAATTTCGAGATCGAGGACGGCTTCATCGCCGGGCAGAACGAGAAGGCGCGGGCGTGGGTCGAGGAGGACTACGAGGCGCTCGGCAAGCAGCTCAGGCGGCGGGGCGTTGACATCGAGGACTTGACGGCGAAGGCGCGCGCATTCCGCGTGGCCGTGCCCTCGTGGGGCGTCGGCACGGGCGGGACGCGCTTCGCCCGCTTCCCCGGAGTGGGCGAGCCGCGCAACGTCTTCGAGAAGCTTGAGGACTGCGCCACCATCAACAAGCTCGTCCGCTCCACGCCCGGCGTCTCGCTCCACATCCCCTGGGACAAGCCGCAGGACACTTCCGAGCTGGTCGAGTTCGCGCGCGCGCGCGGCCTCCACTTCGACGCCATGAACTCCAACACCTTCCAGGACCAGCCCGGCCAGGAGCACTCCTACAAGTACGGGAGCCTCACGCACCCGGACGCCGCCGTGAGAAGGCAGGCCGTCGAGCACAACGTCGAGTGCATCGAGCTGGGGCAGAAAATCGGCTCCAAGGCCCACACGGTCTGGATCGGCGACGGCGGCAACTTCGCCGGCCAGCAGCACTTCCGCCGCGCCCTCGAACGCTACCTCGACAGCATGCGCGACATCTACAAGGCGCTCCCTTCGGACTGGCGCCTCTTCATCGAGCACAAGTTCTACGAGCCGGCCTTCTACTCGACGGTGATTAACGACTGGGGGGTGAGCTACCACGCGGCGCGCGAACTCGGGCCGCAGGCGTTCTGCCTCGTGGACCTCGGCCACCACGCGCCGAACGTCAACATCGAGATGATCGTCGCCCGCCTCATCCAGTTCGGCAAGCTCGCCGGCTTCCACTTCAACGACTCGAAGTACGGCGACGACGACCTCGACGCCGGCTCCGTCAAGCCCTTCCAGCTCTTCCTCATCTTTAACGAGCTGGTGGACGCCGAGCTGGAAGGCGTCGAAGGCTTCGACCCCGCTTACATGCTCGACCAGTCGCACAACGTCACCGACCCGGTCGAGTCGCTGATGTCGAGCGCCGCGGAACTCGTGCGCGCCTACGTCCAGGCCCACCTCGTTGACCGCGACGCCTTGCGGGAAGCGCAGGAGCGTTGCGACCCGCTCATCGCGCTCGCGACTTTGAAGCAGGCTTTCACGACCGACGTGTCGCCCGTCCTCGCCGTCGCGCGCGAGCGCAACGGCGGCGCCATCGACCCCGTCGCCGCCTACCGCGCCAGCGGCTACCGCCAGCGCAAGGCCGAGGAGCGCCCGGCGCAGAAGGGCGCCGCCGCCTCCGGCATAGTTTAAGGATAGTAGCCGGTAGGCAGTAGGCGCTGCTGCGCTCCTCTACTGACACTGACTGCTGACTACTGGCTGCTGCTTTTAATGAGTGATTCGCTCTACATCGCGGTAGACCTCGGCGCCGGCAGCGGGCGCGTCTTTCTGTGCGGCGCGGCCGAGGGCGAGTGGCTGCTCGAAGAGGTGCGGCGCTTCAGGTATCCGCCGCGTGAAGAGGGCGGGCGCCTGCGTTGGAACTTCGATGAGATTTTCGCGGAGATAAAGGAAGGTCTGCGGGGCGCGGGGGCGCGCGCGCGAGACATGGGGCGCGGCGTGCGCAGCGTCGGGGTTGACAGTTGGGGCGTTGACTACGGGCTGATTGACGCCGCCGGGCGCCTCGTCGAAGACCCCGTCTGCTACCGCGACCGGAGGACCGAGGGCGAGATGGAGCGGGTCTTCGCCCGCGTGCCGCGCGAGGAAGTCTTCGCGCGCACGGGCATCCAGTTGCTCGACTTCAACACGCTCTTCCAACTCCACGCGCACGCCCGCTCCGGCATCCCCGCCGACGCCGTCCGGATGCTGCTCATACCCGACCTGATTAACTTCTTCCTCACCGGCCGCCCCGTCACGGAGTACACGAACGCGACGACGACGCAGATGGTCAACGCGCGCACAGGCCGTTGGGACCGCGAGCTGCTGGAACGTCTCGGGCTTCCGTCCGGCCTGCTGACGGAGATAGTGCCCGCCGGCTCGGACGTGGCCTTACTGGCGCCGGACCTGGCCGACGAGGTCGGGCTCGAAGGCGTGCGCGTCGTCGCCCCGGCGACGCACGACACGGGGAGCGCGGTGGCGGGAGCGCCGCTGCGCGACGGCTGGGCTTACAGCTCTTCGGGCACGTGGTCGCTCGTCGGCGTCGAGCGCGACCGGCCCCTGATTGACGACGGCGCGGCCCGCCACAACTTCACCAACGAGGGCGGCGCCTTCGGCACCTTCCGCTTCCTTAAGAACGTGATGGGCCTCTGGCTCTTCGAGTCCTGCCGCAAGGAGTGGGACGCACGCGGCCTCGCGACCGACTACGACGGCCTGCTCCGCGAGGCCGCCGCCGTCGAAGACGGCACGGCCTTCATCTTCCCCGACGACCCGCGCCTCTTCAACCCCGACAGCATGACCGCGGCCGTCGCCCGCCAGCTCGAAGAGACGGGCCAACGCGTCAACGTCGAAGACCCGCCGACGCTCACGCGCGTCATCCTCGACTCGCTCGCCTTCCGCTACGCTTCGGTGCTGCGGACCATCGAGTCGTTGACGGGAAGAAGGCCCGCGGGCGTTCAAATCGTCGGCGGCGGCAGCCGCAACGATTATTTGAATCAGGCGACGGCCGACGCGAGCGGCCTCGCCGTCCTCGCCGGCCCCGTCGAGGCGACGGTCGCCGGCAACGTCCTCGTGCAAGCCACGGCCGCAGGCCGCTTCCCCTCGCTCTCCGAGGCGCGCGAACACCTCGCCGCCAGCGTCCGACTCAAAGAGTTCGCGCCGCGCCCGACCCCGCAAGTTGAAGCCGACGCCCGGCGCTACGCCGAAGTCGAGGCGCGCTACGCCGCCGTGGGGGTGGCCGCATGATTACCACCTTCGAGCAGCATGTCCTTCAGGAGCAGCAACGCTTCCCCGACGCGACGACCGAGTTCACGTGGCTCGTCTCCGGCATCACGCTCGCCACGCGCATGATTGAGGCGCAGGTCCGGCGCGCCGGCCTGACCGGCCTCCTCGGCTCGCACGGCGTCACCAACGTCCAGGGCGAGGTCCAGCAGAAGCTCGACGTTTACGCGAACGAGGCGCTCATCGGTTGTCTCTCCTTGCGCGAGAGCATCGGCATCATCGCCAGCGAGGAGAACGAGGAGCCCATCACGCTGCGGCACAACTCGCCCGCCGCCAAGTACGCCATCGTCTTCGACCCTTTGGACGGCTCCTCGAACATCGACGTGGCCGTCACCATCGGCACCACCTTCGCCATCTTCCGCCGCCCCGACGGCCCGAAGGCCACCGACCCGCTCGAATGGGTCTTGCAGCCCGGCCGCCGTCAGGTCGCCGCCGGCTACGTCGTCTACGGCTCGTCCACGGTGCTCGTCTACAGCGCCGGCAACGGCGTTCACGGCTTCACGCTCGACCCCTCGGTCGGCTCCTACATCCTGACGCACGAGAACATCAGGATGCCGCCGCGCGGCCACTACTACTCCATCAACGAAGCCTACTGCGACCGCTGGCCCGAGTGCTACATGCGCTACCTGACCAAGCTCCGCTCCGGCGAGACGGGCCACCGCTACTCGTCGCGCTTCGTCGGCTCGATGGTCGCCGACTTCCACCGCACGCTCCTGCGCGGCGGCGTCTTCATCTACCCGCCGAACACGGAATACCCGGACGGCCGGCTGCGCCTCCTCTACGAAGCCAACCCCGTCTCGTTCCTCGCCGAGCAGGCCGGCGGGTCCGCGAGCGACGGCGCGCGCCCCATCCTCGACGTGCAGCCGACCGACATCCACCAGCGCACCCCGCTCGTCGTCGGCGGCGAGACGGAGATGGCCGAGTTCGAAAGGTGTGTCGGGGAAGGGTGAGGTTTAAAGACGGATGACAACGAACGCGAGATACCTGCACCCGCGCGACGAAATCATGCAGACGATGGAGCGCATCTATCGCTACCGCATGACGACGACCTCGGGCGGCAACCTCTCCATCCGCGAGCCCGACGGCGCGGTCTGGGTCACGCCCGCGCGCGTGGACAAGGGCGGCCTGCGCCGCGACGACATCGTCCGCGTCACCGCCGACGGCCGGAACGAGGGCCTTCATCCTCCCTCGTCCGAGCTTCCGTTCCACCAGATGATTTACGCCGCGCGGCCCGACATCCTCGGCGTCGTCCACGCCCACGCCGTCGCCCTCGTCGCCTTCAGCATCACGCGCCGCGTGCCCGACACGCGCCTCTTCCACCAGTCGCGCCACGTCTGCGGGCGCGTCGGCTTCGCCCCCTACGCCTTGCCGGGGAGCGACGACCTCGGCCGCCGGATAGCCGAGACGTTTCAGCAGGGCTTCGACTGCGTCGTGCTCGAAAACCACGGCGTCGCCATCGGCGGCCGGAGCTTGCAGCACGCCTTCCAGCGCTTCGAGACTCTGGAGTTCACGGCCAAGACCGTCCTCAAGGCGAGCCTCCTCGGCGAAGTCCATTACCTGTCCGACGCCGAGCTTGAGCTTCGGGAGCGCGTCCCCACGCTCGAAGAGTTCGACCCCGGAGAGCCTTCGAGCCGCGAGAAGGAGCAGCGCCGCCGGCTCGTCGAGTTCACGCAGCGAGGCTACCGGCAGCGACTCTTCATCAGCACCGGCGGCAGCTTCTCGGCGCGCGTTGACGAGGACGCCTTCCTCATCACGCCCTCGCGCTTCGACCGCCACGCGCTCGCGCCCGAAGACCTCGTGCTCGTCCGCGGCGGGCGCCGCGAGAGGGGCCGGCTGCCGAGCCGAGCCGCGCGCAACCACCAGTCGGTTTATGAACACGACGCGCGCGTCGGCGCCGTCCTCAACGCCTCGCCCGTCAACGTGACGGCCTTCAGCGTGACGCGCGCCGCGCTCGACTCGCGCACGATTCCCGAAAGTTACCTGCTGCTGCGCGACGTGGCGCGCTTACCCTACGGCGTGCAGTTCGAAGACCCGGAGGCGCTGGGCCGTCAGGTCAACTTGCGCTCGCCCATCGCGCTTTTAGAGAACGACGGCGTGATGGTCGCGGGCGCGAGCGTGCTCGAAGCCTTCGACCGCCTCGAAGTCTTGGAGTCAACGGCCGAGGCGTTAATCAACAGCCGACTCCTCGGCGACGTGGCGCCGATGTCGGACGAGGTGATTGACGACCTCAAGCGCGCCTTCGCGGCGATGCTCTCTTGAAAGTTGAAGATTCTTGAAGGTATCACTCTTCGTCACCTGTCTGATTGACCAGCTCTGGCCCTCGGTCGGCGCCGACGCCGTCGAAGTCCTGAGGCGCGCGGGCTGCGAAGTCGTCTTCGACGCGCGGCAGACCTGCTGCGGCCAGCCGGCCTTCAACACCGGCTACCGCGCCGAGGCGCGCAAGCTCGCCCGCCGCTTCATAGAGATTTTCGAGGAGGGCGGCGCCGACGCCATCGTCAGCCCTTCCGGCTCCTGCACGGCGATGGCGCACCACTTCCGCGAGCTGTTCGCCGAGGAAGAGGACTGGCGCAGGCGCTCGGATGCGATTGCCGCGAAGACGTACGAGTTCGGCTCCTTCCTCGTCAACGTTCTAAAGGTCGAAGACGTGGGCGCTTCTTTCAAGGGAAAGGTCACGTGGCACGACGCCTGTCACGGCCTGCGCGACTTGAACATCCGCGAGGAGCCGCGCCGCCTCCTGCGCTCGGTGCGCGGCGCCGAGTTCGTCGAGCTTCAGAACGCCGACTCCTGCTGCGGCTTCGGCGGCACGTTCTCGGTGAAGTACCCTGAGATTTCCGTCGCCATCCTCGACAACAAGGTCGAGGCCATCGAGCGCGCAGGCGTCCGCGCCGTCGTCTCCGGCGACGCCAGTTGTCTCATGCAGATACGGGGCCGCCTGACGCGCAAGCAGTCGTCCGTCAAGACGATGCATCTCGCTGAACTGCTCGCCTCGCGCGAATGAATTGCTGATGGAACACCCGACTTCCGAAACCTTCGACCAGAACGCGCGGGCGGCGCTGCAAGACCCGCAGCTCCGCAGCGCCTTGCGCAACCTCGCCACGACCTTCGGCGAGCGGCGCAAGCTGGCCGTCCTGACCGTCGAGAACTGGGAGGGGTTGCGCGAGCGGGCGCGGGCCGTCAAGGAGGAGACGCTGGCGCACCTCGACAAGTACCTTGAGGCTTTTGCCGACAAGGCCGAGGCCGCGGGCGCGCAGATTCACTGGGCGCGCGACGGGGAGGAGGCTTGCGCGATTGTCCTGGACATCTTGCGCGAGCGCGAGGCGACCCGCGTCGTCAAATCCAAGAGCATGGCGACCGAGGAGATTCATTTGAACGCGGCGCTGGAGGCGGCCGGGCTCGCGCCCGTCGAGACGGACCTCGGCGAGTGGATCATACAGCTCGCGCACGAGGTGCCGTCGCACATCGTCGTCCCCGCCATTCACAAGTCGAAGCGGCAGATAGCCGAGCTGATGTCCGAGAAGGTCGGCATCCCGCCGACCGACGACGTGGCCGTCCTGACCGGCGCCGCACGCCGCATCCTGCGCCGCCGCTTCGCCGAAGCCGAGGTCGGCATCTCCGGCGTCAACTTCGGCGTCGCCGAGACGGGCACCATCCTCATCCTCGAAAATGAAGGCAACGCGCGGCTCACGACCAGCCTGCCGCGCACGCACGTCGCCGTCATGGGCATCGAGAAGATAATTCCGCGCTTCACCGACCTCGACGTGTTCTTAAAACTCCTGCCGCGCTCGGGCACGGGCCAGCAGTTGACGGCGTATCAATCTTTAATCACGGGCACGAAGCGGCGCGCGGGGGACGAGGGGCCGGAGGAGCTTCACATCGTCCTCATGGACAACGGCCGCGCCCGGATGCTGTCGCACCCGGTGACGCGGCAGTCGCTCGCGTGCATCCGCTGCGGCGCGTGCCTGAACGCGTGCCCCGTCTACCAGAACATCGGCGGCCACGCCTACGGCTCGGTCTACCCCGGCCCCATCGGCGCCGTCATCACACCGCAGCTCTCGCGCCTCGATAAGACGCAGCAGCTACCTTACGCTTCGAGCCTGTGCGGCGCCTGCCGCGAGGTCTGCCCCGTCAAGATAGACATCCCCGAACTGCTCCTCCACCTGCGCGCCGAGGTGACGGAGGGCACGCCGGGCGGCACGGCCGGGCAGGAGGGGCCGGTTAAGAAGAAGCCACTGGAGCGTCTGGCGTTTCGGATGTACGCGTGGGCGTGGTCGAGCCCTTGGCTGTACGAGTGGGGCGGGCGCGTGATGCGCGTGCTGCAAAAGCCGATGGTGCGGGAGGGGCGCATCGGGCGCGTCGGCGGCCTGCTGGCGAAGCTCGCGCCGCCGCTCGCCGCGTGGACCGAGTGGCGCGACGCGCCGCCCCTCGCGCCTCGCTCCTTCCGCGAACAGTGGCGGGAAGAAGAAAAGGGTCGTTAGCCTTGGCCGAGCGGAGACGAAACGGGGAGACGAGGCGGGAGATGCTGTCGGCCATCCGGCGGCACCTCGCGGCGAGCGCGCCGCACGACGCGGTGCGGGCGGAGCATCATGAGAGGCACGCTGACGAGACTCCGCGCGCGGGCGTGACGGCCGTGGGGGGCGAGCCGGGCGCGTCGCCGGTCGAGCGTTTCAGGAAGGCTCTGGAAGCCGTCGTCGGGCGCTGCGTCGTCGTCAGTGACGAGGCGGAGGCTTCGGAAGCCTTGCGGCGCATTGTCGAGGAGAGGCACGCGCGCCGCGTCGCCGTCTCGGATTCGACGCTCGCGCGCCGCGTGCTCGGAGGGGCGAGCGCCGGAGTCGAAGTGCTCGAAGCGGCGACCGCCTCGGAGATGTTCGAGTGCGACTTGGGCGTGACGGGCGCTCAGTGGGCCATCGCCGAGACGGGGACGCTGGTGCTTGAGTCGGACGCGGAGCGCAACCGGCTGGCGTCGCTGGTCCCGACCGCGCACGTCGCCGTCGTCGAGTCGCGGCAGATAAGACAGACGTTGGGCGAGGTGATGCAAGCCATCAATCAGAGGGGCGAGGGCGCGCTGAGCCGCGCCATAACTTTCATCACGGGGCCTTCGCGCACGTCCGACATCGAGCTGACGCTGGCCGTCGGCGTCCACGGCCCCGCCGAGCTTTACGTCATCATCATCGAGGGTGAGGGACCATGACTGACGGCCCGCCGCTGCTGCGCGCCACCGACATACGGAAGTCTTACGCGGGCGTGCAGGCTTTAAAGAGCGCGTCGCTCGAAGTGCGCGCGGGCGAGGTCCACGCGCTCGTCGGCGAGAACGGCGCGGGCAAGTCAACGCTCATCAAAATCATCACCGGCGCCGTCGAGCCCGACTCGGGCGAGATTCAACTGGGCGGCCAGACCATCACGCACAACTCGCCGCGCGTCGCCAAGGCTTTGGGCATCGCCGCCATCTACCAGCAGCCCGCGCTCTTCCCCGAGCTGACCGTCGCCGAGAACATCGCCATCGTTCTGGAGCAGTCAGGCATGACGGGCCGCGTTGACTGGCGCGCGCGCCGCCGACGCGCCGCCGAGCTTCTCGCGCAGGTCGGCGCCCGCATTGACCCCGACCGCGAGGCCGGCGAGCTGACGATGCCGCAACAGCAACTCGTCGAAATCGCCCGCGCGCTCGGCGCCGACGCGAAGGTTTTAATTCTCGACGAGCCGACCGCGTCGCTCTCGGAGGAGGACACGCAGAACCTTTTCAACGTCATCCGCGAACTCCGCTCGCGCGGCGTCGGCATGGTCTACATCTCGCACCGCCTCGAAGAGCTGCCCGTCATCGCCGACCGCGTGACGGTCCTGCGCGACGGCCGCACGATTGACACGCGCGAGATGTCGGAGGTCAACCGCCAGCAACTCATCCAGATGATGGTCGGGCGAGAGCTGTCGGCCGTCTTCCCTAAAAGAGAAGTGAAGCTCGGCGATGTCGTTTTAGAGCTTCGCAGCCTCGGCTGCGCGGAGTCGGGGTTGAAGGGCATCGACCTCTCCGTGCGCGCGGGCGAGATAGTCGGGCTCGCGGGTCTGGTCGGCGCCGGAAGGACGGAACTGGGCCGCGCCGTCTTCGGCCTGACGCCGATTGACGAAGGGGAGATTATTCTTAAAGGCGAGCCCGTCAAAATCAACAGCCCGGCCGAGGCCATCCGGCGCGGCATCGCCTACCTGCCCGAAGACCGCCGCCGCCACGGCGTCATCCTCGACATGCAGATAGGCTCGAACATCACGCTCGCCTCGCTCGACCGCCTGACGCGCAACGGCTCGCTCGACTTCAAGCGCGAGAAGGAGGTGGCGGCCGACTACGCGCGCCGCCTCGGCGTCAAGACCCCGGCCATCTACGTCCCCGTCGCCACGCTCTCGGGCGGCAACCAGCAGAAGGTGGCGCTGTCGCGCTGGCTGATGACCAGCCCCAAGGTGCTCATCCTCGACGAGCCGACGCAAGGCATCGACGTGGGCGCCAAGTCGGAGATACACGCCTTGATGACCGACCTCGCCGCCGAGGGCGTCGCCGTCCTGATGATCTCCTCGGAGCTGCCGGAAATCCTCGGCATGAGCGACCGCGTCGCCGTCATGCACGGCGGCCGCATCGTCGAAGTCCTGGACCGCGCCGACGCGACGCAGGAGAAAGTCCTCGCGCTCGCCCTCGGCCACTCGTCGGAGGAGGTCGCGGCAGCCGCGACGCCGGGAGGGGGCAAATGAACTTCGGCCGTTACAAGCGCGAGTTGTCGGCGCTGCTGGCTTACGTGGCGTTGCTGGTGGCGGTGGGGGCGGCGGCGCCTTCGTTCTTCGGGGCGGGTAATTTGCGCGACATGGCGCTGAACAACGCGCCGGTGCTGCTGGTGGCGGTCGGGATGACGCTGGTGATTCTGGTCGGGGAGATTGATATCTCGGTCGGGTCGCAGTTCGCGGTGTGCAGCGTCGCGGCCGGGTGGATGGCGAAGGAGGGCGTCCCCGTCGCGCTGCTGCTGCCGGCGGTGATTCTGCTGGGGTCGCTGATGGGCGCTGTGAACGGCGCGCTCGTCGGCTACCTGCGGCTGCCTTCAATCATCGTGACGCTGGCGATGCTGGTGGCGTGGCGCGACGCCTTGCGGTGGACGACGCAGGGGGCGTGGGTGCAGGACTTGCCGCGAAACTTCCAGTGGTTCGGGCTCGGTCAGGGCGCGGCCCAGTGGCTCATCGTGGGCGGGGCGCTCCTGGTGCTCGCGGCGTTCAGTTGGATGTTGAGGAATTTGAGCGCCGGCCGCGCCGTCCACGCGGTCGGGTCGGACGCCGAGGCGGCGAGGCTCGCGGGCATCGAGCCGCGGCGGGTCGTCTTCGGCGTCTTCGTGTTGATGGGCGCGCTGACGGGGCTGGCGGCTTTGCTCAACGCGGTGAGATTTAACGCCGTGCCGAGCAACGCGGGCATCGGGCTTGAGTTGAAGGCCGTGGCCGCCGTCGTCGTCGGCGGGACGGCGATTACGGGCGGGCGCGGGACGCTCGTCGGGACGCTAATAGGGGCGGCGCTGCTGGGCACGATTGGGACGGCGCTGACCTTCGTCGGCATCAACCCGTTCTGGGAGAAGGCGATTCAGGGGGCGATTATCCTGGCGGCGCTCGTGTCCGACGTGGCCCTCGGCCACCTCGACCGCGTGCGCGCGATGGGGCTCACACTCCGGGCCGCGAGGGCCAAATGAATCCGACCGTCACACAACCGGAAGCCCGCGAGTTGAAGGTGAACGCGCCTTGGCGCGAGCGCGTCTTCCCCAATAACGAGTGGGTGCTCATCGTCGTCATCCTCGCCGAGTGCGCCGTCTTCAGCGTCACGGGCAACAACTTTCTGAGCCGCGACAACGCCTTCGAGATTACGCGCCTGAGCGTCGAGATAGGGCTCCTGGCGCTGGCGCTGACGCCCATCATCATCACGGGCGGCATCGACCTGTCGGTCGGCTCGATGATGGGGCTGGCGGCCGTCGTGCTCGGCGCGTTGTGGCGCGACGCGGAGTTGCCGATGCCGGCGGCGATAGCTTTGACGCTCGCGGTCGGCGCGCTCGGCGGCTACCTGAACGCGCTGATGATAACGCGGCTCAACTTCCCGCCGCTGATCGTCACGCTCGGCACGTTCTCTCTCTTCCGCGGCGTCGCCGAGGGGCTGACGCGCGGCATCGAGAACTATTCCGGCTTCTCTCAAGGGTTCCTCTTCCTCGGGCAAGGCTACGTCGGCGGGCTCGTCCCGACGCAGCTCTTCGTCCTCGTCGCCGCGGCGGCGGCCTGCTGGTGGTGGCTGCACCGCACTCCTTACGGCCGCAGCCTCTACGCCATCGGCTTCTCGGACGAGGGCGCGCGCTACGCAGGCGTCCCCGTGCGGAGCCGGCTGACTTTGATTTACGTCCTGTCGGGTCTGGCGGCGAGCCTCGCGGCCGTCATCTACGTCGCGCACCTCGGCCAAGCGAAGTCGGACGCGGGCACGGGCTACGAGCTGATGGCGATTACGGCCGTCGTGCTCGGCGGCGCGTCAATCTTCGGCGGGCGCGGCACCGTGCTGGGGACGCTGCTCGGCCTCTTCGGCATCGTCATCCTCCAGAACGGTTTGCGCCTCTCGGCTCAGCCGGCCGAGCTGGCGGGCATCCTGACGGGCGTCCTGCTGGTCGCCACCATCCTTCTCGACCGGCTCTCGACGCGCGCGCGCACGCAGCCGCGCGCCGCACACACACACGCGGAGGACTTCGAAGTGCGTAACTCTCAAGTCGCAATCCTGAGCGCCGTCATCCTGCTCGGCGCGCTCATCGTCGCCGGGAGCAACTGGATGCTCGTTCGCTCCGTCCGCGAGCACGCGGCGGCGGGCGGCGCCCCTTCGTCGCCGGTCGCGGCCGGCGCCCCGGCCGGGCAGCCGGCGGGCGGCGGCAAGAAGGCCGTCGTCGCCCTGATGCCGAAGGCGAAGGGCGACCCCTACTTCGTCAGTTGCAAGGCCGGGGCCGACGAGGCCGCGAAGGAGCTCGGCGTCGAGCTTCTGTGGGACGGCCCGACCGACCTCGACCCGGCGAAGCAGAACGAAGTGGTCGAGGCGTGGATAACGCGCGGCGTGGACGCCATCGCCGTCAGCGTCGAGAACAAGGTCGGCATCTCGACCGTGCTCCGCAAGGCCCGGCAGCGCGGCATCAAGGTCATCACCTGGGACGCCGACGCCGAGAAGGACGCCCGCGACTTCTTCATCAACCAGGCCACCCCGCAGGGCATCGGCTACACCCTCATGGACGAGGCCGCGCGCATCACGGGCGGCAAAGGCGACTTCGCCATCATCACCGCTTCCCTGAGCGCCGCCAACCAGAACGAGTGGATTAAATTCATCAAGGAGCGGCTGGCCGAGAAGTACCCCGAGATGAAGCTCGTCGCCGTCCAGCCGAGCGAGGGCGACCGCGACCGCGCCTTCTCCGAGACGCAGACGGTCCTGAAGGTCTACCCGACGGTGAAGCTCGTGATGGCGATTGCGGCTCCGGCCGTCCCCGGCGCCGCCGAGGCCGTCAAGCAGTCGGGCCGCACGGACGTGAAGGTGACGGGGCTGTCTTTGCCGAACATGTGCAAGCCCTACGTCAAGGAGGGCGTCATCGAGTCCATCGTCCTCTGGAACACGGTGGACCTCGGCTACCTGACCGTCTACGCCTCGAACGCGCTCGCCGCCGGGCAGCTCAAGCCGGGCGACGCGGGGCTGACGGCCGGCCGCCTCGGCAAAATCGAGGTCGCGGGCGAAGAGGTGCGCCTCGGCGCCCCCTTCGTCTTCAACAAAGAGAACATAGACAACTTCAACTTCTGACTCCCGATGATGCGCAAGGCTTTCCTGATGACTCTCAGGCCGGGGTCGCAGGCCGAGTACGGGCGGCGCCACGCGGCCGTCTGGCCCGACCTGCTCGAAGTCTTGAAGGCGCACGGCGTCCGCAACTACTCCATCTTCCTCGAACGGGGCGCCGACCGGCTGTTCGCCTACGCCGAGATAGAGTCCGAAGAGCTTTGGCGGCGCATCGCCGAGACGGAAGCCTGCCGCCGCTGGTGGTCTTACATGAAGGAGTTGATGCTGACGAACCCGGACGAAAGCCCCGTCGCCGAGGACTTGGACGAGGTCTTTCACCTCGACTGAAACGGGCCTTTTGTTGGCGCCGGAAAAAAAAGAAGGAAGTTATTCCCAACGCCCCGCGAGGGTGCTACAATGCGCGATCACCGACAGCAATTAAGCAGAATCCCCGTTACCTGAATCGAAGATTTCGGACGTTTTCTCCCAAATTTTTGGATGGGGAAAGCCCTTAACTGAATATCGGCGCCCGACTCCCCCGAAAATTCAACAAAACCCCCGACCGCCTTCGCAGGAACGACGATTGCCTTTGGTTAAACGCTCTACCGTCATCGCCGCCGGCCCCCCTGGATGAGCCGAGTCTTGACGGCAGGCATACATAATCAAACGCACTCTTACAACCGAATAGCCCGCGCCTTGCTTTTGTAATCCCCGACAGGACGTTGGCGCCCGGATAACCGCTTTACTCGGCGGTTTCGCCCCCGCCCGTTGCCCCTAAAGTGGCGGCGACGGGCGCGCGCGACGCGCGAACCCGACAGGTATTTCGTCAAGCCTTGACCGAAGAGAACCACACAGAGGGAGTCTAGATTATGCGGCCGATAAGCACCCTTGCGCTCGTACTGCTGCTCGCCGTGGCCGTCGCCGGCCAGACCAACAGGGGCGGCATCAGCGGCACTGTTATGGACCAGAACGGGGCGGCCATCCCCGGCGCGACCGTCACCGTCACCAATATCGGCACGGGCCAGAAGCAGACGGTGACGACCTCCGAGGACGGCGCCTTCCAGGTCCAATCGCTCGACCCCGTCGTCTACAGCATCACCGTCGAAGCCCAAGGGTTCAAGACGGCCAAGGTCGAGAGCCTGAAGGTGGACACGGCGGCCATCGCCAGCGCGAACGTCCTGATGGAGCCGGGCGCCGTCGGCGAGCAGGTCACCGTCACGGCCGACGCGCCGGTCCTGAACACCGAGACCGGCACCACGACGACGACCGTCTCGGAGCGGCAGATTCAGGACATCCCGCTCAACAACCGCAGCGTCCTCGACCTCGCGCTGACGGCCCCGAACGTGACGGGCGACGTGGGCAGCGAAGACCCCGGCGTCGGCTCCGACCAGCCCGTGCCGGGCTTCAACCTCAACGTCAACGGCGGGCGCTCGGGCAGCACTTCCATCCTCGCCGACGGCGTCAACAACACGGGCGTCGGCATCGCCCGCTCGGTCGTCTCCTTCACGCCCGAGACCGTGCAGGAGTTCACCGTCCAGACTTCGGCCTACTCGGCCGAGTTCGGCAACACGGGCGGCGGCGTCATCAACGCCACCACCAAGAGCGGCACCAACGAGTTCCACGGCGTCGGGCTCGTCTACCACCGCAACCCGAAATTCAACGCCATCCCGTACACCATCGGCACGGCCGCGCGCCCGAAAAACAACCTGCGCTACACGCAGGTCTCGGCCACCCTCGGCGGCCCCATCTACCTGCCGAAGTGGGGCGAGGGCGGCCCCGGCCTCTGGAGCGGCAAGAACCGCAGCTTCTTCTTCCTCGCCTACGAGCCGCGCTGGCGCACCGACTTCATCACGGGGACGGGGCTGCTGCCCACCGAGGCCCAGCGCAACGGCGACTTCCGCAACCTCGTGCGGACGAACAGCGGCGTCCTCCCGGCGTCGGTCGCCTCGCAGTTCGGCCAGACCGCCCTCGCCAACGTCAACATCTATCAGAACTTCATCCTCGTCCAGGGCAAGCTCTACCCCATCCAGTTGGCGACCGGCAACCAGTTCTGCCAGTTCAACGACCCGCGCCGGACGCTCGTCAACCAGAACATCATCGTCAACGGCGTCACCCAGACGGTTCAGGCGCCTCAGTGCAACTCCACCATCAACGCCAGCCCGAACCCGGCGCTGAACGTCATCCCGCAGGAGTACATCGACCCCATCGCGCGCAACATCCTGACGTTCCAGCCGGCGGCGGGGGGTTACTTCCTCGACTCGGGCGTCGTCAGGAACTTCAACCTCGTGCGCTCCATCCGGCAGGACGAGACGCGCTACACGCTGCGGCTCGACCACAACTTCACCGACAACTTCAAGGCCAACTTCCGCTACACCTCGACGCCGGCCGTCGGCATCAGGTCGGCGGGCAACGACATCAACGGCAACACCGGCGTCTACAGCGACGCCAAGCAATACCTGCTGGCCTTCAACAACATCCTCTCGCCCAGTCTCGTCAACGACCTCCGGCTCAACTACACGCGCGGCAACTTCAGCGAGGACTACTCGCCCGAGTTCGCCATCAAGACGGGCCGCAGCTTCGCCCGCGAGCTGGGTCTGCCCGCGCTGACGCAGGGCGGCATCCCGCTCTTCCTCCTCGCCCGCGACGCCGCCTACAGCGCGGCCGACGTGGGCTCCGCGGCCTCGACCAACAACTTCAACATCGAGCAGCGCTACAACATCAGCGACATCGTCTACTTCACGCGCGGCAACATGACGTGGAAGATGGGCGTTGACCTCAACGACGCGCGCCTCGCCATCACGCCCTTCTTCGCCGCCTCCGGCGGCCGGTACGACTTCCGCGTCGTGCAGACCAGCCGCAACCGCTCGGCCAACGACATCAACACCAACGGCGGCGACCCCATCGCCAGCCTGCTCATCGGGACACCCAACTCGGTGGACGTGCGGCCCCTCATCCTCGACTACGACTACCGCTGGAAGTCGGGCGCGGCCTTCATCCAGAACGACTGGAAGGTCAGGCCCAACCTGACCCTCAACCTCGGCCTGCGCTACTCGCTCCAGTACCCGCGCTACGAGAAGCACAACCTTCAGGGCGTCTTCCGCCCCGACCTGACGCAGAACATCGCCCTGACCGACACGCAGCGCCGCGCGCTGGCGACCGGCCTCGGGTTCGCGACGACCGCCGCCGTCCCCGACCTCGTCCCGACCTCGGTGACGGTGCCGGCCTTCGCCTTCTCGGGCCGCGGCGGGCGCTCGAAGTACATCACGCCGGTTGACTACATGGGATTCGAGCCGCGCCTCGGCTTCGCGTGGCAGCCGAAGATGAAGCTCTTCGGCTTCGACCTTGAGGCGAGGTCGGTAGTGCTGCGCGGCGGCTTCGGCATCTCGCACGCGACGCTGACGGGCAACAACCGCAACCCGAACCCGGACTTCGGCGGCTTCATCAGCGTCGGCCAGACGGCCACCGGCTCGGCCGTCGGCGGCACGCCCGACCCGAACCAGCCCATCCGCCTGACGGGCAACGCGCCGATAGCGGGGACGACCCGCACGCTGGACCAGATTCTCGGCGCCAACTCCGAGGGGCTGGTCTTCCTGAACAGCCTCGCCGTCAGCGCCTTCGCCGACACCGGCTTCTCGGGCGGCTCGGGCAAGGTCCCGTACTCGGCGAACTGGAACCTCGCCGTGCAGTTCGAGCCGTTCCGCAACACGGCCATCGAGGTGGCCTACGTCGGCAACGCGGGCCGGCACCTGTTCCTGCCGTTCATCAACATCAACCCGCGCAACATCCCGGCCATCGAGCAGGTGTCGGCCGCCACGGGCGTTGACCTCTCGGGCACCATCGCCGACCCGCTCCAGCGCGTCAACCTGCAAGGCTCCGTCATCCAGATCGCGCGCGCCAGCGTCCTCAGCCAGTACCTCGGCTTCGACCCGCTCAACCGCTACTACGACCCGCGCGCCACCAGCATCCGGCACGCCGGCTACATCGACGTTCGCCGCCGCGTCGGGCGGGGGCTGACCTTCACGGCCAACTACACCTACGGCAAGACCATCGACACGGCCTCGGACGCCAGCCCCGACACGCGCGTGCTCTCGACGGGTCAGGCGCGCGGTCAGGTCTCGCTCGGCGGCAGCATCGAGGCGGACCGCTCCATCGCGACCTACGACATCAAGAACAACTTCAGCTCGACGGCCATCTGGGACCTCCCCCTGGGCAAGAACCGCCGCTTCCTGTCGAACGCGCCCGCGGTCGTGGACCAAATCATCGGCAGGTGGACCATCTCCGGCGTCTTCCGCATGCCGGGCGGCACCCCGTTCCTGCCCTTCCTGACCGACCCGAACCGGCTCGGCGGCGTCAGCTTCAACCGCGTCGTCCGGCCGGACATCGTGCCGGGCGTGCCGCTCAAGAACCCGCGCTGGACGCGCGACTGCCCCGTCGGCAGCTCGGCGCCGCCCTCGGGCTGCGAGCCTTACATCAACCCGGCGGCCTTCATGCGGCCCGTCAAGGGGCAGTTGGGTAACGCCCCGCGCACGCTCGACATCCGACCGCCGCGCCAGGAGTTCTTCGACTTCTCCTTCTCGAAGGACTTCCCGTGGCCGGTCGGCGGCGGCGAGAGGCGGAAGATCAATTTCAGGGTGGACCTGATCAACGCCTTCAACCACCCCAACTTCCGCTACAACAACACGGGCAACACGCCCTTCGGCCTCGGCACCTTCCCGACCGAAATCACGACCGAGGCGGTGGGCGGCGTCAACCAGCCCATCACCGCGGCCGAGTACAACACCTGGGCGACGTTCAACAACCAGCCGCTCGCGAACACCACGGCGGGCGCGGCCCAGCTCGCGGCCATCCGTTCGACGGTCAACTCCACCCGCGCCAGCGGCAACGGGCCGCTGCCGCTCAACTTCTTCCACGTCCCGCTGCCCGAGGGCTTCGCCACCCGCGACCCGCTCTCGTTCGACATCCGCACGCTTGAGGGCTTCAAGCTCTACCGCCTGCGGCAGACTTACGACACGAACTTCGGGTCGCTGACGGGCAACTTCTCGGGCCAGAACGCGCGCTACATCCAGTTCGGCCTGAGGATATTCTTCTAGGCCGGGGGAAGAGACTTTAACCCGCGCGCCGCGCGCGGCGACCTCGGAGGGCGGCCGGATTAGAAGTCCGCCGCCCTTCACCTTTGCCGGCGGGTTGGCGATGAGAAACCTACTTCGGGGCAGTCTGACGGCGGCGGCCCTCCTCGCCGCGGCGCTCATCCCGAGTGCCGCGGCCCGGACGGGCCCGCGCCTGCTCGTCTGGTTCGACGCGCCGGCCCGCGAGTTCACGCAGTCGCTACCTTTGGGCTCCGGCCGCCTCGGCGCGATGGTCTTCGGCGGGGTCGAGGGCGAGCGCGTCATACTCAACGAGGCGACGCTCTGGTCCGGCTCGCCGCAGGACTCTGACCGCGCGGACGCGGCGAAGTTCCTGCCCGAGATTCGCCGCCTCCTCTTGGCGGGCGACAACGTCGAGGCCGAGCGGCTGGTCTACAAGAACTTCACCAGCCGCGGCCCCGGCTCCGCACGCGGACGCGGCGCCGACGCGCAGTACGGCTCCTACCAGCAACTCGGCGACCTGCGACTCTCCTTCCCGGCGGGCGCGGGCGACGTTTCAAACTACCGGCGCGAACTCGACCTTGCCTCCGCCGTCGCGCGCGTCTCCTACACGCAGGCCGGCGTCCGCCACCTGCGCGAATACTTCACGAGCGCGCCCGACGAAACGGTCGTCGTCCGCCTGAGCGCCGACCGTCCGGGCCGCGTCAGCTTCGACGCCTCGCTCGACCGCCCCGAGCGTTTCGAGGTGAAGGCCGACGGCCCCGACAGTCTCCTCATGTCGGGCCGACTCAACAACGGCACCGACGGCCGCGGGATGAAGTACGCCGCGCGCCTGCGCGTCGTCGCGCCGGGCGGGAAGGTGACTGCCGAAGGCAACGCCGTCAAAGTCAGCGGCGCCGACGAGGCGGTTCTCTTAATCACGGCCGCCACCGACTATCAAGGCTTCGCCGGCCGACGCACCGCCGACCCTCCGGCGGCCTCGGCCGCCGACATGAAGCGCGCCGCCGCGAAAACTTTCGGCGCCCTCCTCGCCGCGCACGCCGCCGACTTCCGCCGCTACTTCGACCGCGTCCGCCTCACCCTCGGCCCACCGAACCCCGAGGCGGAACGCCTGCCGACGCCCGCGCGCCTCAGAGCCTTCTCCGAAGGCAAGCCCGACCCCGGCCTCGCCGCGCTCTACTTCCAGTTCGGCCGCTACCTGCTCATCTCAAGCTCGCGCCCCGGAGGGATGCCGGCCAACCTGCAAGGCGTCTGGGCCGAGGGCGTGCAGGCGCCCTGGAACGCCGACTATCATCTCAACGTCAACGTCCAGATGAACTACTGGCCGGCCGAAGTCTCGAACCTCTCCGAGCTTCACCGCCCGCTCTTCGCGCTCATCCGTTCGTTGCAGGCGCCCGGCGCGCGCACGGCCCGGCTTTACTACGGCGCGCGCGGCTGGGTCGCGCACGTCATCACGAACCCTTGGGGCTACACAAGCCCCGGCGAGGGCGCCTCGTGGGGCTCGACCGCCAGCGGCTCGGCGTGGCTCTGCCGGCACCTCTGGGAGCACTACCTCTACACGCGCGACCGCGAGTTTCTGAAACGGGCCTACCCCGTCATGAAGGGCTCGGCGCTCTTCTACACGGACATGCTCATCGAAGAGCCCCGAAACAGGTGGCTCGTCACCGCGCCCTCGAACTCGCCCGAGAACGCCTTCCGCCTCGCGGACGGCCGCACCGCCCACGTCTGCATGGGCCCGACCGTTGACATGCAGATTCTCCGCCACCTCTTCGACGCCACGGCCGAAGCCTCCGAGATACTCGGCGTCGACACCGAGTTTAGAAGAGAGCTTAAGGAGAAGCGCGCCCGGCTCGCGCCCAACCGCGTCGGCGCGGACGGCCGTCTGATGGAATGGCTCGAAGAGTACGGCGAGCCGGAGCCGACGCACCGCCACGTCTCGCACCTCTGGGGCCTCTACCCCGGCTCCGAAATCACGCCCGACGAAACGCCCGAGCTGGCCCGCGCGGCGCGCAAAAGTCTGGAGGCGCGCGGCGACATCTCGACGGGCTGGTCACTCGCGCACAAGATTAACCTCTGGGCGCGGCTCGGCGACGGAGAGCGCGCCCACCGCCTGCTCTCGCTGCTGCTGCGGCCCGTCGGCGCCTCCGTCGAGGGCGTGCGCTTCGCGGGCGGCAGCTACGACAACCTCTTCGACGCGCACCCGCCCTTCCAGATAGACGGCAACTTCGGCGCGACGGCCGGCGTCGCCGAGATGCTTTTGCAGAGCCACAACGGGACCATCCGCCTCCTGCCCGCGCTCCCCCCGGCGTGGCCCGAGGGGAGCGTCAACGGGCTGCGCGCCCGCGGCGGCTTCGAGGTCGATGTGAGCTGGAAGGAAGGCAAACTCCACGCGGCCGCGCTCCGCTCACGCCTCGGCGGCGTGGCGCGCTTGAGCTACGGCGGTAAAATCATTTCACTCAGGACGCGCCCCGGCGGCGCCTACGCGCCGGGACGGATGCTCAAACCGGGAGGGACGACATGAGGAGATTTCAGATTTCAAATTTCAGACTTCAACTTCTCTTCGCGCTGCTCGCGCTGGCTTCGACCGCCGCGGCGCAGGAGGTGCCGCGCGAGTGGGTTGACCCCGACACGGGCCACCGCGTCGTGCGTCTCTCGGAGGAGCCCGGCAGCCAGAGCCTCTACTTCCACCAGAACGGCTACACGCCCGACGGCACCAAGATGATTATGACGACGCCGACGGGCCTCTCCGCCGTCAACCTCAAGACGCGCGCCGTCGAGAAGGTCGTCGAAGGGCGCGTCTCCATCATCATCGTCGGGAAGAAGACGGGGCAGGTCTACTACACGAAGTTCGTGAGGGACGACAAAGGCTTCTCCGCGACCGTCTACGCCACCGACCTCAACACCAAACAGACGCGCGAGGTCGTCAAGCTCCAGCCCGGCTTCTCCGTCTCGACCGTCAACGCCGACGAGACGCTGCTCGCCGGCACCTTCGACGAGAAGCTCGCCAAGGACATCGCCGAGGGTCGCGGCCCCCGCTTCAACGGCCCGCCGCCCGCCGCCGCCGCTCCCGCGCAGGGCGGCGAACGCCCGGCAGGCACGCCGCCGCCGCAAGGCAGCTCGCGCGGCGACGAGTACCCCGGCAAGGGGCAGATGATGGAGAACCGCCTATCCGAGCGTCGCCCCTTGCAACTCGTCACCGTCAGCACCCGGACGGGCGAGGTCAAGACGCTCCTGCGCGGCACGGACTGGTACAACCACATCCAGTTCTCGCCCACCGACCCGACGCTTTTGCTGTACTGCCACGAAGGCCCCTGGCACAAGGTTGACCGGACGTGGCTCATCCGCACCGACGGCACGCCGCCCGTCAAGGTCCACCCGCGCACGATGAACATGGAAATCGGCGGGCACGAGTGGCTCGGCGCCGACGGCAAATGGGTGTGGTACGACTTGCAGACGCCGAAAAGCCAGGTCTTCTGGGTCGCGGGCTACAACGTCTCGACGGGCGAGAGGGTCTGGTACAACCTGCAAAAGCCCGAGTGGTCGGTTCACTACAACAGCTCGCCGGACGGCAAGCTCTTCGCGGGCGACGGGGGCGGGCCGACGAGCGTCGCCGCGCCGCAGAACGGCCAGTGGATTTACCTCTTCCGCCCCGAGATGGTGCCCGACCGCACCGACGGCGGCCTGCCCGACTCGAAGAAGCTCATCCAGCCCGGCTTCTTCCGCGCCGAGCGGATGGTCAACCTCGCGAAGCACAACTACAGCCTGGAGCCGAACGTCACCTTCACGCCCGACATGAAGTGGCTCGTCTTCCGCTCCAACATGTTCGGCCCGACGCACGTCTTCGCCGTCGAGATAGAGAAGAGCAACGTGTCTTCCAAGTGAGAACTACTTGAGGGCCGCGGCCAGCGCCTCGAACGCCGGGTCCAACTCCTCGAAGCGCGACGGGCGCCCGAAGAGTTCGGCGAGGCTGGGCGGCGGCTCCACCTCGCGCCCGACGAGGGGCTCGACCACCGACTCGAACTTGGCCGGGTGGGCGGTCGCCACGACGACCCAGTGGGGCGTCTCGACGCGGGCGCGCGCGTGAACGGCCGTCGCAGTGTGCGGGCACACCGGGTCGGACGCGGCCGCCTTGATGGTGCGCGCTATCTCGTCGTCGCCGACGGAGAAGGCGCGCGCCACCCTCTTCAACTCCTCGAAGTCGGGGTGCAGGTCCAGCAGCCGCTCCATGTTGCTCGGGTCGCCCACGTCCATCGCGTTGGCGAGCGTGGGCCGGGTAGGCCGTGGCGCCCACTCCCCCGTCTCGAAGTACGAAGGCACGGCGCGGTTGGCGTTCGTCGCGAGCGCGAACTCGCGCACCGGCAAGCCCATCCTCCGCGCCCAGAAGGCCGCCGCCGCGTTGCCGAGGTTGCCGACCGGGATGACGAAGCCCGGCCGCTCGCCCCGCCGCCGCAGGTACCAGAGCGACGCCGCCGCGTAGTAGACCGCCTGCGGCAGAAGCCTCCCGAGGTTGATGCTGTTGGCCGAAAGCAACCCCTGCCGCTCGGCCCAGCCCTTCTGCATGAAGGCCGTCTTGACGACGCGCTGGCAGTCGTCGAAGTCGCCGCGCACGGCGAAGGCCCGAACCGAGCCGCCCCAGCACGTCAACTGCTGCTGCTGCCGCGGCGAGACTTTGCCTTTCGGAAAAAGGATGACGACCCGGACTTCCGGCCGCTCGTGGAAGGCCGCGGCGACCGCCCCGCCCGTGTCGCCCGAGGTGGCGACGAGCACGGTGCGCCGCCCCGGCAGCCTTGAGACGCAGGCGGCGAGGAAGCGCGCGCCCACGTCCTTGAAGGCCGCCGTCGGCCCGTGAAAGAGTTCGAGCACCGCCGTCCCTTCGTCTAACTCCTTCAGCTCGATTGGGAAGTTGAAAGCCTCGCGGCAAATCTCCCCGACGTGCGGCGCGAGCGGGTCGCCCTCGAAGAAGGGCCCGAGCAGCCGCGCCCCAATCTCCTCCCAATCGTCAAGCCCCTCAAACTCCCCGACCCCGAAGCGCGGAAAACTCTCCGGCACGTAGAGCCCGCCGTCGGGCGCGAGGCCCTTAAGCATCGCCTCCGAAAACCTGAGCGGGGCGGACGCGCGGCGCGTGCTGCGAAACTTCATTCGACCACCTTAGCGCCTTCCGCGCCGACGGGTGAAACCCACGAGTCGGCCTGCACGCGGCCGTGCTCGTCGAAGGCGCTGACCATCGCGGCGCGGACGCGCTCGGCCGTCTCGTTAGAAGTCGTCCACGCGAAGACAGCCGGGCCGGAGCCGGAGATGGAGGCGCCGATGGCGCCTTCTTCGAGGGCCGCCGCCCTGACTTCGGTGAAGGCGGGGATGAGCGGGGCGCGCTGCGGCTCGATGAGCACGTCGCGGAAGGATTGGCGGACGAGTTCGAGGTCGTTCGTGTAGCAGCCGGCGACGAAGCCGGCGAGCAAGGCCGACTGCCGGACGTGAGAGGCGAGCGGCACCTCCGCCTTCAACATCCCGCGGGCGCGGCGCGTCTCGACGCGGCAGCGCGGGCGGACGAGCACGACGACGACGCCTTCGGGGACGGGCAGCCGCACGCGGCGAAAAGGTTTCATGGAGGCGATGAGCGTGAAGCCGCCGAAGATGCACGGCGCGGCGTTGTCCGGGTGCGCCGTGCCGCTCGACGCCTGCTCGCAGAGCAGCGCGTACTCGAACAGCGTCTCCTTCGTCAGCGGTCGTTCGAGCAGCGCGTTCGCCGCCGTCAGAGCGGCCACGGCCGAGGCCGCCGAGCCGCCCATGCCGGAGCCGACCGCGATGCCCTTGCGCAAACCGACCTCGAACCCGTAGCCGAGCCGCAAATCTTCGCGCAGCTTCAACAGCCCGACCGTCGCCGTGTTGCGCGCCGGGTCCGCGGGGATGTCCGATTCTTCGAGCGTGCCCGTCAGGTCAACGACCTCGGCGACCCTGACCTCCGGCTCTTCGATTATCGAGACGGTGACGAAGTCGCCGACCGACTCGACGGGGAAGCCGAGGATGTCGAAGCCGACGGCGACGTTCGAGACGGTGGCCGGCGCGAACGCCGTCGCGCGCCTCACAGCGGCGCCCCCAGAAAGGCCGCCAGCCGCAGCAGGTCGGAGAAGACGCCGGCCGCCGTCACTTCGGGGCCGGCGCCGGGGCCGCGCACAATCATCGGCTGCTCGTCGTAGCGGGCGGTGCGGAAGCTGACGACGTTGTCGCCGCCGCGCAGGTTCGCGAACGGGTGGTCGGACGGGTAGGCGCGCAAGCTGGCCGAGACGCGCCCGTCCTCCTCGATGGTGCCGACGTAGCGCAGGACTTCGCGCCGCTCGTGCGCGCCGCGCAAAAGCTCGGCCATCGCGCCGTCGTGGCGGCTGAGGGATGCCATGTACTCCTCCGGCGTAGCCGCGCGCAGGTCTTCGGGCACGAGGCTTTCGACCTGCACGTCCTCCAACTCGACTTCGAGCCCCATCTCGCGGGCGAGGATGATGAGCTTGCGCGCCACGTCAACGCCCGAGAGGTCTTCGCGCGGGTCGGGCTCGGTGAAGCCGCGGGCGTGCGCGTCGCGGACGATGTCGGAGAAGGGGCGCGTGCCGTCGAGCGAGTTGAAGATGAAGGAGAGCGTGCCGGACAGGACTCCTTCGACGCGCTTGACGCGGTCGCCCGTCTCAAGGAGGTCGCGCAGCGTGTGGATGACGGGCAGGCCGGCGCCGACGTTCGTCTCGTAGAGGAAGTAGCGGCCGTGCCGCCGCGCCGTCTCGCGCAAGGAGAGGTAGCGTTCGAGCGGGCCGGAGTTGCCCTTCTTGTTCGGCGTGATGATGTTCAAGCCGCGCGCGAGCCAGTCTTCGTAACTACGGGGCAGCTCGGCGCTGGCCGTGGCGTCGATGACGACGGCGTGCGGGAGGTGAGGCGCGCGGATGTGTGAGACGAAGCGTTCGAGGTCCGACTCCGAAGCCTTGTCCGCGAGGTCTTCGCGCCAGCGCGCGAGGTCAACCTGACGGTCTTCGAGAATCATGCGGCGGCTCGTCATGACGCCGCGGACGCGGAGGTCTATGCCGCGCCCGGCGCGGAGCCGGTCGAGGCGCGTGCGGAGCTGGTCTAAAAACGTCCCGCCGATGAGGCCGGCGCCGACGAGGCCGACCGAGACGGTCTGGCTCGAAAGGTAGAAGGCCGAGTGGACGGCGCGCAGGGCCTTGGTCGCCTCGCGCTGCTCGATGACGGCCGAGATGTTGCGCTCGCTCGACCCTTGAGCGATGGCGCGGACGTTGACCCCGGCGCGGCCCAAGGCGCTGAAGAATTTTCCGGCCACGCCCATCCGCTCAATCATGCCCTCGCCCACCATCGCGAGGATGCAGCAGTCGCCGACCGCCTCGACCGTCTGCACCTCGCCGCGCTGCACCTCGCCCGCGAAGGCGTGCAGGACGGTCCGCTTCGCAAGCTCCGCCTGCCGCGCCGGCACGGCGAAGCAGATGGAGTGCTCGGAGCTGGCCTGCGAGATCATGACGACCGAGACGCCGGCCGCGCCGAGCGCGCCGAAGAGTTTGTGCGCGACGCCGGGGACGCCGATCATGCCCGTGCCCTCGACGTTGACGAGCGCCATGTCCTCGACGGTGGCGAAGCCCTTGACCAGTCCGCCTTCGGAGGCGCGGCCTGCGATGCGCGTCCCCGGCGCTTCGGGCCGGAAGGTGTTTTTGATGAAGATTGGAATCGAGCGCGAGATGGCCGGCGCCATCGTGTTCGGGTGGACGACCTTGGCGCCGAAGTAGGCGAGCTCGGCGGCCTCCTGATAAGAAAGCTCGGGGATGACGAGGGCGTCGGGGACGAGGCGCGGGTCGGCGCTCAGGACGCCGTCAACGTCGGTCCAGATGGTGATGGAGTCGGCGCCGAGCAGGGCGGCGAAGATGGAAGCCGAGAAGTCGCTGCCGTTGCGCTTCAGGGTCGTCGCCACGCCGTCGCGCGTCGAAGCGACGTAGCCCGTCACGACGACGACGCGCGCGCCGCCCTCCTCCGTCTTCCACGCGCGCAGCCTCTCCGCCGAGTGCCCCCAGTCAACCGAGACGGCCCTCGCGTCCGTCTCGACCGTGAGGACGCGGCGCGCGTCGAGCCAGTCCGACGAGACGCCGGAGGCCGCGAGGTGCGCGTCGAGGAACTGGGCCGACCAAAGCTCGCCGTAGCCGGAGATGAACTCCCTGATGCGCTCCGAGCCGAGACGCGCAATCCAGACGCCGCGCAAAACCTCCGCGATGTCGCGGAAGTCCCCCGCCAGCGTCTCCGTCAAAGCCTGCCGCCGCGCCGCGTCCAGCCCGAGCCCGTCGAGCGTCCCCGTGTGTCTCTCTTCGAGCGCGCGCAGGGCCGCCACGTAAGACTCTTCGCGCGAGGCGGCGGCGTCCGCCAGCCCGAGCAGCGCGTCCGTCACCCCGCTCATGGCCGAGACGACGACCGCCGTCCGCGCGCCGTCGCCGCCCGCCCCGGCCAGTATCCGCCCGACCGCGCGGTAGCGGCCCGCGTCGGCCACACTCGTCCCGCCGAATTTATGAACCGACCACCTCTCGCTCATCTCTCTTCCGTCAGAACAGAAAGGATGGAAGAACGCCCCCGGAAGCCGGCATCGTATCACGTCCCGCGCCGCCTTCATGAGAGTCTTTACCGCCGGCCCGCGCAGCGTCTAATATGCGTCAGGCTTGCGGGCCAGACACGGCATGCACTCTTTAAAGCGGATAGGGCGGGGCGGCGTGAAGGCCGCGGCCGGCGAACTGGTAGGGCGATACCGGCGGGCCACCTGGCGCGGCCGGCCGCTGCCGGATTTAGTCATCGTCGGGGCGCAGAAGGCGGGCACGTCGAGCCTGTTCGCCTACCTGAGTCAGCACCCGCAACTGCTGCCGTCGTACACGAAGGAGGTCCACTTCTTCGACGGGGGTTTGAATCACAAGGTAGACGACTACCAGAAGGGCGCGGCCTGGTATCGCGCACACTTCCCCGTGCGGGGCGCGGGCGCGCGGGCGAAGGCGTTCGAGGCTTCGCCCCTCTACATGTTCAACCCGCTCGTGCCGGGGCGGATGTTCGCGCTGATGCCCGAGGTTAAAATCGTCGCCCTGCTGAGGAGCCCGACGCGGCGGGCCGTCTCGCACTACTTCCACGTCAGGCGGCGCGGTCAGGAGCCTTTGCCGATTTACGAAGCCCTGAGGGCGGAGGAGTCCCGGCTGGCTCCCGCGCTCGGCCGCGAGGACTACAAGAGCGACGCCTTCATCCGCCATTCGTACAAGAGCCGCGGACTCTACAGGGAGCAGTTGGAAAGGTTCCTCGAATACTTCCCGCGGCGCCAGCTCCTCGTCCTGTGCAGCGAGGAGTTTTTCGCCCGCCCCGAAGCGACCCTCGGACGCGTGTTCGAGTTCGTGGGCGTGGACGCGGCGTTCGAGGTCCCGGATTTGAGGCCCCGCAACGCGTCGAAGGAGAAAAGTGAAGTCGAGCCGAAAGTCTACGAGTATCTGGACGACTATTTTCGACCGCATAACAAGGCCCTGTACGAACTGCTCGGTGAGGATTACGGCTGGTGAGAGAATTCGATGATTTTTTACGTCCGGCCCGACCTTCAGAAAAGGAGAATCGCCCCATGTCTTCACGCCCCGGAACTTTAGCCGCCGTCGCCGTCGCAACCCTGCTGCTGGTCTGCGCCCAGTCCGCCCGCGCTCAGGAGGCGGGCAAGGACGAGGAGGCGATTAAGCAGATAGTCCGGCAGTTGCAGGACGGCTGGAACGCGCACGACGGGAAAGCCTTCGCGGCGCCGTTCGCCGAGGACGCCGACTACGTCATCGTCAACGGAGCCAGAATCAAGGGCCGGGAGGAGATCGAGAAGGGCCACGCCGGAATCTTCTCGACCTTCTACAAGGAGAGCCACAACGTCGCGACGCTCAAGTCGGTCCGCTTCCTGCGCCCCGACGTGGCCGTGGCGCACGTCGAATGGAACCTGGAGGTCAAGCCCGGCGGCGAGAAGGCCAAAGCGATGAACTCGCTCGTGCTGACCAAGGACGGCGGCAAGTGGAGCATCGCCTCCTTCCACAACACCCCCGTCCGCGAGCAGGGGCGTTGAGGCTGATGGAAACTCTCTGGCAGGTGGATTGGAAGGCGGCGTTCGTGCCGACGGTGTCGGTCGCCGAGGTCGTCCTGCGCGGGAGTCTCGTCTACCTGTTCCTGTTCTTCGTGCTGCGCGTGCTGCGGCGCGAGGCCGGGGCCGTCGGCATCCCCGACCTGCTGGTCGTCGTGCTCGTGGCCGACGCGGCGCAGAACGCGATGGCGAGCGAGTACAAGTCCGTCACCGAGGGCGCGATACTCGTCGGGACCATCGTCGCGTGGGATTACTTCCTCGACTGGGCGGGCTACACGTTCCCCTCGCTGCGGCGAGTGCTGAGGCCCGCCGCGCTGCCGCTCGTCGTGGACGGGCGGATGCTGAGGCGCAACATGCGGCGCGAGCTAATCACGGAGGAGGAGTTGATGAGCCAGTTGCGCGAGCAGGGCGTCGAGAGTCTGGACGAGGTCAAGAGATGTTGCCTCGAAGGCGACGGCCACTTCAGCGTCATTAAGAAAGAGTCGAAGGACGGCGGCGGGGCGCCCGAGAGGCCCGTCGCCGGCTGAAATTTACGAAGAGAGGGAGAGAAGCTTGATGAGTTTAAACGGCGCCCGCTCGCGCCTGACGACGCTAATCCTGTCGCTGCTGTTGCTCCTAGCTTCGTCCGCGGCCCTCACGGCGCAGACGACCGAGCCGTCCTCCAAGCCGCAGGGCGCCACGGCCGCCGACTTCCGCCCCATCACGGTCTTCCTCGTCCGCCACGCCGAGAAGGCCGACGCGCCCCCGCGCGACCCGCCGCTGACCGAGGCCGGCCGCCGACGCGCCGAGGCGCTGGCGCGGCTGCTCGGCGCGTCGGGCGTGAAGGCGGTCTACACGTCTCAGTTCCTCCGCACGGCGCAGACGGGCGAGGCGGTCGCCAAACGACTCGGCGTCGCGGCGTCGGCCGTCCCGCTCAGCCCGAACCCGTCGAACCCGCGCGAGATATCGGCGCAGTCAACGCGCGAGCTGGCGGCGAAGGTCGAGGCGCACGCGGGCGAGGCCGTGCTGGTCGTCGGCCACAGCAACAGCATCCCCGACTTAATCCGCGCCCTCGGCGGCGACACGGTCCCGACGATAGACGAGAGCAAGTTCGACGACTTGTTCGTCGTCACCGTCTACGCGCCGGGCCGCGCGAGGGTCGTCCACCTGAAGTACGGCGACACGGAATGACGCCGCCCCGGCGCCGACAGCCATGCCCTTATTCTTCGCCTTCCTGCGGGCCATCAACGTCGGCGGTCGCCGCGTCGCGATGGACGACCTGCGCCGCGTCTTCGAATCGCTCGGCTACTCCTCCGTCGAGACCTTCATCGCCAGCGGCAACGTCATCTTCGAGGCGGAGGGCCGCGGGGCCGCCGCGCTCGAAGACGAGATAGAGGACGCGCTGCGCGCCGCGCTCGGCTACGAGGTGACGACCTTCGTCCGGACGGGAGCGGAACTGGCCGCGGTCGCCTCCCGCGAGCCCTTCGGGCGTGAGGAGGATGGCGCGGCACTCAACGTCGCCTTCCTGAAGGAGACGCCGGGCCGCGACGCTTCGCGGAAGCTCTCGGCGCTCAGGACGGAGGCGGACGACTTCCGACTCGTCGGCCGCGAAGTCTACTGGCTGTGCCGCACGAGGCAGAGCGAGTCCGCCTTCTCGAACGCCGTCCTCGAAAAGACCCTCGGCCTGCGCTCGACGCTGCGCACCGCCTCGACCGTCCGCAAGATGGCCGCCAAATACAACACGCCCGCCCGTTGACCTCAAACGGGCGGGCGACGGCGGGTCCGTCACGATGGTCAGGCGCCCGGCGGCCCCCGACGAGAAAACCTTTTCAACTCGTCCGCTTTGATGTAGATTGCACTCTACCTCGCGGGTAGGACGCCACACAGGCCCCGGCGTCCGCGAATCCCGCTCGAACGCAACGCAGCATAAGAGTCAGAGCCGCCCGTGCCCTCGCCGACCGGGACTGCGCCCACTTTTTTTGAAATTCGCACTTGCCACAAGGAGACGCCCGATGAAGAGGTTGATGTGTATCTTCGCACTCGCCGCCGCCGCGGTCCCCCTGCTCCCGCTGAAGTGCGCGGCCGAAGACCCGATGGCCTCCGTCCTGAAGCGCGGGGGCTACACGGTCTCTCTGGAATTGAAGGTCAGCAAGAAGAAGCCCGACTCGCTCACCCGCGTCCTCGCGCTGCTCGGCGACAACACGCCGAACGCCTTCGCCACCGGATTCGTCGTCGGCGACGGGCTGGTGATGACGGCCTACCACGTCGTCTCGGGCGAGCTGAGCCCGTACAAGAAGCGGCTGCTCGGCTTCGAGGCGCGCGACCAGCTCAAGGTCGAGGCGTTCGTCAAAGGCTGCGAGGCCAAGGTGTTGAGCGTTGACCGGGAGTCGGACATCGCGCTGCTGCAAGTCTGCCGCTCGCAGCGGCGCGACGCGGCGCCCTCCTTCCAGGGGAGCCTCGGCGAAGGCGAGAGGCTGCTCGTCATCGCGCGCCCCAACGGCGACCGCTCCGTCAAGCACGGCACCTACTCGGGCACCTACAAGATGCGCGGGCTCGAATACTGGGCCGTCAAGGTGGACGGCCGCGACGGCTTCTCCGGCAGCCCCGTCTACAACGACCGCGGCGAGATCGTCGGCGTCTTCAGCGGCTACGACTGGACGCGCAACGTCGCCCTCGTCAGCCCCGGCACCCGCGCCCAGAAGCTCCTCGAAGACTACTCCTCCACCCACCACAAGCCTTAACGATTGACGTTGTGACCCCGGAGGGGTCGCCGCTAATAGCCGGGGGCAAGTGAGGACGCGCGAGCGTCCGGGCGCCGCCCCCGGTACAGGCGTAAAAACATTCCGACCCTGAAAGGGTCGCACCTCAACGCGGGTGCGACCCTTTCAGGGTCGGATTCTTGTTGCGCGGTTTCCGTGGGTGGCGCCTCGGCGCTTACGCGCCTGCGGCTTACCCCCGGCTATTAGCGGCGACCCCTCCGGGGTCACGTGCCGCCGAATTAGCAACACCAAATTCTTACGCCCGTCGCTGCCGGAGCAGCCACGGCAGCAGCGCCCGCTCGCCGAGCACCTGCATCCAGACGTTGTGGCCGACGCCTTCGTACTCGCTGTAGCGGACGGCGTCCCCGGCGCCCGCCGCCTTGAGGGCCGCGACCATCTGGCGCGACTCGCTGACGGGCACGACGCGGTCGTCCGCCCCGTGGAAGACCCACGCGGGCGTGGCCCCGACCTTCTCGGCGATGGGCGCGAAGCGGTCGCCCGCGCGCAGCGGGCTGCCGCCGCAGACCGAGACGAGCGCCGCGAATTGGCCGGGGTGACGGGAGGCGAAGTGCCAGACGCCGTAGCCGCCCATCGAGACGCCCGTCAGGTAGACGCGCCGCCGGTCGGCCCCCGTCTCTTCGAGCGCCTGCCCGAGAGCCTTCATCACCATCTCGTCCATGACGGCGTCCGACCAGTAGCTCCCCGCGCGGCACTGGGGCAGGAGGACGACGGCCGGCAACTGCCCGAGGTAGTGACGCGCCACCGCCCCGGCCGGACCCGTCGTCGGGAGGAAGCCGCCCGCGCCGCGCTGCCCGATGCCGTGGAGGAAGATGATGAGAGGCGGGCTGTCGTCAATCTTCTCCGGCGTGTGGAGTTGATAAGTGTAGCGCGCGGCCTCGACCTCGACCTCGCGGCTCTCGACGCTCCCGCGCTCCTCGCCGCCCGGAGTCAAAGCCCCCGACAGCATCCCTCCCAACACCGACCACAAAGCCTTACTCATGCCCGCCCCTTCTCGACTTCCGCCACTGGCTTTTGAAAACCCGCTGCTATTAAAGTGCACAGCAGTTCTGCGAGTAAAGCCGTCCGGGAAGGCGTGTATGAGCTTGCCTTTGGTCAAAGCGGAGCAGGCGCGGCTGCTTTTGCTCGGGGCGCAGGGACTTCTGGACGACCCGGCGCGCGAGGCTTCACCTTCGAGTCTTCTTGAGTTAATCGAGCGGATGGGCTTCGTCCAGCTCGACTCCATCAACTTCGTCGAGCGCGCGCACCACCTGACGCTCGCCAGCCGGCTCGACGGCTACAGGCACGAACACCTGACCGCGCTGCTTGAGCGCGAGCGGAGTTTGTTCGAGCACTGGACGCACGACGCGTCGGCCGTCCCGACCCGCTGGTTCGCGCACTGGAAGCCGCGCTTCGTGCGCTGGCGCGAGCGCGCCGCACGAAACCCCTGGTGGAAGGAGCGGATGGGCGGCGAGCCGGAGCGCGTCATCGCGCACGTCCGCGACCGCATCACGCGCGAGGGGCCTTTGCGTTCGCAGGACTTCGAGAACGAGAGGCCGGGCGCTTCGTCGGCGTGGTGGGGCTGGAAGCCGGCGAAGGCGGCGCTTGAGTATCTGTGGACGACGGGCGAGCTGATGGTCGCGCGGCGCGAGAGCTTTCAGAAGGTCTACGACCTGACGGAGCGCGTGCTGCCGAGAGAGAGCCGCTTGCCGGCGCCGACGGAGCGCGAGCACGTCGAGTGGGCTTGCCGGACGGCTTTGGAGCGTTTGGTGATTGCGACGCCGAAGGAGTTGGCGGAGTTCTGGGCGGCGGTTGACTTGGGGCAGGCGAGGCGGTGGTGTGAGGAGGCTTTGAAGGATGGGCGCGTCGTGCCCGTGCTCGTCGAGGCGGCGGACGGGTCGAAGCAGCAGAGGAGCTTCGCGGCCGGCGATTGGGAGAAGAGGTTGAACGGGCTTCCCGCGCCGCCCGCGAGGACGCGGCTGCTGAGCCCGTTCGACCCCGTGCTGCGGGACCGCTCGCGTGCACTTCGGCTGTTCGGGTTCGACTACCGCTTCGAGGCGTTCGTGCCGGAGCCGAAGCGGCAGTACGGTTACTACGTGCTGCCCGTGCTGGAAGGCGACCGGCTGGTGGCGAGGGTTGACCCGAAGTTCGAGCGGCGCGAATGCTTGCTGGATGTAAGGCGCGTCTACTGGGAGCCGGGCGTGCGCGTGACTAAGCAAAGGCGGCAGGGATTAAAGAGGGCTGTTGAGAGGTTGGCGGGCTTCGTGGGGGCGGAGAGAATCTCGCTGCCGGAATCTTAGCGCACAGCTTTTTCAACACAGAGGACATGAAGAAACACAGAGGGCACAGAGAATTGAATTCTCTGTGCCCTCTGTGTCTAGGTGGTTGTTGTTTAGCGGACGGTGACGGTGACGTTCCTCGTGGAGACGTTGCCGGCGTCGTCGCGGCTCTCGACCGAGACGGTGTAGACGCGGCTGGTCTTGCCGCTGCGCTTGGCGCGCAGTTGGAGCGTCAGGTCGCCCGTTATCTGCCAGTCGCCGGTCACGTTCTCGTTGCCGGTGACGCCGACGATGCGCGTCGTGGGCGTCGAGTCAACGGCGTCGGCCGCGCTCGCCGTGATGGTGACGGGCACCATCTTGCCGTTGTTCTGGGTGATGGTCGCGGGCGAGGCCGTCAGGCTCCCGATGACGGGGGCCGTCGTGTCGCGCACCGTGACGTTGAAGCTGCCGGTGGCCGTCGCGCCCTTCGAGTCGGTCGCGGAGGCCGTGACGGTCGTCGTGCCGACGGGGAACGTGCCGCCCGACTGCCGGCTCAGGTTAACAGTCAACTGGCCGTCTTCGGCGTCCGCGGCCGAAGCCTGGAAGCTGACGGCGGCGCCCGCCGGGCTCGTCGCCTCGACCGTGATGTCCGCGGGGAGCGTGAGCATGGGGGCCGTGTTCGGCGCCTCGCTGATGGTCAGCGTGCCCGTCGCCGAGCCCTGGTAGTTCGGGTCGTTGACGTTGGCGACGACCGCGTAGGTGCCGGGGCCCGTCGGCGCCGCGGGCGAGCCGTTGTAAGTGACCTCGACGGCGAGGCCGACCGGGTCGGTCGTGACGGCGACGGCCTTCTGCGTGCCGTCGTAGTTGTAAGCCGCGCTCTCGACCGTGACGGTCGCGTTCGCCTTCTCGATGACGAGCGTGCCGGTGGCCGTCCCCGCGTAGCCGGGCTCGGTGATGGTCGCGACGACTTCGTAGGAGCCGACGGCGACGGGCTGCTCGGTCGAGCCGTTGTAAGTCACCTGCACCGAGAGGTTCGCGGGCTCCGTGATGACCGAGGCCGCGACGGGCTGGCCCGTGTAGGTCTGGCTGAGGCCCGCGAGCGAGACGGTCGAGGTGCCGAGGTCCGGCGACCAGCCGCCGAGGACGTTGGCGGGGTTGCGCCAGAAGTCGGCCTCCTCCTGCGTCATCTGCCGCGAGATGGGGTGACGCTGGCTCACGTCAACCGGGTTGCCGCTCTCGTCGCGCGAGTTGAACTCCCAGAAGCGGACGTTCGGGTAGCCGGCCTGCGTGAGCGGGGCGGCGAAGCCGTCGCGGGCGTTGTCGTCGAGGCGCCACGCGTCGGGGCGGACGTGCGCGCCCATGACGGAGTCGATGAGCACGACCTGCGAGTAGGGGAACTGGTCCGGGTCGATGCGCGTCAGGTAGGCGCCGGTGACGCCGGGCGCGGCCGTGAAGCGCGAGTTGACGAAGACGTAGCCGTTCTTGCCCTGGCCGTTGCGAATCTGCGTGTAGTAGGCGTTCGAGTTGACCATCTTGACTTCGGTGTTGCGGAAGTAGACGGCGCCCGTGCCCCAGAGGAAGTCGATGTCGCCCTCGATGTAGCTCTCGTTGACGAAGCCGCCCTGGTTGGTCTGGCTCTGCAGGAGGAGCGTGTCCTGGAAGGACTTGAGGTTGACACGGTTGAGGAGGATGCGGTCGTTGTTGCCGCGGAAAGCCTCCGACTGGCGCGTGCGGTTCTCGCTGTTGAAGCGGGTGGTCGTGTTGCGGACCGTGACGTTTTCGAGCGTGAAGTCGGGCGCGTCCACGCCGAAGGCGGCGCGCGGGCTGGAGCCGGTGTTCAGGTTCTCGTTGTTGGCGTACTGGATGACCGACTCGTTGCGGTCCTCGCCGCGCACCGTGATGAAGCGCTTGTTGGAGCGGACGTAGACGATTTCGGTGTAGGTGCCCTTGCGGACGTTGACGACGACGGTCTGCGTGTTGTTCGTCGGGACGAAGTCAATCGCGCCCTGCACGGTGTCGAAGTCGCCGGTGCCGTCGGCGGCGACCGTCAGCGCGGCGGTGCCGGCGGAGGGGCCTTCCGACTTGGTCGAGAACTGCCAAGCCGTCACGTCGTTGACGCCGACGAAGGGGGCGCCGGAGGCGTCGGTGATGACGCCGGGCTCCATCGTCACGTAGTAGCTCTGGCCGTAGGCGAGCTTCGTCTTCATGTAGATGGTGGCCGTGTTGCCCTCGACGATGACCGGGTGGTAGTTGAACTGCCACGACGAGCCGCCGATGGAGCGGGCCGACTGCGCGCCCGGCGCGTGGACGCCGGTGTTGGTGTCGACGCCGAGGTCAACGGTGTCAACGAGCGAGTTGTCGGCCGCGCTGTAGATGCGGACCTTGCCGGAGGTGCCGACCTGCGGCGCCTGGTCGAAGGTGACTTTGAGCTGCGCGTCAACGTTGACGTTCGTCGCGCCGGCAGCCGGGCCGAAGCCGGCGGCCGTCATCGGCGAGACGACGAGGAGGCGCGCGGGGGCGCTGGCGACGTTGCCGCCCGAGTTGCTGACGACGACGTGGTAGCTGCCCGCGTCGGCGACCTGCGCGGACGCGAAGTTAAGAGACTGGGAGGTGGCGCCGGGGATGAGCGCGCCGTTCTTGTACCACTGGTAGAAGAGCCCTTCGCCTTCGGCGGCGACCGAGAGGCCGGCGGGCGAGTTGACGGTGACGGTCGTGTCAAGGGGCTGCGCGCTGATGGTCGGCGGCGGGGCGACTTCGCCCTCGCTGACCGTCAGGTTGACGGGCGTGCTGGTGGTGCTGCCGCCCGCGTTGCTGACGACGGCCGTGTAGCTGCCGGTGTCGGCGACCTGCGCGTTCGTGACGGTGAGCGTCGGCGTCCCGGCCGTCTCGTTGTTGAAGACGGGCGCGCCGTTCTTGTACCACTGGTAGGAGAGCGAGGTGCCGCTGGCGGCGACCGACATCGTGACGTTGCTGCCGACCTGAACCGTCAGGTTCGAGGGCTGCGGCTGCGCGGTGATGACGGGCGCGGCCGGAGTGTAGTCGGCCGACCACTGGGTGAAGGTCACGTCGGAGGCGAAGCCGTTGGGGACACGGAAGCCGAACCAGTCGAAGGTGGTGGCGGGCGTCTGGCTCGTCTCGGTGGCGGTCGTGCTCAGGTTGAACGAGGCGCCGTCGGTGACGGTGACGGTGACTTTCGTGTCGGTCTCGCTCGTGCGCTCGACGGTGAAGGAGAACGTGTAGGGGACGCCGTTGGCGAGCGGGGCGCGGGCCGAGCCGCCGTTGACGGTCAAAGCCTGGTACTCGGCGACGGTCGTGCTGATGACGTTGGCGAGCGGGTCGGTGGCCGACGGGCTCACGCGGCGGTGGACGGTGAAGGGCGGCGTCGAGGACGCGGCCGTGCCGGCGAGGCGCGTGGCGTAGCCGGGGTCGTCACTGAACGAGGGGCTGTTGATGCCGCCCGTCGTGTTGGCCGTCGTGCGCGTGCCCTTCGAGTCGAAGAGGCCGAAGCGGAGGTCGGCGCCGAGGTTCGCGCCGACGTTCTGCAAGGCGAAGCGCGAAGAGACGGTCAGCCGGTCGCCGACGCCGAGCGTGACCGGCGAGCCGTCGGCGAAGA
The DNA here is from genome assembly GCA_035941045.1 of Pyrinomonadaceae bacterium. Taxonomy (GTDB): domain Bacteria; phylum Acidobacteriota; class Blastocatellia; order Pyrinomonadales; family Pyrinomonadaceae; genus QHXN01. The sequence continues at coordinate 28,595 of DASZEK010000085.1, read as the reverse complement.
AGCCCCAGAAGCCTTCGGAGCCCCCGGCGGCCGAGATGTTGAAGTTGACGGAGCCGGGGGCGTCGGTGCGGACCGTGCCGGCGCGGCCGTTGAAGATGCGGACCGAGTTGTCCGAGAGGGACTGGTTCTGGCTGTTCGCGTCGGCGAACGTGTCGTTGACGAGGGTGGCGGCCGCCGCGACCGTCTGCAAGAGCAGGGTGAAGACGAGGGCGAGCGCGAGTTGCTTGTTGAAGCTGCGAAGCGTTCTCAGTACGTTCATAACTGTGGAAGAGTCTCCGTTAATTTGTTTATGGCCTTAATTTTGAGCACCATTAAGATGCACGACGGGGCGCCGGGGCCTTCGCCGAAACGGAGAGTTTTCGATTTGCGGATTCGGAGGGGGTCGGCGGGACGGGAGAAGGGCGGAGATACAGGCAAGGCTTTTCCCTAAGAAAAAGACCTTTGGGCGATTCGGAAGCGCGCTTTTTGCGTATCCGGCAGGATGGGCGGATTCGGCAATTCGGGGGGTGAGGCCCGATTGGCTCAGGCGGCGGCGGGGCGCGCGGGGTCGGGCTTGCGGTCGGTGATGAACTGTTTGGGCGTGAGGCCGGTGGCCTTCTTGAAGACGCGGTAGAAGTGCGTCAGGTCGCCGAAGCCCGCCTCGACCGAGGCGAAGAGGATGTCGTCGGTTTCGAGCATGAGCCGCTTGGCGTACTCGACGCGGCGCTCGGTGACGTACTGCGTGACGGTCTTGCCGGTGCGGCGCTTGAACTGCTCGGTGTAGGTTCGGTAGGACATGTTGGCGAGGTCGGCCAGGTCCTCAATCTTGATGGGCTTGTAGAAATTGTCGTCGAGGTATTGGAGGCTGCCGGCGAAGGCGGCGGCGCCGGGGTCGGTCGGCGACAGCTCGCGGTGCTCGGCGTAGGTGCGGGCGGCGAAGACCAGCAGCTCGATGAGTTGGGAGAGGATGACGGGGCGGCTGCCCTCCTTCTGCTGCGTCTGCTCGACGAAGAGCGCCTTGAGGCGGTTGCGGACTTCGAGCCGCGTGTAGTTGTCGGCGACCTTGAAGGGCGAGAGGGCGGGAAAGTTGCGGCGGAAGAGGTTCATGCCTTCGAGGGCGGCGTTGCAGTCGCCGAAGACGCTGTCGTAGAAGCAGAGGATGACGAGCGTCAGCGGGGCGCCGGGGTCGTCCACGGGGCGGTGGGCGACGTGGGCCGGGACGTAGAGCAACTGGTTCTCGCGGACGGGCAGCCTGTCGTCTTCCGTCTCGATGAAGCCGCGGCCCTCGCGGACGACGTAGAGGTGGTGGAAGTCCTGCGCGACCAGCTCCATCTCGAAGTCCGGGCTGTGGCGGCTCTCGAAGATGTAGACGCCGCGGTCGCGGATGTGGACCTGATGAGGCTTCTTGCGCGTGCGCTTCATGATTAAGGCTAGCTTAGTGAGTCGGGGTTTTCAACGCGGGGGACACGGAGAAGAAGATTTGAAATTTCAAATTTGAGGTTTGAAATTGTCCCTTCTCTGTGTCCCCCGCGCCGAAGCCTGCCTCAGAAGCCCAGCTTGCCGACGCCCGCGCCGGCCATGACGATCGACTTCACGTCGGCCGGGTTGTCGAGCGTGTAGCTGTAGTAGGCCGAGGGCTCGGAGACGGAGCCGGCGGTCTGCGGCGCGCCCGAGTTCACGAGGACGTTGTTGCGCGCGACGATGCGGCCGGGGTCGCTGCTGCCCGTCACCGTGACGGTCGGGTTCTGCACGTTCTCGAAGTAGTTGCCCTCGACGAGCACGCCCGCGTTCATCGTCGAGGCCACGCCGTAGCCGCTGTTGGCGTAGTAGTAGTTGTTGAAGACGTGGACGGGCTCGGCGAAGCGGACGCGCGGGTGGCGCTGCACGGTGCCGTCGAACCAGTTGTGGTGGTAGGTCACGCGAAGGTGGCCGAGGTCCTGGGCCGAGTTGCCGTCGTCGTGGCCGAGCAGCATCGTCTTGTCGTGGTCGTGGAAGTAGTTCCACGAGACGGTGACGTAGTCGGAGCCGCGCTTGATGTCGAGCAGGCCGTCGTAGCCGGCCGAGAGGTCGCAGTGGTCAACCCAGATGTGGTGCGAGGACTCCTCGACGTTGATGGAGTCGTCGCTGGCGTTGATGAACCTCAGGTTGCGGATGATGACGTTCTTCACGCCCCTCATGGTCAGCCCGCCGCCGCTGATGCCGGAGTTCTGCCCGAGGCCGACGATGGTCTTGTCGGAGGCCACCTTGTGCATCGCGGCGGGGACGCCGATCATGCCGTCAACCTGTATGACGTACGGGCCGGTGCGGAGCATGTAGTCGAGCAGTTGCGTGGAGGTCGTCACCGTCACGACGGGGCCGCCCGCGCCGCCCGTCGTGCCGTTCTGGCCGAGGGCATTGACCGAGGCGTAGCCGACGGGGCCGGCGCCGGGGTCGGGCGGGGGCTGGGGAGTCGGGGTGGGCGTGGGAACAGGCGTCGGAGTCGGCGTCGGTGCCGGGGTCGGTGTGGGTGTCGGGGTAGGCGTCGGCGTCGGGCCCGAGAGCGTCGTGACGAGGAAGTCGTCGAACTCGGCGCTGGCGTTGAAGGTGGCGCCGCCGACGTTGCCGGAGGCGAACTGGGCGTCGGTCGCCGTCAGTTGGAGCGCGCCGTTGACGTATGCGCTCAGGGAAGTCCCGTTAGCCTCTATCCTGAGCGTGTACCAGGTGCCCGTCGTGACCGTGAACGTCTTGGAGGCGAGCGTCGTCGAGGAGCCGGAGACGAGCTTCTTCAGCTCAAGGTGGTTGCTGCTCCGAAGGGTCAGGTAGTAATAACTCGTGTTGCTTTGCGCGCGCGCGAGGAGCGCCACGAAGCGGTCGGTGCCGTTGAAGCTGAGGGCCTTGACGCGCGCCTGCACCGCGTAGTTCGTCCACGACGAAGAGCCCGCGCGCGCCCGCGCGTCGCTGCTCGTGGAGGACTGCTTGTAGACCTTCGTGCCGTCGGTGACGATTGACCACGTGCCGCCCGACTTCGACCAGCCGGTCGAGTTCCCGTCCTCGAAGTCGTCCGCGAAGAGCGTCTGCGTCTGCGCCGAAGCCGACCACGCCCACGCGAGCGCCGACAGTGCCACGGCCGTGATTAAAGCGCAGGCCGCGCCCGCGCTTTTCCGCCCACGAACTCTGTTGATTCGCATATGTCCTCCCCTATCTGTGCTTGAAACGGCCGCCCACCGACGCCTTTAACGAGCATCGGCTGACAAACATTGGTATGACCAATCTTTAAAGGGCGACTGGCGTTGGTGAAATCTCAAACACGCGCGAAGGTGTGCTGCCGCGGCGGGCCGTCGGGAGCCCGGCAGACACTTTGCCGTTAAGAAACAGCTATTTCGAGTGAGAGAGTGCTTGGGGTGGGAGCTTTATGCCACACGAGGGTTTATCGCGTCAAGAAAAATTTTATTGACCAATAAACCCTGCGTGACGTGAGAGGTCTTGCCAGAATGGTTTATCCGTCCGCGTTCGGCGGGTCCTTCACTTCGCCCTGCTCGGGGAGGGAGGTGCCTTCGCCGACCGGCTTCGGGTTAGTCGGGCCTTCAATCGTGTCGGCGGCGGTCGTCTCGCCGGCCGTCTCCACGTCTCCGACATCTCCGCGGTCGGGGGCCGCGGGGTCTTCGCGCGTCCGGTTCGTTTCCATCAACTGTTTCTCCTTACGGGGCTGTGTGCTTCGGGGCACTTATTATATCCTGCGGGTCGTTGACACGACTTCCAACTCGTCGCGGACGGCCGCCGCTATCTCGAAGGAGCGCAGGCGGGCCGCGTGGTCGTAGATGTGGCCCGCCACCATCAGCTCGTCAACGCCCGTTCCTCCGACGAAGGCTTCGAGGCCGCGCCTGACCGTCTCGCGGGAGCCGACGAAGGAATACCTGAGCGCGTGCTCGACGCCCGCCAGCTCGATTGGCGACCAGCGCGCCTCGGCGTCTTCGACGGGGGGCTGCAAGAGGCCGGGCGTGCCGCGGCGCAGGTTGACGAACTGCTGCTGGAGCGAGGTGAAGAGCCTGCGCGCCTCGGCGTCCGTGTCGGCCGCGAAGACGTTGACGCAGGCCATCGCGTAAGGCGCGTCGAGTGCTTCCGAAGGCCGGAACTGCTGCCTGTAGACGGCGAGCGCGTGCGTCAGGTAGTCCGGCGCGAAGTGCGAGGCGAAGGCGAAGGGCAGGCCGAGCGAGGCGGCGAGCTGCGCGCCGAAGAGGCTTGAGCCGAGGAGCCAGACGGGAACTCTCAGGCCCTCGCCCGGCACGGCGCGCACCGCCTGCCCCGGCGCGGCCGGCTCGAAGTAAGCGAGCAGTTCGGCCACGTCGGCGGGGAAGTCTTCTTCGACGTTCGAGCGCGAGCGTCGCAGGGCGCGCGCCGCCGGCTGGTCGGTGCCGGGGGCGCGGCCGAGCCCGAGGTCGATGCGGCCGGGGTAGAGCGATTCGAGCGTGCCGAACTGCTCGGCGACGACGAGCGGCGAGTGGTTCGGCAGCATGACGCCGCCCGAGCCGACGCGGATGGTCGAGGTCGCGCCCGCGACGTGGCCTATCAGGACGGCGGTCGCGGCGCTGGCGATGCCGGGCATGTTGTGGTGCTCGGCCAGCCAGTAGCGCCGGTAGCCCAAACGTTCGGCGTGCCGCGCGAGGTCAACCATTTGGCCGAACGACTCGGCAATCGTGCCGCCCGCTCGGACGGGGGCGAGGTCGAGGACGGAGAATGGGATGCGTCTTGAATCGCTCATCGGAGTAAAATCACTTCGGCGGATTTTGGATGGGTAGACTTTAACACCTTCCCGCCGAAAGCTCTGCACGCCGGGTGATGTCCGCCGCCGGAGGTGTGAGATGGAATCTGTCAGCAAACTTCGCCCGGCGCCGCGCGTCCCGCCACGGCCGCCCGGCCACTGGTTCTGGGGCAACGCGGCCGAAGCGATGGGCGACCCGCTCGCCTTCTACAGCCGCGTCTGGCCCGTGCACGGCGACGTGGTGCAGTTGAGCGCGATGCTCGTCTACAAGTGGTATCTGGTCGTGCACCCGGACGGCGTCGAGCGCGTCCTGCAAACGAACCAGGCCAACTACCGCAAGGCGCCGATATTCAAGAAGTCGGTCGGGCTCCTCGTCGGCAACGGGCTCGTGGCGAGCGAGGGCGACTTCTGGCGCAGGCAGCGGCGGCTCGCGCAGCCCGCCTTCCACCGCCAGCGCCTCGCGCTCCTCGCCGAGACGATGGCGCGCGCCTGCGTGGAGGCGGCCGAGCGTTGGGAGCAGACTTTCGCGCGCACGGGCGAGCGGTTCGACGTGGCGGAGGAGATGACGGCCGTCACCATGCGCATCGCCGCCGAGACCCTGTTCGGCGCCGACATCAGCGCCGACCGCGCGCGCTTCAGCCGGTCCCTCAAGGTCGCGCTCGCGCACATCAGCAACCGCATGCGCAACCCCTTCGTCCTGCCCGAGTCCGTCCCGACGGCGCGCAACCGCGAGTTCAACCGCGCGCGGCGCGAGCTGGACGAAATCGTCTTCCGCATCATCGAGGCCCGGCGGCGCGACGGGACTGACCGCGGCGACCTGCTCTCGATGCTGATGCTGGCGCGCGACGAGGAGACGGGCGAGCGGATGGACGACCGTCAGGTCAAAGACGAAGTGATGACCCTGCTCATCGCAGGCCACGAGACGACGGCCGCGGGGCTCGCGTGGACGTGGTACCTACTCTCCCGCAACCCGCGCTCTCGCGGGCGCCTGACAGCCGAGCTGTCGTCAACCCTCGGCGGGCGCCCGCCCGCGGCCGAAGACCTGCCGCGGCTGCCTTACACGCGCGCCGTGTTCGAGGAGACGATGCGGCTCTACCCGCCCGCGTGGGGGCAGCCGCGCGAGGCGGTCGCCGACGACGAGATAGGCGGCTTCAAGATTGACGCCGGGCGGCTCGTCCTCGTCAGCCAATACCTGACGCACAGGCACCCCGACTTCTGGGAGCGGCCCGAGGAGTTCGAGCCCGAGAGGTTCACGCCCGAGAAGGCGGCGGCCCGCCCGCGCTTCGCCTACTACCCGTTCGGCGGCGGCGCGCGCCAGTGCATCGGCAACCACTTCGCGCTGATGGAGGCGCAACTCCTCATCGCCACCCTCGCGCAGAGGTTCGCGCCCGAAGTGCCTGAGGATTACGAGCCCGAGATGGACGCGACCTTCTCGCTCCGCCCGCGCGGCGGCGTGCCCGTGACGTTGAAGGGCGTGTGAAAGAGTTTAAGGGTAGCGCACGACCGGGGCGGGCTTTGACTCGGGCAGGGGGATGAGTTCCGTCTCGCCGGGGACGCGCGCGAAGCGGCCTTCTTTCCAGTCCTCCTTCGCCTGCTCGATGCGCTCGCGCGAGCTGGAGACGAAGTTCCACCAGATGTGGCGGCGCCCTTCGAGCGGCTCGCCGCCGAGGAGCATGAGGCGCGCTCGCTCGTTCGCCTTCAGCGTGACGGCTTCGCCGGGCCTGAAGACGAGAAGCTGCCCGGCCTCGTACGGGCCTTCGCCGCCGGGCAGCTCGATTGAGCCCGAGACGACGTAGGCGGCGCGCTCCTCGCAGACGTTCGGCAGTTCGAGCCGCGCGCCTGCTTCGAGGGAAGCGTCCGCGTAGAACATCTCCGAGAGCGTCCGGGCGGGCGAGCGCGCGCCGTAGAGCGAGCCGGCGATGAGGCGCACGCGCTTGCCTTCGCCTTCGCTGACGGGAAGCTCGCCCGCGTCGTGGTGCGCGAAGGCGGGCGCGTCCTCTTCGTTGCTTTGCGGGAGCGCGACCCACGATTGGATGCCGAAGAGGGGGGCGCCCGGCGCCGTCCTCAACTCCTGCGGCGTGCGCTCGGAGTGCGCGATGCCGCGCCCGGCCGTCATCCAGTTGACCTCGCCCGGGAGGATGCGTTGCACGACGCCGAGGCTGTCGCGGTGCAGCAACTCGCCCGCGAAGAGGTAGGTCACGGTGGCGAGCCCGATGTGCGGGTGGGGCGCCACGTCGAGGCCGCGGCCGTCCCGCAAAATCTCCGGCCCCATCTGGTCGAGGAAGATGAAGGGGCCGACCATGCGGCGGCGCGCGGTCGGGAGCGCGCGCCGGACCTTGAAGCCTTCGACGAGTTCGTGCTCCCTCGTCACGACGATTGTTTCGATGCTCATATAGAAGCTCACGCGGGGGCGCCGGGAAGAGTCATTCGGAGGGATGATTTGAACATAACCGAACTGTTGAAGCTAGCGGGCGTCGTCATCGTCGTCGTCGGTCTGGCGCTCAGGCTGCGGACGACGCTGGTGGTCGCGGTGGCGGGGCTGGTGACGGGGCTGCTGGCGGGGCTCCCGCTTCTTTCGGGCGTCGGCGTCTTCGAGGGCGTGCCCGTTTTGACGAAGCCGGGGCAGGAGGGCATCGTCAACATCCTCGGCCGCGCGTTCGCCGACAACCGGCTGATGACGCTCTTCATCGTGACGCTGCCGGCCATCGGCCTCGCGGAGCGTTACGGCTTGCAGGAGCAGTCGGCGCGCTTCATCCGCCGCGTCAGCGCCGCGACGGTCGGGCGCCTGCTCATCACTTATCAACTCTTCCGCGTCGTGATGGGCATCCTCGGCATCCGCCTGCTCGGCCACCCGGCCTTCGTCCGCCCGCTCGTCTTCCCGATGGCGCTCGGCGCGGCCGAGGCCGAGGCCGGCGCGGGCACGGTCGAGGCCGTCCCCGAGGGTGACATCGAGCGGATTAAGGCCGGCTCGGCGGCGAGCGAGAACTACGGCAACTTTTACGGCCAGAACCTCTCGCCCGTGCAGGCGGGCATCCTGCTCGTCTACAGCACGCTCGGCGGTCTGGGTTACGCCGTCAGCCTTTGGAGCGTCGTGCTCTACGCGATTCCGATTGCGACGCTCTCCGTCCTCGTCGCGGCGGCGCAGTTCTTACTGTTTGACAGGCTGCTGCGCAGGCGTCTGGCGAAGTCGGGTTGAGAAGGGGAGAGGCGATGCCGCAACTGACGACCATCACGTCCGCACTCTTCAGCCTCGACGCCGTCTACGTCCTGACAGGACTAGTGCTGTGGGTCTTCGCGGCGCTCAACTTCCGCGACCGCGCGAACGCCAATCGAATTGGAAGCGCCCTCTTCTGGCTCGTCCTCGGCGCCATCTTCGCGCTCGGGAGCCTGATGCCCCACTGGCTGACGGGCCTGCTCGTCCTGCTGATGGTCGGGCTCGACGGCGCGGGGCGCGTCGGGCACAAGGCCCGCGCGGGCGAGACGACAAAGTCGGGTCAGGCGCCCACGAAAGAGAACACGCTCGGCAACAAAATCTTCCTGCCCGTGCTGCTGATACCTCTGCTCGCTCTGGCCTTCGCGCTCGCCTTCCGCTACTTCGGCGGCGACACGAGCCGGGGCGCGCTCGTCGGCCTCGGCTTCGGCGGGACGGCGGCCCTCTTCGCCGGGCTCCGGCTGACGAGAGGGACCTTGCGCGAGGCTTTAGAGGAAGGGCGAAGGCTCAACGACTCGATGGGCTCGGTCATCATCCTGCCGCAACTGCTCGCCTCGCTGGGCGTCATCTTCGCGGCGAGCAAGGTGGGCGACCTCATCGCCGCCGGCATCAAGGGCGTCATTCCGGGTGAGAATTTGTTCCTGCTCGTCGCCGCCAACTGCCTCGGCATGACCTTCTTCACGCTCGTCATGGGAAACTCCTTCGCGGCCTTCCCCGTCATCACGGCGGGCGTGCTCGTCCCGCTCATCGTCAAGCCCTTCGGCGTTGACCCCGCGATGGCCGCCATCATCACGCTCACCGCCGGCTCGACGGGGACGCTGATGACGCCGATGGCCGCCAACTTCAACATCGTCCCGGCCGCGCTCCTCAACATGCGCGACCAGTACGGCGTCATCAAGTTTCAGATACCCTTCGCACTGACGATGTGGGTGCTGCACGTCCTCGTCCTGTGGCTCTTGATAAAGTTGATGACGGGAGGCAACGCTTGACTGAGACGGGTTACGTCGCGCGCTTCGCCCGGCTCGCGCTCGGGTGCGTCGGGAAGGAGTACCCGCACAAGCTCGACCACGTTCTGCCGGACAGGTCGCAGGTGAAGTCGCCCCGCGAGCTGCACCCGGCCTTCTACGGCTGCTACGACTGGCACTCCTCCGTCCACGGCCACTGGCTGCTCGTCCACCTCCTGCGCACGCGCCCCGCCGAGCTTCCCGAGGTTGAAGTGCGCGCCGCCCTCGCCGCCAACCTGACCGCGGAGAACTTGAAGACCGAGGACGAGTATCTGCGCGACCCCGGCCGCCCGTCGTTCGAGCGGCCCTACGGCTGGGCGTGGCTCCTGAAGCTGCACGAGGAGCTTTCACTCTGGGACGACCCCGACGCCTCGCGCTGGTTCGACCGCCTCCGCCCGCTCGCCGAAACAATCGTCGGCAAATACCTCGACTTCTTCCCCCGGCAGAAATACCCCGTCCGCGCCGGCACGCACTTCAACACCGCCTTCGGCCTCGCCTTCGCGCACGACTACGCCGCGCGGCTCGGCCTCGAAGGGCTGCGCGCCCTCGTCGAAGAACGCGCCCGCGCCTACTTCCTCGCCGACCGCGACTACCCGGCCCGCTTCGAGCCCGGCGGCGACGACTTCCTCTCGCCCGCCCTCACGGAAGCCGACCTCATGCGCCGCGTCCTGCCGCGCGAAGAGTTCGCAAGCTGGTTCGCAGACTTCCTCCCCGGCCTCGACGCGGGCGAGCCCCCGAACCTCCTCCGCCCCGCCGATGTCACCGACCGCACCGACCCCAAAATCGTCCACCTCGACGGCCTCAACCTCTCGCGCGCCTGGTGCATGCGCTCCCTCGCCCGCGCCCTCCCCGCCGGTTCGCCCCGCCGCGCCCTCCTGACAGACGCCGCCCACGCCCACGCCTCCGCCACCCTCCCCCACGTCACCTCGGGCGACTACTACGGCGAACACTGGCTCGCCACCTTCGCCGTCTACATGCTTTCCACCGAAGGCGCCGACGGAAGCTGAACCGACATGAAGTCAAGGTTAATCATCAATCCGGTTTCGGGCACGGACTCCGGGCCGGACTACCTTCAAATCATTAACGGGCGCCTGCGGGATGCGGGCGACCTCGACATCGTGATGACCGTCGGGCCGGGCGACGCGCTCGACGCCGCCCGGCGCTCGGCGCGCGAGGGCTATGAGCGCCTGTTCGTCGGGGGCGGCGACGGCACGCTGAACGAAGTGCTGAACGGCGTGGCGGCGGTGGAGGGCGGACTCGAAAGCGTGACCTTCGGCCTTATCCCCCTCGGCACGGGGAACGATTTCGCCGACGCGCTCGGCATCCCGGAGGACGTGGAGGCGGCCCTCGACATCCTGCTCGGGGGGCGCGAGGTGCGCGTGGATGTCGGGGTGCTCAACGACCGACACTTCGTCAACGTCTCGGCGGGCGGCTTCATCGCCGAGGTCTCCGACGCCGTCAGCCCGCGGCTCAAGACCGTCGCGGGCAAGCTCGCATACCTCGTCGGCGGCGCGCAGGTCCTGCTCGACTACGAGGCCGTGAACGTGCGCCTGCGGGTCGTCGCGCCGGGCGGAGACGTGGTCGAGCGCGAGATGGGCGTGGAGATGTTCGCCGTCTGCAACTCGCGCCTGATAGGCGGCGGGCGCGTCATCGCGCCCCACGCCGTGATAGACGACGGGCTGCTCGACCTGTGCGTCATAGAGGCGATGCCGACGGCGGAGTTCCTCGCGCTGCTCCCGCGCGTCTCGGGCGGCGGCCACGTCGAGGACGAGCGCGTGACGTACCTGCGCGCCGAGGAGCTGGAACTGCGGTTCGACCGCACCATCAAAGTCAACACGGACGGGGAAGTGCTGGAGGCGGACGCCTGCCACTACCGCGTCCTGCCGCGCGCCGCGCGCTTCCTGGCCGGCGAGGCGCCCTTCGCGTCGCGCTCGGGCGAGGGGCCGCCCGCGTCCGGCGGCGTTGAGGCGCACCTTTAGTTAAAGATTACGTGACGCCGCCGGTAAGCTTGCGGGCTAAGGTCCGAGGGCGAGAAGGTTAATCTTCGAGGAAAGAGCCTTGGCCGAGTCGGCTTCGCCGGGCAGATACCCTCTTTCCTGCTGGCGCCGTTCGCGGGCGTCCTCGTGGACCGCTGGAACCGCCACCGCCTGCTCGTCCTGACTCAAGTGCTCGCCATGCTCCAGTCGGCGGCGCTCGCGCTGCTGGCGCTGGTGAGTCTGGTCGGGATGCCTTACACGGTCCTGATGCCGGTCTTCGCCGACGAGATTTTGCGCGGCGGGCCGAACACGCTCGGGCTGCTGATGGCCGCGCCGGGGGTTCGGCTTACTGGCCGAAACGCTGGCGGTACTCGGCGGACGAGATGAACGCCTTGACGAGTTCCGCCTGCTCGAAGTTGCCGTTGAAGCGGTTGAGGTTGCCGAGCCAGAAGTTGTAGCCCGAGAAGTCGAAGTTGGGCAGGTCGTCCGGCGCGCGCCGGAGGTAGCCGAAGTACTGCATCAGCACGAACGCCTTCGACGCCTGCCGGCGCTGGAACTCCGGGTTCTCCGCGACGGCCCTCAACACCTGCGCGCGGGTCTTCGCGCCCGACGTGAGGTCGGCGACGAGTTGGTCGCGCTCGGCCTGCGTCAGCGAGCCGCCCGCCGTCGGGTTGAGCGGGTCGCCCGTGTTCGCGTTGAGCGCGTCCACGAACTGCGCGGCCGTCATCCCCTGGTAGGCGGTGACGAAGTCGGGGTACTGGACGAACGAGTCGATGAACGAACGCTTGTTCGCCTCAATCGCCTCTTCCCACCCCGGCGCGAGGACGACGACGCCGCGGCCAATCTCCTGCGTCTCGGCGAGGAACGCGAAGTAGTTCAGGCGCTCGCCCGTGTTGAAGGCGGCCTTGTGGAGCAGGTAGATGAGGTAGCCCGTCTCCTTGAACTCGATGGAGAGGAAGAAGGCGGCCGAGACGTTGATGCGCCGCACCTCCCGGCACTGGGCGTCCGAGCCGCAGGAGTCGATGACGTTCGTCCAGTGGGCGAGGCCGTCGGCGTCGGGGTCGCGGTTGAGGAAGTCGCGGTACTGCTGGCGGACGAAGAACTGCGTGCCGTCTATCGGGTTCGGCGCCACCGTGCTCTCTTCGTTGTCTACGATCCTCACCGTCATGAAGGAGGGCGCGCCGATGGTCGCGCCGCCGGACGGGGTGCCGAGGTAGACTTGGAAGACCTCCTCCCCCTCCACGTGCGCGTCGTCCGTGATGAAGACCTGGAACGACTTGCTCGTTTCGCCCGCGGCGAACTTGAGGTAGCCGAAGGCGTGGGCGTAGTCGCTGCGGTCGGAGGCCAGGCCGGAGCCGAAGGAGGACTGGCCCGTGATGTAGGCGCAGACGGTCGGGGCAGAGGAGTCGCCGGAGCGCGACACGGTGAGAGTAACCACGCCCGCGCCCTCCGAGACTCTGGTCTCACGGGCGTTGAACTGCACGGTCGGGATGCCCGTCGTCGTGTCGTCGTCCTTAATCGTGCCGACGGCCTCGGCGCGCGCGACCGTCGCGTTCGTCGCCCCCGTGATGCGCAGGCGGAAGCTCTTGTCCGGCTCGACAATCGTGTCGCCGAGCAGGTTGACGTTCACGCCGACCGCGAGCACGTTCGAGGGCATAATGACGTTGGAGTTGGTGAGCGGCGTGAAGTCTTCGTTGGCGACGGCCGTGCCGTTGATGGTGCTGACCGAGAAGTTGATGGTGCGGTCGATGAGGCCGGTCCGCGTGACGACGAAGGTGGCCTGCTTGAAGCCGCCGTCGCCCTCGGTGACGATCACGTCGTCAATCGAGATGGTCGGCAGCGGGTCGTCGTTGGTGATGGTGAGCGTGGCGAAGGTTGGGCTGCCGAGCGTGCCGGAGCCGCCCGCCGTGTTCAGGGACAGGCTCACCGTCTCGTCGCGCTCGTTGACGGCGTCGTCGTTGACCGTCACGCTGAAGCTCTTGCTCGTCTCGCCTTCGGCGAAGCTCAGAGTCCCCGAGGCCGGAGCGAAGTCGGTGCCGGAGGAGGCCGTGTTGCCGAAGGTGGAATAGGTCACGGAGGCCGCGCCCGTGCTGCCGCCGACGCGGTTGACCGTGATGGTGGCCGAGCCGCCGTTCTCGGCGACGCTGTAGGTCGTCGAGTTGAACTGGAACGACCCGCCGCTCAGCACCGTCAGGTCGAAGGTCTGCGTGGCCGGCGGGGCGACGCCGTTGCTGGCCCGGACGGTGATGCCCGCGAAAGTGCCGGTCGAGAACGTGGTGCCGGAGAGGACGCCGGAGGACGAGAGGAAGAGCCCCGGCGGCAGCGTCCCCGCCGTCAGGGTGAAGGTGGGCGAGGGCACGCCCGCGGCCTGGAAGGTGTGGCTGTACGGCACCTTCGCGATGGGGTTGGCGGGCGGCGCGCTCGTGAAGGAGGGCGGCACGTCGTTGTCGCGAATCGTCAGCGTGGCGCTCGGGATGGCGCCCGTGGCCGCGCCGCCCGTCACGGGCGTCAGAGTCAGGTCTACCGTCTCGTCCGGCTCGTCGAGCAGGTCTTCGAGCACGGGCACGGTCACGGACTTGTCCTGCGCGTCGCCGTCCTTCCACGTCACGAAGACATCCCCGAACAGTCGGCCGATGACGCCGCCGAAAGTCCCGGCGGCGACGACCTTGCCGTCGGGCTGAAGGCGGAGCGCGTAGACGGCGCCGTTGCTGATGAAGGAAGCGGCGTTGGGGTCGAAGGAGGCGTCGAGGCTGCCGTCGGGGTTGATTCGCGCGACGTGTTTGTCGCGCACGACGCCGTTGTAGACGCTGAAGACGCCGCCGACGAGCAGCCGGCCGTCCGGCTGCAAGGCCATCGTGAAGACGGAGGCGTCGGGGCCGGAGCCGGGGTTGAAGGAGGAGTCGAGACTGCCGTCGGCGTCGAGCTGGATGAGATAGGTGGAGGGCGCCCCGTTGAACATGTTGAAGTTGCCGCCGACGAGCAGCCGTCCGTCCGGCCTGAGGGCGAGCGCGAGCTGGGCGCCTCCCGTCACCGGCGTCACGCCGCCGTTGAATCCGGTGTCGATGCCGCCGTCGAGGTTGTAGCGGTAGAGGCCGAAGCCGGCGGCGACCACCTTGCCGTCGGGCTGCACGAGCATGGAGTAGACGTTGCTGCGCGAGGGCGGGTTGAAGCCCGAGTCGAGCGTGCCGTCCGAGTTGAGGCGCGCGAGGTGACTGCGCGGCGCCCCGCTGATGGTCGTGAAGTAGCCGCCGACCATCACCTTCCCGTCCGGCGTCGGCGCCACCACGTAGGGCCAGTCGTCGAAGACGAGCGCCGCGGTCCCGTTGAAGGAGGCGTCGAGCGTGCCGTCCGGGTTGAGGCGCGCGACGCGGCCGCGGGCCTCGCCGCTGGCGATGGTGAAGGAGCCGGCGATGAGTATCTTGCCGTCGGGCAGCACCGCCACCGAGGTGACGTGGCCGTTCAGCGTGGGCCGCGTGAACGACGGGTCGAGGCTGCCGTTGGGCAGGAGCCGCTGGACGGTGCCGCCCTGCCCGATAAGTATCTTCCCGTCCGGCTGGACGGCCAGAGAGTCCTCAAAGATGGAGCCGATGGACGAGCTGCGCGTGAAGGACGGGTCCACCTCTCCCGGCCTGAGTCGGTAATCGGCCGCGCCCGCCGTCCCGCCCGTGACCGAAACCTTGGCCGTGACCTCGCCGCCCGCCCCGCCCGTGCGGGTGAGGGTGACGGTCGCGGCGCCCGCGCCCTCGTCAACGTCGTAGGCGGCGCTGGTGAAAGAGACCGTGCCGGCCGAGTCGGCGGCGGCGGCCGCGGCCGTGATGAAGAGGGCGAGAAGCGGCACGAGGGCCGCCAGCGCGCGGCGCCGTGAAGGCTTGCGGGGCATAGGTGGATTCCTTGTTTGTCTGAGGTTGCAGGGTGGTTCGGGGTCGATGTCGGGAATGGGAAGCGGCCGTCGTCTAAAGGCCGGAGCGGAGGCCGGTCAGGGCCTGGCATGCGTTCTCGTTAGGACACTAAAGGAGACGGGCGGAACAGGTCCGTGGCGGGCGTCACGCGTCACACCGGGGAGTATGTAATCGTGCCGCTTGATTCGTGAGAATCCCGGCCCGGAACGGCTCGTGATTATACAGGTGAGATGCGGCCTGTCAACAGTTAACGCGCGCGCGTTAGCGGCCCTCAGAAGCCGACGGCGCCGGGCATCACGCAGCCCCGTCTTCTCCGGCGCAGGCTTCGGGCGCGGGCTCGTCCGGCACGAGGGGTCGGCGGCCGTCGAGCACGATTAAGCCGTCGTGCCGGAGCCGGGTGAGGGCGCGGGAGACGACCTCGCGGACGGAGCCGACGCGCGCCGCCGGGTCTTCGAGATGAGGAGGACTTTCCGCCGCGACCGCGCCCACATCGCCGCGGTCACGTTCACGGCCGTGCGCCCGTAAGGCCGGGCCACGTGTCGCCGAGGCCGTTAGCGCGCCGGCTCTCGGGAGAAGCGCGGCGGAAGGTTCTCAATCTCCCGCTTCATCTCGCGGCCGAGGCCGGCGCGGGCGTCCTCGCCGAGCAACGACTCGGGCCAGAGGTAGACCTGACGCTCCTCGACGAGATTGTGTTCGCCAAGCCGCCCGGCCACGGCCTCCACCCTCTGCCTGATTCGCCGGAGCGGTCCGGAGGCGTTCCCTTCGTCCCGCGCCGACAGGTCGCGGGCGGCGTTCACGGCCCACGCCAGTTCGTGCATGAAGAAGTCGTGATCTTCGCGCAGGCGTTCCACCGCGCCGCGCACCTCCTCCTCTTCCGGCTGCCCGCCTTCGCGGCCCCCGTCCCCCGCGCTGACGGCCGAGAGCAGCTTCGGAAAGAGGTGCAGGTGCTCGGCCCTGATGTGGACGGCGAGGCGCGCCCACAGGTAGTCGAGTTTCTCGAACACCGCGCGAGCGCGCCCGCGGTCGAACTCCTCCCACAAGTCGCGGAAGAGTGCGTCTACTTCGGCGTGGTCGGCGGCGAGAAGTTCCGTCATGGCGTGCGACTGAGGCCCGCTTACCCCTCCCACGCCGCGGTCTTCTGCGCCCAAAGGCTGTCCGGGTATCTTTCTTTGAACTGACCCGGCAGCTCGCCCAGCACCGTGTGGTCGTTCGTCGCCTTGTAGTGGCTGACGCCCTTCCAGTAAAGCGCCTCCGGCGCGACCTTCGAGTCGGGGTGACGCTCCAGGACCTCGGCGTACCTGCGCTCGGCCTCGTCCCACTTCTTGCCCGTGAAGGCGACGCGCGCCAGCCCCAGCTCCAAATGCGCGCGGAACTCCTCCTTCGGCAGATAGCCTTCGATGCGCAACCGCTCCTTCCCGCCCGAATCGAGGATGAGCACCGTCGGCGTCCACAGCGCGTCGAAGCGGTGGAAGTAGGAGGCGTGCTCCTTGATGTGAGCCGCCAGCGGCACGAAGTTATCGTTGATGAAGCCCGACACCTCACCGTCCGCGTAGGATTCGGCTTCCAGCCGAACGCACGCGCCTCAAGCCGGGGCGGCGCTGAAGTCTATGAGCACCGGCCTCTTAGCCTCTTTGGCTTCGGCCAGCGCCGCGTCGGCGTCTTTGTTCCAGTTAACGGCCATCTCGTTCACCTCCCGCGGTACAGGTTAGTCTTCGTTCGGGGAGAGCATACGCCCCGGCGCCGCCTCGGGTACAGGCGGACGGCGCGCGCCTGATTCCTTTCGCCGGGCTTTTGCGCGTAAAGATTCGGGGCCTTTGTTGGTTTGGATTCTCGCTCCGGGGCACGCCTCGGGGTTCAGGAAGGGAGTGAGTCATGGCAGTCAACGAAATCGCGCCCGACACGTACCGCATCTCGACCTACGTGCCGGAAATCAACTTGCAGTTCAACCAGTTCCTCGTCGCAGACGACGAGCCGCTGCTCTACCACACGGGGATGCGCGGCCTGTTCCCGCGCGTGCTCGAAGAGGTGTCGCGCGTCATCGACCCGTCGCGGCTGCGCTGGGTCGGCTTCAGCCACTTCGAGTCGGACGAGTGCGGCGCGCTCAACGACTGGCTGGAAATCGCGCCGAGCGCCCAGCCGGTGTGCAGCGTGGTCGGCGCGCTCGTGAGCGTCAACGACTTCTCGCTGCGGCCGGCGCGCGCCCTCGCCGACGGCGAGGTGCTGGAGACGGGCAGGCGCCGCTTCCGCTTCCTCCAGACGCCGCACGTGCCGCACTGCTGGGAGGCGGCCCTCATGTTCGAGGAGACTGAGCGGACGCTCCTCTGCTCCGACCTCTTCACGCACACCGGGGACGTGGCGCCGCTGACCGAGTCGGACGTGGTCGGCCCATTCGCCGAGGGGTTGATTGCCGACATGTCCGGGCCGCTCGCCGGGGCCTACCCCTACACGCCGCAGACCGGGGAGACGCTGCGCCGGCTGGCCGCGCTCAGGCCGAAGACGCTCGCGCTGATGCACGGCTCCAGCTTCGTCGGCGACGGCGAGCGTGCCCTGCTCGACTTGTCGGCGGCGATGCGCGAGATTCTCGGCGGGCGTCCGGGTGAGGCCGCCGCCTGAAGGTGAGAGGAGGGTTGCTGTGCCTTACGTCAGCGTCAGGATTACGAAGGACGGCGTGACCGCCGAGCAGAAGCGGCGGGTGGTCGAGGAGATAACGCGGACGCTCGTCAGCGTCCTCGGCAAGAGGCCGGAGCACATCCACGTCGTCATCGACGAGGTGGAGCCCGAGAACTGGGGCTTCGCGGGGATGCTGACGACCGATTACCGCAAGGGTCATGAGTAAGGCAGGAACCTGACGGGCATCAACCGCCATGAAAGTGTACAAACCCGAAGAGATGAACGCGGCGTTCGCGGAGGCTTTTAACTCCGGCGAGGTCGAGCGACTCGTCGCCCTGTACGAGCCGGGCGCCGTTCTGGTCCCGAGGCCGGGGCAGGTGGTCGAAGGGGCAGAGGCCATCCGCGCCGCGCTCGAAGAACTGCTCGCCCTCAAGGGGCACATGCGGTCGGAGAACCAGTACGCGCTCGTGCACGGCGACGTGGCGCTGCTGCGCGCCAAGGTCCACCTCGTCGGGACCGGCCCCGACGGAGAACGACTTGAGATAAAGAACCACACCGCCGAGGTGGTCAGGCGACAGCCGGACGGCAGTTGGCTCTACATCCTCGACCACCCGTACGGCGCCGACCCCGTAGCCGATTAACCGGCAGGGGACACCTCCGAGTAGAAGGGACCGGCGGGTTCGGTCAGGGCTGCGGCCCTATCTCGAAGCGGCAGCTGGGCGTGCCCTGGCGGTTGCAATGCTCCGTGACCGGCGTCCTGACGATTTCGGAGATGAGGCTTTCCGCCAGCCGGCAGACCTCCGGGTGGACCGAGACGGCCGCGGCCAGAGGACACCCGCCGCCGCGGATGACGAGTCGGTCGCCCTCCTGCGCCACGTCGGCCGCCCCCCCGATGCTCTCCAGCATCGTTAACGCGCTTTGTACGCGCGACCCTAAGTCGTCTCCCTTCGCCGGAGGCGCGCCCGCCGCCAATGTCTGCCCGACCTCACGCAGCACCCCTTCAAGGTCTTCGTCGGAGAGACGGCCCTTGAGGGCGGCTATGAGTTGATTGAGCAGCGCGTCGTAAGCCTTGGGGAAGATTCTCTCCGCCTCGGGCGTGAGCGAATAAGTGAAGTGAGGCTTGCGAGGCCCGCGGCGCATCCCGCTCTGCCGTATCAGGCCGTCGCGTTCGAGTGTCGTCAGGTGTGCGCGGACGGCGTTGTCCGTCAGTCCGAGCTGCCCGGCCAACTCCTCGACCGTGCGGGACGAGCCGCGCAGCAGGGTGACAATCCGCCCGCGCGTGCTCTCAAGGAATCGCTGGTCCAGCTTCGTCGGCTCCATCCCGGCTCCTTTAGGTCAGAATTTAGCACCGTTTTCTATAAATCACAATAAGTCAAAAAAGTTCTTGACTTATTCGGTCGAGAGCGTATTTTAGAAAACGCAAAGCACAACGACGCCATAAGGAGGCCCGTTTTATGACAGTCGCAGCGATACTCTTCGCCATCGCAGCCGCGGGCGGGGTCGTCATGGCGGCCATGCGCTTCGGCGTCGGCGCGCTCCGTGCTACAAATAGCTCCTAAGTTTTGGGTACGAGCTGCCCCCGTAATCTACCGAACAGAGGGAACTGAGTGATGGCACAGACGGCGGCCGACGTGCTCGTCGAGGGCATCATAAGCTGGGGCGTGGATACGGTCTTCGGCATCCCCGGCGACGGCATCAACGGGCTCATGGAGGCGCTGCGCAAGCGTCAGGACCGGGTGCGCTTCATACAGGTGCGCCACGAGGAAGCCGCGGCCCTCATGGCCTGCGCCTACGCCAAGTACACGGGCCGCCTCGGCTGCTGCCTCGCCACCTCGGGCCCCGGCGGCATCCACCTCCTGAACGGCCTCTACGACGCCAAGCTCGACCAGGCCCCCGTGCTCGCCATCACCGGCCAGACCTACTCCGACCTGAAGGGGAGCAATTACCAGCAGGAGATAAACATGACGCTCCTGTTCGCAGACGTTTCCGTCTACAACCAGGAGGTCATCAACCCCAATCAGGTCGCGATGCTCGTGGACGAGGCGTGCCGCCACGCCTTGAACCACCGCGGCGTCGCCCACATCACCTTCCCCGTCGATTATCAGGAGAAGGAGCCTTCGGGCGACTACTCGATGCACAAGCGACCCGGCCACACGTCGAGCCGCTGGTCCCCGCCGCTCGTGCTCCCGCGCGAGGACGACTTGCGCATCGCCGCCTTCCTGCTCAACGAGGCGGAGCGGCCCGTGATACTCGCCGGTCAGGGCGCGCTCGGCGCGGGCGATGAGTTGATAGAGCTGGCGGATAAGCTCGGCGCCCCGATTGTGAAGGCGCTTTTAGGCAAGGCGGTCGTCCCGGACGACCACCCGCTGACGACGGGCGGCATCGGGCTCCTCGGCACGGCGCCGTCGCAGGAGGCGATGGAGCAATGCGACGCGCTGCTCATCGTCGGCTCGTCTTTCCCCTACATCGAATACCTCCCGAAGCCGGGGCAGGCCAAGGGCGTGCAGATAGACGACAAGGCCGACCGCATCGGCCTGCGATACCCGGTCGAGGTCGGCCTCGTCGGCGACGCACGGCCCTCGGTCGCCGCGCTCTCGCGGCTGGTCGAGCGCAAGGAGGACAGGAGTTTTCTCGAACGGGCGCAGGCGGGGATGCGCGAGTGGCGGGAGCTGATGCGGGCGCGGGCGACGCGCGACGACGTGCCCATCAAGCCGCAGCGGGTGGCGTGGGAGCTGTCGGAGCTGGCCGCGGACGACGCGATACTCTCGACCGACTCGGGCACCATCACCGTGTGGGCGGCGAGGCATTTCACGCTTCGCGGGAGCCAGAAGTTCAGTTGCTCGGGCACGCTCTCGACGATGGCCTGCGCGCTGCCCTACAGCATCGCCGCCAAGCTCGCCTACCCCGACCGGCAGTCAATCTGCTTCGTCGGCGACGGCGGCTTCACGATGCTCATGGGCGAGTTCCTGACGGCCGTCAAGTACAAGCTCCCCGTGACGGTCGTCGTCGTCAAGAACAACACGCTCGGGCAGATAAAGTGGGAGCAGATAGTCTTCCTCGGCAACCCCGAGTACGGCTGCGAGCTGCACAACCCGGACTTTGCGAAGTTCGCCGAGGCGTGCGGCGGCCTGGGGCTCACGGTCGAGAGGCCCGAAGAGCTGCGCCCGGCGCTGGAGCGCGCTCTCTCATCCGACCGGCCCGCGCTCGTCGAGGTGGTCGTAGACCCCTTCGAGCCGCCGATGCCCGCGAGCCTCAGCGCCGAGCAGGCCCTCCACTTCGCCGAGGCGCTGGCGAAGGGCCAGCCCTCCGGCGGCCGTGTTGCCCTGACCATCTTCCGCGACAAGCTGGGCGAGCTGTTCTGAAATGACTTTACACGTACCGAAAGGAGTGAACTCGTCATGGGTGTCATAGAAATCGGAGACGTAGACAAAGGCGACGAACTCCCCGGAAGGCCCGTCTCCCTGTGGCTCGCCACCACGCCGGGGACGAACTACCCGGCGCTGGAAGGCGACGTTTCGGTGGACGTGGCCGTGCTCGGGGGCGGCATCGCGGGGCTGGCGACCGCCTACATGCTGAAGCAGGCCGGCGCGACCGTCGCCGTCCTTGAGGCGGGGCGCGTCGTCGAGAGCGTCACCGGCAACACGACCGCCAAGATCACCTCGCAGCACGGCCTCGTCTACGACCAGCTCATCTCAGACTTTGGCGAGGAGCGTGCGCGCCTCTACGGCGAGGCGCAGGAGGCGGCCAAGGAGAAGATAGCCTCGCTCGTCGCGCAGTTGGGCGTGGACTGCGACTTCCGGCGCACGTCCGCCTACACCTACACCCTCGACGAGCGGGAGCGCGAACAGGTTGAGAGGGAGGCGGACGCGGCGAAGAGGTTGGGGCTGCCGGCCTCCTACACCGAGGATACTGACCTCCCCTTCGGCGTGAAGGCGGCCGTCAGGTTCGACAATCAGGCGCAGTTCCACCCGCGCAAGTACCTCCTCGCCCTCGCCGAAACGATACCCGGCGGCGGCAGCCACATCTTCGAAGGCACGCGCGCTCTCGACATCGAAGAGGCCGAGACTTGCACCGTCAAGGCGGCCAACGGCACCGTGCGCGCGAAGTCGGTCGTCGTCTCAACGCACTTCCCCTTCAAAGACCCGAACATCTACTTCGCGGCCATGTACCCGACGCGCTCCTACGTCCTCGGCTGCCGCCTCAACGGCCCCGTGCCGCAAGGGATGTACCTCAGCACGGGCTCGCCGCACCGCTCGATTCGTAACAACCCGTATGAAGACGGCGAGATTGTCATGCTCGGCGGCGAGCACCACAAGACGGGGCAGGACGGCGACACGCGCGAACGCTACCAGCGCCTCGAAGAGTGGGCGCGCGCCAACTTCGACGTTCGGTCCATAGAGTTCCGCTGGTCCACGCAGGACAACAACACGGTGGACGGCGTCCCCTACATCGGCAAACTCAGCTCGGGCTCCGAGCGCCTCTACGTGGCGACGGGCTTCAAGGGCTGGGGCATGACCAACAGCCACGTCGCCGCGCTGCTGCTCACGGACATGATTCAGGGGCGCGAGAACCCCTGGGCGGAGGTCTTCGACCCCTCGCGCTTCAAGCCCGTCACCTCCGCGCGGGACTTCCTCCGCGAGAACATGAACGTGGCGAAGGAGTTCATGGCCGACCGCGTCTCAACGCCCGAGCTGAAGAGCCTCGACGACATCCCGCCGGGGCACGGCGAGGTCGTCCGGTGGCAGGGCGAGCGGGTGGCGGTTTACAAAGACGAGCGCGGGGCCGTCTCCGCCTGCTCGGCCGTCTGCACGCACATGGGCTGCATCGTCCACTGGAACAGCGCGGAGAAGAGTTGGGACTGCCCCTGCCACGGCTCGCGCTTCGACCACGACGGCAGGGTGATTCAGGGGCCGGCGAACGAAGACCTTGAGGCGAAGCCGTTGGGGCCGACGGCGGGGGAGGATGAGCAGCGCGGGAACGGAGCGAAGTGATGAAGGAAACGCGCGACAGCGTCTCCGACGTTTGGGGGGAGCGCACGCCGCACCTCCACCACATGTGGCCGGTCCGCGCCGACGCCCGCGCGCTCGAAGAGCCGGAGCGTTGGGTGCAGTCGGCCTGCGTGCTCTGCTCCAACGGGTGCGGCCTCGACATCGGCGTGCGCGGCGGGCGCATCGTCGGCGTGCGGGGGCGCGAGGTGGACCGGGTGAACCACGGGCGGCTGGGGCCGAAGGGCCTGCACGGCTGGGAGGCGAACCACAGCCCCGACCGACTGACGCGCCCGCTCGTCCGGCGGGGGGGCGAACTCGTCGAGACGGACTGGGAAGAGGCGATGGGCCTCGTCGTCGAGCGGACGAAGCAGGTGCGCGACCGCTACACCAGCGGCGCCGTCGGCTTCTACAACACGGGGCAGCTCTTCCTCGAAGAGTATTACACGCTCTCGATGATCGCCCACGCCGGCCTCGGCACCAACAGCATGGACGGCAACACGCGGCTCTGCACGGCGACGGCCTCGCAAGCCTACAGGGAGTCGTTCGGCTCCGACGGCCCGCCGGGCTCGTTCACCGACTTCGACGAGTGCGACTGCCTCCTGCTCTGCGGCCACAACATGGCGTTCACGCAGACGGTGCTCTGGATGCGCGTCCTCGACCGCAGGCGCAGCGACACGCCCCCCAAACTCGTCGTCATCGACCCGCGCGAGACCGAGACGGCTCGCGAGGCCGACGTTCACCTCGCCCCGCGCCTCGGCACGAACGTCGCGGTGATGAACGGCCTGCTGCGGCTCGTCATCGAGGCGGGCCACACTGACGACGAGTTCGTCGAGCGGCACACGGTCGGCTTCGACAAGCTGCGTCGCACGGTGGACAGGTACACGCCGGAGCGCGTCGAGACGGTGACGGGCGTCCCGGCCGGCAAGCTGCGCGAGGCGGCCGAGGTGATAGGCACGTCCGAGAAGCTCGTCTCGACCGTCCTCCAGGGCTTCTACCAGTCGCACCAGGCGACGGCCGCCGCCGTGCAGGTCAACAACTTGAACCTCGTCCGCGGCATGATCGGCAAGCCGGGCTGCACCGTCTTCCAGATGAACGGCCAGCCGACTTCCGAGAACACGCGCGAGACGGGCTGCGACGGCGAGTTCCCGGCCTTCCGCAACTGGCACAACCCCGCCCACCTCTACGACCTCGCCGCGCGTTGGAACGTGGACCCCAAGACCATCCCGCACTGGCACCTGCCCCACCACGCGATGGAGATTTTCCGCCACGCCGAGCTGGGCTCGCTCAAGATGCTCTGGGTCATCTGCACCAACCCGGCCGTCTCGCTCCCCGAGCTGCACCGCATCCGCAAGATACTCTCGCGGGAGAGCCTGTTCGTCGTCGTGCAGGACGCCTTCCTGACCGAGACGGCGCGGCTCGCCGACGTGGTGCTCCCCGCGGCCATCTGGGGCGAGAAGACGGGGACGTTCACGAACGCCGACCGCACGGTCCACATCTCACACAAGGCCGTCGAGCCGCCCGGCGAGGCCCGCCCCGACTTCGACATCTTCCTCGACTACGCGCGCCGGATGGAGTTCAAAGATAAGGACGGGCAACCGCTCATCAAATGGTCGGACCCGGAAGGCGCCTTCGAGCATTGGAAGGAATGCTCGCGCGGTTGGGTGTGCGACTACAGCGGGCTCTCTTACGAGAAGCTGAGCGGCGGGTCGGGCGTCCAGTGGCCCTGCAACGAAGAGCACCCGGACGGCGCCGAGCGGCTGTACACGGACTTCCGCTTCAAGACCTCGGCCGGGGAGTGTGAGACCTACGGCCACGACATCGAGACGGGGGCGGCGCGCACGCCCGTCGAGTACGAGGCGCACGACCCTGGAGGCCGCGCCATACTGAAGGCCGCGCACTACTCGCCGCCCGAGGAAGAGCCCGACGACGATTACCCCTTCTGGCTCACCACCGGCCGCCTCGTCCACCACTGGCACACGCGCACGAAGACCGGCCGCTCGCAGGAGTTGCAGGAGGCCGCGCCCGAAGTCTTCGTCGAGATGAACGAAGCCGACGCCGAGGAGTTAGGCATCGCCGAAGGGGAAGTGGTCGAGGTCGCCTCAAGGCGGGGCACCTTGCGCGCGCCCGCGCGCCTCGGCGGCATCGAGCCGGGCCACGTCTTCGTCCCCTTCCACTACGGCTACTGGGACGAGCGCGGCGAGACAGACGAAGAGGGCGGGCACAAGCGCGCCGCCAACGAGCTGACTCTGACGAGTTGGGACCCCGTGAGCAAGCAGCCCCACTTCAAGTTCGCCGCCGTGCAGGTCCGAAAGACCGGCGCCGAGGGCCTGACGGGCAAGCTGGCGGACGCGGCCGGCAAGCTCTTCGACCGCGCGAGCGAGCTGGCCGACAAGGCGATGGCCGCCGCGCACGCCGAGCGCCGCCACGTCTCCGACTACGTCGGCCGGCTCGTCGAGGCCAACGAGCAGTTCGTCGAGGCGTGCGAGACGGTGGCTTCGCGCCACGCCGAGGACGCGGAGATGCGGCAGGGGATGACGAAGCTGTCCGAGTTCTCGTACGTCGCCGCCGAGTTGCTGCGGCCCTTCGAGGACGTTTACGGCGCGAAGGACGCCGACGAGCCTTCCGACCTCCGCTCGGCCGTACTCCCCTCCGCGCCCTCGGGCTCGTTCGGCCTGCTGCGCGACCTGCACGCGCTCTACGTCATGTCGGCGGAGGTCCACATCGCGCTCACGATAGTCATGCAGGCGTCGAAGGAGCTGCGCGACGACGAGCTGCTGGCCGTCTGCATCTACCTCGACGAGCAGAACAAGCGGCAGCAGGCGTGGCTCGTCACGCAGATAGAGCACCGCGCCCCGCACACGCTCGTCGTCCCGCAGTAGGGCGCGGGTAAACCGCCGAAATGCGAAAAAGCCCAATAAAAAAGGGGATGCCGCTTAAATCGCGACATCCCCGTCTGGACCTGGATAGTTACCTCAAGGGCGGGCTTAGTAGCGCCTATGGCGGCGCCGATACTGACGCTTCTTGTGGTAGTGGTAAGCGGTGCCTCCCGCGGCCCCCGCGCCCGCGCCGATGAGCGCCCCCTTCTTGCCGTTGATCAAAGCGCCGGCCCCCGCGCCCAACGCCGTGCCGATGCCGATGCGCTTGGCGGCCTTCGCCTTACCCGCCTGCGGGTTGCGGCGACGCCTCTGCGCCGACGCCGTGTCCACCAACATCCCCAGCAGGAGGAAGACGGCCAGCACGACCGACACCACCCTGAACCTCTTCGTCGAATAATTCATGGTCCTCACTCCTCGCCCGTCCCCGGCGGGTTAGTTGCGGTTGCGGCGGCCGAAGACGGGGTGGCGCTCCGAGCCGGCCCCCCGGCGGTAGTAGCCGTTGCCGCGCCTGTGGTTGCGGCGGTCATCGTCCCGGCGCTCGCGGCGGACGCTACGCCTCAGCTCGCGTCGGTCTCGGCGCACGTCGCGTCGCTCGTCGCGCGTGTAGGAGCCGTCGGAGCGGTAGTCGCGCCGCTCCTGTCGAATCTCACGCCGACGTTGGCGCAACTGGCGCGCCTCGTCGCGGGTGAGTTGGCCGGAGCGGACGCCGCGCCTGATGCCGCGGCGCTCGCCGCGGTAGTCGCCACCCTGCCCGAGCGCGTCCGATGCCAAGCCGAAGGACATGCAGAGCGCGCACGCCAGAAGAAACTTTTTCATATCTTGACCCTTCCCCTTCGAGTATAGAAATTCGAGTCACGGCCTCCGCACAAAGCGGTTGCCGGCACACCGTCGGAGAGAGTTCGACAGGATGATACGAGCCGCGTAAGTGGCAACTGCCATGCCGGGAGGCGATGCCGAAGGGTGATTCCGGCTTTAACTGAAGAGTGACCGCAGATTGGGGGTTTTATCCTGCCCACAGCGAATGCCGGCGGCCTTGAGTCGTTTAGAAAATCGGACAGGGGTGCATCATTCGAGTGTCTGCCCCTGCCGGTATCTCCGCGGCGACCGCACCGAATGATGACGCGGGTCGGGCTTGCCGGCTCGTTGATACGGCCGTTGTCGAGTGATTCTCCTCCGAAATGCCCCGGCCCGAGGCCCGGATTCAGGTATGTACCGCGGCCGGGGATTAAACTCCTGACGTGTAACACTAGGGGAAGGCGGGTCTGTGCGATGGGACACTTATGGGGAGGGGAAGGGGGAATTCTTAGCTTAGCCGAGCAGGCGGTCGTACTCGTCTTTGACCACCTTGTAGCACTCGCAGACCGCCGCTTCCAGGCCGCGCCGGTCGAGTATCTGGATGCGGCCTCGCACGTAGCTGATGAGGCCCTGTTCCTGTAGCCGGCCGGCGGCCGCGGTGACGCCCTCGCGGCGCACGCCCATCATGTTGGCGATCAACTCCTGCGTCATGACCAGCTCGTCGGAGTCCATGCGGTCGTGAATCAGCAGCAGCCAGCGGCAGAGTTGCTGCTCTATCGCGTGGAGGCGGTTGCAGACGGCCGTCTGCGACATCTGCGTGATGAGCGCCTGCGTGTAGCGCAGGAGTAGGCTCTGGAAAGCGCCGCCCCGCGCGAACTCATTCCGCATCACCTGCGCCTTCATCCTGACGGCGCCCCCGGCGTTCTGGACGACCGCGCGGTTCGGCATGGAATTGCCGCCCATGAAGAGGGCGACGCCGACCAGCCCCTCGTTGCCCGCCATCCCCATCTCGGCCGAAGCGCCGTTCTCCATCACGTACAGCAGGGAGACGATGGAGGTGGTGGGGAAATAGATGTGCTCCATCTTACCGCCCGACTCGTAGACCACCTCCCCGAGCTTAAAGGAGGTGGGCCCCAAGTTTGGGACTATGAGTTCATACTCCTCCCGCGGGAGCGCGGCGAGAAGGCGGTTCTTCGTCGGGTCGGACGTGTCTGCGGTGGCGGGCATAGGTGGTCTCGCTGTCACGCTAGCCGCCCGCCGCGAGCACTCTGCTATGTGTGCTAACACACGGACGGCTAACTTCGCATAACGTACCATGCCTACAACTGTTTTTACAGTAAACGCGGGTATGGCCGGTTTGACGAGTGAGAGAATCGGCTAAGGTCAGGTACATGAGCCACAGGACGGAGAAGCCCTTCACTGCCAGATTCCTTGACGGCGATGACAGGGTCCTTTTAGAACTGACGAACACGACCCACGAGGTGCTCAAGAGCGTCGAGATTCTCGCCGTCTTCCTCAAAGATCAGGGGACGCCGGGCGGCGGCCCCTCCCGAGCCCATATAAAATTCGAACCCCTCAAGTCGGTCAGGCCACACGAGAAGGCAGTTTTGTCCCACCGGACCTGGATCGACGGAAGACCGGCCGTCGCCGACCAAGACCAGTTGGAACGTCTGAAAGTGATGGCGGGTGAGGACAAACCCTACGTGCTGGATATTTCGTGGGAGGACGGCGAAGGGAAGACGCGCTACCAGCGAATACCCGTCGGGCACTGACCGGGTCAGTCATTCCAGTCTCTTAAGGGAGCGAAAGTTGAAAGTTTGCGATTTCTGTAAGCAGCATCGTCAAGACGGCAGTTGCCGACTCGGCCTAAACACGCCCAAGGCGATGGGCTGCCGTGAGTTCGAGCCGTCATTAGAGAAGTTCTGCTCAGACCCGAAGGATTTCGTCGGCGCCGCCCAGGTCATACAGATGGCGACCTTCTTCGGGATGAAAAGGGGCGAGCTGAAGAAGGTCAGCCTCATGGCCGCTCTAGAAGAAAGCGCACGGGCCAAGCTCTCACGTGACGCGTAAAGCCTGCCGCCGTATCTGCCAGTGCAATTGACCGGATCGTTCCGCGCTATCAATCAGCCCCCCGCCCGGCTCCCCAAGCCTCATAGTGAGTTCCGCCCTCAAAGGTGTCGGCCGCCAATGTGCGACAGCACACATAAGGTGCTATACTCGCCCCGAACAGCTCACCACCTGACATCTGGACCGAGTCCCCCCAACTCCTCCTCTTGCCGTCTGATGCTCGTTCACGCTTCGGCGACGGCTCAACAGTGTGCCGACGTTTCAATCCTCCGGAGGAGAGTGACTTGATGAGAATCCTACTGTTCAACCCCGACAACGGCGTGACGCGCAACTTCATGCCGCACCTCTGGATGTTCCTCCTCCAGGCCCTCACCCCCCCAGGCCACGAGGTCATCCTCATCGACGGCAACGCCCGCGCCATGTCCGAGGCCGAGCTGGTCGCCTTCGCCCGC